>NZ_JDWJ01000011.1:0-273326 GCF_012932895.1 Pseudomonas sp. KD5 | reverse complement strand
AGCAGATTCGGGCTGCCACCAATGGCGACTATGTACTTGGTGGTTCGCGATTTGCAGCCGAAATTGAAGCTATGATTGGGCGACGAGCTCGGCGGGGATGCCCGGGCAGACCGAAAAAGCATTCGATTTTTTAGATGGAAAACGTGGTCTGTCCCCGTTTCTCCCTAAAGCCTATCCCAGAGGTAAACTCTGGAAGCGCGGCTCTTTGGTTTGGAAAGCCTGGCATGGGGACTCAGTATCAATTACCTATGAGCATTGATGAGTTGGTGAAGGAAGGTTTCATCAGACCGATAAAATAACCTGAGGGTAGCAACAATGGATCTTGAGCAGTTAGCCGATTATTTTTTCAAATATGCGCGTGAGCAGGGAAATCCATATGAGAAATTTCCTTTAGGAACTGAAGTGGATGAGTTTGGTGCTCCCTATATTGAGATTTCTGAAGCTGGGAAGCTGTCCATTGTTGCGAAAGATCGCGGTGAAGAATGTCTAAGAAAAGAAACGACGTCACCGGAAGTGTTGGCCAAATGGGTGTATGAGATTTTCAATAGGGAATAATAAAGCGACTTAAAGGTAAGAAATGGGGGCGGATTTGAATGGCACTTACCTAACATGTTTAGCGTGCCCATTTTTCCTGACATCCACCCTTGCTGACCGACGTGATTTGGTCAGCAAGGGGTAGGCTTGAGGTCTTCGTTTTATGGCTCGCGGCTCGATACGACCGGGTTGGTTTCCAACGCGCCTTTGAGCGATCAGCGTCAATAAATTTGACAGGCCATCCTCTTCGTCAGAGCCGCCATATTGTCGCAGCGCCAGCCATAGCTGAAGGCTGTTTTTGAAGCTCAGTTCGCGAGGTAAGCAGTCAGCTAATAGAGCCGATTGAGAAAAACGGGGACAGACCCTGAGAAATCCCCGCTTTTTCCTACGAGAAATCAAGAAGTTGGGAATTGTAGAGACCTGCATGGGGCGGCAGCTTGTATTGCACCACACAAAAACAAGATCCGAACCCATGCAGGCCATCCGATTCTTACACAGCGCGCTCGCTCAAGCACTTCCCACTGTCCATTCTCGTCGTCTGAAAACATTGATGTGTTGTGTCAGCGCATTACTCCAAGGACGTCGGCTCACTCTGACGGGGCTTGGTCGATTCATGTCAGGCAAGGCTTACCCCAAACACGCCATCAAACGAGTAGATCGGTTGCTGGGTAATCGGCATCTGCAAACCGAGCGCTCGCTGTTTTACTGGGTCATGTTGCGAGCCTTGCTGGGGTCGCTGAGACATCCGTTGATCCTGGTCGATTGGTCGCCGATCGATGCGGCTGGAGAGTTCTTTTTGTTGCGCGCTGCCATTCCTTTGGCAGGACGTTCGTTCCCCATTTACGAGAGTGTTCATGAACGCGAGGGTTGTCCGAAATATCAAAAACGGTTGTTGCAAACCTTGGCCGAAATGCTCCCCAAAGACTGCGTTCCGATCCTTGTCGCTGATGCGGGTTTTCGCCGGCCATGGATCAAAGCCGTCGAGGCGAAAGGTTGGTATTACGTGGGGCGAGTGCGTAACCGGGACCTTTACCGCAACGACGCACACACTTGGCTGCCGGTTAAAAACCTCTACGCTCTGGCGTCGTCCTCACCGAAATCACTGGGTCAGATCGAGATGACCCAAAGGGATCCCTCAGGGACAGACCCCGTTTCTCCTGCCTCCGGAACGCATTCCTGTGACGAGCGTGCCTTCTGCGTAAAGACGCTCAGCTATTTGAATTCCCTATGTAAAACGGGCGACCCATAGGTCGCCCGTTTTACATTTACTCCGCAGCCTGCGCCCGCAATCGCCTGCCAATCACATCCATCAAATCACAACCATCCCGCAACGGTATGGCCAGCAGTTTTGAAAAGTCGGACAGCACCACCGTATCGCAACCAATCTCGGCGCGAAAGGCGATGTTTTCCAGCACCTGGGTGACGGTGCGAATGCGGTAGTCGGCCATGGCGTGCAGGACGTCGAGTGGGGCTTGGGTGTCGATGAGCAGGGAGGCCGGGATCAGGTCGATTCCGGTGAGGGGCATGTATCGATTCATTTGAAGATCTCTGTTTGATGGGCTAATGCCGTCACTCAGTCGTCGCCAAACGAGAGGGTGGCAGCTGTACGCAGGTTGGCGAACCGGTACAGAGAAACCGGCAGATCCGAAGATCTCCCGCGCACAGCCGCCATAAATAGCGGCTTTGCGGGTGCGTTGGCGCCTGCAATTAAGCTGATAGCCTTCGCATTCTCTATAATCAGGTCGCCAAACCTGAATCGCCATTTGGGCGACGGGCGGACTATAAGCTTCATCGTTCCAGCGGTGCAAGACGACTGTTTCCGAGGTTGTTGTAGGGCGTTTGCCTGGCGGCAGTTGGGCAACCGGACGCGGCCTACAGAACACTACGCAACTTTGTGGGAGCGAGCCTGCTCGCGATAGCGGTGTATCAATCAACATCAATGTTGAATGTTAGTCAGTCATCGCGAGCAGGCTCCCACAGTGGATTGGTGGTGTTCATACTCGGCCCATGCGGGTCTACCCCCCATGGCAGCAACTGGCCGGCGCCTTGTCCTCATACCGATCGTGATGTCTCACCCAATCCATGATTTCCTCTTCATTACGCCCCTTAGGCGTGAGGTCCAGATAGTTGTAGGCGCCGACCAGCAAATCCAGGCCACGGGCATACGTTGAATAGGTATGGAAAATCTCCCCCGCTTCATTGCGATAAAACACGCTGAGCCCTGGGAGTTCTTCCTCAACACCGTCAGTTTTTTCGTAGTTGTAAGTAGCTTTTCCAGCGGCGACGTCTTCGGCCCGGGCGCAGACACCGAAGTCGTAGTTGAAGTCGCAGCCTTCAGATGAGACCCAATCGAATTTCCAGCCCATGCGCTGTTTGAACGGTTGGAATTCGGCGAACGGTGCGTGGGAAACCGCGACCACGGCGACGTCGTGGTGGGCCAGGTGGTGGTTGGCGCCGTCGATGTGGTCGGAGAGGAACGAGCAGCCTGGGCAGCCTTCGTCCCAGCCGGCGGCGAACATGAAGTGGTAGACGATCAACTGGCTGCGGCCGCCGAACAGGTCGGTCAGGCTCAGTTCGCCGTTGGGGCCCTGAAAGCGGTAGGGTTTGTCGATTTTTACCCAGGGCAGGGCGCGGCGTTCGGCGCTGAGTTTGTCTCGTTCTTTGGTGAAGGCTTTTTCGTGGGCCAGGTGTTGTTTGCGGGCCGCGACCCATTCTTCCCGGGACACGACCGGATGATTCTGTATGTTCATGCTGATTTCTCCTGCTTGCTGTGGCGAAAGTCGATCCGCGCAGAGGGGTAAACCGTCTTACACAGCCTAGTCGTTTGGCCTGCGCTCAAATCGACAGGCCGCCGGTCGGTTGGGGGAGAGACCTCGGCTGAACGGCTGCACTCCCTGTCGGTCACAACCTATGAAGGCCATTTCACTCGTGGGCACTGGAGGTTGATCAGGATGACGACTTATAACTGGGATTTGATCGAGCATTTACTGCACGAAGTGCAGAACAGTGCTGGCCGCAGTTTCACTCCACGGCCTTATGCCGAGCAGTATGCGGCGGCGAAAGCCTCCGCGGGCGAGCCGTTCGAGAATCTGGATCGCCTGAAAACGGTGGCCGGTGAGTACGAAAAAATACTGCTGTTGCGGGGGTATATCGAGCCTCGGCCGGAGGATCAGGGTGGCAATGGCGAGAATTACATTTTGACACCCCGGGGCTCGAGTTTGTTGAGCCTGATCGACAGCAGCATCCCGGGAAATGAGCATCCGCGCCAGGTGCTGGATGAGCAGGACGATGCGCTGGATGAATTGACGTTTGATGAGGTGGCGTCGAAGGCGCAGATTGCGTGAAGCTTGCAGCTTTAGAACTTATCCTCGTTGCGCCGCTTTCAGGCATTTCAAATCAGTGAAGTCCTTGCGCATGTCTTCAATCTTTTGCAGCAACCGTTGACGCTGAAACGGCGTGCTTTCGGCCATCAAGTCCACCAACAACGCTCGAGCCTGGGCTTCGGTGTTGGCGTAGGCTTCACGGTAAGCGGGGGTCCATAAACTCTCGCGATCAACCAGAAGCGTCTCGATTTGCCGTGGGAATTGCGGACTCTGACGTTGCGCGACCGCCGCGCTGAATTGCTGTTGCCAATGGACGCGGTTGGCAATCCATTCTTTGTTCTGATCCCCCAGGGCGTTCGACCAGGCCATCACCCGTTGCTGTTGGGTTGGGCTGAGTGGTCCGAGCCAGGCATTCAGGCGTTTTTCCATGCGCTTGCTTCGCTCTTTGATCTGTTGCTCTAGAGGTGGCTTCAGATATTCCTCCTGGCGTTTGCGCAGGTCCTTGGCGAAAGCGTCGTTCATTTCCGCGACTTGCTTGTCATCCAGCCCTTGCAACAGTTCGATGGCCGATGGGGTGATTTCCCGGGCGGTTTCGGCGATGGCTTGTTTGGCTTCCTGGGTACGGGCTTGCAGCTCAGAGTCGGTGATCTGGTTGGTCTCGATCATGGTCTGTAAACGATTCAGCCAGTCGAGGTAACCGGGTAGTTGCGTGGTGCAGTGCCAGCGCAGGTGTTCCTTGAGACGCTCGTTCAACCAGTCTTTTTGCTGGCGGTTCATGTCCAGGTAGTCGCTGAGCGTCCAGGGAATGATCACGTCGAGGTTGCGGTAAGCCAGGCCCACGCGGGTGCAGGCGGCGATGGTGAGGCTGAGCGTGAGGATGACGGTGATCTGTTTCAACCAATGCGACATGGCAAGCCCTTGCGAAGACCTGGTTTTTTATTGGGTTCTCTTATGTGAACGCAGGACGAGCCTGTCAGTTCAGCCGATTAATAGAAGGCGCGTACAGCCTTGAGAGTGACCAGGCCGTCGCACTCGCTATTGTGGCCGGAATAGGCGGAGCAATCGCTGCCGCTCAGGCTTGAGTCACTGTAGATCAAGTCCAGGTCGATACCCATGAACGGCCGGGACAATTTCACCGACCAGTCGGTAAAACTGCCTACATATCCACCGTCAACGGACACCGGCGTATTGAGCTGGTGAGTGGTGTATTTCAGGCTGACCCCGATGCCGAACGGCTGATTGCCACTGAGGTCGGCGAACAGGGTGCTGTTCTGTTTGTCTGGGTCGTTGCTGAAGGCAGCGCCGAAGCGGCTGCCCAGCAGGGTCAGGCCGCCGAACAACTCCTGGCTGTCGAGGGTATCCACTTTGGGATAGCTGTAATGGATCATGCCCACTTCGTAGCCGAGGGAGTGATCGAAGGGCTGTTTAAAGCCCATGTAGGAATCGACTTCAAGGTTGCTCGAAGGACTAAGCCCCATGCTGGGGGACCATTGGCCCACGTAGAAGCCGCTGTCGTGGCTCAGGTCGAGGCCACCGTGGAACGAGCCGGTCGTCGAGGGTTTGACCAGCCCTTGGGCCATGCTGCGGCTGGGGGTGGTGGCGAGTTTGAGATCGAAATCGCCCAATTCGCGCTGGAAGACTTGCGCATGGGCGACGGAACACCACAACAGGCTGGCGAGCAGGAGAAAAGGGGGCTTGAGCATGCGTCACTCCATGAGCTGCGAGGAGCAGGTGGTGAAAACCTGCTGAAACGCTTGATCCAGACACGTGCAAGCATACCGGCGAATGTTCGGCATCGAGGGCCGTTCGTCGATTGTTGAAATATTGATTTGTTTTATGGGGTGTTGCTGGAGGGTTCCAGTCCAAGCGCTTCGAAGCTCAAAGCGCTTAGGGACCAGTTAAAGCGGGGGAATTACTTTTTGCCCAGCGTGATCTGCTTGGACGGGCCGAACGTCTGGCCGCTGACGCCTTTGGCAATTTGCTGGATCTCGCCACCGGACTTGAGGAACGCAGCGATCTGATTGTTGATCGATTCGCTGGTTTCAACGGCTGGAGCTGGCTTTGCTTTGCTGTTGGATGCTTTTACACGCATGGCGGCCATTAACCTGTAGAAATTAACTTGGCCAGGCATCGTACAGGAAATACTTGACAATTGCTTGGTAAATATCCTCCCGAAATACACACGGCAGGTGCGCGAATAATCGCAAGTTATTATTTGGAATAGTCCCCTAAGCTGCTGTTTTAACTAAAAACCTCAGTGGAGAAATAGTGCTTTTCGGATGGGCTGGCCACCGTCCAGACCACCCGAACGGCCTGACGAGCGGCCAAACACGCCCGCCAAACCCAGGGAAATTAGGGCCTTGCGCGGATTTTCTCGCGCCACCGAGCCGGCCCGCCGAACGCCGCCCGCAAAACCGGGTAGAATGCCGCCCACGCAATGAGGGTATTGGACATGGCTTTAGTCGGGCGTTACAACAGTTTGCAAGTGGTTAAACACACTAACTTCGGTTTATATCTGGACGGTGGCGCGGACGGCGAAATCCTTCTGCCTAATCGTTATATTCCCAAAGATATTCCCAGCGAAGATGAAGATTGGCTCAACGTTTTTATTTATCTGGACAGCGATGACAAACTTATCGCCACCACCGAAAAGCCGAAAGTTCAGGTCGGTGAATTCGCCAGTTTGAAAGTCGTTGAAGTCAACAGCATCGGCGTGTTCCTGGATTGGGGGTTGCCGAAGGATCTGCTGCTGCCGTATTCCGAAGAAAAGCGCCAGATGACGGCCGGCGAGTATGTCGTGGTGCACGTCTACCTCGACAAACACACCCGGCGCATCACCGCGACGGCACGTCTGGACCGTTACCTGGACAAGACCCCGGCCAACTACACCCCGGGCCAGGAAGTTGATTTGCTGGTAGCCGAAGCGACCGATATGGGCTTCAAGGCAATCATCAACAACAAGCACTGGGGCTTGATCCACAAGAACGAAATCTTCAAGTTCATGCGCGCCGGTAAAGAAGAGAAGGGCTTTATCAAAGAAGTCCGTGCCGACGGCAAGATTAGCTTGAGCCTGCAGCCGGTGGGCGAAGCCGCCGCCACCAGTCTGAACTCGAAGATTCTCGCCAAGTTGCGCGACAACAATGGCACCCTGCCAGTCAGCGACAAGAGCGACCCGACGCTGATCAGCAGTATGTTCGGCGTCAGCAAGGGCAACTTCAAAAAGGCCATCGGTGCGTTGTACAAGAACGGCCAGATCGTCATTCACGCTGATCGTATCGAACTCAGCTGACCTGCACCGGCCCCGGTAGGCGCTACCGCAGGTTGTGATCAAAAAAGGATCCAGCCTACGGTAGCCTTCTGCGCAGCAGTCACCCATCTCTTTGTATACATAACGTCCTGCACCGTTTGCAGGCGCGGACGCCCTGTTCATGGGCGTTATCACCCTCTCTACGACTTGAAGGCTGCGCTCTGAACAGGGCTGAAAGCCAGGTTTGTCACACCTTTTGATCGTATGGCACGCATTCTGCGTAGCAACTCGTATACAAACCATGCCGGCTCCCGTACGCAGTGTGCTCGCCACACCCATCTCGGGGGCCGCGCCTGTACTTTCGAGGAGCCCCGCGATGACCGAACAATTGCCCAATGGCTACAGCCCGCGCCTGTATAACCAGGACCTGGGGCCGCTGCCGCAGACATGGAATTGGTACAACATCTTTGCCTTCTGGATGAGCGACGTGCACAGCGTCGGCGGCTATGTGTTCGCCGCCAGCCTGTTTGCGCTGGGGTTGGCCAGTTGGCAGGTGTTGATTGCCTTGCTCGGCGGGATTTGCATCGTGCAGTTGATCGCCAACCTGGTGGCCAAGCCGAGTCAGCAAGCCGCGGTGCCTTACCCGGTGATCTGCCGACTGGCGTTTGGGGTGTTCGGGGCGAATATTCCTGCGGTCATCCGCGGTTTGATTGCGGTGGCTTGGTACGGGATTCAGACGTACCTGGCGTCCAGTGCACTCATCATCGTCGTGCTACGGTTTTTTCCTTCGATGGCGACCTACGCCGAACCGCACTTTGCCGGTTTGTCCTACCTCGGCTGGTTCGGTTTCCTCAGCCTGTGGTTCGTCCAGGCGCTGGTGTTCTGGACTGGCATGGAATCGATTCGCCGCTTCATCGACTGGGCCGGCCCCGTGGTGTACGGCGTGATGTTCCTGCTCGCCGGCTGGATCGTCTGGCAAGCCGGCTGGAGCAACATCAGTTTCACCCTGGCGGAAAAGTCCTTGTCTGGCTGGGAAGCCTTTGGCCAGGTAATCGTGGCAACGGCATTGGTGGTGTCGTATTTTTCCGGTCCGACCCTGAATTTCGGCGATTTCAGCCGCTACTGCCGCAGCATGAATGACGTGCGTCGCGGCAATTTCTGGGGGCTGCCGGTAAACTTTCTGGCGTTCTCGCTGGTGACCGTGGTGATCGTTTCCGGCACCTTGCCAGTGTTCGGTGAAATGCTTCACGACCCGATCGCCACCGTGGCGCGCATCGACAACAGCGTGGCGGTGCTGCTCGGCGCCTTTGCCTTCGTCACCGCGACCATCGGCATCAACATCGTCGCCAACTTTGTGTCCCCGGCGTTCGACTTCGCCAACGTCGCCCCGAGCAAAATCAGTTGGCGTGCGGGTGGCATGATTGCCGCCGTGGCATCGATCTTCATCACCCCGTGGAACCTGTTCAACAACCCAGAGGTGATTCACTACACCCTCGACGTGCTGGCGGCGTTCATCGGCCCGCTGTTCGGGATTCTGCTGGTGGATTACTACCTGATCAAAAAGCAGCAGATCGACGTCGATGCGCTGTTCAATGACGGCCCGAGCGGGCGTTATTACTACAGCGGCGGGATCAACTGGACGGCGGTCAAGGCGTTGATTCCTGCCACCCTGATGGGCGTTGCGATCACTTTCATCCCGGTGTTGCAGCCGATGGCCAACTTCGCCTGGTTCACCGGCTGCTTCCTCGGCGGCGTCCTGTACTTCGCGCTGGCCAGGCGTGAGCAGGCACAGCAATCGGCGGCGCTGGTCATCGCTGGATGACGTACGTGGCGATTTAAAGGTCTTTTGCAGACACCTTTTTCTGTCCATCTGGTTAATAATCGACAGCATAATTTTTCGCCCCGGCACCCTCTGTTCAGCAGGAAGGCCGGGGCTTTGCTTTTACTGTCGAGTCACTGCCATGGATTGTGTTGTCGAGGTGTTCCGGTGAGCGCCACCCGGCGTAGCGCCGATGGGTTTGCCCTGCAAGTGATGGTCGGGCTGTGCCTGATCTGGGGTGTGCAGCAGGTGATGATCAAATGGGCCGCGCCCGACATCGCACCGGTCATGCAGGCGGCGGGGCGCTCAGGTATTTCCGCGTTGCTTGTAGGATTGTTGATCTGCTGGAAGGGCGGTTGGGATCAGGTCGGGACTACCTGGCGCGGCGGCTTGCTTGCCGGCGCGTTGTTTGGCCTGGAGTTCTTCTTCATTGCCGAAGGTCTGCAACTGACCACGGCGGCGCACATGTCGGTGTTTCTCTACACCGCGCCGATCTTTACCGCGTTGGGCGTGCATTGGCTGCTGCCGAGTGAGCGTTTAAGACCGGTGCAGTGGCTGGGGATTTTTCTGGCGTTCATTGGCATTGCCATTGCGTTTGCCGGTGGGGTGTCCTGGGACAACCTTGACCACCGCATGTTGATGGGTGATGCCCTGGGTGTGCTGGCCGGCGCGTCGTGGGGCGCGACCACTGTAGTGGTGCGCGCCTCGCGTCTGTCGGAAGCGCCGGTGACCCTGACGCTGTTTTATCAACTGATCGTCGGCTTCGTCGGCCTGCTGCTGATCGCGATCCTCAGTGGTCAGGTCACCCATGTCAGCCTGACCACGGTGGCGGTGGCCAGCGTGCTGTTTCAGGGATTGGTGGTGTCGTTCTTCAGTTATCTGACGTGGTTCTGGCTACTGCGCCGTTACCTGGCGGCGAACCTCGCGGTGTTTTCGTTCATGACGCCGCTGTTCGGCGTCACGTTCGGCGTGGTGCTGCTGGGTGAAGAGCTGAGCCTGAACTTTGTGATCGGCGCGGTACTGGTTTTGCTCGGGATCACTTTTGTGAGCGCAGAGCAGTGGGTGCGCCGTCGTTTGCGCAAAGCACTTGGGCAACCCTGATCGGGCGCAGCAACAAGCCTGCGGCAATGATAAAACCGCCGCCGGCGATCACCAGCGCGGGTTGCAAGCCACCGCTGAAATGGCTGCTCAACGCGGCTAGCAACGGCCCGCTGAGCTGACCCACGGCGAAGCACGCGGTCAGCAGCCCGGCGTTGCGCTGGGTGGCGTGGGGCGCCAGTTCCCGGGAGCGCTGCATCACCAGTTGCATGCAGGCCAGGAATGGCCCGCCACACAGGATCACCCCCAGCGCCAGGCCGGCACCGCTGCCCAACAGGCAAGCAAACACCCCGGCGGCCTGTAGCCATAGCGTCGCCATCAGCCAATGACGAGTTGCGTTCGGGTTGTGCCGACGCAGGCTCACCAACACGACCCCGGTCGCCGCCGCCAGACCAAAGCACGGCCAGAACAGATCGGCTTGCCATTGCCCATGGAACTGCGCGCTGGCCATTTGTGAGAGGAAAGTGGCCGGGATGATGTAGCCCAAACCGTACAACCCATAGATCACCGGCAAACGTCCGACGCCTTGGTTGATCGACGTGGCGGCAAGCGGTGTCGCTGTAGAAGGGGCCGCCGGTTGCGGCAGGATCGGCAGAATCCCCAGTAGCATCACCAGCCCGACAGCGGCATACACCAACCATAAGGTCGCAGACGTCTGCCCCAGCAGGTTCGAGCCCAAGGCCAACAACCCTGTCAGAAAAATCCCCAACCCCGGACCGGCAAACACCAAGGCGCCGAGTCGCGGACGACCGGCCGCCGCTGCCAGCGGTTGGCTCAACGCGGTAATCATCACCAGCACCCAGGCACTGGCCACGCCCGTGCCGAAACGCAGCGCCAGATGCGCCCAGAACCCGTTGGCCCAGAACGAGGCCAGGGTCAGCAATACACACAACCACAAACCGCCGAGCAGGCGCCTGCGAACCTGATCGGGGCGACGGGCGAACATCGCATCCACCGCGCCGACGAAGTAGCCGAGGTAGTTGGCGGCGGCAATCAGACCGGCGGCAGTCAGGTCGATCTGACCCTCACTGAGCAAGTGCGGCAGTTGTGGGGTGAGGGCGAAACGCCCGATGCCCATGGCCATCATCAGGGCGACAAAGCTGGCGGTTAAGCGAATCAGCGGGGACATGGTCTGAGTTCCGTTTCGAGGATCAATGACCGTCAGGCTAGGACTGATTGACTTTCTTTAAAAATGAATAATAGTGAGAAACTTGTTCTTATTTGGAGAATGGCGTGGAATTCAGCCAATTGCGGATCTTCCAGGCAGTGGCGGAGGAGGGTTCCATTACCCGAGCCGCCGAACGCCTGCATCGCGTGCCCTCCAACCTGTCGACCCGGCTTAAACAGCTCGAAGAGCAACTCGGTGTCGAACTGTTCGTGCGTGAGCGTCAGCGTTTGCAGTTGTCGCCTGCGGGAAAAGTCCTGCTGGACTACACGGCCAAGCTGTTCGCCTTGCACGACGAAGCCCACGCGGCGGTGCAGGGCGGGCAACCGGCCGGGGATTTCGTACTGGGCACCATGTACAGCACCGCCGCAATTCACTTGCCAGAGCTGTTGGCGCGTTATCACCGCCGCTACCCGGCGGTGAACCTGCAAGTACAGTCGGGCCCCAGCGGTGAACTGCTCGAAGGGCTGCTCACCGGGCGCCTCGATGCGGCGCTGGTGGACGGCCCGCTGGAACTGGCCGGGCTCGACGGCGTGCCGTTGTGCGACGAACGGTTGGTGTTGATCAGCGAGGCCGATCATCCACCGGTGCGCAGTGCGCTGGATGTCGAAGGGCGTTCGGTGTTCACGTTTCGCCAGGGTTGCTCCTACCGGATGCGCCTGGAAGCCTGGTTTGCCCATGACCATGCGGCGATGGGCCGGGCCATGGAGATCGAGTCTTATCCAGGAATGCTGGCCTGCGTGATTGCCGGCTCTGGCGTGGCGCTGATGTCGGAGTCGATGCTCGCCAGTCTGCCGGGGCGTGAAAGCGTGGCGGTGCACCCGTTGGCCGAGCCGTTCGCCAGCGCGACCACTTGGTTGATGTGGCGCAAAGGCATGGTCGGGGCCAACCTGAATGCATGGATCGAGCAGCAACAGGCGGTGTATCCGTCGGCAACGGTCCAGGCCCAGGCAAATGTTTGAACGAACGTCCAAGGATTTGGATCAATTCAGTAACAGATCATTGCGATCTTGAGCGAGCATTGCGTAGGACTTCGGACTATTATCAGTGCGAAGGGGCTACAGAACTTCGGCCGCTCGGCACGACCCTGAAGGGGGGCATCATGAAAGAGAAAATCCAAAACTGGCTGCATGACCTGGGTGTCGCACTCGGTTTGATTGAACCGCCTCTGCAACCGGTGCCAATTCGCACTGATGACGAACAACGTCGCCGCCAGCAGCGCCGTCGGTAAGTCTGGAAAATCACCTGTGGCGAGGGAGCTTGCTCCCGCTGGGGTGCGCAGCGGCCCCATTCATCGCCACTCAGGTGGGTCAGGTTGAGCGCGAGTGCAGCTTGCGATTGCTGCGCAATCGAGCGGGAGCAAGCTCCCTCGCCACAGAGGTTCGTTCGGCCCATCGGATGTATTTAGCAATCCGTTTCAATACCGCCCAATCTCAATCAAAAACCGGGTCAAGTCATTCGCCGTCCTGGCAGTCTTGAGTATCCGGTCTTCTTCGGCGGTAAACGCCGTCAACCCCAACTGATCCTCCAGACGGAAGATCAGCTCTTCAATATCCTCTTTGTCCAATCCCAACTGCATCAGGTTGGTGTTGTCGTCGAAGTCATCCTGGTTTTCCAGCAGGCGGCGGATGCGACGATGCACGGCGGCACGAACGGCGGCTCTTGTCATGAGGTCCTTCTTCGAGAACGTTATGAGGTCCCTGACGCTGAGTACAGCAGGCTTCAGGCGTGTCGGCGCTGCCACTCGTCAATCATCGAGCGCAGATACCCCCCGGAAAAACTCCCGAAATGCCCGCCGTGCACCGTGCGGATCGGAATCGCGCGCAAGCGTTGCAGGCTGCGGGCGTAGTCGTCGAGGTTGGAGTGGTAGGCGTTTTCGATCAGCGGCCCGTCGTAGATGATGTCGCCACTGAACAGGGTTTCAGTCGCCGCTTCATACAGGCTGATGCCACCCGGTGAGTGACCCGGCGTGTGCAGCACTTGCAGGACCCGATTACCGAGATCGAGCACGTCGCCGTCTTCGATAAAACCGGTGGCCGGCGCAGCTTTGACCCGGTATTCGGCGTAGCACAATGGGCCGTCGGGGTGAGCCTCGAACATGTCGTCACCGACGAAAGCCTTGCTCAGGGTGTTGTCGCCATCGGGCTCGGCGAGGATCTGCGCTTCGGCCGGATGCACCAGCCGTTCGGGGAACTCGTGATGGCCGGCGATGTGGTCGAAATGGCAATGGCTGGCCACCGCTACCAGCGGTCGTTCGGTGAGCCACGGCAATTGCTCGCGCAGGCTGACCAGCCCGGAACCGCTGTCCAGCAGCAAGTCCTTGTCGCGGCCCTGAATGTGCCAGAGGTTGCAGCGGTAAAAAGGCCGAATGTACGGCTCGTGAATCAGGCGGATACCGTCGCTGAGTTGTTTGACCTCGAACCACTGATCGCGGCTGACGATCTTCATGGGCAAATTCCTTCAGGCGAAAAAAAACGGGTGTGGCAACCGACGCCACACCCGCCGAAGAAAGCATCAGGTCGTTATAGAAATCTTAGGCAGCGCTCGCCACTAGGGCCGGGCGACGGGACAGAAGGCTGACCACCACGAAACTCACCAGGCCCACGCCGAGGCTGTAGTAGATCGGAGTATTGGCGTCCATACCGTCCTTGATCATGAACAGCAGCGCAGTGGCAAAGCCCAGGCCCATGCTGGCGATGGCGCCGGCGGTGGTTGCACGTTTCCAGAAGATGGCGCCGATCAGCGGGATCAGCATGCCGCCCACCAACAGGTTGTAAGCCAGGGTCAGCGCGCTGATCACGTCATGTACGACCAGAGCGATGCCGAGTACGACGATGCCGGTCAACAGGGTGAACAGGCGGTTCATGCCCAGGCTCGACTGTTTGCCTCCACGCAGTTTCGGCAGCAGGTCTTCGGTCAGTGTGGTGGCAGCGGCGAGCAGGCCGGCGCTGGCGGTGGACATCATGGCCGCCAGGGCCGCGGCGATCACCAGACCACGGATACCGTCCGGCAGGGACAGTTTGACGATGGCGGCGAAAGCGTTGTTGACGTTGTCCAGGTCCGGGATCAGCACGTGAGCGGCCATGCCGATCAGGGCGCAGGCCAGGCCGTAAAGGATGCAGTAGAAGCCTGCGAAGGTACCGGCGACCTGAGCCACTTTGGCGCTCTTGACGGTGAACACACGCTGCCAGATGTCTTGGCCGATCAGGATCCCGAAGAAGTAGATCATGAAGTAGGTGATGATGGTGTCCCAGCCAATCGTGGTGAAGCTGAAGGCAGTGGCCGGCAGTTTCAACACCAATTCATCCCAGCCGCCAACGCGGTACAGGCAGATCGGCAACAGGATGAACATCAGGCCGACGGTCTTGATCACGAACTGGACGATGTCGGTCAAGGTCAGGGACCACATGCCGCCGATCGCAGAGTAGATCACAACCACGCCACCGCCGAGCAATACCGAGACCCAGAACGGCAGGCCGAACAGCACTTGCAGCACGGTGCCGATTGCCAGGATCGAAACTACGCCGATCATCAGCGCATACGCCAGCATGATCACCGCGCTCGCGGAGCGGGCCATCGGGTTGTAGCGTTTTTCCAGCACTTGGGTAACGGTGTAGATTTTCAGTTTCAGCAGCGGTTTGGCGAGGAACAGGTTCAGCGCCACGATCCCGCAGCCGAGTGCCGCGCACAGCCAGAAACCGGAGATGCCATGGACGTAGCCCAGGCGCACGGTGCCGACGGTGGACGCGCCGCCCAGAACGGTGGCGGCCATGGTGCCCATGTACATGCTCGGGCCGAGGTTGCGACCGGCGACCAAAAAGTCTTCGTTGGTCTTGGCCTTGCGCATGCCGTAATAGCCGAGCATCAGCATCGCGGCGGCGTAGATGAGTACGACGAATAAATCCAAAGCCATGATGGCGTGTCTCCGATTGTCTTTTTTATGGTGAGGCTGAATAGCAGTGATGCGATGGAACACTTAATTGTGGCGAGGGGGCTTGCCCCCGTTGGGTCGCGAAGCGGCCCCAAAACCTGATAGCGCGGTTCTTCAGTCAGAACCGGTTGTTTGTATTGCGACTGCTGCGCAGTCGAACGGGGCGATGCGGCGTTCCGACAAGCCCCCTCGCCACAAAAGCTCCTCGACACAATTTCTGCGAGTTGAATCAGGCGGCTTGTCGCATCGCCGGTTTACCGAGCGAATCCGTGCCCTTGCTGCGTGCATCGTTGGGGCCGAACACCGCAGCCGATTCCGGGAACAGGCTCAGCAGCGTCAGGTACACCAGCGAGGCCAGGCCGAGGGTTACCGGCAGGCTGATGTCGATCCCGCCGGCCAGATCTCCGAGCGGCCCGACAAACTGCCCCGGCAGGTTCACGAAGCACAAACCGACCGCGGCACTCGGGATCCAGGCGCCCAGGCCACGCCAGTTCCAGCCGTGGGTGAACCAGTAGCGGCCACCTTTTTCGCCACGGGTGAACACTTGCAGGTCATCCGGGCAGTAGAAGCCGCGACGCACCAGCAGGCCGATGATCATGATCACCATCCATGGAGTGGTGCAGGTGATGATCAGCACGGCGAAGGTCGACACGCTCTGCACCAGGTTCGCCGCAAAGCGCCCGATGAAGATGAAGGCAATCGACATCACACCGATCAGCAGCGTCGCTTTAACCCGCGACAGGACCCGTGGAAAGACGCTGGACATGTCCAGCCCGGTGCCATACAGCGACGTGGTGCCGGTGGACATGCCGCCAATCACCGCAATCAGGCACACCGGCAGGAAGAACCAGCTCGGTGACACCGCCAGCAGGCCGCCGACGTAGTTGTTGGCCGCGATGTAGTCCGGTGCCTTGATCGCCACGATGGTGGCGGTGGCCAGGCCGAACAGGAACGGGATGAAGGTCGCGATCTGCGAGATCACCACGGCAGCCATGATCCGGCGCTTGGAGGTGTCACGCGGGATGTAGCGCGACCAGTCACCGAGGAACGCCCCAAAGGAAATCGGGTTACTCATCGCCACCAGCGCAGCGCCGATGAAAGCCGCCCAGAAACCCGGTTGACCGAGGCTGACGCTGCCGGCGTAGTTCACATCGAAAGGACCGGCGAAGGCGAAGACGCCCAGCAGAAACAGCAGGCTGGCGCTCCACACGGCGATCTTGTTGACCCACAGCAGGAAGCGGAAGCCGTAGATGCACACTGTCAGCACCAGGATCGCGAACAGACCGTAGGCCAGGCCCAGGGTCAGGTCGGTTTCCGGCAGGCCGATCAGGCGTTTCGCACCACCGATCAACGCATCACCCGAACTCCATACCGAGAGCGAGAAGAAGGCGATAGCAGTCAGAAGCGACAGGAACGAACCGACGATCCGCCCGTGCACGCCGAAGTGCGCACCGGACGACACGGCGTTGTTGGTGCCATTGAGTGGACCGAACAGGCCCATCGGCGCGAGGATCAGCGAGCCCAGCAACACGCCCAGCACAATCGCCCAGACGCCCGCCTGAAAAGACAGGCCGAACAGTACCGGGAAACTGCCGAGCACGGCGGTGGCGAAGGTGTTGGAACCGCCGAAGATCATCCGGAACAAGTCCGTCGGGCCTGCGGTGCGTTCGTTGTCCGGGATCTGCTCGACCCCGTAGGTTTCAATTTGCGTAAGGCTTTGGTCTTTGTTGTTGTTATTCATGATCTGCTCCGATCATAAAGGCGCGCTCATCGTGCGTGAGCGTCACCTGTTTGGCTAAGGGGGTGGCAGCCCTTCCGGCATTGCGGACAAATGTTCATGGCAGGCCAGCCAAAGGCCTTGTTGTTCTTGGCCAGACGCCTGTTTCTTGAAAACAATCGTCTCGCGTTCCTGGCTGAAGTGTTGCTCCCCTTGCATGCGCAGCTCGGTGGCCACGTCATGGATGAAAATCGCCACGTCACCCTGCAGGCTGACGAAGGCGTTGCTCGAGGTGCACGACAGCACCTCGAAGCCGTCCTCGGCACGCCAGCTGTCCCACAACGCCTGGTAGGCATCGCGCGACAGCAGGGGCTGCTCGAGGGTGTAGAACACGAAGCTGGCGTCGATGCTGAATGCGCCGAAGTAGGCTTCGCGATCGTTTCGGGCAAAGGCCGACACCAGTTCGGCGGCGGCATTGAGTACCTGATCACGTTCGTTCATGACCGATCCTCAGCGATGGACCACGCCTGGCAGTACGCAGAGCATTTCGTACAACAGGTTAGCGCCCAGCAGCGAGGTGTTGCCGGTGGTGTCGTACGCTGGCGAGACTTCTACCAAATCGCAGCCGACCAGGTCGAGGCCTTGGCAGCCGCGCACGATTTCAATCGCCTGAATGGTCGTCAGACCGCCGATTTCCGGGGTGCCGGTGCCAGGTGCCCAGGCCGGATCGATGCCGTCGATATCGAAACTCAGGTACACCGGACCGTCGCCGACTTTCTCGCGAACTTCAGCCATCAGCGGCGCCAGGGATTTGTGCCAGCACTCTTCGGCCTGAACCACACGGAAGCCTTGATTGCGGCTCCAGTTGAAGTCATCAGCGGTGTAGCCCTGAGCCCGCAGGCCAATTTGCACTACGCGGTCGCAATCCAGAAGGCCTTCTTCTACTGCGCGACGGAAGGTGGTGCCGTGGGCGATTTTCTCGCCGAACATGTGATCGTTCACGTCGGCGTGAGCGTCGATGTGCACCAGGCCGACTTTGCCGTGCTTTTTATGAATGGCACGCAGGATTGGCAGGGTGATGGTGTGGTCGCCGCCCAGCGTCAGGGGGATCACATCGTGTTCGAGGATATTGTCGTAGGCCTCTTCGATGATCCGCACGGCGTCCAGCAGGTTGAAGGTGTTGATCGCCACGTCACCGATGTCGGCAACCGACAGCGAGTCGAACGGCGCAGCGCCGGTGGCCATGTTGTACGGACGGATCATCACCGATTCAGCGCGGATTTCACGCGGCCCGAAGCGGGTGCCGGGGCGCAGGGACGTGCCGATGTCCAGCGGGATGCCGATAAAGGCAGCGTCCAGGCCGGCAGCGGATGGCAAATGGGGGAGTCGCAGCATGGTGGCGATGCCGCCGAAGCGCGGCATTTCATTGCCGCCCAGTGGTTGGTGAAGAATCTTGTCCACGGGTAAGGCCTCATCGTCGTTGTTTTATTTATGCAGGTAAGCCGCTCGGGGAGAGACGGGCACCGCTGTGGGCCGATTCTGCGAAATGCAGTGGCCGGGAAGAATCGCTACGGGCAAATACTTAGTTCAGATTTTTCTAAACTAATGGCGGGCGGGAAGATAGACTCCCCACCATGCACCGAACCCTTGTGGCGAGGGAGATCACTGTGGCGAGGGGGCTTGCCCCCGTTCGGCTGCGCAGCAGTCGTAAACCTGCCAACTCGGTCTGTCTGATTGCACCGGGGTGAATGGTTTTGGGGCTGCTGCGCAACCCAACGGGGGCAAGCCCCCTCGCCACAAAAGCAACATGCACTACCTTGCAATGGAGCCCCCCATGGCCAACGCTTTACCCGACCTGAAACTATTGCGCATCTTCGTCAGCGTGGTCCGCCATCAGGGGTTCGCCAACGCCCAGCACGAGCTCAATCTCTCGACGTCGGCCATCAGCACTTATATGAGCCAGCTCGAAGCGGCGCTCGGCCTGGTGCTCTGCCATCGAGGTCGCGGTGGTTTCAGCCTGACCAGCAAGGGCGAGCTGTTCCATCAGGAAACCCTGCGTCTGTTGGCCGAACTCGAAGGTTTCGAACAATACGCCGCCGCCCTCAAAGGCGAACTGCGTGGCACGTTGAACCTGGGGGTGATCGACTCCACCGTCAGCGACAAGGCCTTGCCATTCGCCGAAGCTATCGGCGCCTACAGCCAGGAACACCCGGCGGTGCATTTGCACCTGTCGGTCATGAGCCCCTACGAACTGCAACTCGGCGTGCAGGACAACCGCCTCGACCTGGCCATCGGTGCCTTTTCCACGCGCATGAGCGGTCTGGTCTACATGCCGCTCTACCGCGAGCAACACTGGTTGTATTGCAGCAGTCGTCATCCGCTGTTCAACGAGCGGCGCATCCCGGAGCAGGTCATCACCCAGCAACGCATGGTCGGTCGAGGCTATTGGAGCCAGGCCGAACTGGCGCGTCATGGTTTCAAGCACAGCGCGGCGACCGTGGAAAGTATGGAGGCCCAATTGATTCTGGTGCTGTCTGGCGCCTACATCGGTTACCTGCCGGAGCACTACGCCCAGGCCTGGGCCGACAAGGGGGATTTGCGTGTGCTGTTGCCGGCGACGTTCGGTTATCAGGCGCCATTCTCGATGATCGTGCGCCGTGGCCGCAGCCGCGAGCCGCTGATCCAGACCTTCCGTGATTTGCTCAAAGCACAGCTCAATCAGGCTTAAGAAAATGTCCAGAATCCAGTGCCCGCGCTGCTTGCGTCCGCAAACTCACTGCCTGTGCCCGCTGATCCCAAGCCTGGATAGCCGCACGCGGGTGTTGCTGTTGCAGCATCCGAGTGAAGTGAACCATGCATTGAACACCGCACGATTGGCAGCGTTGGGACTCAAGAATGCCGAGTTGATCGTGGGCGAGGTGTTCGAGGATTTGCCGGCGTTGTTGAATCAGCCGGGTTATCAGGCGCGGCTGTTGTTTCCCGGTGAAGATGCTCAGCCGATGCGGACTTATACCGCCAATGATGAACCGTTGTTGCTGGTAGTCCCGGACGGCACGTGGCGCAAGGCGCGCAAGATGCTGCACCTCAATCCATTGCTGGCGGCGTTGCCCAGAGTGACCTTGGCCGAGGGCGGGGTGTCGCGTTATCGCTTGCGCAAGGCACCTGGGCCTGGGGCGTTGTCGACGGTAGAGGCGATTGTGCAGGCGTTGCAGACCCTCGAAGCACCGAGCAGTTTCGAGCTGTTATTAAAACCGTTCGAGGCGTTGATCGAGGGGCAGATTGCGGCGATGGGGGAGGAGACCTATCAGAAGAATCACGGGCAATGATTCCCTGTGGCGAGGGGGCTTGTCGGAACGCCGCATCGCCCCGTTCGGCTGCGAAGCAGTCGTAAAACCGACTAACGTGGTTTACCTGTTACAACCGGGTTGAATGGTTTTTGGGGCCGCTTCGCGACCCAACGGGGCGATGCGGCGTTCCGACAAGCCCCCTCGCCACAGGATTGAGTCAGACCTACCTTTCGCGCATCGCCTCGGTCCGTGCCTTCAACACCGGTTTAAGCAGGTAATCCAGCACGCTTTTCTCCCCGGTAATAATGTCCACCGTCGCCACCATCCCCGGAATGATCAGCAGCGGTTTCACATCCCCGCCCAAGTGATTCTTGTCGGTCCTGACCTGAATCAGATAAAAGCTGTTGCCCTTGTCATCGGTGATGGTGTCCGCCCCGATCAACTCAAGCCTGGCACTCAACCCACCATAAATCGTGTAGTCATAAGCGCTGAACTTGACCATGGCTTTTTGGCCCGGGTGCAGGAACGCCACGTCTTGAGGGCGGACCTTGGCTTCGATCAGCAGGTTGTCCTCCACGGGCACGATTTCCACCATGTCGCTGCCCGGCTGGACCACGCCGCCGATGGTATTAACCTTCAGCACTTTGATGATGCCGTGAACCGGTGACACCACGGTGGTGCGCGTTACACGGTCGTCGATGGCAATGCTCGTGGCGGTGATTTTCGACAGGTCGGTGCGTTTTTCATTCAGCTCCTTCGCCGCGTCCGAGCGGAAGGATTGTTCGGACTCGTCGATCTTGCTTTTGATCTCGTTGATCGCCGATTCCGCCCGGGGAATTGCCAGGGTCGTGGCGTTCAACGAGCCGCGGATTTCCACCGCGCTGCGTTTGAGCCGCAGGATTTCCACCGGCGACACCGCCCCGGTGCCCACCAGCGGCGCCGACATGTTCATCTCTTGTTGCAGCAGCGCCAGGCTGGAACTGAACTGCCCCTGTTTGGAACGGAACTCCGCCAGCTCCTGGGTTTTTTGCCGAAGTTGTTCGGTCAAGGTGCGCTGTTCGCTGGCCAGTCGGCGCTGGCGTTGTTCGTACAGCGAGCGTTCGTCCTCGGCCACTTGCGGCGCCTTGGCGATGACTTCCGGGGACAGCTTGAACGGCCGGCCTTCCGCTTCGGCAGACAATCGTTCGACCTGCGCGATCAAGGCATAGCGGTCCGCTTCGCTTTCGCCCTTGTTCGACAGGAATCGCGTGTCATCCAGGCGCAGCAAGGTGTCGCCCTTGTTCACCATTTGCCCTTCGCGCACGAAAATCTCGGTGACGATGCCGCCTTCCAGGTTCTGGATCACCTGAATCTTGCTCGACGGAATCGCCTTGCCTTCGCCCATGGTGACTTCCTGTAACACGGCGAATTTGGCCCAGACCAGCGCGCTGATCAGCAGCGCCGCCGCCAGCCACACGGTGATCCGCGACCAGCGCGGTGAATCCTGCAACGAGGCGCCGGCGGTTTCCGGTATGAACTCGCTCTCGGCACTTTTGCTGAAACTGCCGAAGTAGCTTCGGGCCGCTGAATCCGGTGTTTGAGCAGACATGAGGCGATACCCGTCAGTTAAGAGAAATAAGGCCGATCACAAACTTGTGGCGAGGGAGCTCCTGTGGCGAGGGGGCTTGCCCCCGTTCGGCTGCGAAGCAGTCGTAAACCTGCCAGCTCGATCTGTCTGATACAACGGGGTGAATGGCTTTGGGGCCGCTTCGCGACCCGACGGGGGCAAGCCCCCTCGCCACAGGTATCTATTGGCATCGAGTGGGCGCTCCTAAACCGTCGCAGAGCCGACACGGCCCTTGCGCAATGCATCGATCACCGCTTCTTTCGGGCCGTCGGCGACGATCCGCCCGTTGTCCAGCACCACCAACCGATCCACCAGGCTGAGCATCGAGGTACGGTGGGTGACCAGTAGCACGGTTTTGCCCTGGACCCAGCCGTGGAGTTTCTGCCGTAGAAGGTCTTCGCTGCTGTTGTCCATGGCGCTGGTGGGTTCGTCGAGCAGCATGATTGGCGGATCGAGCAACAAGGCCCGCGCCAGCAACACCGCTTGCCGTTGCCCACCCGACAGCAATTGACCGCGCTCGCCCACTGGCCGATCAAACCCTTGCGGATGCTGACGCGCCAGTTCAGTCACGCCGGTCAACTCAGCGACTTCAAGCATCCGGGCATCGCTGATGTAGCGTGCACCGAGGGTCAGGTTGTCGCGCAGGCTGCCGGCCAGCAGGGGCAGGTCGTGAGCGACGTAGCCGATCTGTTGACGCAGGTCGGCGACGTCCAGTTGCCGCAGGTCCAGGCCATCGAGCAGCAACTGGCCTTCTTCCGGTGCGTAGAAACCCATCACCAACCGCGCCAGCGTGCTTTTGCCCGAACCGCTGCGACCGATGATGCCGATCCGTTCGCCCGGCTTCATGCTGAAGCTGACGTTGGCCAGGGCCGGCGCGCTCTGGCCGTTGTAGTGGAACGTTACGCCGCTGACGTCCAGGGCGCCTTGCAGTTGCGTGCGCTCCAGCGGCCGCTGCCTGGCGTCGCGCTCTTGCGGCAACGACATCAGCGAATCGGTGCTTTTCATGGTCAGTTGCGCTTGCTGGTAACGGGTGATCAGCCCGGCGATCTGCCCCAGTGGCGCGAGCACGCGGCTGCCGAGCATGTAGCTTGCCACCAGCGCACCGACGCTGAGGTTGCCGGCGATGATGCTGTAGACCCCGGCGACGATGGTCGCCATGCCAGAGAACTGCTGAATGAACAGCGTGCCGTTGGTGGCCAGCGCGGAGAGGTTGCGCGCATGGCTGTCGAGGCGGGTGAGGGCGCCGTGGGTGCTTTCCCATTTGTGCTGGCGCTCGCTTTCAGCGCTGCAGGCCTTGAGGGTTTCCAGGCCGCCGAGGGTTTCGATCAGCAGGGCCTGGCGCTCGGCACCGAGGCTCAAACTCTTCTGCACGGTGTCGCGCAGGCGCGCCTGAATCACCATGGCGAAGATAATCGTGATGGGGAAGGCCAGCAGTGGAATCACCACCAGCCAGCCGCCGAGCAGGCCGATCACCACCAGCATCAGCACAGCGAAGGGCATGTCGATCAGGCTGGTCAGCGTGACGGCGGTGAGAAACTCCCGCAGGCCCTGAAAGTCATGAATGCTCTGGGCGAAACCACCGATGGTTGCGGGGCGCGCTTTCATCGCCATGCCGGTGATGCGTTCGAACAGGGTCGCCGAAAGAATCACGTCGGTTTTCTTCCCGGCAGTGTCCAGCAAGTGTGCACGAACCACCCGCAGCACCAGTTCAAAACCGGTGCCGATCAGCAAGCCGATCGACAGCACCCACAAGGTTGAAGTGGCCTGGTTCGGCACCACTCGGTCGTAGGTCTGCATCACGAACAGCGGCACCATCAGGCCCAGCAGGTTGATCAGGAAACTCGCCAGAATCGCATCGCTGTACAGCCATTTCGACAGCTTCAGCGTGTCGCGAAACCACGCCTCGACCCGCGGCACCAGCGGCGCGCGCAAGTCTTCGAGTTCATGCCGTGGGCGCGCGAACAAGGCCTGGCCGCTGTAGTTGGTGGCCAGCTCGTCCGTGCTGACCCATTGTTCTCCGCCGTCGGCTTCGCTGGGCAGAATCAGCGCCTGACCATCGTCGCCCCAACGGCGCAAGACCGCGCAGCGGCCATGGTTGAGGATCAGCATCACCGGCAGGTTGAGCGCGGAAATATCCTTCAGTTCACGGCGCAGCACCCGCGCCTGCAAACTGGCCCGGGCCGCTGCGCGGGGCAGCAGGTCCAGGCTCAAGCGTTGGTGTGCCATTGGCAGCCCGGCACTCAGGCTGGCGCGACTGACCGTCGCGCCATGAAGTTTGCAAAGAATCAAAAGGCCGTCCAGAAGCGGATCATCGAAGCTCAGACGCGGATCGACACCCGTGTTGCCGGTTTCCATGCTGGTCACATTGATCGCTCCTACACGGCGTTACTTCATTTGAGTTCAGGCAAGCGTGCTTCGTTTTTCACTTCGGTGGCGGCGATCGCATCGGCGGGCAGCACCACCCGTTGCTTGCTCAGCAACTGACCCATGTTCGCCAGCACCCGGTACATCGAGAACTCCTCGGTGTAGCGCACTTCGGTGTAGCGGCGGTTGGCGTTGTAGAGCTCGTTTTCACTGTCGAGCAAGTCGAGCAGAGTCCGTTGGCCGAGACCGAACTGATCCTGATACGCCGCCCGTACACGGGTGGTGGTTTCGGCATATTCACGGGCGGTCGGGGTTTGTTTCTTGGCGTTTTGCATGGCGTTCCAGGCCAGGTGGATGTTCTCGTTGAGCTGGCGCAATGCGTTGTTGCGGATGTCCATCGCCTGGTTGATCTGATGCGCATCGGAGGCCAGCCGGGCCTTGTCGCTGCCGCCACGGAACAGGTTGTAGTTCATCACCACGCCCACTCGCCATTCGTTGTCGTGGCCTTGATCGCCCTGCACATTGTTATTGGCGCCCACCGCTGCTTCGGCGTCGAAGCGTGGGTAGAACGGCGACTTGGCGACTTCGTACTGGCTTTCGGCCGATTGGATGTCAGCCTGGGCGGATTTCAGGTACGGGTTGTTTTCCACCATGCTCTGCTGGGCTTCAGGCAGGGTGGCGGGCAGTTCGCCGCGGGTCGACGGCGGTGTTTCGAGTTCATCGGGCATGCGCCCCACAACGCTGTAGAAATTCGCTTCGGCATCGGCCAGATCGACCTCGGCGGTGTCGAGGTTGTTTTGCGCCAGTGCCCGGCGAGCGGTGGACTGGTCGGCGTCGGCGTTGCTGCCGATCCCACGCTGGGTACGCAGGCCGATCTGATCGTTGACCCGCATGTGCGCTTGCAGATTGTTCTTGGCCAGGGTCACCAGTTCGCGGCGCTTGAGCACTTCGAGGTACACCTCGATGGTGCGCAGGGCCAGGTCCTGGGCGGTGCCTTGAGCGTAATAGGCCCGCGAGTTGGACACGCCTTTGGTGCGCGCGACCTCGTTGGCGGTGTTGAAACCATCAAACAGCATTTGCCGCAGGCGCAGTTCCGACTGGGTGTAGGTGAGGATTTCGGTGTTGTGATTGCCCCGCGACCGGGTGGTGGTGTTATCGCTGTAGCCGCGCCCGTAGGCGGCGTTCAAATCCACCGATGGATAAAAGCCCCCTTTAGCGACTTTAATCTGCTCGTCGGCCGAGAGCCGGGCATCGACCCGAGACGCCAGTTCCGGGTGGGTCGCAATGGTGCTCTGGATCGCCTCGGTCAATGACATCGCCTGAGCCTGAGAAGCGCAGGCCATGGCCAGCAGAATCGCACTGCAAAGGGGGGTTAAAACGCGCATGGGTGCATCTCCCTGATTCCTGATGGTGCTTAGCGGTCGCCATTTTTTTGACGATATTTTTAGATGAAACCGTTTCATGCCTGTAACAACAGAGCTAAGAACATCCTGAAGCGTAGCTAAGAAAAATTTTTCATAAGGGCTATGCCAAAAAAAACTTATGCGGCCTGAAAAATCCAGCACATTGTTCAATGCGAAAGCCTTTGTTTTATTGGCCTTCTGGAGCATCAACAGGGTTTTGGAAAGTTCCATTCACTTTTCGACATAGGGCGAAGAAGTGCTGGAGGGGAGGAGAGCGAGACGGTTTAGAGGCGACATTTTTTTGTCGCTCGAGTGATTCAAAACCGTTACGCATGCGTTTGCAGGCCGGTCGTTTTGGAAATGGGTCCCGATGCCATTGATTGCAGAGGGTTTTATCCCGATCCCAAGACACCCCCCTCGCAAGCGACACGCCTGGCGAGAGTGTCGGGAGGCAGCGGTTTACTTCAGGTAAACGCTTTCCGGTACACGGGTCTCGGGCAACCTGCTTGAACCATGAGCACGTTTCTTCGCGCAAACAGGATGCCGACAGCAGTTGGCAGCGGAGGAATGCACATGGCAACGCTCATCGGTATCGTCAGTAAGGTCATCGGTCAGGTGTATGCAGTGGCGGGTGATGGCACTCGACGGGCACTGATCGAGGGCGATCGGCTGTTTGCCGGCGAGCAGTTGGTCACCGGGGCCGAAGGGGCGGTGGCGGTGCATTTGCAAAATGGCCAGGAGCTGACCCTGGGGCGTGACAGCAGCCTGCAAATGAATGCCCAGTTGCTGGCGCACCAGGTGCCGCATGTGGAGACAGCCGATGCGGTGACGCCGAGCCAGGCGCAACTGACCGATGTCGAGCAACTGCAAAAAGCCATTGCCGCCGGTGCCGACCCGACCCAGACCGCTGAGGCCACCGCCGCCGGACCGGGTGCAACGGGCGCGCCCGGTGGTGCGCTGGGTGGTGGCCACAGTTTTGTGCTGTTGGAGGAAGTGGGCGGGCGGGTCGATCCCACGATTGGTTTCCCCACCGCGGGCTTCAACGGTATTCCCGAATTTCCCCTGGAACGCCGGGACGCTGCACCGGACAACGGCGATAAAGGCATCGTTACGCCGTTTGCCGCGAACGTGCCGAATCACCCGGTCTTCCTCACCGGCCTGTCGGTGGCGGGCGGTGAACTGACCCTCAATGAAGCCAACCTGGCGGACGGGTCGGCCAGCAACCCGGGGGCATTGACTCAGCACAGCACGTTCACGGTGTCTGCGCCCGACGGGCTGAGCAGCCTGAGCATCGGCGGGATCAGCGTGATCAGTGGCGGGGTGCCCATCGGTTTTCCTCAGTCGATCACCACTCAACTGGGCAACACCCTGACGATCACCGGCTACAACCCGGCCACCGGCGTGGTCAGTTACAGCTACACCCTGGTCGGCAACGAAACCCATTCCGCCGGTGACGGCACCAACAATCTCAGTGAACAATTCACTGTGGTTGCGAACGACAGCAACGGCGATACCGCGACTGGTTCGCTGGACGTCAATATCACCGACGATGTGCCCAAGGCCATCGACGACAGCAATGCCCATACCGCGTCGGAAACCCTGCTGACCCTGACCGGCAGCGTGCTGCCCAATGACGTCCAGGGCGCCGACCGCATTCCGACCGGCCCCGACAGCGGGCCGATCATCGGCGGTACTTTCACCGGGACGTTCGGCACCTTGGTACTCAATGCCAACGGCACCTACACCTACACCCTGAACACCAGTGATACCGATTTCAAAGCCTTGCACGGCGGTGGCAACGGCACCGAAAATTTCGTCTACACCCTTACCGATGCCGATGGCGATACCAGCACCGCGACGCTGGTGCTGAACATCCATAACAACGACGACCTGGTGACGCTCAATGGCCTGAATGCCGAAGGCGGCGAGCTGACCGTCAATGAGAAAAACCTCAGCGACGGCAGCAACCCTGATGCATCGGCGCTGACCCAGAGCGGCACCTTCACCATTACTGCGCTGGATGGCGTGCAAACCCTCAGCGTCGGCGGAATCAATGTGGTGGTTGGCGGTGTATCGGCGGGTTTCCCGCAATCAATCGTCACGCCGCTGGGCAGTACGCTAACCATTACTGGCTACGACAGCGCGACCGGCGTGGTCAGCTACAGCTACACCCTGGTGGATAACGAAACCCATCCGAATGCCAACGGCGCCAACAGTCTCTCCGAACAGTTTGCGGTCACCGTGGTGGACGACAACGGCACCACCGCCAATGGCAGCCTCGATGTGAACATCATCGATGACCTGCCTCATGCCGAGGACGACAGCAACGCCAATACGGCATCGGAAACCCTGCTGACCCTGACCGGCAGCGTGCTGCCCAACGACGTCCAGGGCGCCGACCGCATTGCCACCGGCCCCGACAGCGGGCCGATCATCGGCGGTACTCTCACCGGGACGTTCGGCACCTTGGTGTTGAACGCCAACGGCACGTACACCTACACCCTGAACACCAGTGATGCCGACTTCAAAGCCCTGCACGGCGGTGGCAACGGCACCGAAAATTTCGTCTACACCCTTACCGATTCCGATGGCGATACCAGCACCGCGACGCTGGTGCTGAACATCCATAACAACGACGACCTGGTGACGCTCGATGGCCTGAACGTCAACGGCGGCGAACTGACCGTCTACGAAAAAAACCTCAGCGATGGCAGCAGCCCCAACACACCGGCGCTGACCCAGAGCGGCACCTTCACCGTCACCGCGCTCGACGGTTTGCAAACCCTGACGGTGGGCGGCATCGCGGTGGTCACCGGTGGCGTGGCCGCAGGCTTCCCGCAGTCGATCGTCACTCCGCTTGGCAGCACGCTGACCGTCACCGGTTACGACAGTGCGACCGGCGTGGTCAGCTACAGCTACACCCTGGTGGATAACGAAACCCACCCGAACGCCAACGGCACCAACAGCATCACCGAGAACCTCAACGTTGTCGCCATTGACGTCGACGGCAGCACGGCGTTGGGCCAGATCAACGTCAACATCGTCGATGACTTGCCCACCGCCAATCCTGATCACGCCTCAGTGGCCGAAGGCGCGACGGTCTCGGGGAACGTGCTGGGCAACGATATCGGCGGCGCCGACGGGCCGGCACTCGGTGGCGCGGTGGTCGGCGTACGCGCCGGCAGCGACACCTCGACTTCAGCCATCGGTGGCTTGAACAGTCAAATCAACGGCACCTATGGCTACCTGACCCTGGATGCCAACGGCGATGCGGTCTATCACAGCAATCCAAATGCCGTGAACGGCCCTGGTGCTACCGACGTGTTCACTTACACCGTGCGCGATGCCGACGGCGATGAAAGCACCACCACCATTACCATCGATGTGGCCAACTGCACCCTCGTAGCTGCCACTGACACCGATGTGACGGTTAGTGAAAAAGCGCTGGACCTGACCAAGGACGGGCAGGACCTGGCGGCGGGCACGGTCATCGGCAGCGAACCTGGCAACACCGGCGAAACCGCCTCCGGCACGCTGGTGGGTTCAGTCACCGGCACCAGCGACACCATCACGTACAGCCTGGTCGGCAGCGCCAACGGAACCTACGGGCAAATCCTGCTCAACCCGGACGGCAGCTACACCTACACCCTGACCTCGCCTCCCGCGACTACACCTCACGCCAACGACGGGCCGAACACCCTGAGCGAAAGCTTCACCTATCAGGCCAACGATTCTCTGGGCAACAGCGTTACCGGCACCATCGTGATCAACATCGTCGATGACGTGCCAACCGCTCATGCCGATGTCGTCTCAGTGGCGGAAGGCGGCACGGTCAGCGGCAATGTGTTGGGCAATGATGTGCTCGGTGCTGACGGCCCGGCCTTGGGTGGCGCGGTGGTCGGCGTGCGCGCCGGCGGCGATACCTCGACTTCGGCTATCGGTGGCTTGAGCACGCACATCAACGGCACCTACGGCTACCTGACCCTGGATGCCAACGGCAACGCCGTGTACCACAGCAACCCGAACTCGGTCGGTGAACCGGGCGCCACGGACGTGTTCACCTACACCGTGCGCGATGGCGACGGCGATGAAAGCACCACGACCATTACCATCGACATCTCCAACTGTTCGCTCGTGGTGGCCCCCGATAACGACGTGACCGTCTACGAAAAGGCGTTGGATCTGACCAAGGACGGCCAGGACCTCGCGGCGGGCACTGTCATCGGCAGCGAGCCTGACAACACCGGTGAAACCGCCTCCGGCACATTAGTCGGTTCAATCACTGGCGCCACGGGTGCAATCACTTACGCCCTGGTCGGCAGCGCCACCGGCACCTATGGGCAAATCCTGCTCAACCCGGACGGCTCCTACACCTACACCCTGACCTCGGCACCCACCACCACGCCGCACGCCAACGACGGACCGAACACCCTGAGCGAGAGCTTCACCTACCAGGCCACCGACTCTGTGGGCAACAGCGTCACCAGCACCATCGTGATCAACATTGTCGATGACGTGCCGACGGCCCATTGCGATTCGGTTTCGGTGGTGGAGGGCGGCACGGTCAGCGGCAATGTGCTGGACAACGATGTGCTCGGTGCTGACGGCCCGGCCTTGGGTGGGGCAGTGGTCGGCGTGCGCGCCGGCAGCGACACCTCGACCTCGGCCATCGGTGGCTTGAACACGCAAATCAACGGCGCTTACGGCTACCTGATCCTGGATGCCAGTGGCAATGCGGTGTACCACAGCAACCCGAATTCGGTCGGCGAAGCCGGCGCCACCGACACCTTCACCTACACCGTGCGCGATGCCGACGGCGATGAAAGCACTGCCACGATCACTGTTGACGTCTCCAACAACTGCCTCGTAGCCGCCACCGATACCGATGTGACCGTCTACGAAAAAGCGTTGGATCTGACCAAGGACGGCCAGGACCTGGCGGCGGGCAGCGTCACCGGCAGCGAGCCCGGCAACACCGGTGAAACCGGCTCCGGTACGCTGGCAGGCTCGGTCACTGGCGGCACTGGCGCGATCACTTACACCCTGGTCGGCAGCGCCACCGGCACCTACGGGCAGATCCTGCTCAATCCCGACGGTTCCTACACCTATACGCTGACTTCGGCGCCGAAAACGTTGCCGAACGCCAACGATGGCGCGAACACCTTGAACGAAAGCTTCACCTACCAAGCCACCGATGCCATCGGCAATAGCACCACCGGCACCCTTGTGGTCAACATCGTCGATGACGTGCCTCACGCCGTCGCCTCGGACCGTTCTGTGCCAGCCGTGCAGATCGACTCCAACCTGATGCTGGTGATTGATGTGTCCGGCAGCATGGATGACCCTTCCGGCGTGTCGGGCTTGTCGCGGCTGGATCTGGCCAAGCAAGCGATTAGCGAGCTGCTCGACAAGTACGACAACCTGGGCGACGTGAAGGTGCAGATCGTTACCTTCAGCAGCAGCGCCACCGACCAGACGTCGATCTGGGTCGATGTGGCGACGGCCAAGTCGATCATCGCTACGCTGACGGCAGGTGGCGGCACCAACTACGACGCGGCCGTGGCGACCATGGAAAGCGCGTTCGACACTGCGGGCAAACTCACCGGGGCGCAGAACGTCGGCTACTTCTTCTCCGATGGCAAACCCAACGAAGGCGACATCGGCACTGCGGACGAGACTGCGCTCAAAGCCTTCCTCGACGCCAATGGCATCAAGAACTACGCCATCGGCCTGGGCAGCGGCGTCAATAACGCCAGCCTCGATCCCGTGGCCTATGACGGCAGCCCGCACACCGACACCAACGCCGTGGTGGTGACCGACCTCAATCAACTCAACTCGGTCCTCTCTGGCACCGTGCAAGGCGCGCCGGTCACCGGTTCGCTGCTGGGCGAGGGCGGTACATTCGGCGCCGATGGCGGTTTCATCAAAACCCTCACGGTCGACGGCACCACCTATACCTACGACCCGAAAGCCAACAGCAATCAGGGTTCGCTGAACTTCAGCGGCGGCGCCAACCACGGCACCTTCAACACCGTCGACAACACCCTGAGCATCGCCACCAACAACAGCGGCACGCTGCTGGTGAACCTCGACACCGGCGAGTACACCTACACCTCGCAGAAAACCACGGCCGTGCAGATCACCGAAAACATCGGCTTCACCGCCAGCGATAACGATGGCGATCTCACCAGTTCGACCCTGACAGTCAACGTGATTCCGAATTCGCCACCGGTGGCGGTCGATGATCACATCATCACCAACGTGCTGTCGGGCAGTATCGGGGTGCCGGCCGAGCTGCTATTGGCCAACGACACCGACCCCAACGGTGATGCGCTCACGGCATCGCCGACTACCTTCAACACGGGTTGGACGGCCAAGGGGGCGGACTTCACCGGCACCAACTCGAGCTTCAGTTTCACCGGCAATAATGTCCAGGCCGTGACCATCGCCCGCAGCGCATTCGTCGCCAACGCTGCCGCCATGACCGCCATGCTGGTGGTCAGCGGGGCATTGGGGGCGGTCAGCGCCAACAATACCAACGATGAGGACCGCATCACCGTCAACCTCAAACAGGGTGAAACCCTCAACCTGGACCACAACCTGGCGGTCGGCCACGTCACCATGGAATACTCGGTCAACGGCGGTGCTTACACGGCCCTCGCCGATGGCCAGACCATCACCGCCTCGGCGGATGGCACGTACCAGATCCACATCACCAACATCGACGACGGGGGACCTGGCAACAGCGGGAAGGGGGCGGAAAACTATCAACTGACCATGACGGTCAACTACGCCGGAGCCCAGGACTCCGCGCCAGACTTCCACGGCACCTACACCGCCAGCGACAACCACGGTGGCAACGACAGCGCGGCAGTCGACATCACCTATCAGGCCGGCCATACACTGACCGGCACCTCGGGCGATGACGTGTTGATCGCAGGCACCGGCAACAACATTATCAATGCGGGTGACGGCAACGACGTGCTCACCGCAGGCTCAGGCAATAACGAGATGCACGGCGGCGCCGGTAACGATCTGCTGTTCAGCGGACCGGGCAACGATTTGCTCGACGGCGGCACCGGTAACGACACCGCGAGCTACGCCCATGCCACCGCCGGCGTCACTGTCGACCTCAGCCTGCTCACCGCGCAAAACACCTCTGGCGCAGGCACCGACACCCTGACCGGCATCGAAAACCTCACGGGCTCGAACTTCAACGACAGCCTCACGGGCGACAACAACGGCAACATCATCAACGGCGGTCTGGGTAACGATGTGCTCAACGGCGGGGGCGGCGACGACTTCCTGATCGGCGGCCTGGGCGACAACACCCTCACCGGCGGCAGCGGCGCCGACACCTTCCAGTGGCTTAAAGGCAACAGCGGCCACGATGTCATCACCGACTTCACACCGGGAACCGACAAACTCGACCTGTCGCAACTGTTGCAAGGGGAAAACGGCACCGCGGCATCGCTGGATGACTACCTGCACTTCAAAGTCACCGGCAGCGGCGCCTCACTGGTCACCAGCATCGACGTCAGCACCATGGCCGGCGCCACGCCGAGCCAGACCATTGACTTGGCGGGGGTGAATTTGGCCAGCCATTACGGCGTCACCCCCGGAGCGAATGGTGTGATTGCCGGCGGTCACGATACCGCGACCATTATCAACGGCATGTTGAATGACCATTCGTTGAAAGTGGATACGGTGTGATCTGAAACGACAAAACCCGCCATTCCCGGTGAAAGGGGATGGCGGGTTTTTTGTTGTTTGAGGACTTATCTACCGGCCCTGTGCCCGGATACACCTCATGTGGCGAGGGGGCTTGCCCCCGTTCGGCTGCGCAGCAGTCGTAAAACCTGTACATGCAGTTTGCCAGACAGACAGTGATTGCAGGTTTTGGGGGCCGCTTCGCAGCCCAACGGGGGCAAGCCCCCTCGCCACAGGGATCAGGTCATAGGGCCGGGTCAGCCTTCAGTTCCAGACTATCCAGCGCCCGATTCACCGCCAGCTCCCCGAACATGATGAGCTGCGCGACGCCCAGTATCGTATTGCGCTGCGGCCCCTCCAGAAACCCGGCGCAGTCACTGGCGATCACCTTGGCCGAGGCAAAGGATTCGCAGGCGTTGGCCAGCAGTTCTTCGATGTTGATGTCCGGGGCGACGGTGTAAATCGTGCTCGGTTTGCGCGGGGGCTTATGGGCGGACGGTTTGAGGTAGTAATCGAGGGCGCGCTCGGCGGCTTCGTTGAGTTTTTTGGAGTCCGGGGTTTCGTAGGGGGAAACGTCGTCGGTTTCAGGGGGATTGGGTGTGGCTTTGAACATTGTGATGCTCCTTGATTAGTGGAGCCGCCACGGTTCGCTGCGAAACGAAGGGAGGTGGCAGCTGTACGCAGGTTCGCAGACCGGGAATCAAGGAACCCGGCAGACCCTAAGATCTCCCGCGCACAGCCGCCATAACGCCATCCAGTAGACGAAAAAAGCGCCAACTGAAAGGGAACGGTGGCGCTATGCGCCTTGATTGATCCAGGCTGCGAAACCCGACCACTGATGAGCAGTGGCAGGGAAACGATAGAGCCCGACCTCAAAGCGCACAAGCCGGCGGATTCTGGCGCAGTCGTAGGCAGCGGCGCAAGGATGTGTAGCCTGAGTGAGTGTCTTGAGATGTTTTTTAAACATCGCTGTTTATTTCTCATTCAGGCTTAAGAGAGGCAGGGCTGATAAATAATGGCGTGCCCAGATACGCCCCTTTTCGTCCGACAAACTGTTGGTTGGCGGTTGAACGTTGCCCAAATCGGCCGGGAAAGGCCGTTTTGTTGGAGTAATATTCCATCCTATAAATTATCTGTAAGTCATATTGAAATAATCAATAGAAACTAAATCCATTTCCGATGTTTGGACTTCTACACCCCAAATATCGATACTGGGATGCGAGTAACTAACAAGTTGTGCATCGAAATTAAGTGGGAGCGTGTGTTGATGGATCGTGTTGTTATTTATGTCTAAAAATCTGATCCATAGATTACGGGTTTGTGCGAACCTGACAAAAAAACTGACGCTGGAATAGCCCCAATTGAATCGAATACGCATATGTTGTGACGTGCCAAGGCCTTTCCAATGCATCTCCAGAGTCTGCCCATAACTTTTACCCGGTATCTGAGGATAGGGACCAGTGAATAAGTCAGCCAGTGGAGCTATCCCGATAAAGCCGGTGCCCCCTAAATGGTAAATAGTCATGCTGTTTAGTGGGATGTTTAGACCTGGCGAAACGTGTCTCGTTGAGTATTGATCGAAATTTTCAGACGTGGATGGCACTACTCTGGTGAAACTCCGTGAGTTGGAATTCAACCCGGTCGCTACTGCTGTGGCGTATACCCTGTTTAGGCCAGTGACGATGGGCAGGGGGGTAGTCCAGAAGCCACTTGCGTTGCTCTGCACGATATTCTTGGCACTGTTGTTGTGATGGATCTGCACGCTATAAAAAGGTGTCACCGATCCTTCCAGTGTGACAGAGGCACTGGCGGTACTCTGTCCCTCGCCCAGCTCTCCTCGCGAATGCTTGACCGACGTCAGGGTCACTGCCAGATGGGCTTTGCGTGTAAAGATGCGCGCGGGGGATTCCAGCTGATTGCCATAAACGGCTCTGGCGGTGAGGGAAAAAACCTTCTGCTCCAGAGCCGATAACTTCGTAGTCCCACTCCCTTTGCTATCAAGTGGAATAGGCGCCCCGATGGCCTTGGCTCCATCGTAGAGTTGGATACTCTGGTTCGGATCGGCAGCGACGGTCACCGTGACCTCGGTGTCGTAAGTCGTTCCGTTATGGGCGACCGGACCTTTGGAATCCGTCAGTGCGGTGATGCTTGGTTTGGTGGCCACCACCGTCAGGTTGCGCACGTTGGAGTAAGTCGCGGTGGGGTGATACAGCGATTTGGCGTACAAGCGGTGGCCACCCTGCGCGACGGTGATCGTGTGCTCCCAGATTCCCGTGGTCGCGTGGGCGGTCGCCGTGCCCTTGGACACTGCACTCGAGCCACTGCCGTCGAAGATTTCAACCTGCTGGCCGTTGCTCGCCTTGCCCTTGAGTTTCAATGTGGTTTTGATGGTGCTGGTGCCCTCCGGCACTTCGACGTTGTTGGCGTCCAGCACATTGACCAGCGTCGGCACAATCACAGCCACCACCGTCAGGTTGCGCACGTTGGAGTAAACGGGGGTGGGGTGATACCGCGACTGGGCATACAAGCGGCGACCGCCCTCCGGCACGGTAATCGTGTGTTCCCAGATCCCCGTTGTCGCGTTGGCGGTCGCCGTGCCCTTGGACACCGCGCTCGGGCCACTGCCGTCGAAGATCTCGACGGGCTGCCCCTTGCTGGCTGTGCCCTTGAGCTTCAGGGTGATACTGGCGGTCAGCCCACCCTCCGGAACTTCCTTGTTGCCGGCATCCGTTACGTTGCTCAAGGTCGGAACAACCAGCTCCACCGACTTAATGGTGTAGGTACGGTCCGGAAACACCACCGCCGTTGCCTCGACATTGCTCTTATCCAGAGACGCCTTGAACTTGATTGTCAATGTAGAACCGTGCCCGAGCAGCTTGAGGTAGCTGTTGGCCAATGTATATGGCCAGAAGCCCTGGCTGACCCACGTGGCGTTGACCTTTGAGGTTCCGCCACTCCAGACTTGCAGGTTGTGCGCCGTGCCGTCCGCTTTTTTCCCCTCCAGCCTCATCCGCACTTGCTGACCCGCTTCGATCAGCGTCCAGAGCAATCCGTGGAGGGTCGCGTCTTTGGTGCCCAGTGCCATCAGGTCAAGCACATTGTTGGCATCGACCTCGACAATCTTCGGCGGGATCAACGCCGTCTTCGGCAACGGCAGAATGTTCAGCGACAAGGGTAATGAGGTGGAGGTTATGCCGTTGCGTTCGATGACGTAAGTGACGGTCACGGTTTTGCCCAAGCTATAGGCCAGCACCGAGCGCGGTACGACAAACTCCCGCCCGGCGCTGACCAGGCGTTGCGGGCTGGTGAAGGAACCCGCAGCCGGCGTGCCGGTCGCGCCTTGCCAGCTCACGGTCACCTTGTCGGTGGGCAGCAGCGAGCCGAGCGGCACTACCGTCACAACGTCCTGCAGGGTCGGATTGAGGTTGTTGCCTGTCTGCCCCTTGACGGTCGGGGCCAGCAGATCGAGACGGTTGGCGTGGATGTCCAGATAGGTTGTCGCCGACTGGTTACCGTTGCCCAACTGGTCGGTCACTGTGCACTTGACCGGCATCTTGGCGTTGTCGCCGATCTGCTGGAAATCAGCGGCGGTCAGGGTCAGTGTGATCGCCTTGGCAGGGTCAGTGACTTTAATCGTGGTGCTCCAGGTGCCCACGTCCAGGCGAATCTCATCATATGGCCGCGCGAAGCTGATGATGAAGGTGGCCAATACCCCCGTCGCTGCATCTGCAGGACCGACGCCGTTGGCGACGATGTTGGGTGGAAAGACGATGGTGATACCGGCCGGCGCGGGGTTACCGGGTGCCGGGTCGTGATACAGCACATCCAGCACCGGGGTCGAGTCCTCAAAATTCCCGCTGGGCCGGGTGACCCGGTAAAACAGCTGATTGATGCCGTTCACCAGCCTCCCCAGCGGCAGGTACAGGAGAATGCGCAGTTGCTCTTCTCCCGGCAGGATGACCTTGCTCACGGAAGTGGCTTTGCCGTTGACCCACACCTCCACGGTGTCGAATGCATCCAGCGTAAAAGTTTTCAGCATCGTGGGGGGATCAATCACCAGTGCCAGGCCATTAGGCGCCTGATAAATGGACAAGGGTATGCCGCCGTGGGCGAGCCCCGCCGGTTGCACGGGTGTTCTCCACCCCGGGATGAACATGGGCACCAACAAAAGTCCGTCGCTGGCCTGTGCTGAATTGACGTTGATGCTCATCTTGTTCTCCTGGCGCGTTGTGCCCGAGCCATTTCGGGAGCGAGCCCCATCACACCGCGAAAGAAGAAAACCGGCTACTGTCAGATCTGACAGGTGACGGTGGGTTTGCGACGAACGGTCATGTGCGATGGCTTTTCAGGGTTTTCGCAAGGCGCAAAAAAACGGCCTTTGAAGGGCCGTTTTCGGTTGCAACTGAGTCAGAGGCCAGTCAGTGCGTTCACCTTTCCCGCAGGGCTGCGAAGTGGCCCCAAATAGCCGCAATCACGGTTGGTCTGGCAAACCGCATACACAGGTATTACGAGAATGCGTATCCTTAAGGAGTATCTGGAGGTGTCAGATTAAACATCTCCGTTTATTGATCACGCCGGATGCATCGACAAATTGATGCGTTCCCTTTTTTCCTCAGAGGCTCCAAGACAATGTGTGTCTGATTGCTGTGGCAAAGGGCAGGTGGGCGGTTCCCAGGATTTCTTCTTCAAGGAATAACTGCAGTTCCTCACTTGCCGGATCGTCCTGAAACATCTCATGAAGTGTTTCTGCGGTTTCCAGGTAACCACGAACGGCCTCGCGCCTTATTTCGCGAAGGGCACCGTTTTCTGCATCGAGATTGAAGATGCGAAGGGTTTCTATCGCTCGGTGACGGTGCTGATGATCCAAGTCTGCCCGTGGCGTGATGGTGCCATCGCTGACAAAGATGAAATAGTCGTCAGGGTTGTCCTCGTCGGGTTTGAGCAGAACAACAGGGTCATAGAGGCTGCACCTGTCCTTGAACTTACCGCAGGTGTCTTCTCGGTTGCATGATCCGAACAGATTATTCCAATCGAACGTACCTTGAGGAAATCTGTCTCGCTGTTGAAAGTGTTCGAGGTGCTTACGCCCGGATTGAATAATGTCTGCTTCGCAGTACGCACAACGGGTACCTTGGAACATATATGGCGCGGATTCTACTGTGAATGAAAACAGGTGAACACCATGGACATAAAGCGCTGCAAAACTACATCGGCTCCGGTGGCCCGATCAACCGCCCCATCACCCCAAACAACCCCAACTCCCGAATCACCTCCAGTTCCCCTTTGGTCTCGACCATCTCCGCAATCAATGGCAAATCGATGCTGTTGGTCGCCCGGTATATCGCATCGATAAACAACCGCTTGTCACTCTGCTCATCGATGCCCCGAATGTACGCCCCATCGATTTTCAAGTACGCCAACCCCAGCTGCGTCAGGTTGCCGATCTGGCTGAAGCTGCCGCCGAAATGCTGCAGACCGATGCGGTAACCGGTGTTGAGCAGGCTGTGGCTCAGGCGTTGCAGTTCTTCGGGGGGCGGCAGTTGGCGTTCGTCGATTTCCAGGGTCAGCAGAGGCGCCAGTTCCGGCAATGATTCGAGTATGTCGCAGATCAGTTTCAGCTGGGTCTGGTCGCGCAGGGTGCTGCCGGACAGGCTCAGCGCGAGCGGCCAGCGGTTGGCGGCGAGGTATTCGAGGGTGGTTTCGAGCATCGCCAGATCGAACCGCGCCGACCAGCCGAGGCGTTCGATCCACGGCAGGAAATGCCCGGCGGCAACGGCCTCGCCTTGCGGGTCGAGCAGGCGCGCGAGGACTTTGTGGTGCAGCACCTGACTGGTGTCGGCGCATTGCACCACCGGTTGGAAATACAACTGCATCTTGCCTTCGGTCAGCGCGTCGTCGATCCAGTTGCGCCAATCATGCTGAGAGTGATTCGGCGCAGTATCGACCTGGGCTTGGTATATCCACGGCCGCTCGGGATGTTGCCGAGCCTGGGTCAGCGCCTGATCCAGTCGCAGCAGCACATCATTTGCCGGTTCGCCGGGGTGGTAGGCGACGATGCCCAGGTGCGCCACCGGCATGCAGTCGCTGGCACCGGTCAGGCGCAGGTTTTCCAGGGTGGCGCTGATTTCGGAGGCCAGTCGCGCGGCATCCTTACTGTCCAGGCCCGGCGTCAGCAAGCTGAATTCGCCACCGCGATTGCGCGCCGCGAGCCAGGTGCGACGTTCCGCAGGTTGCGTCAGGCGTTTGAGCAACTCGCCGACGGCGCTGATCAGGGCATCGGTGCGTTGGCCACCCAGGCGTTGATTGAGACCGATCAGGTCGTTGATCCGCAGCATCAGCAAATGACCGTCGCGGCTTTGCTCGGAATCCAGTAATTGGTCGGCCAGTTGTTCATCCAGCAAACGCCGGTTGGCCAGGCCCGTGAGGTTGTCCTGATAGGATTCGGAGCGCAGTTTTTCGCTGCGCGCGGCCTCTTCGGCGAACAGCGCTTTGAGTTTTTCGACCATCTGGTTCATGGCCAGCACCACGCGTTTGAGCTCCGGCGTGCGCGGCAGTTTCGGCAAACTGCGGAACTCGCGTTTGCTGATGGCTTCCGCCTGTTTGACCATGTTGTCGAGCGGCCGCAGCTGCCGGCGCAACAGCCAGCCACCAAACACGGCGCTGAGCAGTCCGCAAATCAGCAGCCAGATCAGGCTGCCGAGGGAGCTGTCCCAGAGTTTGGCCAGGGCGAACTGTGGGTTGCTCAGCACTTCGACCCGGGCTGCCTGGTCCCAGCCACGCGTGACCAGCGCATCGCCGCCTTGTGGGCGCAGGTTCACCAGGCTGACGAACCAGCCCGGAACACCCTCGATTTGCGCTGGTACGCTGCGCTCCACCAGCACTTGTTCATTCTCGATGTTGATGACCCGGATGCTGCTGAAATAGCCACTGTCGAAAATCGAGCTGACCATCAATTCGATCATCGCCGGGTCGTCGATCTGCGCGGTCAACGACAGGCCCAGCGCCGTCGCAGCATCCTGGGCGTGGGAGCGCAACTGACTGAGCATCTGTTCACGGGAGCTTTCCAGGCTGACAAAAAAACTGCCGCTGAAGGCCACCAGCAAGAACAGGCAAATGGCGAGGAACAACTGTTTGCGCAGTGACATGAAAACACTCCTTGCAGTGGCGGCTAGCCTTCGCCCACGGCGAACCCTTCGATTTGCATCTTTTTCAATACGTCTTGCCAGCGCGACAGTTTTTTTGAGTCGCTGCTGCGTTTACCGCCATTGGCCCCCGGCAAGTACAGACCTTCGGCGTTGAAGGCGTACACCGGCAGCAAGTCTTTGCGTTGGGAGGCGGGGCGGATCTCGTCGATCAGGTTGTCCAGCACCAGCGGATCGGCCGTGGGGCTGCTGTAGAAGGTCAACACCATGTGCGCCTGGTTCTGGGTCAGGGCCTTGACGTAGGTGATGCGCAGTTTTTCGCTGGGAATCCCGAGGTGACGCAGGCTGAAGTATTTCGCCAGGGCGTAGTCTTCGCAGTCGCCTGCGGCTTTGATCAAGGATTCCACGGGCGTGGCCCAGTAATCGGTCTGATGCCAGATGCGCGTGTCATCCTGAAAACTCAGTTGCTGATTGAAGAAGTGATTGACCGCGTTCAGTTGTTCACGCTCAGGCTGGTTGCGTTCGCTTTGCAGCATTTGGCTCCAGGCCTCGATCCGTCCCTGTGCCGGGCCAAGGGGGCCGTAGCGTTTTTCGGCCGTTTGCAGAACCTGCGCAAAATCCCAGTCGGCCCAGACACTGCCCAACCCGGCCAGCAGAAAACTCGCCAGCAACAGCCATCCGCCGAACCGAAGTCGGAGCGTTGACCATCCTGGACTACGCGGACCGCGGGACATGTCTGGCTGCTCGGGTGCAGATGCCTGAAGTCTAGGTGGTGTTTACGGCGAGGGAGGGCAGGTCGTCGGACGAAAGGATGTCGGTGGGTTGTTTTCCGTGGCGAGGGGGCTTGCCCCCGTTGGGTTGCGAAGCAGCCCCAAAACCTGCAACCCAACCTTCTCCGACACGCCGCATTGACGACTGCTGCGCAGCCGAACGGGGGCAAGCCCCCTCGCCACAAAAGCCCTCGAGCCACAGAGGGGATCAGGGCTTATGCAGGGTTTTCTGTTTGAGGATATAAACCGTCACCAGCACCGCACTGGTCAGCATGAACCCGCGCGCCCACGGCAGGGGCACCAGGTAGCAGGAGAACAGGATGCTCGCCCACATCAACCCGATGGTGTAGACCTTGCCCTTGAGCGGAATGCCGTTGCCGTCCAGATAGTCGCGAATCCAGGGGCCAAGCCGTGGATGTTCAACCAGCCAGTGATAGAAACGCGGCGAACTGCGGGCGAAGCAGGCTGCCGCCAACAGCAGGAACGGTGTGGTGGGCAGCACCGGCAGGAAAATCCCGATCACCCCCAGCACTACGCTCAGCCAGCCGATGGCCAGCAGCACGTAGCGCAACATCAGGGGGCGGTTGCCTATGGGTTTGTCCATAGGCAAAACCTTAGTGGTGACGTGGCTTGAGGATCGCCGGTTTTTCGTCTGGCGCGTTGCACAGCAAGTACAGCGCGGTCAGGGCTTCCGGGATTTGCACGATCATGTCGTCCATCAGGTTGGCGTCGGCCGCGATGTCGGAGAACTCAGGCTGTTCGTCGAACAGACCCGAACCGACCATGATCGGCAGCAGCATTTCACTGACTTCGTCTTCGGCGGTTTCGAACCAGGCGGCTTCGCGCAGGAACACGCCTTCCATGAAGCCGATGCACCAGCCACGCAGGTCGGAATCGTCTGGGTCATCACCCAGGTCGAGGTCGCATGGCAGCTCGAACTCTTCGTCGGACGCCAGTTGGCGGGCGATGTGAGCCTTGAGCAGCACCAGGGTGGATTCGATCGCTTCACGCTCGGTGTCGTCGGCGTAATGCGGTTCTTCGGCGAACAGCGCATCGATCCATTCGCGGTCGGGAACGCTTTCGGAACAGATCGACAGCGCGGTGAGGTAGCCGTGGGCGGCCACGTAGTCCAGCGCCTCGTCATGCAGCTCGTCGGCGTCGAGGAAGACTTGCAGGCGGGTTAGTTGCTCAGCGAAGGACATTAAAGGGCTACCTTGGGGAATATACGATGCGGGAATTCTAGGCCTTCTTGAGCGCTCAGGCCAGCCGCGCGGCATATTTGCTCCCGCGGTTGGCTTGTGTGCGTCTTATCAGCGGCGCCCTTTGCAAGGGAGGGCTCGGGTATACTCGCGCGTTTTGTGATGCCCTGCTGGCGTCACGGCTGAAATATGCAGCGTCATGCAATGCGCACTTACGATTTGTTTGTGCAGCTTTCGTGGTTCTGAACCAGCCTTGCAGGGATGTTTCGGTGATTTTTGGAGTTTTTATGCTCGAACAGGCTCAACGCGTCCTCAAGGACATCTTCGGCTACGACAGTTTCCGTGGCCGTCAGGGTGCAATCATTGAGCGCGTGGCCAGTGGCGGCGACGCCCTGGTGCTGATGCCTACCGGGGGCGGCAAGTCCTTGTGCTTCCAGGTGCCGGCGCTGCTGCGCGAAGGCCTGGCGGTGGTGGTGTCGCCGCTGATCGCGCTGATGGACGATCAGGTCGCCACCCTCGAAGAGCTGGGCGTCGCCGCGGCGTCGTTGAACTCCACCCTCAGCGCCGAGCAGCAGCGTGATCTTGCTGCACGGATCAAGCGCGGCGAGGTGAAAATGCTCTATCTCGCGCCTGAACGCCTGGTGCAGCCACGGATGCTGGCCTTCCTGCAAAGCCTCGAAATCGCCCTGTTCGCCATCGACGAAGCGCATTGCGTGTCCCAGTGGGGCCACGACTTCCGTCGCGAATACCTGCAACTGGGCCAGTTGGCGGAATTGTTCCCCAACGTCCCGCGCATTGCCCTGACCGCCACCGCCGACAAGCGTACCCGGGAAGAAATCGTCGATCGCCTGCATTTGCAGGATGCCGAGCGTTTCCTGTCGAGTTTCGACCGTCCCAACATTTTTTATCGCATTGTGCCCAAGGAACAGCCGCGCAAGCAGTTGCTGGCGTTCCTCGCCGAACGGCGCAGCGATGCCGGCATCGTTTACTGCCTGTCGCGCAAAAAGGTCGACGAAGTGGCGGTGTTCCTCAGTGAACAAGGCTTCCCGGCGCTGCCGTACCACGCCGGTCTGGCCAACGAAACCCGGGCGCATCACCAGAAGCGCTTCCTCAACGAGGAAGGCCTGATCATGGTCGCCACCGTGGCGTTCGGCATGGGCATCGACAAGCCCAACGTGCGTTTTGTGGCTCACCTCGATTTGCCCAAATCCCTCGAGGCCTACTATCAGGAAACCGGTCGCGGCGGCCGTGACGGTCTGCCAGCGGATGCCTGGATGGCGTACGGCCTGCAAGACGTGGTGATGCTCAAGCAGATGTTGCAGAACTCCGAAGGCGACGAGCGCCACAAGCGTCTGGAGCAGCACAAGCTCGACGCCATGCTCTCGCTCTGTGAAGAAACCCGCTGCCGCCGCCAGACCCTGCTGGCGTACTTCGACGAAGACATGCCCGAGCCCTGCGGCCACTGCGACAACTGTGTCGACGGTGTGCAGACCTGGGACGCCACCGAGCCGGCCCGCCAGGCGCTGTCGGCGATCTACCGCACCGGTCAGCGCTATGGCGTCGGCCATCTGGTGGACGTGTTGCTGGGCAAGGACAACGAAAAGGTCCGCAGTTTTGGCCATCAGCATTTGTCGGTATACGGCGTAGGCAAAGCGCTGGGTGAAAGTGAATGGCGCTCCTTGTTCCGACAACTTGTTGCTCGCGGTCTGGCGGACATCGACCTCGAAGGCTACGGCGGGCTGCGCCTGAGCGATACCTGCCGGCCGCTGCTCAAGGGCGAAGTGACCCTGGAACTGCGCCGCGACCTCAAGCCGCAAACCACCGCCAAAAGCAGCAAGAGCCAGGCGAGCCAACTGGTCCGCTTCGAGGAGCGCGAACAGTGGGAAGCGCTGCGTGCCTTGCGCCGCAAACTGGCCGAAGAACATGGCGTGCCGCCGTATGTCATCTTCCCCGATTCGACGCTGCTGGAAATGCTCCGCAGCCAGCCAACCTCGCTGGCGGAAATGGCCACGGTCAGCGGTGTCGGCGCGCGCAAACTGGAACGTTACGGCGAGGCTTTCCTCGAAGTGCTCGGCGGTCAGGTCGAGGCACCGAAAGTGGTGGCCGATGTGCGCCACGAGCTGATCACGCTGGCCCGGGCCGGCATGACACCGCTGCAGATCGCCGGTCAGCTGCAATGCTCGGAAAAGAATGTCTACACGATGCTCGCCGAGGCCATCGGCAAGCAGCAGCTGTCACTGGAACAGGCGCTGGACCTGCCCGAAGAGTTGATGGGCGAAGTTCAGGACGCTTTCCTCGACGGCGAAGGCGAGTTGCCGCCGGTGGCGGAGATCGCCGCGTTGTTCGCAGGGCGGGTGCCGGAAGGCGTTTTGTATTGCGTACGTGCCGCGCTGCAGTCGGAATTCGAAATTTGAATGACCTGTCGCGCAGATGTAACGATTCAGTACAGAGCAAACCTTGCCTATAGCCAAAGGTCATGCTTAGCTGACTAATAATTAGTTTTTCTCTATTTCAGTCTAACCATGAGTGTTTTATGCCGTTAACCGATCAACACCGCTTTGGCATGCAACTGGCCCAGATGTCTCGCGGCTGGCGTGCCGAACTGGACCGCCGACTGGCTGGCCTGGGCCTGTCCCAGGCGCGCTGGCTGGTGCTGCTGCACCTGGCGCGTTTCGATGATGCTCCCACCCAACGTGAACTGGCGCAAAGCGTCGGCGTCGAAGGGCCTACCCTGGCTCGGCTGCTCGATAGCCTGGAAAGTCAGGGCCTGGTGCAACGCCAATCGGTGCTGGAAGACCGTCGGGCGAAAAAAATCGTCCTCTGTGCCCCGGCCCGGCCCTTGATCGAACAAATTGAAACCATTGCCACACAACTGCGCCACGAATTGTTCGAAGGCGTTGATGAGGCGGATTTGAAGGTCTGCATGCGTGTCCACGCGCACATCCTGGGCAACCTGGAAAAATCTTGAGGCACAACCACGCGTCGGACTTTTGAGATACCCCGTTGGGCAGACTATAAAGAACTACTAGGCAATATCGTGTTCGTACCGGATGTGCGAATGCATACAGGTTGGTTCTGGTTATCTAAGGGATGCTCATGCTCGAGAGTTGGCACGTTGTATTGCGGTGTTGCACCCGGCTGCTGCTGGTCGGTAGTGCCGTCACTTACTCGGCATTGGCCCCTGCGCTAGGCTTGGGTGAGATCACCCAGCATTCGGCGTTGAATCAGCCATTCAGCGCCGATATCGCCCTGCTGGACGTTGGGGGGCTGGAGGAGGGCGAGCTGTCGGTCAGCCTGGCGACGGCGGAAGAATTCAGCCGCGCCGGTGTCGAGCGGGTGTTCTTCCTCAATAACCTGAAGTTCACGCCGATCCTGCGGGGCAACCGCAACCTGATCCGGGTGACGTCCAGTAAACCGGTCAAGGAACCCTTTCTGAATTTTCTGGTGCAGCTCAATCAGCCCAACGGGCGTTTGCTGCGCGAGTACACCGTGCTGATCGATCCGCCGGGTTCACCTGGGATCGTTCCCGTCAACGACGACCCCGCGCCGAGCCCTCAGGATTCCGCGTTCCCGTCTGTTGAACCGGCTGTTGCACCGCCACCTGCGGTGAATAGTAATAGTTCGGCACCCAAGCCTGATGTCGATAAATCAGCCGCCACGCCGGCGAGTGATCCTGTTGCCGAACAACTGGCCACTAGCGTGCTGCAAAACCAGCAGTTGCAAAAGACCATCGATGAACTCAATGCGAAGCTGCAGGCGCAGGACGAGCAGATCTCTGTTCAGAAAAAACAGGTGACTGAGCTGCAAACCCAACTGACGGAAGTCAAACAGGCGTCGGCGGCGCCTGCCGCACCCGAGGTGCCGGCGCCGGTTCCGGTGGTTGTCGAGACGTCCGAAGCATCCCATTGGCCGCTGATCATCGGGTTGCTGTCGTTGGTGGCCCTGGTGTCGCTCGCAGTGTTCATTCGCCGTCAACGACAGCAGGTTCAGGCCTTGCCCGAGCCGCTACCCGTGCAGCCGTCACGTCATGAATCGGTGCTCAACCGCACAGCAGATCCGGCCAAGTCAGCCACCCAGGCGCAACCGCTAGGTGGCTCGTCTGATGAGACTGCCGCAGGCGACGTGCTGGAGGGGGTTAGTATCTACCTCGCCTATGGCCGTTTGTCCGAGGCAGCCGGATTGTTGCGAGAGGCGTTGGTCAAGGAGCCCCAACGCATCGACCTGGCCGTGCAGCTGCTGGAGGTTCTTGGTAAGCAGGGTGACGTGCAAGCGTATGACGCGCAGGAAAGTAGCCTGCGTGACGCCGGGTTTGACACACAGCAACTTCAGGACATCCGCAACCGCCATCCGAAACTGATCGATGCCGTGCCGGTGGCCACCGCGGTGGCAGTGGCTCCGTCCACGCCTGCAATTCCAGTGGCACCGAGCGATGAGTTCCAGTTGAACCTCGACGACCTGTCGATGGATGCGAACTGGGACCTGATCAGCCCCTTCGACAACTCTCCGCCCAGTGCCAAACCGTCGAATGAGTCATCACCGGCAGACGAGCCGGGGTTCACTTCGAATCTGCATGTGTTGCCCGATGTCTTCGAAATACCCGACGAGCCGACGCTGGATGAGCCCGAGCTTGAATGGGTCGCCGAACCTGACTCGCAATCTCTGGACGAGACCTTTCTCAACGAATTCAGCGATCCCGGCCAATCGCTGGAGCTTGAACCGCTGACTGCTGAATTGATCGATCTTGAACCGGCCGAGCCGAGCAGCGCGGGCAAACTCGAACAGGCCCAGACCTGCATCGACGACGGTGATCTGGACAGCGCCATCGAGCTGCTCAACGAGTTGCTCAAGGAAGGCGACGAACCGCTGAAGGAGACAGCCCGAACGCTGTTGGCGGGTATTCGCTGAAGATCAAAAGGTCGCAGCCTTTGCGGTTATTATGGCGGCTCCCTCAGGCAGAGGAGTTTTGCCAATCATGACCGCACGTAAACCGGAAATCGTCATCACCTACTGCACGCAATGCCAATGGCTGTTGCGCGCCGCCTGGCTGGCCCAGGAACTGCTCAGCACCTTCGGCGACGACCTGGGCAAAGTATCCCTGGTGCCCGGCACTGGTGGGGTATTCCACATTTTCTGCGACGATGTGCAGCTCTGGGAACGCAAGGCCGACGGCGGTTTCCCCGAGGCCAAGGTGCTTAAGCAGCGGGTCCGCGATCAGATCGATCCGGACCGCGACCTGGGCCACAACGACCGCACTCAGTGAGACGGCGCTTGCGCGGCAACGGTCTTGTGGCTTGAACCGCCGGACAACCGGCTGGAGACCACGATGGCCACGATGATCAACGCGCCGCCGATCAGCATGCGTAGCGTCGGGTTTTCATCGAACAACAGCCAAGCCATGGTGATGCCATAAACTGGCTCCATTGCGAACACCACTGACGCGGTCCGGGCCTTGATCACCGCCAGGCTGGCGACGAACAGACTGTGAGCGACACCGGTGCAGAACACCCCGAGCAGGCCAATCCACAGCCAGTCGATGGCGCGTACCTCGCTCAACTGCGGCATCGCCACCGGCAGCAGGCAGATCGCAACCACTACGTTCTGACACAGCGCCGCCTGCACCGGCGGGATTCGCCCGGAGCTGGCGCGGTTGGTCAGGGACAGCAGGGAGAACAGCAAGCCGGAGGCCACTGCCCACAACAGGCCGGTGGTGGCGCCGCTGGCCAGATCGAAGTCCGGTGTGACCAGTACCAAACCGATGCTGACCAGTACCACCAGCAGAATTTCATTGGCGCGGATGCGCTCGCGGAAAATCAGCCCTTCGAGGATCACGGTAAACGCCGGGAAACTGGCAAAGCCCAGGGTCGCGATCGCCACCCCGGCCACCTTCACCGCAATGAAGAAACTCACCCAGTGCCCGGTCAGCAGCAAGCCGCTGAGCAACAGGCGGCGCCAGTCCACGGCGTCGAGTGTCTGCCAACGGGTATTACTGGCGAACCGGGCGAAAAACGCCAGGGCGAGGACGGCAAACGCGGCACGACCGAACACGATGATCGCCGGCGAGGCGGCGGCGAGTTTGCCGAACACGCCGGTCAGGCCGAACATCAGTGCACCGATATGCAGAGCGCCAAGGGCGGTACGGGGAGTCATTGCAGTCCTTGAGTAACGTATCGAATCTGGCCGACGACACCGTCGACCTGTGTAGGAGCAGCCTTCGGCAACTCCTACACAATGAACGATGTGCTTGCGGGTGTCTGTCGCCAGACTCGCGTCATTTGTCGCCAGCCTCGCGGCGCAATTTACCGGGTGAGGCGCCGAACTCACGCAGCACTGCTGCGGCGAATGCGCTCTGGGAGCTGTAGCCGACCCGACACGCGATCTCGCCAATGGGCAGCGCCGAATCGCGCAACAAGCGCACGGCGATGTGCAGCCGGCGACTGCGGATGTAGTCCATCGGCGTTTGCCCGCATTCCGCCACGAACCGCGCATGCAAGCGAGCGCTGGACAGGCCGGCGATGCGCGCCAGGTCGGCGACTTGCAGTGGATAGGCCGCGTATTGATCGATGTGAGCGTTGAGCGCCGCATACGGTAGACGCCGACCGCCGACCGTGTCGGGTTTGGCGTTGTTGAGGCTGGCCAGCAGCAACACCGCGCCTTGCTGGGCGATCAGCGGATCGCTGATCGGGCTGCCCGCCAGCCAGCTCACCAATTGGCTTTGCCCGGCGTCCAGCGACAGGCGCCCGGCATTGTCGAGCAAGCGACGGCTGGCCTCGGTGTGGTCCCCCATTGACTGAGACACCCACTGATCGCTCGGCACATCCAGCACCAGGCAACGACTGCCATGGGCGCTGTCGCAGGCATGATGCGCCCCGGACGGCACCACCACGAAACTCTGCTGAACCACCTGACTGCCAAGCCCCTCGACCTCGAAATCCAGTGCGCCCGACAGCCCGAATACCAGTTGCGCGTGGTCGTGGCTGTGGACGATCAGGTCGTGGGTGTATTGGCGCAGGGTGAGGATCGGTCTCATCGCAGGTCTCGTGGCGATATTGATGAGTGAAGCCGCCAGTCTACACCGGGGGCTTGCTTTCGCGTGATGTCACAGGACTGACTTGCGATTGTCATGGGCAATTAACCCGACCGGCGCAAGCTTGCCAAAACTTGTCCAGAGGGTTGCCCATGACCAGCGCCGAGCTCGCCAAACCCAGCCGTAAGCAACGTGTGCGGACCTTATGGATTTCCGACGTGCATTTGGGCACACGGGACTGCCAGGCTGAACACCTGTCGCAGTTTCTCAAGGGCTACCATGCCGACAGGATTTACCTGGTCGGTGACATCATCGACGGCTGGAAGCTGCGTAGCGGCATGTATTGGCCCCAGGCGCACACCAACGTGATTCGTCGCCTGTTGACCATGAGCAAGCGCGGCACAGAAGTGATCTACGTCACCGGCAACCATGACGAATTCCTGCGCCGTTATTCGAAACTGATGCTGGGCAATATCCAGCTGGTGGACGAAGCCGTGCACGTGACCGCCGATGGTCGTCATTTGCTGGTGATTCACGGCGATCAGTTCGATGTGATTACTCGCTACCACCGCTGGCTGGCTTTCCTCGGCGACTCGGCCTATGAATTTACCCTGACCCTCAACCGTTGGCTCAACCATTGGCGGGCCCGTTATGGCTACGGCTATTGGTCGTTGTCGGCGTACCTCAAGCACAAGGTCAAGACCGCCGTCAGTTTCATCAGCGATTTTGAGGAAGCCATTGCCCACGAATGCGTCAAACGCGAGTTGCATGGCGTGGTGTGCGGACATATCCACCATGCCGAAATTCGCAAGGTTGGCGAGGTGGACTACCTCAATTGCGGGGATTGGGTGGAGTCGTGCACGGCGCTGATCGAGCATTGGGACGGCTCGATCGAGTTGTACCGGTTGGCCGATGCCCAAGCGCGGGAGGCGGAGTTGAAGGCAATTAAAATCGCAGAACCAGCTTAAACCGGAGGTTTAGCCTTTGTGGTGAGGGGGCTTGCCCCCGTTCGGCTGCGCAGCAGTCGTAAAACCTACACACACGATCTAGGGATAATGGTTTTGGGGCCGCTTCGCGACCCAACGGGGGCAAGCCCCCTCGCCACAGTGTGGGGTCAGGCCGGCGCTTGTTCTTCCATCGCCGCCTTGTAGATCGAATGCTTCGGCTGCGTAAACAACCGCTCCATCATCGGTTCGAAAAAGCTCAGCGGCAGCGTGTCGTATGCCGGGTCAAACGCCGCCGCGTCGTACCGGGCGCAAAATTCGATGGTCGCCTGATACTGCGGATGAACGCTGAATTGCTCGCGCAAATGCCGGTCCATGCCCAGGTGATGGAAGAAGTAATAGCCCTGGAAAATCCCGTGTTTCTCCACCATCCACAGGTTCTCGGCACTGACGAACGGCTTGAGGATCGCCGCGGCGATGTCCGGGTGGTTGTAGGACCCCAGTGTGTCGCCGATGTCATGGAGCAAAGCGCAGACCACGTACTCTTCGTCGCGGCCATCGCGCCAGGCGCGGCTGGCGGTTTGCAGCGAGTGGGTCAGGCGATCCACCGGGAATCCGCCGAAATCACCTTCCAGTAACTTCAAATGCGCCACGATCCTTGTAGGCAATTGCCGGGCATAGGCGCTGAAGTCTGTGGCGATGATCGCCCAGTCTTCCTGCGTGCCGTCCTGCATGTGGGTAAAACGGGCGCGGGCATTCATCGGCTATCCTCTTGTTCTTATCGAAAGGGATGTTTGGAGTGTAGGGCTTGGATCCAGAGCGCTGCACTGGCTGCACAGGACGCTTTTGTGGCCAAAGGAGCCTAGAACGGCACACGACCTACAATCATGTCGCGGTACATGACGAAATCGCCGAGCAGGCTGTAAAAAGGATGCTGAAAGGTTGCAGGACGATTCTTCTCGAAGAAGAAATGCCCGACCCAGGCGAAGCTGTAACCGGCCAGCGGCAGGGCCAGCAACAGCCACCACGCGCCTTTGGCGATGGTCAGCGCCAGAATGACAATAACCAGCGTGGTGCCGACAAAGTGCAGTCGTCGGCAAGTGCTATTGCGGTGTTCGCTGAGGTAATACGGGTAAAACGCAGCGAAGCTGTTGAAACGTTTGATGTTTTCCACGACTGCGATCTCTGTGGTGTGTGTGCAGGCAACAAGTTGCGCTGCGGGTAGCCTATTTAAGTCTAGAGTGATCATAGGCATCAGCCAGTGACAATAGGCGCCACTTTAGTATCCTTGGGCATTGGGTCGTGGCATGCGGCCATCACGTAGTAAACGCCATGAGCGAACGAACGACTTCTGCAAGCTGGGCGATGGGGATTGTCAAAGCACTGGAAATGGACGGCCTGGATTGCCGGGTTTTGTTCAAGCAGCTAGGGCTCGACTATGCGGCACTGGATGATCCGGATGCGCGCTTCCCGCAAGATTCCATGACGCGGCTCTGGCAGCGCGCGGTCGAGTTGTCCGGCAACCCGGCGATCGGCCTGAACATGGGCAAGGTGGTGCGACCGGCGTCCCTGCACGTTGCCGGTTATGCCTTGATGTCCAGTCGAACCCTGGCCGAAGGCTTTCAACGTCTGGTGCGTTATCAGCGAATCATTGCCGAAAGTGCCGACCTGAGTTTACGTGTGCTGGATGAGGGGTATGCGCTGATCCTGACGGTGCATGGCGACCACTTGCCGCCGACCCGACAAAGCGCTGAAGCATCGTTGGCCTGTGCCCTGGCGTTTTGTGGCTGGTTGACCGGGCGCATGCTGCATCCGCGCAAAGTGCTGCTGCAGGGCGATCAACCCGTCGATCTCGAACCGTATAAGCAAGCCTTCCACGCGCCGATGATGTTCAACGCGCCCTATGACGCCTTGATCTTCGAACGCGCCGACCTGGAGGCGCCGTTGCCCACCGCCAACGAGGCCATGGCGCTGCTGCACGACCGCTTTGCCGGTGAATACCTGGCGCGGTTTTCCGAGAGCCGCGTGACCCACAATGCGCGGCAGGTGTTGTGCCGCTTGCTGCCCCAGGGCGAACCCAAGCGCGATGCAGTAGCGCAGGCGCTGCACCTGTCGCAACGCACCTTGCAGCGACGCTTGCAGGAAGAGGGCACGAGTTTTCAGTCGTTGCTGGATGACACGCGGCGTGAACTGGCCGAGCAATACCTGGCGCGACCGAGCATGACGCTGCTGGAAATTGCCTACCTGCTGGGGTTTGCCGATCCGAGCAACTTCTTCCGCGCCTTCCGACGCTGGTTCGACACCACCCCCGGCGAATACCGGGCGCGGCTGACGGAAGCGCTCAAGCCGGTCAGTGACGCCAGAACGCAGGGATACACAGAACAAACACCGTGATGATCTCCAGCCGACCCAGCAGCATGCCGAACGAGAGAATCCACTTCGCGGCATCCGGCAGGCTGGCGAAGTTACCCGCCGGGCCAATGGTTTCGCCCAACCCCGGGCCGACGCCGGACACTGTGCTGGCCGCACCGGTAAGGGCGGTCATCCAATCCACGCCGAGCAGCGACAGCAGTAGAGCGATCACGCAAATGGTGATGGCGAAAAAGAACGAAAAGGTCAGGATCGAACGTACGATTTCTTCGTCGAGACGGTGGCCGTTGTACTTCTGCTTGATCACCGCGCGCGGGTGAATCAACTGGTTAAGGTTGGCCTTGAGCAGAATGTAGGCCACCTGGAAGCGGAAAATCTTGATCCCGCCAGCGGTCGAACCCGAGCAGCCGCCAACAAACCCCAGGTAAAAGAACAGCATCAGCGAGAAGTTGCCCCAGAGGCTGTAGTCCCCGAGTGCAAAACCTGTCGTCGTCACCACCGACGTGACGTTCAGCGCCACATGCCGCAAGGCATCCAGCCAGTGCAACTGGGTGGTCCACCAGTACCAGGTGCCGAGCACCAGCCAGGTCACCAACAACATGCCGAGCAAGCCTTGTACCTGTTCATCCTTGATCAGCGCCCGACGGTTACCGCGTAACGTGGCGACATACAAGGTGAACGGCAAGGCGCCGAGAATCATGATGACGATCGCGACCCAATGCACCGCAGGCTCCGGCCATTTGGCCAAAGACTGGTCGGAGGTGGAAAACCCGCCGGTGGAAATCGCTGACATCGCGTGGTTGATCGCATCAAACGGGCTCATCCCGGCCCACCAGAACGCCAGGCTGCCGAAAATGGTGATGCCGACGTAGGTCGCAACGATCAAACGCGCCACCATGTGTGAACGGGGCATGACCTTTTCGGAACGGTCTGACGACTCGGTCTGAAACAGCCGCATGCCACCGATGCGCAGCAATGGCAGAATCGCGACCGCCATGCCGATAAAGCCGATCCCGCCGATCCAGTGCAGCAAGGAGCGCCATATCAGGATGCCGGGGGACATGGTGTCCAGGCCCGTGAGCACCGTCGAGCCGGTGGCGGTGATGCCGGACATGCTTTCGAAGAATGAGTCGGTGTAGCTGATGTTCTGGGTCAGCAGGAACGGCAGGGCGGCGAAGATGCACACCACCAGCCAGCTGCTGACGGTCAGCAGGTACATGTCTCGCGGGCGCAGATGGATGTGTTCGGGGCGCCCCGGAATCACCAGGGCCAGGCCGGCGACAAAGGTAATCATGCTGGCCCAGAGGAACGACGGCAGGTCGCTGGTGCGCTCGAAGATCACCAGGGTAGCCATGGGCACGGCCATGGAAATGGCCAGCGTGATCAGGAAGATGCCGATGATGAAACCAATGATCCGTAAGGTCGGCAACGCCATGAAGTCCGCTCGGGCTGAAGTAGGGAAGGGCGCCATTCTACCTGCGGGGCAGGGCATGTAAACCGACAGCCCTGTGGCAGATGCAGCTAGAATAGCCAGACATTTTTTCCAGGAGGTGGCCGATGCAGGCTCTCGACGCTTTGCTCAACCGTGTTTCCGTTCCACGACTGCTTGATCCGGCGCCCACTGCCGAGCAACGCGAAGTGCTGTTTGCCGCCGCGATGCGCGCGCCAGACCACGGCCACTTGCAGCCTTGGCGCTTCCTGACAGTCGAAGGCGCGGCGCGCGAGCAAATGGGCGAGTTGCTGGCCGAAGCGGCGAAGCTGCAAGACAGCGAGGTGTCAGAAGCCGCGCTGGACAAGGCCCGTAACGGCCCGCTGCGTGCACCGCTGGTGGTTGTGGTGATTGCGCGTTTGCAGGATCACGTCAAATACCCGAAATCCGAACAATTGTTGGCGGCAGGCTGCGCGGCTCACGGGATTTTGCTGGCCGCTTACGCGCAAGGCATTGGCGCCGTATGGCGCACTGGTGAGCTGGCCTATTCGCCGCATGTAGCCAAGGGGTTGGGTTTGGCCGAAGGGGAAGAGGTGATTGCGTTCCTTTATCTCGGTACGCCGCAGAAAGAACCGCGTGTGGCGGAGAAGGTTGATCTGGCCGAGTTTGTCAGCGCCTGGCCCGGTAAGGCCTGAATATCAAAAGATCGCAGCTTCGTTGCACTTGTAGGAGCTGTCGAGTGAAACGAGGCTGCGATCTTTTTGCATCACCCCCGATTTACGGCTGCACCACCGCCCCCGGCACCAACGGCAATTCCAGACTGGCAATAAACCCACCCTCAGGATGATTGGCCAGCACCAGACTGCCGCCATGCCGTTCCGCCGCACGACGTGCGATGGCCAGCCCCAAGCCATGCCCGGCCGTTGTCTGCCCCGGTGCCCGATAGAACGGTTCACCCAGCTGATTCAAATGTTCGGCCTCTACGCCAGGGCCGTGATCGCGCACGCTGACCACAATCCTGTCGCCCTGACGCGACGCCTGCATTTCGATCGGTTGCCCGACCGGGTTAAAGCGCTGGGCATTGCGCAGCAGGTTGTCCACGGCGCGCTCGATCATGGTCGGCCAGCCTCTGAGGTTCAGTTGAGGCTCGGCCTCAAGGCGCACGTTCTGCTCCGGCGAACTTAGCTGAGCATCCTTTTGCAGGGTATTGAGCAGTGCATTGAGATCCACTTCTTCGGCACTGGCGTTGTCGGCATCGACCCGCGCCAACACCAGGATTTCGCTGATCAGTGCTTCCAGTCGATCACATTCACGGGTCAGGCGCGGCCAGAGCTTTTCCCGCTCCTGGGGATTGGCCCGCTCGGCCAGTGCAAGCGCAATGCGCAGTCGGGCCAAGGGCGAACGCAACTCGTGGGACACATCACGCAGCAATTGCCGCTGACTGCCGATCAGGCTTTGCAGGCGCGCGCCCATGCGATTGAAGTCGTTGGCCAGCACACCGAATTCATCGCGGCGGTTAGCCAGTTGCGCCAGGCTGTTTTGCTGATACGTCGTCTGCCCCAACTCATGCACTGCGCCACGTAAACGGCTCAGCGGTCGGGTGATGGAGAAGGTCACCAGCAGGCTGAACAGGGTCAGTACCACCAGGGCGATACCCAGCGCGCTCAACGGCCAGAGCAGGCTTTCACGGTGCCAGGCGTCCAGTTCCGGGTGGGGAATGCGATAGATCAGCAGGTAGGTGTCGCCCGTCTTGGTGCTGGTGTATTCATCGGTCAGGCGTCGCCACGGCAGGCGCCGATCATCGTTTTGCTGCCGTGCTTCGAAGGCGGCTGCACGCCGAGGGAAGGTGCCGCGTACCACCGGGTCTCCTGCCTCGTTGAGCACCTGAACGTCGATGTGATATTGGCGCTTGCGCTGCTCCAGGATGTCCTGGGCGGCTTCTTCGCCCTGGCTTTCGTAAGTTTGCGTCCACTGTTCGGCCAGGGTATTGAGGCCCGGGTGGCGACTGAGAATCCACGCGTCCTGGTTGAGCATGTGTCCCAGCAAAATGGAAAGCCCTGCAACCAGAGCGATGGCCAGCCAGAAGCTGGCCAGGATACGCCAGAACAATGAGCGCACAGAAAATCCTCGAACAAAGAAAGCCCAACGGCGATTAACCGTTGGGCTGGATCGTGAACCTAGAACATTATTGCGCTTTTTGCGCTTGCTGCGCTTTCCAGGCCTTGAACTCGGCCCATTCGGCGCGACGCTCAGCTTGTTTCTTCTGGATCTCGTCGAATTGCTTCTGTTGATCCGGTTTCAGCAGGGCGCGAACGTCGGCTTCGGCTTTCTTGTGCTTGGCCTCCATCTCGTCTTTCAGGGCTTTCTGGTCGGCTGGCGAGAGTTTTTCCAGGTATTTGTCGACCAGTTGCTGACGCTCGTGCATCTGCTCGCCCATGATTTTGCGGATCTGCTCGCGCTGTTCGCGGCTCAGGTCCAGTTGGCTGTAAGGGCCTTTACCGTGCATGCCGTGCATCTGACCGCCGTGGCGTGAGCCGTCCATGTGATCACCCATCGGGCCTGTGCCTTCAGGCATGGCCATGGCAACGGTCGGCAGGGCGGCAGCAAACATCAGAGCGATAAGAGTCTTGCGCATGGTGTATCTCCTTGTCTCGTTCCCGGTACGTTCCGGATGTGTGCAGATTACGCAGATCAAGGTCAACGGCGGTCAGCGGAGCGTAAAGCTTGGGTAAAGACGGTTTTCTGTCTTCCTGACAATTCCGACACTTCGCCGATTTCTGTCAGATGAAATCTGGCCTTCGTAGCAGCTGTCGAGCCCCAGCGAGGCTGCGTTCGACTGCGCAGCAGTCGTAAAACCTGTTTGCACGTTCTTCCAGATACACCGCGTCAGGCGGATCACGACTGCTTCGCAGCCGAACGCAGCCTCGCTGGGGCTCGACAGCTGCTACAAGAGTCGAACGCAGACCCGATGGGTGTCAGAGGCTGTAGTAGTAACCGCGGCTGCGCAGGGCCACGATGCGTGGGCGGCCGTCGGGGTGTGGGCCGATTTTTTTGCGCAGGTTGCTGACGTGCATGTCCAGGCTGCGGTCGTACAGGGTCAGTTTGCGACCGAGGGCGATTTGCGCCAGTTCCTGTTTATCCAGCGGTTCGCCGGGCTGCTTGAGCAGGGCTTCGAGCAGTCGGCTTTCGGAAACGGTGAGGGTGAATTCCTGTTCATCGATGCTGACCACCCCGCGCACCGGGCTGAAGCACAGGTCGCCCAGCTCGAGCTGGCTGGAGACCGCCGTCGGATGACTGCGGCGCAACACCGCGCGCAGGCGGGCGGTCAGTTCCCGTGGGTCGCAGGGCTTGGCCAGGTAATCGTCGGCGCCCAGTTCCAGGCCGAGGATGCGGTCCAGCGGCTCGCCACGGGCCGACAGCATCAGCACCGGCAAATCCGGATGGTCGCTGCGCAGTTGCTTGAGCAGTTCCAGGCCGCTGCCGTCCGGCAGCATCACGTCCAGCACCACGGCCGCTGGAGACGTTTCGGCCAACGCGCGACGGGCGCTCTGGCCATCGTGGCAGGCGCGAACCTGAAAGCCTTCCTGGTTCAGCCAACTGCTCAGGAGCTCACACAGCTCCTGGTCATCATCAATTAGTAACAGCTCGCTCATGACTCACTCAATTTAGCCATTGCCTACGTTTTCTGGTGGCACCACTGGCGAAGATACCGCAGAGCAGGGCCAATAGCGCTACTGCCGCCCCAATGACGAACCACTGCTGCTGATCGGTCAGCAGGCGCGGTAGTGGGCTGGCCAGGGCTTCCTTGAGTTGCAGCTTCAGGCGCTGATTCTCCTGGCGCAACCGGCTCAGCTGGGCGCTTTCGCGTTCACCATCGGTGGTTTGCAATTGTTTGCTCAGTGTTTCTCGTTGCTGCTCGCTTTCTTTCAAGCGCTGCTGCAACTCGGTGATCTGGCTACCGGCGCTCAAGGACAGCGGCGTCGAATTACCGCCATTGGCGCTTTCTTCAGCATGGGCGGGCGCCATGATCGACAACGTCACCAACATCAGACACAACGGACCTTTGCGCATCGCAACTCCTGATTCCAATACGAGTATTGGGCAGGTTGTCGGCCGGTAAACGAGAATAATGAGCGATTGAACGTGCGATGAATCGATGAGACTCACCGCACGCGAGAACTTTACGGCAGGACTTGCTTGAACGGCTTGACCAGAACATTGGCGTAGACGCCTGCGGCAACGTACGGATCGGCGTCGGCCCAGGCCTTGGCGGCGCTCAGGGACTCGAATTCGGCGACGATCAGGCTGCCAGTAAAACCGGCTGCGCCCGGATCATTGCTGTCGACCGCCGGGTGTGGACCGGCCAATACGATACGGCCTTCGCCCTTGAGCACTTGCAGACGCTCAAGGTGCGCAGGCCGTGCGGCCAGTCGGGCTTCCAGGGAGTTGGCGACGTCTGTGGCAATGATTGCGTAAAGCATGTCAGTCCTCGGTTTTTGGCGTTGTGGTGTCGGCGTCGTGCAGGTGGCGGGACAGGTAGATGCCCTGGCCGACCAGGAACAGCAAAGTCATGCCCAGGCTGCCGAAGACCTTGAAGTCTACCCAGTAGCTCTGGAAGGTGAACGCGACGAACAGGTTGGCGGCACCGCAAAACAGGAAAAAACCGATCCAGGCGATGTTCAGACGGGTCCAGACCGGCTCCGGCAGAGTCAGCGCGTGGCCCATGATGCGTTTGATCAGCAGTTGGTCACCGACGAAATGGCTGCCGATGAACGCGAGGGCGAACAGCCAGTTGACCACCGGGGCTTTCCATTTCAGGAAGGTTTCGCTGTGGAACGCCAGGGTCAGGCTGCCGAAGACCAGGCAGGCAATGAGGGTCAGCCACTGGCTCTTCTCCAGCTTGCGCTGCTTGATGTACAGCGTGCCGTAGACCACCAGGGAGCTGATGATCAGCATCGCGGTGGCGCTGTAAATACCACCGACAGACAGTTGATGACCGCCAATGTCGACGACCCGCGGGTCGATTTTGAAGACGATGAAAAACAGCAGAAGCGGGATGAAGTCGATGAATTGTTTCACAGTGGCAGCCAGAAGCAGGATGTGGCGGCATAATAACAAACATATTGACGCGCGATAGCGTCAGCTGATTTGAGGTTACATAGTCCTGTGAATGTTGATTTGCACTGCCATAGCACGGCCTCCGATGGCGCCCTGGCGCCTGCGGCACTGGTTGCGCGTGCGTTCGAGAAAGGCGTGCGAGTCCTGGCCTTGACTGATCACGACACCCTTGAAGGCCTCGACGAGGCCCGTAGCGCCGCGACGGCGCTGGGGATGCAACTGGTCAACGGCGTCGAATTGTCCTGCACCTGGGGCGGGGCGACCATTCATGTGCTGGGCTACGGTTTCGACGTCAATGCCGCGCCATTGGTCGAGGCCATCGCCAAATTGCACGATGGCCGCTGGCTACGGTCCGAAGAAATAAGCCGCAAGTTGGCGTTAAAAGGTATGCCGGGGGCGCTTGACGGCGCCCGCGCCATTCAGCAGGAACTGGGCGACAGCGGCAACGCGCCGGCCCGTCCGCACTTCGCCGACTGGATGGTGCGCGAAGGTTTCGTCAAGGATCGCGCCGAAGCGTTCCGCAAATGGCTGGGCGCCGGCAAGCTGGGAGACGTCAAGCTGCACTGGCCGACCCTCGAAGACACCGTCGAGACCCTGCGCGCCGCGGGTGCCTGGGTTAGCCTGGCGCACCCTTGGCACTACGATTTCACTCGTAGCAAGCGTCGCCGCCTGATTTCTGACTATATTCAAGCCGGGGGCCACGCGATTGAAGTGGTCAATGGCCATCAGCCCGCCGAGCAAGTGGGCAGCCTGGCGATTCTTGCCCGTGAGTTTGGTCTGCTGGTCAGCGCCGGCAGTGATTTTCATGGCCCTGGAGGCTGGTCCGAGATCGGTGAATACCGCCCGCTCCCGGAGGATCTGCCACCACTGTGGTGTCGATTCAAACATGACCCAATTATTGCCGCCGTCTGAACAGGTAGAGAATGTGAGTCAATTTTTCCAGATTCATCCGGAAAACCCGCAAGCGCGCCTGATCAAACAGGCTGTCGAGATCATCCGCAACGGCGGGGTGGTGATTTATCCCACAGACTCTTCCTACGCCATTGGTTGCCAGATCGGTGACAAGACCGCCGTGGAGCGTGTGCGTCGGTTGCGTCAGCTGGATGAGAAGCACAACTTCGCGCTGATCTGCAGCGACCTGTCGCAGCTGGGGCTGTTCGCCAAGATCGACACCGGTACTTTCCGTCTGCTCAAGGCCCACTTGCCGGGGCCTTACACCTTCATCCTCAACGCCACCCGCGAAGTTCCGCGGCTGTTGCTGCACCCGAAAAAACGCACCATCGGCCTGCGCGTGCCGAGCCACCCGATTGCGTTGGCGCTGCTGGAAGAACTCGGCGAACCGCTGATGAGCGTGACCCTGATCATGCCCGGCGACACCGACCCGCTGACCGATCCCTACGAAATGCGCCAGTTGCTGGAGCATCAGGTGGACCTGATCATCGACGGCGGTTTCGGCGGAATCAAGGCGTCCACCGTGATCAGCCTCGCCGACGGCGAGCCGGAAGTCATCCGTGTCGGTTGCGGCGACCCTACGCCATTCATGGCCGAGGCGTAGATGTCTGCAGTAGAACCAGAACCCGTCGACAGCCAGGCCGGCGCCCAGCAAGAACTGCCCTTCGCCATGGTCTATGGCCAGGCGGTCATGGAAATGCCGCTGGACCTGTATATCCCGCCGGATGCGCTCGAAGTCTTTCTGGAAGCCTTCGAAGGCCCGCTCGACCTGCTCCTGTACCTGATCCGCAAACAGAACATCAACATCCTCGACATCCCGGTGGCGGAAATCACCCGCCAGTACATGGGCTATGTCGAGTTGATGCAGTCGGTGCGCCTGGAACTGGCCGCCGAGTACCTGGTGATGGCCGCGATGCTCGCCGAGATCAAGTCGCGGATGTTGCTGCCGCGGGCCGAAACCATTGAAGACGAGGAAGACGACCCTCGCGCCGAACTGATCCGCCGCTTGCAGGAATACGAACGCTTCAAGGCCGCCGCCGAAGGCATCGATGGGCTGAGCCGCGTCGGCCGCGATGTCGTGGTGCCCAAGCTCGACGCGCCGGAAGCCCGGGCGCGCAAGCTGCTGCCGGACGTGAGCCTGGAAGAGTTGCTGATGTCCATGGCCGAGGTCTTGCGCCGGGGCGACATGTTCGAAAGCCACCAGGTCAGCCGCGAGGCACTGTCCACCCGCGAACGCATGAGTGATGTACTGGAGCGGCTCAAGGGCGGCGGTTTCGTGCCCTTTGTCGAGCTGTTCACCGCTGAAGAAGGGCGCTTGGGGGTGGTGGTGACCTTTATGGCGATCCTCGAACTGGTCAAGGAATCCTTGGTCGAGCTGGTGCAGAATGAGCCGTTCGCGGCGATACATGTGCGAGCCCGAGCCGAATAACGAGTTGAATCATGAACCTGACTGAACCCCGCGAGCTGGCGCCACTGCTTGAAGCCTTTCTGTTGGCCTCGGGAAAACCGCAATCGCTTGAGCGCCTGTTCGAACTCTTCGAAGAAGGCGAGCGGCCTGAACCAGCGGTTTTCAAGAAAGCGCTGACGATTTTGGGCAAATCCTGCGACGGCCGAGCCTTTGAACTGAAGGAAGTCGCCTCCGGGTATCGCCTGCAGATCCGCGAAAAGTTCGCGCCGTGGGTCGGGCGCCTGTGGGAAGAACGGCCACAGCGTTACTCGCGCGCCATGCTCGAAACCATGGCCCTGATTGCCTATCGCCAACCGATCACCCGGGGCGAGATCGAAGACGTGCGCGGCGTGGCAGTCAACAGCCACATCGTCAAAACCCTGCTGGAGCGTGAGTGGATCCGCATCGTCGGTTACCGCGACGTGCCCGGCAAACCGGCGATGTTTGCCACCACCAAAGCGTTTCTCGATCACTTCAACCTGAAGAACCTCGACGACCTGCCGCCGCTGGCGGAGCTGCGCGAGCTGGAGCCCGAACCGATGCTCGAGTTCGACGACGCACCGGTGCCGGCCGGGTTGCAAGAATTGGCGGATGCCAGCGCCGAGCCGGAAGAGCCCAAGGAAGAAACCAGCTTCCACACGCTGTTGCTGGAACTGGACACCATGGAGGAGGGGCTCAAGACCGATTTCGACGATTTGTTGCGCGATGGCGAGTTGACCGAGACTGAAGAGGTATCGGAGCAGCCGGAGCCGGAAGTCGAGGTAGAGCTTCAGGTTGAGGCGTCAGTTGCTGACGAAGAAGAGCAGGAACCAGAGCCTGAGGATGACATTCTTGGCGTTGCCGAGGCTCGCGAGAAACTGCTGGCCGCGGTTGCCGCGCTTGAACAACCCAAGCCCGAACCTGAACTCAGCGATGAAGAAGCCGAAGCCCGGGCCCTGGCCGAAGCGATCGAGGCCGAACGCCGCCAGTTCGAGGATTGAAGTCCGCCAAAAGATCGCAGCCACCGCCGGCCGGCGGAAAAACCAATAACCGACGGTCGATCAGCTAGTCTCTGATGCGCGAACGCTTCCATGAGCGTATGATTCGCGACCCTTTGACGATCCCTTCGTCAAACGACCAGATTTCACATCTTCAGGCCAAGGCCTGAACTTGATCACACCGGGAGGTGCCCAGATGAGTATCAACGACCAGAAAGACGACCAGGAAATCGGCCCAGCAGGCGAAAAACTGCAGAAAGTCCTCGCCCGTATCGGCGTCGGCTCGCGCCGTGACGTAGAAGCCTGGATCAGCCATGGCCGCATCAAGGTCAATGGCAAAGACGCCACTCTTGGCCTGCGCGTCGACCTGCATGACGCCATCACCATCGATGGCAAGGTGATCAAGCGCGAAGAAGCTGCCGAGTCGGTACGCCGCGTGATCATGTACAACAAACCCGACGGTGAAATCTGCACCCGTGACGACCCGGAAGGCCGTCCGACCGTGTTCGACAAGATGCCGCGTCCGAAAGAAGGTCGCTGGATCAACATCGGTCGCCTGGACATCAACACCACAGGTCTGCTGATGTTCACCACCGACGGTGAGCTGGCCAACCGCCTGATGCACCCGTCCTACGAAATGGACCGTGAATACGCGGTCCGTGTACGTGGTGAAGTCGACGACGAGATGATCGAGCGTCTGAAGGCAGGCGTGGTGCTCGAAGACGGCCCGGCCAAATTCACCGACATCAAGCAGGCACCAGGTGGCGAAGGTTTCAACCACTGGTACCACTGCGTGGTGATGGAAGGTCGTAACCGCGAAGTTCGTCGTCTGTGGGAATCCCAGGGCCTGGTGGTCAGCCGTCTGAAGCGCGTACGTTTCGGTCCGGTGTTCCTCAACTCCGACTTGCCGATGGGTCGCTGGCGCGAAATGAGCCAGCAGGAAGTCGACATTCTGAGTGCTGAAGTCGGCCTGACGCCGGTGGCGATGCCGCAAATGAACGCCAAGAGCAAAGACAAGCTCGAGCGTATGCAGCGCAAATCGTCCCGCCCGGTGGGCAAGACCGAACGCGTACGGACCTTGCGTCCAGCCGCTGGCGCTCCAGCTGCCGGCCCGCGTCCATCTCGCGAGCCGCAGATCGAAGGCGAGCGCCCGGCCCGCAAGCCAGCGCCACGCCAGGACGGCGAGCGCGGTCCACGCACGCCACGTCCGGCCAACGGTCGTACTGAGCGCGGCGAAGGCCGTGGCGCTCCGTCCGGTGGTCGTAGCGATCGCGGTGCGCCTGCCGGCCGTGGTACGCCGGTGGCAGACCGCCCGGCCGACACCAAGCGCCCGGCCAAGCCGGCGCCGAAGAAACGCCCAGGCATCGTGCTGGTCGACAAGGACGCACCATCGGGCAAGCGCCGCGGCGCACCCGCCGGTTCGGGCCAGCGTCCGGGCTTCGGTCGTCGCAAGCCTGAGTAATCGGTAAGCGCAGCATAAAAAACGCCATCCCTCGGGATGGCGTTTTTTTGTGTCTGGCAGAACCGGTTTTCAGTATGCAGGTGGCGTTGTGGCGAGGGAGCTTGCTCCCGCTGGGGCGCGAAGCGGCCGGCGGGAGCAAGCTCCCTCGCCACAGGGGCCGGTGTTGTTCAGAAGACAAACCGCCCATCAAACACCGGCTCATCATCCAGCGCCAACACGCCGCCAGAGAAGATCAGGTCCAGATGATGGCTGCCCTTGGCACCTCCGCCCAACCCCAAGTGCAAACCGCAATGGCGCTCTTCGAAACCGGCATTGCGCGCATACAACTCTTTCACGCCTTCGTTGGTACCGATCCCCAACTCCTCGATGCGTCGATTGGACGGATTGGCGTCCAGGTATTTGTTGAAGTCATGTTCCAGTCCCGGCACATCGGTGGCGATTTTGCTGATGGTCGAGTTCTCGATCCACAACTCCAGCGGTGACGCGAGTACGCCGTACTTGCGGGCAAACGGAATCGTGCTGAGGAACGTCCCCATGAACTTGACCCGGCCATTAATCGCCTCGCTATGGGTGGCAATCTCGCCGGGCGCCAGATCGAAGTTGCCGACACCATTGATGTCGGTCCACTTCTTGATACTGCTCAACGGTGTTTCGAACCACGAGCCATGATCATCTTTGAAACTTAAAGTGGTGGCCTGGGACATGCGCTGGATCAAGTGACTGTTCAGCCCGGCAATCCGCTGCGGGGTGACACTGAACGTGTCGTAGAAGTAATCGCCGTAATCCTTGAACAGCAGCGACTTCTTCCAGTTTTCCGCCATCACGCCTTGCAGCGCGCGAACAAAGTCCGGGCCGTCGGGACGCGGGTTGGGCAGGGTAGAAGAGTCGTAGAAGAAAATGTACAGATCGCTGTCGGCAATCGCCTGGGCCAGCAATTCGGTGGGTTCGAGGTCCAGACGCACTGCGCTGAAGCTGAACCTTGGGCTGTTGCCGGCCTGTTCGGCGATGGCGCCGGTCAGTACCTCGTAATCAGCGGTATGGCCGAGCAAGACCTTCGCCGGGTTGATGCCGGCAACGGCTGGGTGATGTTCGAGGTAGTAAAGGAAATGCGAGATGGCACGCTGCTTATCCATGGAGTCCTCCCTGACAAACCTGGTAAGTGGCGGGCACGACCGGCCGGATCATGCCCGCCGGGATGTCTTACAGAGGCCACATCGCCGTGCCGAACGGAACAACCGCGTCGGCTTGCATCATTTCAACGGCGGCTTCATGGGTCGGTGCTTCAAACCAATCGTCCAGTTGCAGTTCAGTATCCAAGTCTTTGTCCAGTGCTTGCATGGTGAATCTCCTGAATGACTTTTTCGGTAAGAACAGCGGCGCGTTTTTCATTCATTGAAGAGCGCGTCAACTTGCCGGTCGATGCGGCTCGGCAAGTCGTTGAAAACCTAGTTCACAGGTTTTTGAATTGCAAAAAAATAATTAAACAATTTTCATTTGAACTAATTATTCCATTTTTCAAAAAGTAAATTTCCTAATAAAAAACAGAAAACTAAGTCGGAAAACTCCTTAGGAAGCTTCCTATCGTCAATTTACAGTCGACGGCTCTCTGGATCTGATTTGGAAAGCATGCGTTACGCGCTGTAAATAAATCCTTACGAAAAGCGCGCTCAAACCCCATGGAATGCCGCTGTGGAAAGGGCTGTAAGGAAAACCTGCCGTCCGCCGCCGCGATGGTGCTGTTCAAGGGCTCTGGCGCGCTTGTCTCGGCCTCGATTGAAAGGTGAGATGCGCCCCATGCCTGTCGTGCAGGTGCATAACAAGAAGGAGGCGCAATGAACGCCGTGACTCATCTTCATCTCTCTCCGTGGGGCGATTTTTCCGCTGCCCCCGTCGAAGACCTGCAAAGGTCTGACTCAATTTTTGCAGCCGCCCGAGACCTTCGAGGCGGACACAGGCAATCCCGGCAACCGACGCGCTGATCCAGCGGTGTCTGGCAGCAGGGGGTTACAGGTGTACAATGCGCCGCGTTTTAACTGTGACCCTCTGCGCAACAGCGCAAACCTCAAGGCTATCCGCCTTGTTCACTCCGCCGCGTCACGAGCGTGTCGGGTTCGATTTCGTCACAGATAAAAACAAACAGGTGACGCATGACTGTCGTAAAAACGCTGAACTCCTGGTGCCTGCGCTGGGGTTTGATCGGCGCTGCTTGAAATCGCAACCGAGCAGCTACGTCTACTGAACATCATCAAACCTTGCGTGAGACCCTTTTCATGAGTGGACAAAACTCGCATTCAGGCGAGCTTAAACGCGGCCTGAAAAATCGCCATATTCAACTGATCGCCCTCGGTGGCGCGATCGGTACCGGGCTGTTCCTCGGCTCGGCCGGCGTGCTCAAATCCGCCGGCCCGTCGATGATTCTCGGCTACGCCATTTGCGGCTTCATCGCCTTCATGATCATGCGCCAACTGGGCGAAATGATCGTCGAAGAGCCGGTGGCCGGTTCCTTCAGCCACTTCGCGCACAAATACTGGGGCGGTTTTGCCGGTTTCCTGTCGGGCTGGAACTGCTGGATTCTGTACATCCTGGTGGGCATGTCGGAGCTGACCGCGGTCGGCAAATACATCCACTACTGGGCGCCGGATATCCCGACCTGGGTTTCCGCCGCCGCGTTCTTCGTGCTGATCAATGCGATCAACCTGGCCAACGTCAAAGTCTTCGGTGAGGCCGAGTTCTGGTTCGCGATCATCAAGGTCGTGGCGATCGTTGGCATGATTGCCCTGGGCAGCTATCTGCTGGTCAGCGGCCACGGCGGCCCGCAAGCCTCGGTAACCAACCTGTGGTCCCACGGCGGTTTCTTCCCGAACGGTGTCAGCGGTCTGGTGATGGCCATGGCGATCATCATGTTTTCCTTCGGTGGCCTGGAAATGCTCGGTTTCACCGCCGCTGAAGCCGACAAACCGAAAACCGTGATCCCGAAAGCCATCAACCAGGTGATCTACCGGATCCTGATTTTCTACATCGGTGCGCTGGTGGTCCTGTTGTCGCTGACCCCTTGGGACAGCCTGCTGACGACGCTGAATGCGTCTGGCGATGCCTATAGCGGCAGCCCGTTCGTGCAGGTGTTCTCGATGCTCGGCAGCAACACCGCCGCGCACATCCTCAACTTCGTGGTCCTGACCGCGGCGCTGTCGGTGTACAACAGCGGTACTTACTGCAACAGCCGCATGCTGCTGGGCATGGCCGAGCAGGGCGATGCGCCGAAAGCCTTGTCGAAGATCGACAAGCGTGGCGTGCCGGTACGTTCGATCCTGGCGTCGGCCGCTGTGACATTGATCGCGGTATTGCTGAACTACCTGATCCCGCAAAACGCGCTGGAACTGTTGATGTCGCTGGTGGTTGCGACCCTGGTGATCAACTGGGCGATGATCAGCTTCTCGCACTTCAAGTTCCGCCAGCACATGAACAAGACCCGGCAGACGCCGCTGTTCAAGGCCCTGTGGTACCCGTACGGCAACTACATCTGCCTGGCGTTCGTGGTGTTCATCCTCGGCGTGATGCTGCTGATCCCGGGCATCCAGGTCTCGGTGTATGCGATTCCGGTGTGGGTCGCGTTCATGTGGATCTGCTACGGCATCAAGAACAAGCGCAGTGCGCAGCAGGCGTTGCAGGTTGCGGGTTCCGCTGCCAAGTAAGTGCAAAACGCAGAAACAACAAACCCGGCCATGTGCCGGGTTTTTTGTGGGCGATAAAAAACTTTGAATTTGCATGAAACCTGTAGAAGCGAGGCTTGCCCGCGAAGAGGACGCCACGGTTTATCAGGCAAACCGCGTTATCGTTCTTCGCGGGCAAGCCTCGCTCCTACAAGGTATTCTGGCGGTCCTGATATCGGACTTTTTTCCATGCTGGTGATTTCCAACAACGTGCATCTGCCGGATGCCGAGATCGAGTTGACGGCCATTCGCGCCCAGGGCGCCGGTGGGCAGAACGTCAACAAGGTCTCCAGTGCGGTGCACCTGCGCTTCGACATTCCGGCCTCGTCCCTGCCCGAGTTTTACAAGGAACGGCTGCTGGCGTTGCGCGACAGTCGCATCACCAGCGAAGGGGTGTTGATCATCAAGGCCCAGCAATACCGCACGCAGGAGCAGAACCGCGCCGATGCGCTGGAGCGTCTGACCGAGTTGATCCTCAGCGCTACCAAAGTGGAAAAGAAACGCCGTCCGACCAAGCCGACTCTGGGCTCGAAAAAGCGTCGGCTCGAATCCAAGACCAAGCGCGGCAGCATCAAGGCCGGGCGGGGCAAGGTGGATTTTTAGTGGGCCTCACGCTCTTCCCGATACTTGGGTGCCTGCCGGTACAAGTAAACGCTCAACATCAATCCGCTCAAAGCGGCGAGGGCGGCGAACAGGAAGATCGAGGCAAACCCGAATCCTGCAGCAATCGCACCCGCCAGCGGTCCGGTAATCCCCAGTGACAAATCGATAAACAGCGAATAGGCCCCAACTGCTGCGCCACGGCTGGAGGCCGGCACCAGGTTGACCGCTTCCACGCCCAGGGCCGGGAACACCAGCGAAAAACCGAAACCGCTCAGCGCTGCACCGGCCAGTGCCCAATGGGCATCCGGCGCCAGCCACAGCAGCAACAGCCCGAGGGTTTCCACCGAGAGGCAGGCAATCGCCACGCGAAAGCCGCCGAGGCGGTTGATCAGGTTGCCGAACAGCAACCGTGCGCCAATGAAACTGGCGCCGAACAAACTCAGGGACAGCACCGCGTTGGACCAATGCTGAGTGGCGTAATACAGGGTGATGAAGGTCGCGATGGTGCCAAAACCGATGGAGCCCAGTGCCAGGCCGCAGCCATGTGGAAACACCCGTCCCAGTACATGCATGAACGGCAAACGTTCACCGGCGACAATCGGCGCCGCGGTTTTCGGCCAGGCCAGCGCCACGCCCAACACGGCCAGCAGCACGATGCTCACGCCCATGCTCCACAAACCCAATTGACTCACCAGCAGCACCCCCAGTGGTGCGCCGACCGCCAACGCGCCGTAACTGGCGATGCCGTTCCAGGAGATGACCTTGGCGGTGTTCGCCGCGCCGACCCGGCCGATGCCCCAGCCGATCGACCCGGAGCCGACCAGGCTTTCCGCGCTGCCGAGTATCAGGCGGCCAATCAACAGGCTGATCAAACTCAGTATCGGCAGGCTTTGCGTCCAGGCCGAAATCAGCATGAACACACCGCTCAAACCACAGCCAGCGAGGCCATACATCACCGCCAGTTTGCTGCCCTTGTTATCGATGATGCGCCCGGCGTAAGGGCGGCTGAGGAGGGTGGCCAGGTATTGCACACTGATCACCAGCCCGGCGATCACCGCGCCGAAGCCGAGGTCGCTGTGGACGTAGCCCGGCAATACGGCCAGGGGAATACCGATATTGAGGTAACCGATGAAAGTGAACAGGACGATGGAAACGACTTGCAGCGTGACCGCCAGGGGGCGCTGGGTTTCAGACATGGTTAAAAGGTCCACGGGGCAGCAGGATAGATAGGCTGCTTATGATAGCGGCGTGGACGGTCGCAGGGCGTGAAAAAGTAAAACTAATTGCCGAACGGGATGAATCAGGATTTTGCGGGGGCGACCAGTTGCGTCGTGACCAGGGCGGCCAGGACATTTTCTTCGCTGCCGAAGCGGGCCAGCAGGGCGGCTTGTTTCTCGGGGGAAAGGCGATTCCAGATCTCGATCATCTTCTCGGCGGTGCCGATCAGGACGCTGGCCTGGGCTTCAGTGAAATCATCGCTCATGGTGCGGGCTCGCGGTTCAGGCAGTGTGGAAAGCGCATGTTAGCGCTTTCCACACGGTCTGGCATTGCAGGTGTATCAGTCTTCTCTGTCGGCCTGGCGGCGTTCAGGTGCTTCTTTCGGCTCGGGCTGTTGGGCACCGGCTTGTTGCGTGGTTGTCTGCTCAGTTTCGTGCAGGCTTGGGAAGGGGAGATTAGGGATCTCGTGCATGTTTCGCGCTCCTCGCTAAGTCTGTTGATAGATCTGGTAGATCCGCGCTTTTAAAAAAGCCTGGGCAGGATACAGCAGGAAAAATGACAAATAGACTTTATATCCAATTGTTACGACGGATGGGATTGTCTAGACAGGTCAGCAGGAGGTGAAGACCCACTGTGGCGAGGGAGCTTGCTCCCGCTGGGTCGCTGAGCGGCCCCAATGCAGGCAATGGGTTCTTTGCGTTAGAACTCGGTTGCAGTTTTTTGCGACCGCTACGCGCTCTAGCGGGAGCAAGCTCCCTCGCCACAGGGAGCTCGCCATTGCATCGGGTTACTTGCAGACGTCAGCGATGGCCTCGGCCAGCAGGTCCAGGCGTGTCGCATCGATCCCCGCCACGTTCGCCCGGCCCGAGCTGACCATGTACACACTGTGATGTTCGCGCAGTTGCTTGACCTGCTCCGGCGACAAACCGGTGTAGGAAAACATCCCGCGTTGCACACCAATGTGCGCAAACCGCTCGCGCAAGCCGTGGGGTTCGAGCGCTTCGACCAGACCGTTGCGCAGCTGGGCGATGCGCAAACGCATGGCTTCCACTTCGTCGGCCCAGCGGCTTTTCAGCTCTGGATCGCCAAGGATGGTCGCGACTACGGCGGCGCCGTGATCCGGCGGTGTCGACCACAGGTTGCGGGCGATGTTGGCCAGTTGGCTGCGGATGTCCACCAGCTTGTCGGCGGTTTGCGCGCAGACAATCAGCGCACCGGTGCGGTCGCGGTACAGGCCGAAGTTCTTCGAGCAGGAACTGGTGATCAACACTTCCGGCAACTCGGCGGCGAACAGCCGGGTCGACCAGGCATCGTGCTCCAGGCCATCGCCGAAGCCCTGATAGGCGAAGTCGATCAGCGGCAGCAAGTCGCGACTGCGCACCACGTCCAGCACCCGGCGCCAATCGTCATGGGACAGGTCGAAACCGGTCGGGTTGTGGCAGCAGGCGTGCAGCAGCACCACATCGCCCTTCGGTGCTTGATTGAGCACTTCGAGCATCGCTTCGACATCGAGACGGTTATCGCTGCCCACGTACGGGTAGTGACTGACCTTGACCCCGGCCGTCGCAAAAATCGTTTCGTGGATCGGCCAGGTCGGGCTGCTCAGCCACACGCCACGGCCCGGCAGGCACTGGGCGATGAAGTCGGCGCTCAAGCGCAGCGCACCGGTGCCGCCCGGCGTTTGCGTGGCGCCGGCCCGTTGCTCGGCGATCAGCGCCGAATCAGCACCCAGCACAAGCTCGTTGATGACTTTGCCGAACGCTGCATCGCCGTGGCCGCCGATGTAAGTCTTGGTGGCCTGGCGATCCACCAGGCGCTGCTCGGCAAGCTTCACCGCTTCCAGGATTGGTGTCAGGCCCTGGGCATCTTTGTAGACACCCACGCCAAGGTCGAACTTGCGCGGGTTAGGGTCCTGCGCATAGGCCTCCATCAGGCCGAGAATCGGGTCGCCGGGTACTCGGCCGATGGCGTCGAAATGCATTATTTGCGGCCCTCGGCGTCTTTGGCCACTTCGTCAGTGCGCGCGGCCATGATGAAGTCGTTGCGGTGCAGGCCCTTGATGGAGTGGCTCCACCAGGTCACGGTGACTTTGCCCCACTCGGTCAGCAGGCCCGGGTGGTGACCTTCGGCCTCGGAGATTTCGCCAACGGCGTTGGTGAACGCCAGCGCGTGCTTGAAGTTCTTGAACAGGAAAACTTTTTCCAACTGCATCACACCGTCGCGCACTTCGATGTTCCAGTCAGGGATCTGCTTGATCAGAATCGGCAGTTCTTCGTCGCTGACCTGAGGGGCATCGGCGCGGCAGGCTTCGCAATGGGCTTGGTTCAATGTGGACATGATGGATTCCTGAAATCGAATTATTGGAAATCGGCCGTCAGTACCGCCACGCTAAACCAAAGCGTCGGATCCTGACAGGCTCACTTGATTCTAAAAGCTGCGGATCAAGCAGCTTTGGGCGGAAATTTCGGTGCGTGCAACCCAAGCTGCATGCCTTGTTTGACCATGCCCATGATGTCTTCGTGGGCCAGATCGAACAGGCGCTTGAGGTTCGGCAGGACAAAGTACAGCGGCTGCAGAATGTCGATGCGGTACGGCGTACGCATGCATTCCAGTGGGTCGAAGGCCTGATGCTCAGGTGCGTCCGACAGGGCGTAAACAGTTTCTTTCGGCGAGGACAGAATGCCGCCGCCATAGATGCGCAGGCCTTGCGGTGTGTCGACCAGGCCGAACTCAATGGTCATCCAGTACAGACGCGCCAGGTACACGCGCTCTTCCTTGGAAGCCTGTAGGCCGAGTTTGCCGTAGGTGTGGGTGAATTCGGCGAACCAGGGGTTGGTCAGCAACGGGCAGTGGCCGAAGATCTCGTGGAAAATGTCCGGCTCTTGCAGGTAATCCAGCTCTTCGCGGGTACGAATAAAGGTCGCCACCGGAAACTGCTTGTTCGCCAGCAATTCGAAAAAGGTCTGGAAGGGAATCAGCGCGGGCACCCGGGCAACTTGCCAGCCGGTGGTTTCACCGAGGACTTTGTTGATTTCACCGAGTTGCGGAATGCGGTCGTGGGGCAGACCGAGTTTTTCAATACCGTCCAGGTATTCCTGGCATGCACGACCCTCGACCACTTTCAGTTGGCGAGTGATCAGCGTATTCCACACCGCGTGTTCTTCAGCGGGGTAGTCGATAAAACCTTGCGCATCGGGCTCGCGAGCCACGTATTGCGTCTGCTTCATACTGCTCTCCTGCTAGGGGATACGTTCTTGTTTTATGTCCTGCTCTGGAATTAGAGATACGCCAAGGTGTGCGACTTTGCAGCAGGTGATCCGCGCGCCATGTAGGAAAAATCCATGCTTTTCGTAAAGTATTCGTTACGGTTTTGCTGCTGTGGCGTAAGTATTGATATTTCCGTGTTTGAAATGGATCACGGGTGTCACATAATCTTGACGACTAACTTGGCGTTCGCGCAGAAATTTCCTTGCGTCGGGCCTCGATCACCCCTGTTACGGGCCTTTATATGCGTATCAAAGTTCACTGCCAGAACCGCATCGGTATCCTGCGCGACATTCTCAACCTGTTGGTCGAGTACGGGATCAACGTCGCTCGTGGCGAGGTGGGTGGTGAGCATGGCAATGCGATCTATCTGCACTGTCCGAACCTGATCAACATTCAGTTCCAGGCGTTGCGGCCCAAGTTCGAGGCGATTGGCGGGGTGTTCGGCGTCAAGCGTGTAGGGCTGATGCCCAGCGAGCGTCGGCACATGGAGCTTAATGCCTTGCTCGGTGCCCTGGAGTTTCCGGTGCTGTCGATCGACATGGGCGGCTCCATCGTCGCGGCCAACCGTGCGGCGGCGCAGTTGCTCGGGGTGCGGGTAGATGAGGTGCCGGGGATTCCGTTGTCGCGGTATGCCGAAGACTTCGACTTGCCGGAACTGGTGCGCGCCAACAAGTCGCGGATCAACGGCTTGCGGGTGAAGGTCAAGGGTGACGTGTTTCTCGCCGACATCGCGCCGCTGCAATCGGAGCATGACGAAAGCGAGGCCATGGCCGGTGCGGTGTTGACGCTGCACCGGGCGGACCGGGTGGGCGAGCGCATCTATAACGTGCGCAAACAGGAGTTGCGCGGCTTCGACAGCATTTTCCAAAGTTCGAAAGTGATGGCGGCGGTGGTTCGCGAAGCGCGGCGCATGGCACCACTGGATGCGCCGCTATTGATCGAAGGCGAAACCGGCACCGGCAAAGAGTTGTTGGCGCGGGCTTGTCACCTGGCGAGCCCGCGTGGGCAATCACCGCTGATGGCGCTCAACTGCGCCGGCCTGCCTGAGTCCATGGCCGAGACTGAATTGTTCGGCTACGGCCCCGGCGCCTTCGAAGGGGCGCGGGCCGAAGGCAAGCTCGGGCTCCTGGAGCTGACGGCGGGCGGTACGTTGTTTCTCGATGGCGTCGGCGAAATGAGCCCGCGCTTGCAGGTGAAATTGCTGCGCTTTCTGCAGGACGGTTGCTTCCGTCGTGTTGGCAGCGATGAAGAGGTCTATCTGGATGTGCGGGTGATCTGCGCGACTCAGGTGGACTTGTCCGAGCTGTGTGCTCGCGGTGAGTTTCGCCAGGACTTGTACCACCGCTTGAACGTGCTCTCGCTGCACATCCCGCCGCTGCGCGAATGCCTCGATGGACTGGCGCCGCTGGTGGAACACTTCCTCGATCAGGCCAGTCGACAGATCGGTTGCCCACTGCCGAAACTGGCGCCGGCGGCGATGGAACGGCTCAGTCACTATCACTGGCCGGGTAACGTGCGGCAGTTGGAGAACGTGCTGTTTCAGGCGGTTTCCCTGTGCGAGGGCGGCACCGTCAAAGCCGAGCACATTCGTCTGCCGGACTACGGCGTGCGTCAGCCGCTTGGCGATTTCTCCCTCGAGGGCGGGCTGGACGAGATTGTCGGGCGCTTCGAGAAAGCGGTGCTGGAGCGCTTGTATTCCGAGTATCCGAGCAGTCGGCAACTGGGCAAGCGACTGGGGGTTTCCCATACCACCATTGCCAATAAGTTACGCGAGTATGAGGTGGGCAAAGAGCCGGGTGTTTAAACCTGTGGCGAGGGGGCTTGCCCCCGTTGGGTTGCGAAGCGGCCCCAAATGCAGCAACCGTATAGTGTCAGGTAAAACGCGTCGGATGATTTTGCGGCCGCTTCGCAACCGAACGGGGGCAAGCCCCCTCGCCACAGAGTTCTGTGTTGACTGCAAAGGTCGATGCTTGCCGTAAGCGGCATGACACCGCCGGTTTTTCGTCTTCGATTCATTCCCCCATTCCTCTCTAAACCCCTCAAGTCCTTTGTTTGCCGGGCCCGGCGCCGCCAGAAAAAAGTTGGTCTGCAAATTGCTTATGGCTCAGCAGTACAGCGGTGGGCGGCAAACGTCCGGCATGCAGAGGAAAGAGTGTGGACAAGTACCTTTATGTGGCAATGACCGGCGCCAGCCAGAATGCACTGGCGCAGAAGGCTCATGCCAACAACCTGGCGAACATCTCTACCAATGGTTTTCAGAAGGACCTGGAGCAGGCCCGTTCGATGCCGGTGTTTGGTGACAGCTTTCCGGCGCGTGCGTTTGCCATGAGCGAACGTCCGGCTACCGACTTCTCCCCGGGCGCCCTGGTGCAAACCGGTCGCGACCTCGATGTCGCGGTGCAAGGCAACGGCTGGATCGCCGTGCAAAACCCCGATGGCGGTGAAAGCTACGTGCGCACCGGTAGCCTGAACGTTGACGCGCTGGGCGTACTGCGCGCCGGCAACGGCATGCCGGTGATGGGCAATGGCGGGCCGATTGCCGTGCCGCCCGAGCAGCAGATCGAAGTTGGCGAAGACGGCACCGTCAGCATCCGTGCGATGGGTGAAGGCCCGCGGGTGATGGCCGAAGTCGACCGCATCAAACTGGTCAACCCGGACTTCAAGAACATGACCAAAGGCCTGGACGGTTCGATCCACACCAAGGACGGCAAGCCGGCGCAAGCCGATGCCGGCGTCAAACTGGTGTCTGGGTTTCTCGAGTCGAGCAACGTCAATGCCGTGGAAGAAATGACTTCGGTACTGGCGCTGGCCAAGCAGTTCGAGCTGCACATCAAGATGATGAACACCGCCAAAGACGATGACCAGGCCATGGCTCGGGTCTTGCAGATCAGCTAATTATCAGAACGTCGCGCCGTAAAACAGGCGCACGAGGAGAAACGAATGCTTCCGGCTCTATGGGTTGCCAAAACAGGTCTGTCCGCCCAGGACACCAACCTCACCACCATTTCCAACAACCTGGCGAACGTATCGACCACGGGTTTCAAACGTGACCGCGCCGAGTTCCAGGACTTGCTGTATCAGATCAAACGCCAGCCAGGCGCCCAGTCGACCCAGGACAGCGAACTTCCGTCGGGTCTGCAAGTGGGTACCGGTGTGCGCATCGTCGGCACCCAGAAAAACTTCACCGCCGGCAGCCTGCAAACCACCGAGCAGCCATTGGACATGGCCATCGACGGTCGCGGTTTCTTCCAGATCCTGCAGCCCGATGGCACCACGTCCTACACCCGTGACGGTACCTTCCACCTGGATTCCAACGGCCAGATCGTCAACGCCAGCGGCTTTGCCCTGGAGCCGGCCATTGTCATTCCGAACAACGCCCAGACGTTCACCGTTGGTCGTGACGGCACCGTGTCCATCACCGTTGCCGGCAACCCCGCCTCCCAGGTGATCGGCAACCTGCAAACCGCCGACTTCATCAACCCGGCCGGCCTGCAAGCGGTGGGTAACAACCTGTTCCTGGAAACCGCTGCCAGTGGCGCGCCGCAAGTCGGCACCCCGGGCCTGGCCGGTTTTGGCACCACGCTGCAGAACACTCTGGAAACGTCCAACGTCAGCACCGTTGAAGAGATGGTCAACATGATCACCACTCAGCGCGCCTACGAGATGAACTCCAAAGTGATCTCCACCGCCGACCAGATGCTCTCGTTCGTAACGCAGAATCTGTAATCAAGTCTATGAGGCGGCCATGAGGTCGCCTGCAACACCGTGAGGTAGGGTCATGAATCGCTTCGTATCTGTTCTGGCACTGAGTGGGGTCGCCGCGCTGGCGGGGTGCGTCGGTCCGACGCCAAAGCCCAATGACCCTTACTACGCCCCGGTGTTGCCGCGCACGCCGCTGCCGGCTGCCGCCAATAACGGCTCGATCTACCAGGCCGGTTTCGAACAGAACCTGTACAGCGACCGCAAGGCGTTCCGGGTCGGTGACATCATCACCATCACCCTGAACGAGCGCACCCAGGCGAGCAAGAACGCCAACTCGCAGATGGACAAGAACAGCGACAACAAGATCGGCCTGACCTCGCTGTTCGGCTCCAGCCTGACCACCAATAATCCGGTCGGTGGCAACGACCTGAGTCTGAACGCCGGCTATAGCGCCGACCGCTCAACGAAGGGCGATAGCAAGTCCGGTCAGAGCAACAGCCTGACCGGCTCGATCACTGTGACCGTTGCCGACGTGTTGCCCAACGGCATCATCGCTGTACGCGGCGAGAAGTGGCTGACTCTCAACACCGGTGACGAATTGGTACGGATTGCCGGCCTCGTTCGTGCCGATGACATCGCCACCGATAACACCGTGTCGTCGACCCGCGTCGCCGATGCACGCATCACCTATTCGGGCACCGGTGCGTTTGCCGATGCGAGTCAGCCAGGCTGGTTCGACCGTTTCTTCCTCAGCCCGCTGTTCCCTTTCTAGGTGGCTACGTTGAATCTGAAAAGCCTTATGGTGGGCGTCCTGTTGCTGACGGCGGCCTTCGATGCTCAAGCCGAACGGTTGAAGGACATCGCCAGTATTTCCGGTGTGCGTTCCAACCAATTGATCGGCTATGGCCTGGTGGTCGGGCTTAACGGCACCGGTGACCAGACGACCCAGACCCCGTTCACCCTGCAGACCTTCAACAACATGCTCTCGCAGTTCGGCATCAAGGTGCCGCCAGGTTCCGGCAACGTGCAATTGAAGAACGTCGCGGCCGTGTCGATCAGTGCCGATTTGCCAGCGTTCGCCAAGCCGGGTCAGCAGATAGATATCACCGTAGCGTCCATCGGTAACTCCAAGAGCCTGCGCGGCGGCACCTTGCTGTTGACGCCGCTCAAAGGTATCGATGGCAACGTCTACGCCGTCGCTCAGGGCAATCTGGTGGTCGGTGGTTTCGATGCCGAAGGTCGTGACGGTTCGAAGATCACCGTCAACGTTCCGTCGGCCGGTCGCATCCCCGGCGGTGCGTCGGTCGAGCGTGCCGTACCGAGCGGCTTCAATCAGGGCAACAGCCTGACCCTGAACCTCAACCGTTCGGACTTCACCACGGCCAAGCGCATCGTCGACAAGATCAACGACATGCTTGGCCCTGGCGTCGCTCAGGCCATCGATGGCGGCTCGATCCGCGTGACTGCGCCACTCGATCCGAGCCAGCGGGTCGACTATTTGTCGATCCTCGAAAACCTCGAAGTCGATCCGGGTCAGGCGGTGGCGAAAGTCATCATCAACTCGCGCACCGGTACCATCGTGATTGGCCAGAACGTCAAGGTTTCCCCGGCTGCCGTGACCCACGGCAGCCTGACCGTGACCATCACCGAAGACCCGATCGTCAGCCAGCCTGGCCCTCTGTCCAACGGGCAGACGGCGGTCGTGCCGCGTTCGCGGGTCAACGCTCAGCAAGAAGCCAAGCCGATGTTCAAGTTCGGCCCGGGCACCACCCTCGACGAGATCGTTCGTGCGGTGAACCAGGTCGGCGCAGCGCCGGGTGACTTGATGGCGATCCTTGAAGCGCTGAAACAGGCCGGCGCGTTGCAAGCCGACCTGATCGTGATCTGAGGACGGCGATCATGGATATGCGCAAAAGCGGTCTGGTCAGCAGCAGCGATTCGGGTTCTTACTCGGACCTGAATCGTTTGAACCAGCTCAAGGTCGGCGACAAGAACAGCGATGCGAACATGCGCAAAGTGGCGCAGGAATTCGAGTCGCTGTTCCTCGGTGAAATGCTCAAGTCCATGCGCTCGGCCACCGAAGCGCTGGGCCAGGATAATCCGCTCAACACGCCGGCAGCCAAGCAATACCAGGAAATGTACGACCAGCAGTTGGCCGTTTCCCTGTCCCGCGAAGGTGGCGGTATTGGTCTGGCTGACGTGCTGATGCGCCAGATGTCGAAGAACAAACCGTTGGCGCCGGGTGAGGCTGCTGCAGCGTCTGCCGCCAAGCAAGCCGCCGCGAAGGCCGCCGTGGAAACACCGATTGCCGCCGGTACGGTTGCCACCAATGGGCCGCTGTCGCGCCTCAACGGCGAGCGCCCGTTGTGGGCTTCACGCGCGGTGAGGACGCCGGCAGGTGCGGGCGAGGGCGCACACCGCAACGACATGGCGCTGATCAATCAGCGGCGTCTGGCGCTGCCGCCGAAACTGGCCGACCGTTTGCTCGCCGGGTTGGTGCCATCGGCATCGACCACGGCGACAACCGCCACCGCAACGCAGAACAAAATCCAGGTGCCGCCGAGCACCGCGACCGGTTCCGGCCCGTTGTACAACGGCGATTGGCTGGCTTCGCAAACGGATACGACCTCCAGCGGGCGCCTGCAGATTTATGGTCGTGCCATGGCTCAAATCCCCCTGGCGCCAGCGAAGAAAGCCTTCAGTTCCGCCGACGAATTCGTCAACACCATGCTGCCAATGGCCAAAGAAGCCGCCGACCGTATCGGTGTCGATCCGCGTTACCTGGTGGCTCAGGCCGCCCTGGAAACCGGTTGGGGCAAATCGGTCATGCGCGCCCAGGATGGCAGCAGTAGCCACAACCTGTTCGGGATCAAGGCCAGTGGTAACTGGAAGGGCGATTCGGCGCGGGCGATCACCAGCGAATTCAGAAATGGCCAGATGGTCAAGGAGACGGCCGAGTTCCGTTCCTACGCTTCTTACAAGGACAGTTTCCATGACCTTGTGACCCTGCTGCAAAGCAACAATCGCTATCAAGATGTGCTGAAGTCGGCCGATAACCCAGAACAGTTTGTACGCGAGTTGCAAAAAGCCGGGTATGCAACCGACCCGGATTACGCGAGCAAGATTTCGCAGATAGCCAAGCAGATGACGAGTTACCAAAACTACGCTGCGGCGGGCGCTTCCACTACGCCTTTATAGGCACAAGGCATAAGGTTTGAATCATGAGTTTGCTCAACATCGGGATGTCGGGTTTATCCGCAGGCCAAAGCGCGTTGATGGTGACCGGTAATAACATTGCCAACGCCGACACCGCAGGCTACTCGCGTCAGCAAACCGTGCAGGGCAGCAAGGCCTCGAATCAGTTCGGCAATGTCTACATCGGCACGGGTACGACCCTGGCCGATGTGCGTCGGGTGTACAACAGCTACCTCGATGCGCAACTGCAAACCACCACCTCGCTCAACAGCGACTCGGCTGCCTATGCCGGACAGATCAGCCCGCTCGATAAGTTGCTGTCGGACAGCGGCACCGGCCTCAACGGCGCCCTGACCAAGTTCTTCGCCTCGGTACAGAACGTCAACGCGAAACCTGGTGACGATGCTTCCCGCCAACTGCTGCTCAGCGACGCGCAAGCCCTGAGTAACCGTTTCAACTCGATCTCCAGCCAGTTGACCGCGCAGAACGCGGACATCAACGGCAACCTGGCGGACATGGCCGATCAGGTCAACAAACTGGCGGCCACCGTGGCCCAGTTGAACCAGAAGATCTCCGAAGTTTCCAACGCCGGCGGCCAGCCCAACGACTTGCTCGACGCGCGCAACGAGACCGTGCGCCAGTTGTCCACCTTCACCGGTGCGCAAGTGATCGAGCGTGACGGTAACCTCGACATTTACCTGGGCAGCGGTCAGCCGCTGGTCATGGGCAGCACTGCCAGCAAGCTGGAAGTGGTGCCGAGTAAAGACGATCCGTCGCGTTCGGCCATTCAGCTCAATCGAGGTTCGAGCACCATCGATATCACCTCGGTGATGACCGGTGGCGAGATGGGCGGCTTGCTGCGTTATCGCAGCACCGTGCTGGACCCGGCCATGAATGAACTGGGGCGTGTGGCGCTGGTCGTTGCCGATCAGATGAACACCGTCCAGGCCCAGGGCATCGACAAGAACGGTGACTTCGGCTCGAACCTGTTCAATAGCATCAACACCGCAGCGCAAATGGCTCAGCGCAGCGTTGCCACGGTCGGCAACAGCGCCGGCTCAGGCAACTTCGATGTGAGCATCGAGGACAGCGGCAAGCTGACCATCAACGATTACAAGGTCACCTTCACCAGCGCCACCAACTACACCGTGCAGCGTCTGCCTGAAGGCACCGCCATGGGCGCGTTCAGCACGCTGACCACGCCACCGCCGGTGATCGATGGTTTCTCCATGACACTTTCCGGTGGCACAGCAGCCGCCGGCGACACGTTCAAGATCACCCCGACCCGCAACGCGGCGACCAACATCAAGACCGAGATGACCGACTCCAAACGTCTGGCCATCGCGGCACCGTTGGGCGCGGCCATTGCAGCGGGCGGCAGCGGCACACTGACGATTCCGGCCAGCGGTCAACCGACCCTGACCACCAAGTTCGATATCTACGACACGGCGACCACCACCACAATCCAGAACGGCCTGAAGACTTCGACGCCGGTCAAGATCGTGTTCGGTGCGGCCGGTGGTACGACTCAGACTTACCAAATGCTCGATGCCCAAGGCAACGCGCTCAGCAGCGGCACCATCGTGCCGGGCCAGAACAATACGCTGAGCCTGACCATTCCGCTGGTCGACGGCACCGGTGCCGCGATCAATGATCCGGGACCGCCCATCGTGCAGCGCACTGTGTCGTTTGACATGACCGTGGCCGGTTCGCCAGGTAACGGCACCGCGATCAACGTATCGCTCAGCCAGCCGGGCACGCTGGACAACCGCAACGGCACCGTACTGGCCGGCTTGCAGACCAAGCAGACCGTGGATACCGGTTCCGCCAGCAAAGGCATTTCCCTGACTGACGCCTACGGCAAACTGGTCGAAGGCGTCGGCGCCAAGGCCGCGCAAGGCAAGCTCGACAGTGCCGCGACCACCGCCATCCTGGCCAATGCCAAGGGTGCTCGTGATTCGCTGTCGGGCGTCGACCTCGATGAGGAAACCGGCAATCTGGTCAAGTATCAGCAGTACTACACCGCCTCTTCGCAGATCATCAAGGCTGCGCAGGAAATCTTCAGCACACTGATCAACAGTCTTTAAGGAGTCGTAGCCCATGCGCATTTCTACCGCCCAGTTTTACGAGTCCTCTGCTGCCAACTATCAGAAGAACTTTTCCAACGTGGTCAAGAGCAGCGAAGAGGCCAGCAGCCTGGTTCGTGTGAATACCGCAGCGGACGATCCGGTCGGCGCTTCGCGTCTGCTGCAATTGGGTCAGCAGGCTTCGATGCTCGATCAGTACGAGGCTAACGCCACGACCATCAAGGGGACCCTGGGCACCACCGAAGCGGTGATGAGCAGCATTGGCAACGTATTGCAGCGCGCCAGGGAACTGGCGGTGGGTGCCGGTAACGCCGGTTACACCGACGCCGACCGCCAGGCCAACGCATCGGAGTTGGGGCAGATCGAAGAGCAGCTGCTGAGCCTGATGAACAGCAAGGACGAGAATGGCAAATACATCTTCGCCGGCTCCAAGGGCGACACTGTGCCGTTCACCCGCAACAACGATGGCACCTACAGCTACAACGGTGACCAGGTGACGCTTGACCTGGCAATCGGCGACACCATGTCGATGGCCACCAACAGCACCGGTTGGGACGTATTCCAGCAGGCGATCAACACCAGTCGCAGCGAGGTCACCCAGACTGCGCCGGTCGTGGATGACGGCCGTGTGACCCTGTCCAACGGCCAGGTGTCGTCGAACGTCACCTACAACGCCAAGTTCCGCAGTGGTGAGCCATACACCGTGGACTTCGTCAGCGGCACACAGCTGAAAATCACTGACTCGCTCGGCAACGACGTAACCGCCGAAGCCAGCCAGGGCGGCGCATTCGATCCTGCCAGCAAGGCGGGCCAGGCCGTCTCTTTCCGTGGCGTCGAGCTGACCCTGAACATCAACCTGAGCGCTGGTGATACGGCGGCGACTGTGCTGCCTGGCCACACTTTCACCCTGGCGGCCAAGCCGGATACCTTCAGCGCAACCGGCAGCCCTGGCAACCCTTCGACAGCGCAGATTACCGCCAGCAATATCACCAACCCAGTGAATTACCACGCCAGTTTTCCTAGCGGCTCAGCGGTCCTGAAGTTCACCAGTGCCACCGCCTTCGAACTGTACGCAGCGCCATTGACGGCAAGCAGCAAGCCGGTATCGACCGGGACTATGGCCGGTAGCGTCGCCACCGCCTCGGGTGTGAGCTTCACTGTCAGCGGTACTCCGGCTGCGAACGATCAGTTCAGCATTGCGGTCAACACCCACGAAACCCAGAACATTCTGGACACCGTGAACCAGTTGAAAACCGCACTGAATACACCCACCAACGGTAACCCGATCGCCATACAGAAACTGCAAGCGTCACTGGCTTCTGGTGTTGCCAACCTGGCCAGCGGTACGGATCAGCTGTCCAGCGCCTTGAGCTCTGTCGGTGGGCGCGGTGCTGCCCTGGACACCCAGAGCGATACCAACCAGAGCCTGAAACTGGCCAATGCCCAGACCCAGTCGTCGATCCGCGATTCCGATCCGGCTGAAGTGATGACCCGTCTGACCTTGCAGCAGACCATGTTGCAGGCCTCGCAACTGGCCTTCAGCAAAATTGCTCAGTTGGGCCTGTTCAACAAGGTCTGAGCCGGCGTCTGCCGAGCTGCCAACCGTCTTTTTCCAAGCGGTTACGGGGTCTCTGCCTGAAAGGGTAGAGGCCCGCCGCTCGAGAGTTTCCCGCCGTGAATCAACGCCCCCTCGTCAGCATTGTCATCCCTGCCTTTAACCCGCGCTTCTTCAGTCAGGCATTGGAAAGTGCGCTCGCCCAGACCTATGAGCACGTCGAGATCGTCATCTGTGACGATTCACCCGATGATGAAATTCGCGGCATTGTCGATGCTTTCGTCGAACCGGTTCACCCGATTCGCTACCTGCGTAATCCGCAACGTCTGGGGTTGCAGAAAAATGTGCTGCGCTGCGTGGAAGAAGCCCGTGGCGAATTGATCAAAGTGCTGTGCGATGACGACCGTCTGTTCTCACCGAGCGTTGCACTGCAGGCGCAGGTACTGATTGACCACGCGGACGTGAACGTGGTGTTTGCCCTGCGAATGCTCAGCGATGCCGGCAATTTCATCCTGCCGCCACGGGTCGACAACTGCCGGTTTTCGCCGAACGACGCCTTGCTCAAGGGCGATGACATGTTGGCGATCTTTGAAGGCACGCCGAAAAATTTTCTCGGCAACTTCAGTTCGACCCTGATGCGTCGCGCCGATGTACTGGAGCTGTTGCCGGCTCTGATTCAGGAAGGCGCCGGTTTCGTTGCGATGCTCGATTTCGCCTTGTTCGTATGTCTGATGCGTCGCGGTAACCTGGTGTCCCTGAGCACGGTGCTGAGTGCCGAACGCCTGTACCCGGAACGTTTGAGCAAAACCCCGGAAATGATCAAGGCCGCGGCGATGGAGTGGAGCTGGCTTTCGCAGATGCTCGCGGCGCGCAGCGGTGAGTCGGCTCCGGCGTCGGGTTGGGTGCGCTATATCGAGCTGAACAAAATCACTGAGCAGCCCCACGCCTGGGAAGAGTTGTGTGTGGTGCGTGTCCTGGGCAACCGCAACACGGTGGTGAATGGCCGGGTGGGCGGGGAGAGCGAAAGCTACGCCGATTTTTATCGTGAATGGCTGGCGATCCGCAGGTTGTCCGATGTCGAGCAGCGGCTCTTGCCACAACGCATCGATAGCTGGACGTTCCGTCCGCAGATCGTGCCGATCGTGATCGACAGCGGCGTCGATAGCGCTGCGCTGAACACTACATTGCAAAGCATCAGTGGTCAGCTTTACACGCCGCAAGCGGTATTGGTGCTCTCCGATGCATCCATTGTCGTCGACGATCGCGTGGTGCAGTTGCCATTCCAGGCCGATTGGGCGCGACAGCTCAACGCCGTGGTGCCGCAGCTGGAAGGTGCTCACTGGTTCTGCCTGCTGCGGGCCGGCGACACCTTGCGCGAGTCTGCTCTGTTGATTTTGGCAGAACGCATTGCGGGGTCACCGGGCATTCTTTGTGCCTACAGTGACGAGGGCGCGTTGGTCGATGGCGAGTCGACCGACCCGGTGTTCAAACCCGATTTCAACCTCGACCTGATGCGTGCTTATCCCTACGTCGGCCGAACCCTGGCCTTCGAGCGTCAACGCTTCATGGCGCTGGGCGGTTTCGATCCGGCTCACGGTGAGCTGGCGCCGCACGATCTGTTGTGGCGTTTGGTGGAAGAGGCCGGGCCGCAGACCATCGAACACATTGCCGAGATTCAGGTGGAGTCGAGCCAGACCTTCGCCGACTGGTTGTCGTTGCCCGAAGTGATCGAGAGCAACGCCGGTATGGTCAGCGCACACCTGGATCGTATTGGTGTGGCGCACGCGATCCGGCAGGAAGCATTGCCGTTGATCAACCGCATCGACTATCTCCATGCAGCGCGTCCGCTGGTGTCGATCATCATCCAGACCGGCGATTCGTTATACGCGTTGCAGCGTTGCATTGAAGGCTTGATCGAGCGCACGGCTTACACCCAATACGAAATTCTGATTGTCGACAGCGGCACTGATGACCCGGCGATGCTCGATTGGCTGGCCGCCATGGCACAACTGGGCGCGGCGATGCTGCGGGTGCTGCGTTACGCCGGTGACGCCAACGACGCGGCGATCCGCAACTTCGCTGCGAGCCTGGCCCATGGTGAGTACTTGTTGCTCCTCAGTGCGCAGACCGTGATCTGCGACAGTGACTGGCTGGATGAATTGCTCAATCACGCCCAGCGTCCCGAAGTGGGTGTGGTCGGTGCCCGCATTCTCAGCCCCGAGGGTTCGATCGTCAGCGCCGGGTTGATTCTTGGGCTGGCGGGGCCGGTCGGTTCACCATTTTATGGTGAGGCAGCCGGTTCTCGCGGTTACATGCAGCGTTTGCACGTGACCCAGAACTGGAGCGCGGTGAGCAGTCACTGCCTGATGGTGCGCAAGCAAGTGTTCGATGACCTCGAGCAGTTCGATGAGGTGACCTATTCCCAAGGCCTTAGCGATGTCGACTTGTGTTTGCGGGCGAACAAGGACGGCTACCTGGTCGTCTGGACGCCTTACGCCAGTGTGGTGTGGATGCCGCAAGAAGTATCATCGGCACAGCCTTCGACGCTGGCGCTGTGCGAGCTTGAGCAGGAAGCCTTCTATCGCAAATGGTTGCCGAAGATCGCCAAGGATCCGGCCTACAGCCCGGCGCTGAGTCTTGGGATTTCCAGCTTCAGCCTGGAGCCGTCGCTGCGCAATAACTGGAACCCGTTCTGCACTCGCGCTTTGCCGTTGATACTCGGTCTGCCGGTCAACAGCACTGCCGTTGGCCACTATCGAGTGACAGCACCACTGGCCGAGCTCGAAGCGGCCGGGCGCGTGATTGCGCGGGTGGCCTACGAGTCGCCGTCGACCGTGGAAATCGAGCGCCTGTCGCCGGACACGATCATCTTGCAAGGGCGTTACAGCGAAGGCGCTGCCGGCGACATTCTGCGGATGAAAAAGTATTCCAGTGCGCTACGGATTTTCGAACTCGACGACTACATCATCAGTGCGCCGAAGAAAAACACCCACGCCCGCAACAAACCGGTCAACACCGAGCAGATGCTGCGTGAAGGCATTGGCCTGTGCGACCGGGTGGTGGTCACCACTCAACCGCTGGCCGATGCCTTGTCGAGCATGCACAGCGAAATCCGCGTGGTGCCGAACATGCTGTCGCCGGACCCATGGGCGACGCTGACCAGCCGCCGTCGCACCTCCAGCAAGCCGCGCGTTGGCTGGGGTGGCGGCACCAGCCACACGGGTGACCTGGAGATTATTGCCGATGTGGTGCGCGAACTGGCGGGCGAAGTCGAGTGGGTGTTCTTCGGTATGTGCCCCGACGCCTTGCGCCCGTATGTTCACGAGTTTCACTCCGCCATCGGCTTGCAGAGCTACCCGTTCAAACTGGCGAGCCTGAACCTCGACCTGGCGCTGGCACCACTGGAGTTCCATATCTTCAACGACTGCAAAAGCAACCTGCGCTTGCTGGAATACGGTGCCTGCGGATACCCAGTGATCTGCACCGACACCGAGGCCTATCGCGGGCACTTGCCGTGCACCAAGGTCTATAGCAACAGCACCGACGAATGGTTGCAGGCGATCCGCATGCACCTGGCCGATCCGGATGCCAGTTACCGCATGGGTGATGAACTGCGTGAGGCGGTGCATCGGGATTTCATGTTGCGTGGTGACAATCTTAATCACTGGTTGTGGGGCTGGTTGCCGGACTGATTCCGTTCTTGCGTTCCAAGCATCAAAAGATCGCGGCCTCGGCGGCTCAGGGATGTATTCACACCTTGGGGACCGCCGGAGGCCGCGATTTTTTTTGTCCTGGGCAATTGGCTCACTTCCTGCAAGTACCTCGTATATCGCCATAAATCCTTCACCCAATCAGGCGTGAACGGCCCAGTGGCTGCGGGTAAATGATGTGCGTCTGACGGTTCGCCGACCCTGAGGGGGCTGCCGCGCCGTGCGAAGAGCAAGAGGACAGCGATGAAGGCAGTAATTCTGGCAGGTGGTCTCGGTACGCGCATCAGCGAAGAGTCGCACCTAAAGCCCAAGCCAATGATCGAGATCGGTGGCAAGCCAATTCTTTGGCACATCATGAAGCAGTACTCCGCCCACGGGATTCATGACTTCGTGATCTGCCTTGGTTACAAGGGCTATGCGATCAAGGACTTCTTCGCCAACTACTTCCTGCACACCTCCGATGTCACCTTCGACATGCGCAACAACCGCATGGACGTGCACCAGAACTACAGCGAACCGTGGAGCGTCACCCTCATCGACACCGGCGAGGAAACCATGACCGGTGGCCGCTTGCTGCGCGCCGGCCGTTACCTCAAGGATGAAGAGGCGTTCTGCTTCACCTATGGCGACGGCGTCTCCGATATCAATATCCGTCAACTGGTGGACTACCACAGCGCCCACGGTCGTCTGGCGACCGTCACCGCCGTACAACCGCCAGGCCGTTACGGCGCCCTGGAACGTCACGGCGATCAGGTGCTCGGTTTCACCGAGAAGCCCCGTGGCGACGGCGGCTGGATCAATGGCGGCTTCTTCGTGCTGTCGCCGAAAGTGCTGTCGTACATCGGCGGTGACGAGACCACCTGGGAAGCCGAGCCGTTGACCCGGCTGGCCCAGGACGAACAGTTGAAGGCTTTCGAACACGAAGGCTTCTGGCACCCGATGGACACCCTGCGCGACAAGAACCACCTCGAAGCGCTGTGGCAGAGCGGGGAGGCCCCATGGAAGCAATGGGCCTGAGTCCGGAGTTCTGGCGTGGCAAGCGTGTCCTGCTGACCGGCCACACCGGTTTCAAGGGCAGCTGGTTGACGTTGTGGCTGCAAAGCCTCGGGGCCGAGGTCAGCGGGTTTTCGCTCGATCCGTCCACCGAACCGAGCCTGTTCGAACTGGCGCGGGTGCACGAAGGCATCAATGATCAGCGCGGCGACCTGCGTGACCTCGGCGCCTTGCTGGAACTGATCGCCGAAACCCAGCCGGAAATCGTCCTGCACCTGGCGGCCCAACCGCTGGTACGCGAAGGCTATCGCGATCCGCTCGGAACCTATTCCAGCAACGTCATGGGCACGCTCAATCTGCTTGAAGCGATCCGCCAGGTCGGCGGCGTGCGTGCCTGTGTTTTGGTGACGACCGACAAGGTCTACGCCAACCAGGAATGGCTGTGGCCGTACCGCGAGGACGAAGCCCTGGGTGGTCACGATCCTTACAGCAGCAGCAAGGCTTGCTGCGAATTGTTGGCGCAGTCTTACGCCGCATCGTTTTTCCCGGCTGACAAGTACGCCGAGCATGGCTTGGCGTTGGCCACCGCCCGTGCTGGCAATGTGCTGGGCGGCGGTGACTTTGCGCCGGAACGCCTGATTCCCGATGTGCTCAAGGCCTGGTCGGCCGACCAGCCAGTGACCCTGCGCTACCCGCAGGCCGTGCGCCCCTGGCAGCACGCTCTTGAGCCTTTGGCAGGTTACCTGCAATTGGCTGCTGGTCTCTACGAACAAGGCCCGGCGTTTGCCGGCGCGTGGAACTTTGGCCCGAGCGAAGCGGACATGTGCAGCGTCGGCGAAGTGGTCGAGTTGCTTGCCAGCCGCTGGCCGCAAGCACGCGGATTGCGCATCGAGCCGAGTGATTTGCACGAAGCCGGCCTGTTGCGCCTGGACAGCAGTCGCGCCCGTCAACGGTTGGCCTGGCAACCGCGTTGGTCGTTGCAGCAGTGCCTGACCCAGACCCTCGATTGGCACCTGGCGTGGCAGAACGGTGATGACATGCGTGAAGTCACCCTGAACCAGTTGAACCTGTACCGAGGCGCGTTGTGAGCGAGTTTCTGTTGAAAGCCTTGCCGCTGGCCGGTCTGTTCAGCGTGCAGCACAAACGCTTCGAAGATGATCGCGGGCATTTCGCCCGGTTGTTTTGCGAAGGCAGCCTGAGCGCTTTCGGTCAGCCGTTTCATATCCGCCAGATCAACCACTCCTGCACCCGTGAGCGGGGCAGTGTGCGCGGTCTGCATTATCAAAACGCCGATGCGCCGGAAGCCAAGTTGATTACCTGCCTGCGCGGCGAGGTCTGGGATGTGGCGGTGGACTTGCGCCCCGATTCCGAAACCTTTCTGCACTGGCACGCCGAGCACCTGAAGGCCGGTGACGGTCGCAGCCTGCTGATCCCGGCCGGGTTCGCCCATGGCTTCCAGACCCTGACCGATGACGCCGAATTGCTCTACCTGCACAGCGCCGATTACGCGCCTGCGCACGAGGGCGGGTTGTCGGTGAACGATCCACGGCTGGCGATTGCCTGGCCGTTGCCTGTCAATAATCTGTCGGTCAGGGATTCCAGCCATCCCTTGATCGATGAACACTTCGCTGGAGTGTGTCTATGAACTGCCGTGGTTGCGGTACTCCTCTGGCCTTGCCGCTGATCGATCTCGGTACCTCGCCGCCATCCAACGCCTATGTGCACGCCGATCGCCTGGAACAAACCGAGCAATGGGTGCCTTTGAAGGTCGCGGTGTGTCAGCAGTGCTGGCTGGTGCAGACCGAGGATTACACCAGCGCCGACAGTCTGTTCGACGCCGAGTATGCGTATTTCAGTTCGTTCTCCAGTACCTGGCTGGCCCATGCCGAGCGCTATGTCGCCGAGATGGTCGAACGCTTCGGCCTGACTGCCGATAGTCGTGTGGTGGAAATCGCCGCCAACGACGGTTACCTGTTGCAGTACGTCGCCGGGCGCGGCATCCCTTGCCTGGGTGTTGAGCCAACCCGCAGCACCGCGCAAGCGGCGCGGGAAAAAGGCCTGGAGATTCGCGAACTGTTCTTCGGTCGCGACACCGCCGCGCAGCTGAAAAACGAAGGCTGGGCCGCCGACCTGATGGCCGCCAATAACGTGCTGGCCCACGTCCCGGACATCAATGATTTTCTCGGTGGTTTTGCCACCTTGCTCAAGCCGACCGGTGTGGCGACGTTCGAGTTTCCGCAATTGCTGACGCTGATGGCCGGACAGCAGTTCGACACGCTGTATCACGAGCACTATTCCTACCTGTCCCTGACCGCCGTGCAGACCTTGTGCGAGCGCAATGGTCTGGAAGTGTTCGACGTCAGCCAGTTGTCGACCCATGGCGGTTCGTTGCGGGTGTTCGTCCAGCGGGCCGACGGTGTTCGCCGCGAGGTGCAGCCAGCCGTTCAGCAGCAGTTGCACGCCGAACTGGCAGCGGGAGTGAAAACCCCCGAGTACTACGCGACCCTGGCGCCAGCGGCCGAGGGCATCAAGCACCAATTGTTGCGTTTCCTGTTGCAGGCCAAGGCTGACGGCAAACGCGTGGTCGGTTATGGCGCGGCGGCCAAGGGCAACACCTTGCTCAACTACGCCGGGGTCAAACCGGACCTGCTGGCCTGGGTCGCCGATGCCAATCCGCACAAACAGGGCAAGTACCTGCCGGGCAGTCGCATTCCAATCGTCTCACCGGCACAGATCGACCTCGAGAAACCCGATTACATCCTGGTCCTGCCGTGGAATCTGTTGCGCGAAGTCAGTCAGCAACTGGCACAAGTACGTCAGTGGGACGGCCGTTTCGTGATCGCCGTGCCTGAGTTGACCGTACTGTGAAGGTGCTGGTGACCGGTGCCACCGGGTTTGTTGGTCGACATCTGGTCGCGGCTTTGCTCGCCCGTGGCTGCGAGGTGCGGGCGGTGGCGCGTAACGCCGAGACCGCCGCGCAATTGCCATGGATCAACGCCGTGGAATTCGTGGCAGCGGATATTCATGCCGCCGACCTGGACTTCGCCGCGCTGACCGATGGCGTCGATGCCTTGGCGCATCTCGCCTGGCCAGGGTTGCCGAATTATCAGGCGCTGTTTCACTTCGAGCATAACCTGATGGCCGATTACCGGTTCATCAAAGGCGCGGTCGAGGCGGGCGTGTCGCAGGTGTTGGTCACCGGCACCTGTTTCGAATATGGCCTGCAGAGCGGGCCGCTCAGCGAGCAGACCGAGGCGCGGCCGAGTAACCCTTACGGGTTGGCCAAGAACACCTTGCGTCTGTTCCTCGAAAACCTGCAGCGCCAACAACCCTTCACCCTGCAATGGGCGCGGCTGTTTTACCTGCACGGTGCCGGGCAAAATCCCAACAGTTTACTGGCGGCACTGGACCGGGCCATCGAGGCCGGGGATGACAGCTTCAACATGTCGGCCGGCGAGCAGTTGCGCGATTACCTGGCGATCGACACGGCCGCCCATTACCTCGCTGCGATCCTGCAACAGCGTGAGTTCGATGGCGTGATCAATTGCTCCAGCGGCCAGCCGGTATCGGTCAGGGCGCTGGTCGAGCAGCGGTTGTGTGAGCGTGGCGCGTCGATCCGTTTGAACCTGGGCCATTACCCATACCCGACCCATGAACCGATGGCGTTCTGGGGCGTGGCGGACCGTTTGCAACAGCTACTGGGAGCAGAGCATGAGGCATGAGTTGTATCGGGTCGCCGACCTGCCGGTGTTGCAGAACCGTACCTTTGCCGACCCGGAGTCGGCCAGGGCTTCGGCCAGTGCCGACATGCTGTTGGTGCAGGACGAGGCGAGCGGGCTGATCTTCAATCAGGCCTTCGACGCCGACAAGCTCAGCTACGACGCCGACTATCAGAACGAGCAGGCGCATTCCGGCCAGTTCCAGAAGCACCTGAGCGATGTCGAAGGGATCATTGCCCGCCACTTCAAGGGTCAGGAGCTGATCGAAGTCGGCTGCGGCAAAGGCTACTTTCTTGAGCTGCTCAAAAGCCTGGGCTACGCCATCACCGGCATCGACCCGGCCTACGAAGGCGACAACGCCGACGTGATCAAGGCGCCGTTCACTCGCGGCCTGGGGTTGTCGGCGGACGCTATCGTGTTGCGGCATGTGCTGGAGCATATCCAGGACCCGGTGAGTTTTCTTGCCGAGATGGCCGAGGCCAATCAGGGCGGGCAAATCTACATCGAAGTGCCGTGCTTTGACTGGATTCTCGAGCACCGCGCCTGGTTCGACCTGTTCTACGAACATGTCAATTATTTCCGCCTCGATGACCTGCGCCGGATGTTCGGCACCGTACACGAGGCCGGTCACCTGTTCGGTGGCCAATACCTGTACATCGTCGCCGACCTGGCCACGCTGCGCCTGACGCCGGAACAACCGGTGCCGCGCCTGGCATTGCCGGACGGTTTCACCAGCAGCCTTGAGCGCGCGGTGCAGATTATTCAAGCGGCGCCCGAGCAAGGTTCGGCGATCTGGGGCGCTTCGTCCAAAGGCGTGATTTATTCGCTGTTCCTGCAACGTGCGGGTGTGGCGGTGGATCGCGTGGTGGATATCAACCCGGCCAAACAGGGACGTTATCTGCCCCTGAGTGGCGTGCGGGTGTCCTCGCCGCAAGAGGCCATGGATGCCTTGCCCGAAGGCGCCAACCTGTTTGTGATGAACTCCAACTACCTCGAAGAAATCAAGCGGATGACTGGTGGACGCTACGTCTATCACGCCGTCGACAGCGCTTCGTTCCAGTGACTATTGAGATTCTAAAATGACCGACAACACCATCAATAAAGCTTTCGAAGCCGAATGCCGGGAACAGATCGCCCAGCAGGGTGACGACCAGAAACTCACCGGCCTGGCCCGGGATTTCTTCAACGAATCGGCCAAACACAAGTACAGCTACCACTTCTCGTGGATGGGTCGTCCGATCATCCAGCTGCCGCAAGACATGATGGCGATGCAGGAAATCATCTGGCAGGTCAAACCGGACCTGGTCATCGAATGCGGTATCGCCCACGGCGGTTCGATCATCTACTACGCCTCTTTGCTGGAGCTGCAAGGCCATGGTGAAGTGCTGGGCATCGACCTCGACATTCGCCCGCACAACCGCGAAGCCATCGAGAGTCACCCGATGAGCAAGCGCATCTCGATGATCGAAGGTTCGAGCATTGACCCGGCCATCGCCGCCCAAGTGCGCGCTGCTGCCGAAGGCAAGAAAGTCATTCTGGTGCTCGATTCCAACCACACCCACGATCACGTGCTGGAGGAACTGCGCCTGTACGCACCACTGGTGTCGGTGGACAGCTACTGCGTGGTCATGGACACCGTGGTCGAAGACATGCCAGCCGATTTCTTCCCGGATCGTCCATGGGGCCCGGGCGATAACCCGAAAACTGCGGTGTGGAAGTATCTGGAAGAAAACAAGGACTTCGAGATCGACCAGCAGATGCAAAACAAACTGCTGATCACCGTGGCGCCGGATGGTTATCTGCGTCGCGTTCGTTAATCAATCCAAAGTAGTTTCAGGTTCTTGGCGATTGGCCGGTTGTGGGGATAGAAAGATGCAGGTTCAAAACAGTGCTCAAAACAACGTTGCGCCGCTGAGCGAGCGGTTCACGGTGGTGGTGATTTCCCACAACCGGAACGCGTTTCTGCGGCGTACCTTGCAGTACTATAAAAACTATCCCTGCACGGTTCTGGTTCTGGACTCGTCCGCTGAGGGCGACGAGAACATGGCCCGGGATTTCCCGTCGGTCGACTATCGCCACTTGCCGCAATACACCTACAAGGGGCTGCAGGACAAACTCACCTATGGCGTCAATCAGGTCACCACGCCGTACATGGTGTTCGCTGCCGATGACGACTTCCTGCTGCACCGCGCACTGACCGAGTCGGTGGAATTTCTCGAAGCCAACCCCGACTACGGCCTGTGCCATGGCTACGGGATCATGTACCTGACCCGTGCCACCGAAGTGAACTACTTCCGTCGCGACCGCAAGGTGCATGAGGACTACAACTCAGAGCTGGCCGAAGACCGTGTCGTGCGGTTCATGGACAATTTCCTGCCGCCGTTCTATGCCGTTACCCGTACCGATCTGCTGCAACAGTGGTACAGCCTGCTGCCCGCGGGCACCGGTTTCGAATGGCAGGAAATCGGTCACACCTTCTATTTGCTGGCCTGCGCGAAGGCGCGGATCCTGCCGATTCCGTTCGCCGTGCGGGAAATGAATTATGGCGCCTCGGACCACAACACCAACGTATTGACGGTGCTGACCTTCAAGGACGCCAAAAGTGTTGCCGAGCGCGAGCAGTTTGCCGAGTTCCTGGCCTCGATTCCGACGCCACTCAGCGACAAGGGACCAACCCAGGCCAAGCAGATCGCGCTGGACAGCTTTGCTGCCATGGCCGATTGCCTGATCGAAGGTCGCTCACTCAAAGGCACCATGATTATTCGCTCGGCCTGGCGCGAGGCGGGGGAGGAGCCGATTCGTAGTTTTGGCCCCGAACAATTCGTCGAAATACCGTTCTACAACAAACCGGTGTTCGACCTGCTGACCGAGTTCGAATTCCTGCTTCACGCGATGCCCGCCGGTCGTGTGCAACTCCAGGAACTGGAAGGCATCCTGCTCAAGCAGCATGAGCTGATGCGCATTCACCCCAATGACACTGACCGCACCGTACGTAGCCGGTTGTGGGAGGCCCTGAGCCTGAACGTGTTCAACCGGGCCGTGGTCAAGCGCCTGGCAGAGTCGTTGAAGGACAGCGAAGAGCCGGAAGAAGGCCTCAAGCTGCAAGCCTGGGTCGAGCGCCTGGACGCTATGCCGGGGCAGCAAGACCGCCGGCTGTTCGAGAACATGCCGTCCGGGCGGTTGCTGAGCTGGCTCGATGTGCGCAATCCGGATGCCGCGCAACTCAAATCGATTACCGCGCATTTGGCCAAACACAGCGGTGGCCCGCAGTTCGGTATTCTTCTGCTGGATCTGGACGCCGACATGGTCAAGTTGCAGGCGACGTTCGACAGTCTGGTCGGTGGCCACTGCAAGGCGTTCAATGTGGTGGTGTTTACCACCGGTGATTTACCGGCGACCACCACCGTGCGTGACACGGTGCACTTCGTCAAAGTCACCACGACCAATTACGTCGAGCGCATCAACCAGATCGTCGCTCAGTCCACCGCCGACTGGCTGCTGCTGGCCGAGGCCGGTGACCAGTTCACCGCCAGCGGGTTGCTGCGCGCCAGCCTTGAGCTGACCGGCGCCGAGGGGGTGCGTGCGGTGGCGATGGACGAAATTCAGCGTCAGGCCAACGGCGCCCTGGCGGATGTGTTCCGCCCCGGGGTCAACCTCGACCTGCTGCAATCCGTACCGTCGCTGATGGCGCGGCACTGGTTGATTCAGCGTGATGTGTTGGTTCAGGCCAAAGGTTTCTCGAGCGAGTACCCCAAGGCTCTGGAGTTCGATCTGTTGCTGCGCCTGATCGAGGACGGTGGCCTGGCAGGGCTGGCGCATCTGGCCGAACCTTTGCTGATCTGCAACGCGCCGGCCTCTGAGGAAAATGCTCAGGAACGTCAGGTGTTGACCCGCTCTCTGGCGGCGCGTGGCTATCGTGCTCAGGTCAGTTCGGCACTGCCGCTGACGTACCAGATCGACTATCAACACGCCGGGCGACCGCTGGTGTCGATCATTCTCCAGAGCCAAGACAACCTTGAGTCTCTGCAACGAGCCTTGGTCAGCGTACTGCAACGCACCCGCTATCAGCGCCACGAAGTGCTGATCGCCGACAACCACAGCCAGTCCGAAGAATTGGCAACCTGGTTGAGCAGCCTTGAAGGTAAGGGCGATCGTATCCGTGTCCTGCGCAGTGGTCAGCGCTTGACGACATCAGCACTGAACAACTTCGCGTGCGCCGAAGCCAAGGGTGATTACCTGGTGCTGTTGTCGGCCGACGCCGAAGTGGTCAATGCCAACTGGCTCGAGAGTCTGGTCAACCAGGCTCAGCGTCCGGAAGTCGGTATCGTTGGAGCCAAACTGATGGACATGCGTGGTGTCACCACCCAGGCCGGGTTGGTCCTGGGTTTGAATGGCGATATCGGCTCGGTGTTTATCGGCGAGCGTAAAGACGCCAAGGGCTACCTGAATGGCCATCAAGTGGAGCAGAACTATTCGGCGGTGGCCGGTGCGTGCCTGATGATTCGCAAGGATCTGTATGAGGCGATCGGTGGGCTGGACGAAGAGCATTTCGACGAAGCCTTCGCTGATATCGACCTGTGCCTGAAAGTCGCCGATGCCGGATACCTGACTGTCTGGACGCCACAAGCGCAGCTGCTGCACCCGGGCGTATTGCCTGATGCACCACAGGCCCGTGCGGCCCTGCGTGACAAGTGGCCCGCCCGCTTCGAACAGGACCCAGCCTACAACCAGAACCTGGCCTTGACCGGCAAGGGCTTTTCTCTCAGCGAACCGACCAGCGTGAACTGGGCGCAGTTGCTCGCATAAGCCTGGCTGACAGGTAAAAGGACTCAAGGCATGTTCAACGGTAAATCGATTTTCATCTCTGGCGGCACCGGTTCGTTCGGGCGCAATTTCATCCGCCGCTTGCTGGAGCAATACCAGCCCAAGCGTGTGGTGGTGTTTTCCCGCGATGAGCTCAAACAGTACGAGATGCAGCAGACGTTCAATGCACCGTGCATGCGTTACTTCATCGGTGATGTGCGTGACGCCGACCGTTTGCGTCAGGCCATGCGCGGTATCGATTACGTGGTGCACGCCGCGGCGCTGAAGCAAGTGCCGGCGGCGGAATACAACCCCACCGAATGCATCCGCACCAACGTCAACGGCGCGGAAAACATCATCGCCGCGGCCATCGACAACGGTGTGAAAAAAGTTGTCGCGCTGTCCACCGACAAAGCTGCCAGCCCGATCAATTTGTACGGCGCGACCAAGTTGCTGTCGGACAAATTGTTCGTGGCTGCCAACAACATTGCCGGCGAGCAACAAACCCGGTTTGCCGTGGTGCGCTATGGCAACGTCGCCGGCTCGCGGGGGTCGGTGGTGCCGTTCTTCAGCAAACTGATTGCCGAGGGCGCCAAAGAGCTGCCGATCACCGATGAGCGCATGACGCGGTTCTGGATCACCCTCGATCACGGCGTGAAGTTTGTGCTCGACAGCTTCGCCCGCATGCACGGCGGTGAAGTGTTTGTGCCGAAGATCCCGTCGATTCGCATCGTCGATCTGGCGCAGGGCATGGCTGAACATCTGCCGCATAAACACGTCGGCATTCGTCCGGGGGAAAAACTCCATGAGCTGATGGTGCCGCTGGACGACGCGCGCATGACCCTGGAGTTCGATGATCACTACACTATTCAGCCGTCGATCCGTTTCACCAGCGTCGACGTGGATTTTGCCGTGGACAAACTGGGCGAGCAGGGGCGGCCGGTGGGCGAAGACTTCGAGTACCGCTCCGACACCAACCCGCATTTCTTGTCGGTCGGCCAGATCGCCGACCTGCACGCGGAGTTGTCGGCATGATTCCCTACGGTCGGCAAAGCCTCGATCAGGCGGACATCGATGCGGTGGTCGCCGTGTTGCAGTCCGACTGGCTGACCCAAGGGCCGACCATCGAGCGTTTCGAACAAGCCATGGCCGAGCGTTGCCAGGCCGATTTCGCGGTGGCGGTGTGCAATGCCACTGCGGCGTTGCACATTGCCTGCCTCGCGGCGGGCCTGGGGCCGGGCGATCGGTTGTGGACCACGCCGAACACTTTTCTGGCCTCGGCCAACTGCGGCCGCTACTGCGGCGCCGACGTCGATTTCGTCGACATTGACCCGCTGACCTGGAACCTCGACGCCTACACCTTGGCGTCGAAGCTTGAAATCGCCGAGCGCGACGGCAAGCTGCCGAAAGTGTTGGTGGCGGTGGCGTTCTCCGGGCAGAGCTGCGATATGCGCATGATCGCCGAACTGGCCGAGCGTTACGGTTTCACGGTGATCGAGGATGCTTCCCACGCGGTCGGCGCGTCCTATGCCGGGCGCCCGGTGGGATGCGGCGAATTCGCGGCAATGACCGTGTTCAGTTTCCACCCGGTGAAGATCATTACCAGCGCCGAAGGCGGCATGGTGCTGACCAATCGCCCGGAACTGGCCGAGCGCTTGCAGCGTCTGCGCAGTCACGGCATGACCCGTGACCCCGGGCAGATGACCGAACCCAGCCACGGCCCGTGGTACTACCAGCAAGTGGAACTGGGCTTCAATTACCGGATCACCGACCTGCAAGCGGCCCTCGGTCTCTCACAGCTGAACAAGCTCGATGGCTTTATCGAGCGCCGCCGTGAACTGGCGGCGCGTTACGACCGGTTGCTGGCGTACTTGCCGCTGACCTTGCCCAGCACGCAGCCTGAAGCCGAATCGGCGTGGCATCTGTACGTGGTGCGCTTGCAGACGGAGCGGATCAGCCTCAGTCATCGACAGGTGTTCGAAGGCTTGCGAGCAGCCGGTGTCGGGGTGAATCTGCACTATATTCCGCTGCACTTGCAGCCGTACTATCGCGACCTGGGTTTTGCCGAGGGTGATTTCCCCCAGGCTGAACGTTATTACGCCGAGGCCATCAGCCTGCCGCTGTTTCCTCTGCTGAGCGATGAACAACAGGACTATGTGGTCGAGCAATTACGACGGCTGATCCTTGAGGAGTAGTGACTCTTGAGCTGTGTTGCGATCATTCCGGCCCGTGGTGGCAGCAAGCGAATCCCGCGCAAGAACCTCAAGCCGTTCGACGGCGTGCCGATGATCGTCCGTTCAATTCGCACGGCGCTGGAGTCGCGCCTGTTCGACCAGGTGATCGTCAGTACCGACGATGAGGAAATCGCCGAAGTCGCACGAGCCAATGGCGCTCAGGTGCCGTTCATGCGGCCTGCGGCACTGGCTGACGATTTCACCGGGACTGCGGCGGTGATCGTGCATGCCCTGAATCAATTGCCGCCGTTCGACTATGCCTGCTGCGTCTACGCAACGGCGCCTTTGTTGCAAGCGCGCTATCTGCGTCAGGGGCATGAATTGCTGGTGCAGCACCCGGACAAATCTTTTGCGTTTTCAGTCGCCGGTTTTGGTTTTCCGGTGCAGCGTGCCTTGACCCTCGACGAGCAGGGCGCCTTGATCTCGCTTTACCCGGAATTTCGTGACACCCGCTCCCAGGACTTGCCCGAAGCCTTTCAAGACGCCGGCCAGTTCTACTGGGGGCGTAGCGAGGCCTGGTTGCGTGGTGATGCACTGTTCTCGCCAGCGAGCCTGCCGGTGATTCTGCCGCGCTACCTGGTACAGGACATCGACACCCTTGAAGACTGGAAACGCGCCGAATACCTTTACGCCGCATTGAAAGCCGGTGGTGAGTTGCAATGAGGATACTGATCCGCGCTGACGCGTCGCCAACCATTGGCAGCGGCCATATCGCCCGTTGTCTGACCCTGGCCAGGGTGTTGCGCAAGCAGGGCACGCACGTTGCCTTCGCCTGTCGTCTGCTGCCGGGACATCGACTGGACAGTCTGGCCAGCGAGGGCTTCGAGACCTTCGCGCTGTCGGCGCGCTACCCCGATGAAGATCCTCAGCAGGCCATCGAGTCGATGCTGCCGTGGCAGGCGGACATCGCCGCGCTGGCGCAAGCCTTGGAAAGTCATCCGGTGTTCGACTGGATCATCGTCGACCACTATGGCCTCGATCATCTCTGGCAGACTGCGGCCCGTCGCTGGGCACCACGGATCGCCGCGGTGGATGACCTGGCCACTCGGCAGTACCGCGTCGATCTGCTGCTCAATCAAAATCTGTCGGGCACTCCAGAGGCGTATGCCTCGCTGCTGACACCCGATTGCCAGACCTTGCTCGGCCCACGTTTTGCGATGCTGCGCGATGAGTTCTGCTGTCCGGCGATCGAGATCAAGCCTCGGGCCAGGCGAGTGCTGGTGAACTTCGGCGGCTTCGACGCGGCCATGCAGACCCACCACGCGATGTTGGCGCTGGCGGACCTCCATGAGCTGGAAGTCGATTTCGTGGCGGGTGCCGATAACCCGGCCTGGGAGCAGATGCAGGCGCTGGCGGCCTATCGTCCGAACTGGCGCCTGCACAGTTTTGTCAGCGACTTCTATCGGCTGATGACCGAGGCCGACCTGTTTATCGGTGCCGGTGGCGGCACCAGTTGGGAGCGGGCGGCCATGGGGCTGCCGACGATTTGCATTGCGGTCTCGAATAATCAGCAGGCCAACGGTGAGGTGATGGCGACTTCGGGGGCTCATGTGTTCCTGGGCAACCGCGAGCATGTCAGCGTCGAGCAATTGCGCCAAGCCATTGGTTTTGTCGTAGGCAATCAAGGTTTTCGTCAAAGTATGGCCGACCGCTCACGGCAGTTGGTCGATGGCCGTGGCGCGCAACGGGTGGCGGCAGCGCTGGCGGGAGCGGTACTGCAGGTGCGTCGGGCCACTGCGGACGATGCGCAATTGTTGTTCGAGGGACGTAATGCCGAGGCGGTTCGGCGCTGGTCGCTGGATACCCATGCCATCGATTGGCAACGGCATCAAGTCTGGCTGGCTGCGAGCCTGAACAACCCTCAGCGACTGCTGTTGATTGCCGAGGCGGATGACGGCCCGGTCGGTATGCTGCGCTATGACCTTGACGGTACTCGGGCCGAAGTCTCGATCTATTTGTTCGAAGGCCGATTCGGCCTGGGCTGGGGCAGGGCGCTGCTGGCGCGGGGCGAAGTGTTCGTCACGGCTCATTGGCCACAACTTGAGGCCATCACCGCTCAGGTGCTGCCGGCCAATCAGCCATCGCTGAAGGTTTTCCGCGAGGGTGGTTTTACTCAGAGTGCTTGCGCGTTCACGCGCGTGTTGAAGGATCCAGAACAATGACCAGTTTCAAGATCGGTAATCGCTCGATCGGTGTCGATGCGCCACCGTTCATCATTGCCGAGATGAGCGGCAACCATAACCAGTCGCTGGAGATGGCGATAAAAATCGTCGAAGCCGCGGCCAAGGCCGGCGCCCATGCCTTGAAGCTGCAAACCTACACCGCCGAGACCATGACCCTGGACTTGTCCGAAGGCGAGTTCTTCATCAAGGACCCCAACAGCTTGTGGGCCGGTTCTTCGCTGTATGCGCTGTACGAAAAGGCCCACACGCCGTGGGAATGGCACGCGCCGATTTTCGCCCGGGCCAAAGAGCTGGGCATGCTGGCGTTTTCCACACCGTTCGATGACACCGCGGTGGACTTCCTCGAAAGCCTCGATGTGCCGGCCTACAAGATCGCCAGCTTCGAGAACACTGATCTGCCGTTGATTCGTCGGGTTGCGGCCACCGGCAAGCCGCTGATCATTTCCACCGGCATGGCCAGCATCGCCGAGCTCGATGAAACCGTGCGTGCCGCCCGGGAGGCCGGTTGCAAGGACCTGGTGTTGCTCAAGTGCACCAGCACTTACCCGGCGACGCCTGCCAACAGCAACGTGCGCACGATTCCTCATCTGCGTGAGTTGTTTGGCTGTGAAGTCGGTTTGTCCGACCATTCGATGGGCGTCGGGGTGTCTGTCGCCGCCGTAGCGCTGGGGGCGACGGTGGTGGAAAAACACTTCACCCTCGACCGTGCCGCCGGAGGCGTGGACGCCAGTTTCTCCCTGGAACCGGCCGAACTCGCCAGCCTGGTGGTCGAAACCGAGCGCGCCTGGCAGGCCATGGGCCAGGTGCATTACGGCGTGACTGACGCCGAACGCAAGTCCCTGGTGTACCGCCGGTCGCTGTATGTCACCCAGGACATGACCGCCGGTGAGCCTTTCACCGCCGCTAATCTGCGGGCCATCCGTCCAGGCCTGGGGCTGGCCCCGAAACACGCTGAAACCCTTCTGGGCCGCCGTGCCCGCCAGGCCATCAAGCGCGGAACGCCGCTGGACTGGTCGTTGGTCGAATAACCGCTTGTGGGGCTGATTCGGCAAAATAGCGTGACCTGCGAGTCATTACGCGCATCTTCACTGTATTGTATAAATAGGGAAGAGGGCGCCTGGCCTGCTTTTGGCTCAGTGATGGCCTTTTACTCTTCCCGCTGTCACCTCCTTGAGGGCGACGTTATTCGTTGTTTGTCGGCGCCCCTCGATTCCTTGCGAGCGGTGGTATTGGGCTGTTTATTATTGGGAAGCCGTAATGATTGGCATAAAGAGCATTGCGAGCTACGTTCCTGTAGCCGGCGTGGACAATTACGCACAAGGTGCAAAATTCGAGAAGGATGAAGAGTTCATCCTGGGCAAGATCGGTTCGGCCTTCCTGCCGCGCAAAGACGCCGGGCAAGAAACCTCGGACCTGTGTGTCGAAGCAGTCAACGCACTGTTCGCCAACAACCCTGAATTGAAGCGTGAAGCGATCGACGTGCTGATCGTCGTGACCCAGAACGGCGATGAAGAAGGTCTGCCGCATACCGCCGCCATCGTTCAGGATAAATTGGGCCTGCCGACCACCGTGGCGGCGTTCGATATTTCCCTGGGCTGCTCCGGTTACGTCTACGGCATCTACGCCATCAAGGGCTTTATGGAAGCCGCAGGCCTGAAGAATGGCTTGCTGGTGACCGCCGATCCGTATTCGAAGATCGTCGACCCGGAAGACCGCAACACCACCATGCTGTTCGGCGATGCCGCCACCGCCACCTGGATGGGCGAAGACGCTCCATGGCAGTTGGGCAAAGCCAAGTTCGGCACCGACGGTTCCGGCGCGCCGCACCTGAAGGTCACCGATGGCGTGTTCTTCATGAATGGCCGTCAGGTCTTCAACTTCGCGCTGCTCAAAGTCCCTGCGCATTTGCATGAACTGCTCGCTGACTCGGGCCTGACGGCCGACGATATCGATGCTTTCTGTATTCACCAGGGCAGCGCGGCGATTGTCGATGCCGTGGCGCGACGCTTCGAGGGCGAGCCCGAGAAGTTCCTCAAGGACATGGTCGAGACCGGGAACACCGTGTCGTCGAGCATTCCATTGCTGCTGGAAAAGCACGTGCTCGATTCCAAGTGGAAGCGTGTGGCACTCAGCGGTTTTGGTGTTGGTTTGTCTTGGGGTTCGGCGATCATCTATCGCCCTTGATCTTCTAAAAGCCGGACACAAAAAAAGCGCTCAAGGTGTAACCTTGAGCGCTATTTTTTTGCCCGAATGAAAAGCGAGGCTCCATGAGCGAGTTCTTTGAGCGCAACGTCGAGGTCATACAGCGCCGTTGGCCATCGCTGTCTGAGCGTTTGCTGGTTGAAGACGCAAGCCTGTTGCAGGCCGATCTGGTCGAGGGCCTGGGTTCGACGTTGAGCATCAATGGCATTCAGCTGACCAGTCGCCACGACCGTACCCGCGAGGCCAGGCTTCAGGCCGACAGCCTGCCCGTCGACAGCCCGGTGCTGCATGTCTACGGCACCGGTCTTGGCGATCTGCAGATGGAGTTGTTGCAGAGAGCCGGGCTTGGGCGCTTGTATGTGCATATCCTCAACGGCGCAGTGTTTGCACTGGTGCTGCAACTGCTTGATCAGCAACAGTGGCTCAGCGATCCGCGAGTCGAGCTGTTGTATGCCGGAGATTTAGCGGAAATCCAGCTGCCGTTCTTTGCCTTGCCAGCTGAGCTGGTACTGGCCGATGACTTCAATGCGAAGATCCGTGATCGTTTGATCAGTGAAACCCACCTGACTTTCAATAACCGTGAATTCGACCCTCAGGCGCCGGACATCGTCGAGCGTTTGCAGGCAAGTCTGGGGCTGGTGCAGGCCGATCACGATGTGGCCGAGTTATTCGGTTTGTGCAAGGGACAGGAGATATTCGTCATTGCCACGGGCCCAAGCCTTGAACAGCATTTCGAAACCTTGCGCACAATTCTCGGTCAGGCCGAGCGACCGTTGTTTGTCTGTGTCGATACGGCCTATCGGCCGTTGCTCAATCACGGAATCCACCCTGATGTGGTGGTCAGTATCGATCAACGCATCTCGGCCCGGCATCTACCGCCCGAAGATACGGTCGACATTACTCTGGTGTATATGCCCATGGTCGACCCTCAGGTTCTGGCTGCCTGGCAAGGGCCACGATACGCCGGTTATTCCGCTAGCCCGATCTACCAGCAACTGCGTCGACAAGTCCCCAAGGGCGAACTGTATGTCGGCGGCAGCGTGATTCATCCGGCGGTGGACCTGGCGGTGAAGATGGGTGCGGCGCAGGTCACCCTGTTCGGGGCCGACTTTGCCTTCCCCAACGACAAGACACACGCGGGCTGGAGCGATGGCGACCTGGGGCCGCAACTGAAAGCGGCCAAGCACTGGGTGCTCGATGGTCATGGTCAACGCATCAAGACCCAGCTCAATTTCCGTAGCTATCTGTGTGAATTGGAGCGATTTATCGCCGGGCATCCTCAGGTCCGCTTCTATAACAGCAGTCGGGCAGGGGCAAAGATTGCCGGAACGGCTTTTCATCCGGAGTTGGCGTCATGAGCAGGGTTGAATCCTTTGTCGTCGACTCCCAGCAATGTGCGGCCTTGTTCCGTCTGGGGCGTGATGTAGAGGCAGGGCTGGTAATGATCGAATTGATCGCAGCGATGCAAGCGTCCTTCGATCCAATGCCGCAGGTTACTCAGCAGCAGTGGGTGTTGTTGCTCGGTCAGATGTTCGAGTGCCAGGAGGCGCAGAACTGGCTGGCACTGGCGGACTACCTGGAATATGAACTGGTCCGGTTGCTGCGCGACAGTCTGTCCATTTAAACAATTTCTCTTCTGCCGGTGCAGGCGAGTTCTCGCCGGTCCGTCACCGGCATTTCCCTGACGTCATTTTTTCGCTGCCTGAATACTGCCAGCCCCTTGATTTACGAGGGGTGGCAACGTGATGGCAAATTTTTTTCAAAATCCCCTAAAGCAAGTTGCAATCTCGACGATAACTATTACGAAGGTTCTCTAGGCCATACCCGGCGGTTGCCAGGGCCGGAAGCCGCAGTACCCAACCAACGAGGAATTCGTCATGGCTTTAACAGTAAACACTAACGTTACATCGTTGAACGTTCAGAAAAACCTGAACCGCGCTTCCGACTCTCTGTCGACTTCGATGACTCGCCTGTCTTCCGGCCTGAAAATCAACAGCGCTAAAGACGACGCCGCCGGCCTGCAAATCGCTACCCGTATGACTTCGCAGATCCGTGGTCAGACCATGGCTATCAAAAACGCCAACGACGGTATCTCGATCGCTCAGACCGCTGAAGGCGCGATGCAAGAATCGACCAACATTCTGCAGCGTATGCGTGAACTGGCTGTTCAATCGCGAAACGACTCGAACGGCACTGCTGACCGTACTGCTCTGAACAAAGAATTCGCTTCGATGTCGGACGAACTGACTCGTATCGCCAAGTCGACCAACCTGAACGGTAAGAACCTGATCGACGGCACCGCTGGCACCATGACCTTCCAGGTTGGTTCCAATACTGGCGCTACCAACCAGATCACCCTGACCCTGGCCAGCGGTTTCGACGCCGTAACCCTGAGCGTTGACTCCGCTACCGTTCAGATCACTGGTAACAGCTCGGCTACCGCTGAAGCTTCGATGAACAACGCGCTGACCAAAATCGACGCCGCTCTGGCCACGATCAACTCCAGCCGTGCTGACCTCGGTGCTGCACAAAACCGTCTGACCAGCACCATCTCCAACCTGCAGAACATCAACGAAAACGCCAGTGCTGCACTGGGTCGCGTACAAGATACCGACTTCGCTGCCGAAACTGCTCAGCTGACCAAGCAACAAACTCTGCAACAAGCTTCCACCGCAATTCTGGCCCAGGCCAACCAACTGCCATCCGCTGTACTGAAACTGCTTCAGTAATCGCTGATGAGTTTTGGCGGGGGAGTGCGCTTGTCGCGCTCTCTCGCTTTTTTACTTTAAGAGGTGATGGACATGGATATGAGCGTCAAGCTGAACTTGTCTTATCCTGCGGCCCAGCAGGCGACGACTGTTGCCGATAAGCCTGCGGAAAAGCCTCGAGCGGAAACTGCGCCAGTGGTTGCCGTCAAGGAAGAAGGTAAAAGCGGGCAGACCGAGCAGGAAAAACTGAAGATGGCTGTTCAGGAAATCGAAAAGTTCGTTCAGTCGGTCAAGCGTAACCTGGAGTTCTCGATTGATGAGCCTTCAGGCAAAGTTGTGGTCAAAGTGATTGCCAGTGACTCCGGTGAGGTGATTCGTCAAATCCCCAACGAAGAAGTCCTTAAGCTGGCGAACAGTTTGAATGATGCAAGCAGCCTGTTGTTCAGCGCTAAAGTCTGACAACTGGCACGAATTTTGTTGCTATGTTCTTTTGGGCGTTGTAGTGGTCAAAAGGCCGGCGACACACTGAAGGGAGTTTCACATGGCAAGTCCAATTCTACCGGGCACGGGTTTAGGCTCCGGCCTTGATACCGGTGCTATCGTCAAGGCCTTGGTGAACGCCGACAAAGCGGCCAAGCAAGGTCAGATCGACCGTGGGACCACCACCAATACGGCGAGTATCTCCGGGATTGGTACCTTGAAGTCGCTGCTGGCGACGTTCCAGAAGACCCTCTCAGACCTGGGCAGCACTACAAGTCCTCAGTTCACCGGTTTCGCGGCAACGTCCTCCGATATCAAAGTACTGACCGCCACGTCCAGCAACGCGGCTGTTTCAGGAAGTTATGTCGTGGAGGTCACCAAGCTTGCGACCTCGTCGAAAGTTGCCAGTGCGGCGTTTGCCGGTGGCACAAGCAGTGCGATCCCGTCGGGTACGCTGACCATCACTCAAAATGGCAAAAGCTACCCGGTCACCGTGGGGGCAGGTGCGACCCTGCAATCGGTGCGTGACTCGATCAACACCCAATATCAGTCCAGTGGCTTGAGCGCCAACATCGTGACCGACAGCTTCGGCTCGCGACTGGTGCTGGGTTCCACGACCACGGGTGCGGGTTCCGACATTTCGGCCAGCGGCATCGCCGGTCTGGAAATCGATGGAACGACCCTGATGGCCGCCACGCCGACTGCCACTTCTTCGGGTGCTATCGGCAGTCTGGCGCAGGATGCGGCATTCACTGTCGACGGGCTGTCGCTGACCAGTTCGTCCAATACGGTCGACAAGTCGATTTCGGGGTTGACGCTGAACCTGCTGACGGTCGGCAAATCGACGGTCAACGTCGCGTCCAACAACGACGGTCTGAAAGCTTCGATCCAGAAGTTCGTCGACGCGTACAACGCCGTCGCCAACGCTGTGACCTCTTTGACCAAACCGTCCCTGGATGACGATGGCAAGCTGACCGTTCCCGCGGCACTGACCGGTGACCCGCTGCCACGTTCGATTCTCGATGCATTGCGCGGGCCGCTGTCCCAGACCGGTGCCGGGGATAAGCTGACTGTGCTGTCGCAGTTGGGGATTACCACCAACCAGAAGACAGGTGCGCTGGATTTCGACTCTACGAAATTCACTGCGGCCATGAATGACAAGAAGCTGGGTGGTGAGGTTCAGACGCTATTTACCGGAACCAACGGTCTGATTGAGCGCATGAATAATGTGATCAAGCCATTCACTGAGTCGAAACTGGTCAATGGTAAAAGCGTCGACTCGATTCTGGATGCACGCTCCAAGGCACTTGATGTGACCAAGAAGCGTCTGAGCAATGATCAGGCAGCCCTGGATCGTCGAATCGAAACCCTGACCGCGGTACTGACTAAAAAGTACAACGACATGGATACTCTGGTCGGCAAGTTGAAGGCCACCGCCAGCAATATCACGTCGATGTTCGAAGCCATAACCGCGCAACAGAAGAACTCGTAACACTTAAAGTGCCAAAAGCCCGGCAGCGTTTTCACGCTCCGGGCTTTTTGCTTTTGAATCTAAAGTTTTTTGACGCGTCGTCGATACACTGGTTATACGAACCACAGATTTCTGATGAGGTACAACATGAATCCAATGTTAGCCCTTCGCCAATACCAGAAGATTGGCGCTCAAGCGCAAACTTCCGAAGCCAGCCCACATCGTCTGGTGCAGATGCTGATGGAAGGCGGTCTGGATCGTATCGCCCAGGCCAAAGGGGCGATGGAGCGTAAGGACGTTCCGAACAAAGGTGTTCTAATCGGCAAGGCCATCGGCATCATCGGTGGTCTGCGTGAGGGTCTGGACCTGGAAAACCAGGCTGAGTCGGTGGCTGAGCTGGATAACCTCTACACCTACATGATGAAGCGTCTGGCTGAAGCCAATATCAAGACCGATCCAAAAATCCTCGACGAAGTCGCCGATTTGCTTCGCACGGTGAAAGACGGTTGGGATGCTATCGCCGCACCTGCTCCCCAGTTTTAAGGAGATCACCATGAGTCTTGTATTGCAGCGAATCGAACAAACCCGGGACGCCCTGGTTGAGGCATTGGCCGAGCGTAACTGGGAAGCCATCGGTGAATTGGACCTGGCTTGCCGTTCCTGCATGGAAGACGTCTTGAGTGAAGCTTCGGTGGACGAGACCGCGTTGCGCGAAAACCTGGAGGAGTTGCTGGGGGTGTATAAACAGCTCCTGGATGCGGCGACGGGGGAGCGTCAAGCGATAGTCGACGAGATGTCGCAGATCCACCAAGCACAGAACGCGGCAAAGGTTTACCATCTGTTTGGTTAATTAACCCTCAGTTAATCCAAACATAGTGCGCCATAAATTTGACTGTGCACGGTTTTTTGACTTAACTAGTGGCTGGTTCCAGATTTCAGGCGTCTACAGGCACAACGTGTCTGCAAGCGTCTAGCTTGCCCCTCATTTTGGGCATTGAGTTGACTAGGGAAGTTGCTATTGCATGTGGCGTGAAACCAAAATTCTGCTGATTGATGACGATAGCGTCCGTCGCCGCGATTTGGCGGTGATTTTAAATTTTCTCGGCGAAGAAAATTTACCCTGTGGCAGCCATGACTGGCAGCAGGCGGTCGGCTCTCTGTCATCAAGTCGTGAAGTAATCTGTGTCCTCATCGGGACGGTAAATGCTCCTGGTGCACTTTTGGGCCTGTTAAAGACACTCTCAACCTGGGATGAGTTCCTTCCAGTTTTGTTAATGGGCGATAATTCTTCCATTGACTTGCCGGAAGACCAGCGTCGCCGAGTGCTTTCGACGCTCGAAATGCCACCCAGCTACAGCAAGCTGCTCGATTCGCTGCACCGTGCCCAGGTCTATCGCGAGATGTATGACCAGGCCCGTGAGCGCGGTCGTCACCGTGAACCGAATCTTTTCCGCAGCCTTGTCGGCACCAGCCGGGCGATTCAACACGTCCGTCAGATGATGCAGCAAGTTGCCGACACCGACGCCAGCGTGCTGATCCTCGGTGAGTCCGGCACTGGCAAGGAAGTGGTCGCGCGCAATCTGCACTACCACTCCAAGCGTCGTGAAGCGCCGTTCGTTCCGGTCAACTGCGGGGCGATTCCGGCCGAGTTGCTGGAAAGCGAATTGTTCGGTCACGAGAAGGGTGCCTTCACCGGGGCGATCACCAGTCGTGCCGGGCGTTTCGAGCTGGCCAACGGCGGTACGCTGTTCCTCGACGAAATCGGCGACATGCCGTTGCCGATGCAGGTCAAGCTGTTGCGCGTCTTGCAGGAGCGCACGTTCGAGCGCGTGGGCAGCAACAAGACCCAAAGCGTCGATGTGCGGATCATCGCGGCAACCCACAAGAATCTCGAAAGCATGATCGAGATCGGCACGTTCCGCGAAGACCTCTACTATCGCCTGAACGTGTTCCCGATCGAGATGGCGCCACTGCGCGAGCGCGTCGAAGACATTCCGTTGCTGATGAACGAGTTGATCTCGCGCATGGAGCACGAGAAGCGCGGCTCGATCCGGTTCAACTCGGCGGCGATCATGTCGCTGTGCCGTCACGGCTGGCCGGGCAACGTTCGCGAGCTGGCCAACCTGGTGGAGCGCATGGCGATCATGCACCCGTACGGGGTGATCGGCGTGGTCGAGTTGCCGAAGAAATTCCGCTACGTCGATGACGAAGACGAGCAGATGGTCGACAGCCTGCGCAGTGATCTCGAAGAGCGGGTGGCCATTAACGGTCATACCCCGGACTTCACCGCCAATGCGCTGCTGCCGCCGGAAGGCCTGGACCTGAAAGACTACCTCGGCGGTCTGGAGCAAGGGTTGATTCAGCAGGCGCTGGATGACGCCAACGGCATTGTGGCGCGGGCGGCCGAACGGCTGCGTATTCGTCGCACGACCCTGGTGGAGAAGATGCGCAAGTACGGCATGAGCCGTCGTGATGGTGATGAACAGGCGGATGATTGACGCCTGTTTTTCAACCCCTTCATTTATAGGCAGTTTTTTTTAGGCACGGGTATTGCTACGTCCCTCGCAACGTTCCGTTTAACTGACGGTCACCACGCGAGAGAGCACAATGCCCCAAGCCGCCCAGATGTCTCCTGTCCCTGATGTTTCGGGGCAACCGTCGTCCGTAGAGCAGGCAAGCCGGCTTGGCCTTGAGCAGGCGTTTGCGCTGTTCAACCAGATGTCGAGCCAATTGACCGATTCCTACAGCATGCTCGAAGCCCGGGTCACCGAGCTCAAGGGTGAGTTGGCGGTGGTCAGCGCCCAGCGCATGCAGGAGCTGGCGGAAAAAGAGCGTCTGGCCAACCGGCTGCAAAACCTCCTCGATCTATTGCCTGGCGGCGTCATCGTCATCGACGCCCAAGGCATCGTGCGTGAAGCCAATCCCGCCGCGTGTGAGTTGCTCGGCTTGCCCCTCGAAGGCGAGCTGTGGCGCCACGTCATTGCGCGATGCTTTGCGCCGCGCGAAGACGATGGTCACGAAATCTCCCTCAAGGACGGTCGGCGCCTGTCGATCGCTACCCGCTCGCTGGATGCCGAACCCGGTCAGTTGGTATTGCTCAACGACCTGACTGAAACCCGTCATCTGCAAGATCAACTCGCCCGCCATGAGCGCTTGTCGTCGCTCGGTCGCATGGTCGCCTCGTTGGCCCATCAGATTCGTACGCCGTTGTCCGCCGCGTTGCTCTATGCCAGTCATTTGACTGAGCAGGAACTGCCGGTCGCCACGCAGCAGCGTTTTGCCGGCCGCCTGAAAGAGCGACTGCATGAGCTGGAACATCAGGTGCGCGACATGCTGGTGTTCGCTCGCGGTGAGCTGCCGTTGACCGATCGCGTCACCCCAAAAATGCTGATGCAATCGCTGCAAGCGGCCGCGCTGACTCATGTTCAGGATCTGCCGGTGCGCTGGCAATGCGACAGTCATGCCGGTGAGTTGCTGTGCAATCGCGACACGCTGGTCGGGGCAATCCTCAATCTGATCGAAAACGCCATTCAGGCCAGCGCCGGCGACGTCCGTTTGAAGGTTCACCTGTATACCCGCGACAACAACCTGCGCGTATCGGTCAGCGACAGCGGCAGTGGTATCGACACGAAGGTGTTGGCACGTTTGGGCGAGCCGTTTTTCACCACCAAAACCACCGGTACCGGTCTGGGCCTGACCGTGGTCAAGGCAGTGGCCCGTGCTCATCAGGGAGAATTGCAGTTGCGTTCGCGGCCGGGTCGCGGCACTTGCGCGCAGGTGATCCTGCCGCTTTTTGCGGGTGAGCAGCCCAGCGCTCAGGGAGTGAAGTGAAGGATATGACCATCAAGGTTTTACTGGTCGAGGACGATCGCGCGCTACGGGAAGCACTGGCCGATACGCTGTTGCTTGCCGGGCATGATTACAAGGCGGTCGGTTCGGCGGAAGAGGCGCTGGCTGCAGTTGGCGCCGAGGCATTTGGCCTGGTGGTCAGTGACGTCAACATGCCGGGCATGGACGGTCATCAGCTGCTTGGATTGCTGCGGGCTCGTCAGCCGCAACTGCCGGTGTTGTTGATGACCGCTCACGGTGCGGTCGAGCGTGCGGTCGACGCCATGCGTCAGGGCGCGGCGGATTACCTGGTCAAGCCGTTCGAGCCCAAAGCCTTGCTTGATCTGGTTGCGCGTCACGCCTTGGGCAATCTCGGCGCGACCGAGAGCGAGGGGCCTGTAGCGTTCGAGCCGGCCAGTGCGCAATTGCTGGAATTGGCCGCGCGGGTGGCGCGCAGTGATTCCACGGTGTTGATCTCTGGTGAGTCCGGGACCGGCAAGGAAGTGCTGGCGCGCTACATCCATCAGCACTCCCATCGCGCCAGTCAGCCGTTCATTGCGATCAACTGCGCAGCGATCCCGGACAACATGCTTGAAGCCACTTTGTTCGGTCACGAGAAGGGTTCGTTCACCGGCGCCATCGCGGCGCAGGCCGGCAAGTTCGAGCAGGCTGATGGCGGGACGATCCTGCTCGATGAAATTTCTGAAATGCCCCTCGGCCTGCAGGCCAAGTTACTGCGCGTATTGCAGGAGCGCGAAGTCGAGCGAGTCGGCGCACGCAAGCCGATCACGCTGGATATTCGAGTGGTCGCTACCACTAACCGTGACCTGGCCGGTGAAGTGGCGGCGGGGCGTTTCCGCGAAGATCTTTACTATCGCCTGTCGGTGTTCCCGTTGGCCTGGCGTCCGCTGCGCGAGCGCACCGCCGACATCCTGCCGCTGGCCGAGCGCCTGCTGGCCAAACACGTCAATAAAATGAAGCATGCCGCGGCAAAGCTTTCGCCTGAGGCGCAGGCCTGCCTGATCGGCTATCCGTGGCCGGGCAATGTGCGTGAGCTGGATAACGCAATCCAGCGTGCGTTGATCCTGCAACAGGGCGGTTTGATCCAGCCGCAGGATTTCTGCCTGGCTGGGCCTGTGGCGTGTGCGCCATTACCAGCATTGGCGCCGGCGCCTGCACGAGCAGTGGAAGTCGAAGCCGAATCGGCGGGCGCCCTCGGCGATGACCTGCGGCGCCGTGAGTTCCAGATGATCATCGACACCTTGCGCTCCGAGCGCGGTCGTCGCAAGGAAGCCGCCGAGCGACTGGGCATCAGCCCGCGCACCTTGCGCTACAAACTGGCACAGATGCGCGACGCCGGAATGGACGTGGAAGCGTATTTGTTCGCCACGTAAAGGTCGGCAAAAAAAGCATAGGAGAGCTTTTGTTTAGAGCGGCCACGGAGCTGGCACCCTTGTTGCTAACACCTCACTACTCGCCGAGTGAGTGTCAAAAAATTGCGAGTAGCCAAAGAGAGCAGACCATGAGCCAAGGTATTGAATTCAACCGGTTGATGCTGGATATGCGCGCCATGCAAATGGATGCCATGTCTGCGCCGAAATCGACTGCCGCAGTCCCTGAAGTGGGTGGCAGCAGCTTTGCCGACATGCTCGGTCAGGCCGTCAATAAAGTGAACGACACCCAGCAGGCGTCCAATCAGTTGGCCAGTGCCTTCGAGATCGGTAAAAGCGGCGTCGACCTGACGGACGTGATGATTTCCTCACAGAAGGCCAGTGTGTCTTTTCAGGCACTGACCCAAGTGCGTAACAAGCTGGTTCAGGCTTACCAAGACATCATGCAGATGCCGGTTTAAGGACGAGATTGAGTCATGGCAGAAGCAATCGCCGATAATGTTCCGGCCAAGGCCACTCCAATAGACGGCAAACCGCCGCTGTTCGGGTTGTCTTTCCTGGAAAACCTCTCCGAGATGACCATGTTGCGTCAGGTGGGCCTGTTGGTCGGCCTGGCTGCGAGCGTGGCGATTGGTTTTGCCGTGGTGTTGTGGTCCCAGCAGCCGGACTACCGGCCTCTATACGGCAGCCTTGCCGGCATGGACGCCAAACAGGTCATGGAAACCCTGGCCGCCGCCGACATTCCCTATACCGTCGAACCGAATTCCGGTGCCTTGCTGGTCAAGGCCGATGACCTGTCCCGTGCGCGGCTCAAGCTCGCGGCCGCTGGTGTCACTCCCAGCGACGGCAACATCGGTTTCGAGATCCTCGACAAGGAACAGGGGCTGGGTACCAGTCAGTTCATGGAGGCGACCCGTTATCGTCGCGGCCTCGAAGGCGAACTGGCGCGGACCATTTCCAGCCTGAACAACGTCAAGGGTGCCCGCGTGCACCTGGCGATTCCGAAGAGTTCGGTGTTCGTGCGTGACGAGCGCAAGCCCAGCGCTTCTGTTCTGGTTGAACTGTATTCCGGTCGCTCGCTGGAGCCAGGCCAGGTCGTCGCCATCATCAATCTGGTGGCAACCAGCGTTCCTGAACTGAGCAAATCGCAGATCACCGTCGTCGACCAGAAGGGCAACCTGCTGTCGGATCAGGCGGAAAACTCCGAGCTGACCATGGCCGGCAAGCAGTTTGATTACAGCCGTCGCATGGAAAGCATGCTGACTCAGCGCGTGCACAACATTCTGCAACCGGTGCTGGGCAACGACCGCTATAAAGCCGAAGTCTCGGCCGATGTGGATTTCAGCGCCGTCGAATCGACTTCCGAGCAGTTCAACCCGGATCAACCGGCGTTGCGCAGCGAGCAGTCGGTCAACGAACAACGTACCGCCAGCAATGGCCCGCAAGGTGTGCCGGGTGCCTTGAGCAACCAGCCGCCGTCGCCTGCCTCGGCGCCGCAAACTACTGGTGGCGCCACCGCGTCGGCCGGGATGGTGCAGCCAGGCCAGCCACTGCTCGATGCCAACGGTCAGCAAATCATGGACCCGGCCACCGGCCAGCCAATGCTGGCGCCGTACCCGGCGGACAAGCGTCAACAATCCACCAAGAACTTCGAACTCGACCGTTCCATCAGCCACACCAAGCAACAGCAGGGTCGTTTGAATCGCCTGTCGGTGTCGGTGGTGGTGGACGATCAGGTCAAGGTCAACGCGGCCAATGGCGAAACCACCCGTGCGCCGTGGAGCGCCGATGAATTGGCGCGCTTCACTCGCCTGGTGCAGGACGCGGTCGGTTTCGACGCCAGCCGTGGCGACAGCGTCAGCGTGATCAACATGCCGTTCTCCGCCGAGCGCGGTGAAGTGATCGCCGATATTCCGTTCTATTCCCAGCCGTGGTTCTGGGACATCGTCAAGCAAGTGCTGGGTGTGTTGTTCATCCTGGTGTTGGTGTTCGGTGTGCTGCGTCCGGTGCTCAACAACATCACCGGTGGCGGCAAAGGCAAGCAACTCGCGGCCTTTGGCAGCGACGTGGAACTCGGCGGCATGGGCGGCCTGGACGGCGAACTGGCCAACGACCGTGTCAGCCTCGGTGGCCCGACCAGCATCCTGCTGCCGAGTCCGAGCGAAGGCTATGACGCACAGTTGAACGCAATCAAGAGTCTGGTGGCAGAAGATCCGGGTCGCGTGGCCCAGGTCGTGAAAGAGTGGATTAACGCAGATGAGTGATAACCGAGCCGCTGTCGCCAAACTGTCCCGGGTTGATAAAGCCGCGATCCTGCTGCTGTCCCTGGGTTCTACCGATGCCGCGCAAGTGCTGCGCCACATGGGGCCCAAAGAGGTTCAGCGTGTGGGCGTGGCCATGGCCCAGATGGGTAACGTGCACCGCGAGCAGGTCGAACAGGTCATGAGCGAGTTCGTCGACATCGTCGGCGACCAGACCAGCCTGGGCGTCGGCTCCGACGACTACGTGCGCAAAATGCTCACCCAGGCCCTGGGCGAAGACAAGGCCAACGGCCTGATCGACCGGATCCTGCTGGGCGGCAACACCAGTGGCCTCGACAGCCTGAAGTGGATGGAACCGCGCGCCGTCGCCGACGTGATCCGTTACGAGCACCCGCAGATCCAGGCGATCGTGGTGGCGTACCTCGATCCGGACCAGGCCGGTGAAGTGCTGGGCAACTTCGACCATAAGGTGCGGCTGGACATCATCTTGCGGGTGTCTTCGCTGAACACCGTGCAGCCGGCGGCCCTGAAAGAGCTCAACCAGATTCTCGAGAAGCAGTTCTCCGGCAACTCGAATGCCTCGCGTACCACCCTGGGTGGCATCAAGCGCGCGGCAGACATCATGAACTTCCTCGACAGCTCGATCGAAGGTCAGCTGATGGACTCGATCCGCGAAGTCGACGAAGACCTGTCCGGTCAGATCGAAGACCTCATGTTCGTGTTCAACAACCTGTCCGATGTCGACGACCGCGGTATTCAGGCGCTGTTGCGCGAGGTGTCCTCGGACGTTCTGGTGCTGGCCCTCAAGGGCTCGGACGAAGGCGTCAAGGAAAAGATCTTCAAGAACATGTCCAAACGAGCGGCCGAACTGTTGCGCGACGACCTCGAGGCCAAAGGCCCGGTGCGTGTCAGCGACGTGGAAACGGCGCAGAAAGAAATCCTCACCATTGCCCGCCGTATGGCCGAAGCCGGAGAAATCGTTCTCGGCGGGAAGGGCGGCGAAGAGATGATCTAAGGTCACTATGTCGTCCAAACATGATGAGTCCCAGACCGACCTGATCCGTGGCAAGGACGTCGCAGGTTTCGACGTCTGGGCGCTGCCCAGCTTCGACCCGTTTGTGCCGGAACCCGAGCCGGAACCGGAACCCGAACCGCCGGAAATGGAAGAAGTGCCGCTGGAAGAAGTCCAGCCACTGACCCTCGAAGAGCTCGAAAGCATTCGCCAGGAGGCCTACAACGAAGGCTTCGCGGTTGGCGAGAAAGAAGGTTTCCATAGCACCACGCTCAAGGTCCGTCAGGAAGCCGAAGTGGCCCTGACGGCCAAGATCGCTGGTCTGGAACAGTTGATGGCCAACCTGTTCGAGCCCATTGCCGAGCAGGACACCCAGATCGAAAAATCGCTGGTAGACCTTGTGCAGCACATCACCAAACAGGTGATTCAGCGCGAACTGGCCATCGACTCGACGCAGATCGAACACGTCATGCGTGAAGCGCTCAAGCTCTTGCCACTGGGTGTGGGCAATGTGCGGTTGTACGTCAACCCGCAGGATTTCGAACAGGTCAAAGCCCTGCGCGAGCGCCATGAAGAAACCTGGCGCATCGTCGAGGACGAATCCTTGTTGCCAGGCGGCTGCCGGGTCGAGACCGAACACAGTCGTATCGATGCGACCATCGAAACCCGTGTAACCCAGGTCATGGCCAAGCTGTTTGACCAACTTCACGATCAGGCGCTGCACCCGGCTGCGCCGGACCTGAGCCTGGAATTGCCGATCGACGAAAAGCCTGCGGTCGCCCCGGTCGAGCCAGAACTGGAAGAACCCGATGCGCCTTGAACGCACCAGCTTCGCCAAGCGCCTCGGCAGCTACGCCGAGGCCACGGAGCTGGCTGGCGCGCCGATCCTTGAAGGTCGATTGCTGCGTATGGTCGGCCTGACCCTCGAAGCCGAAGGCTTGCGCGCCGCCATGGGCAGCCGCTGCATGGTCATCAACGATGACAGCTATCACCCGGTGCAAGTCGAAGCCGAGGTCATGGGCTTCTCTGGCAGCAAAGTTTTTCTGATGCCGGTGGGCAGTGTCGCGGGCATCGCCCCAGGCGCGCGCGTGGTTCCTTTGGCTGACGCCGGTCGTTTGCCGATGGGCATGAGCATGCTCGGGCGGGTGCTTGATGGCGCCGGTCGTGCGCTGGATGGCAAGGGCGGGATGAAGGCTGAAGACTGGGTGCCGATGGACGGTCCGACCATCAACCCGCTCAAGCGTGACCCGATCAGCCAACCGCTGGACGTGGGCATTCGCTGCATCAACGGTTTGTTGACGGTCGGTCGCGGTCAGCGCCTCGGGCTGTTCGCCGGTACCGGCGTCGGCAAGAGTGTGCTGTTGGGCATGATGACCCGTTTCACCGAGGCCGACATTATCGTGGTCGGGCTGATCGGTGAGCGGGGTCGCGAAGTTAAAGAGTTCATCGAGCACATCCTCGGTGAAGAAGGGCTCAAGCGTTCGGTCGTGGTGGCGTCGCCGGCGGACGATGCGCCGCTGATGCGTTTGCGTGCGGCCATGTACTGCACGCGGATCGCCGAGTATTTTCGCGACAAGGGCAAGAACGTCCTGTTACTGATGGATTCCCTGACCCGTTTCGCCCAGGCCCAGCGGGAAATCGCCCTGGCCATCGGCGAACCGCCGGCGACCAAGGGCTATCCGCCGTCGGTGTTTGCCAAGTTGCCGAAACTGGTGGAGCGGGCCGGTAACGCCGAAAAGGGCGGCGGTTCGATCACTGCGTTCTACACGGTATTGTCTGAAGGCGATGACCAGCAGGACCCGATCGCCGACTCGGCGCGGGGCGTGCTTGACGGGCACATCGTGCTGTCCCGGCGTCTGGCCGAGGAAGGGCATTACCCGGCCATCGACATTGAAGCGTCCATCAGTCGGGTCATGCCGTCGGTGGTCGGTATCAAACACCTGAACCACGCGCAGATGTTCAAGCAATACTGGTCGCGCTATCAGCAGAGCCGCGACCTGATCAGTGTCGGCGCCTACGTGCCCGGCGGTGACCGGGAAACCGACACCGCGATCAATCTGCAACCGGCCATGTCCCTGTACCTGCGCCAGGGCTTGAACGACAACATCAGCATGGGCGCCAGCGAAAACCATCTTGCTTCGGTCTTCGCGCCAGCGCCAGGCGGTTAACCGGTCATGGCCTCGAGTCGCGCGGCACGCCTGGCGCCTGTGGTGGACATGGCTGAAAAGGCCGAGAAAACCGCCGTCCAGCGCCTGGGGCACTTCCAGGGCCAGGTTCGTTTGGCGGAAAGCAAACTCGCCGACCTCGAAGCCTTCCGTCTCGACTACCAGGAGCAATGGATCGTGCGCGGCAGCGGCGGCGTTTCGGGCCAGTGGTTGCTGGGCTATCAGGGTTTTCTCGCGCAATTGGGCACGGCCATCGATCAGCAGCGCCAGAGCTTGAACTGGCATCAAAACAACCTGAACAAGGCCCGAGAAGCCTGGCAACAGGCATTTGCTCGGGTCGAAGGCTTGCGCAAACTGGTTCAGCGCTACATGGATGAAGCACGGCAACTGGAAGACAAGCGCGAGCAGAAGCTGCTGGATGAGTTGTCCCAGCGGTTGCCGCGTCAGGATTCGTATTGAATCAAGTAGGCCGCGAAGGCGATTTCACAAACCGTACAGTTTTTTCAGCCTTGCTCCAGCCCCCATCAGGTGCTAAACCTTCTACACGTACGTTCGCCAATGACAAGGAAGCCGTGAAATGTCAGTCGTTACAGAAGTATCCCCGGATGGGCAAAAGTTGACGATTTCGGTTAAGGGGCGATTCGATTTCGGTCGGCATCAGGAGTTTCGCGAGTCCTACGAGCGACTCAACAAGAAACCCGAGTCCATTGTCGTAGATCTGAAGGAAGCCACGTATCTCGACAGTTCGGCGCTTGGCATGTTGCTTTTGCTGCGCGATCACGCCGGTGGCGACAACTCCGATATTCGTGTCGTCAACAGCAGTAGCGATGTGAAGAAAATCCTCGCCATCTCCAACTTCGACAAGTTGTTCGACATCAGTTGACTGTCATGCAGCCGCTCGAGCCGCTGACGATTCTGATCGCCGAAGACAGTGCGGCCGATCGTATGCTGCTGTCGACTATTGTCCGTCGTCAGGGGCATGAAGTACTGACCGCCAGTAATGGCGCCGAGGCGGTCGAGGCGTTTCGCTCGCAGCGGCCGCACCTGGTGCTGATGGATGCCATGATGCCGGTGATGGATGGCTTCGAGGCCGCGCAGCAGATCAAGGCGCTGGCCGGCGAAACCCTGGTGCCAATCATATTTCTGACGTCGCTGACCGAAAGCGAAGCCTTGGCTCGTTGTCTGGAGGCCGGGGGCGACGACTTTCTGGCGAAGCCTTACAACCAGGTGATCCTCGCGGCCAAGATCAAGGCAATGGACCGCTTGCGGCGTTTGCAGGCCACGGTGCTGGAACAGCGCGATCTGATCGCCAGGCACCATGATTACCTGCTCAACGAACAGCGCGTGGCCAAAGCCGTGTTCGACAAGGTGGCCCACTCCGGTTGCCTGAATGCGCCGAACATCCGTTATCTGCAATCGCCCTATGCGCTGTTCAATGGTGATCTGTTGCTGGCCGCGTTTACCCCGGCCGGCGACATGCATGTGTTGCTCGGTGATTTTACCGGCCATGGTTTGCCGGCCGCTGTCGGTGCCATGCCGTTGGCCGAAGTTTTCTATGGCATGACCGCCAAGGGTTATGGTTTGTCCGAAACCCTGCGCGAGATGAACGCCAAGCTCAAACGTATTCTGCCGGTCGACATGTTCTGCTGCGCGACCCTGCTGCGCCTGAGCTTTCAGCGAGGGTCGGTGGAGGTCTGGAACGGCGGGATGCCGGACGGCTATTTGCACAACGCCACCAGTGGCGAGCGTACAGCGCTCACGGCACGGCACTTGCCGTTGGGTGTGCTGAGCCCGCAAACCTTCGATGACCGCACCGAGGTGTTCCCGATGGCCGTCGGGGATCGGGTGTTCCTGTTGTCTGACGGAGTGATTGATACCTGCGATGCCAATGAGCAGTTATTTGGCGTAGAGCGATTGGAGCAGGTGTTTGCAGCCAATCGCCAGCCCGATGCGCTGTTCGAAGAAATCGAGCAGGCCCTGCGGGACTTTCGCGGCGAGGCTCGCGATGACGTGAGCATGGTTGAGGTCAGCCTGTTGGATGCGGCGCAACTGAGCCCGCCAGCACCGGTATATTCCGACAGCGGTCAGTCCTGCCCGCTGGACTGGTCGGTGAGTTTCGAATTTCGCGCCGCCACCCTCAAACGCTTCAACCCGCTGCCGTATCTGTTGCAATTGCTGTTTGAGGTGCATGGTCTGCGCGCTCAGAGTGGTGCGCTCTACAGCGTGCTGGCAGAGCTTTACTCCAATGCCCTGGAGCATGGCGTGCTAGGTCTGGATTCGAGTCTCAAACGCGATGCTTCGGGTTTTGCGCGTTATTATCAGCAGCGCAGTGCGCGCCTGGACGAATTGCAGGACGGCTATGTGCGGGTACATTTGCAGGTGACGCCAAAAGGCGAAGGTGGTTGCCTGACTGTTCGAGTCGAAGACAGTGGCAAGGGCTTCGATGTGGTACGGGTGATGGAGCGTCCCGTCGACGATATCCGTTTGTCGGGACGTGGCGTCAGTTTGATCCGACAGTTGAGTCATCATGCGAGCTGGTCCGATAATGGGCGCAGTGCTCGCGTGGAGTTTTTCTGGGAAGCTCAGGCATGATCCCAGGCATTCTTGATCAAAGGAGTGAACAAGTGGACGACACACATCTGGATCGCGACGTGCTGAGCGCGTTGCAAGAAGTTATGGAGGACGGGTATCCAGAATTGCTCGATACCTTTCTCAGTGATTCCGAAGAGCGATTGAGCTTGCTGCGCAAGGCTGACGATGCCGATCGGTTAGGCGCCACGGCGCACAGTTTCAAGGGCAGCAGCAGCAACATGGGCGCGACTCGGCTGGCTGAGCTGTGCCATGAACTGGAGCAGCGAGCCAAAGAGAAAAAACTCGAAGGCATTGAAGCGCTGGTTGGAGAAATCGACGGCGAATTCGCGATTGTTCGACCGCTTTTTGAGGCAGAGCGCCAACGTTCCCTGGCTGAATAAGACAACCACCAGCCGCTACGGATCGCATTACAGTTTAACCATCCGGCGCTTTTGGCGGCCAGCGAACAAAGCTGGCTCGACCCTTGCAGTCAACTTACTCAACTGTACCTACGATCCCAGTGCAGCGGAGACCGTTCCATGCCCGTTACCCCAAATATTCTTCTTCAGGCCGCGGCTGCGGCCAAGACTCAAGCCGCGTCCGCCAATACCCCGGCGTCGATGGCTGAGCCCGGTGACAAGGCGTCCAGCTTCGCTCAGGTCTACGCCAATCAAGCCCAGAACAAGCCTTCGGCTACGGCGGACGGATCGGCTAAACCCGTACGTGACAAAGCCTCGGACAACACTGGCAAAAAGGACGTGGGCAACGACTCGTCTGCCGCCCAGGAACCGACGGTTGCCGATAGCGGCAAATCCTTGCCCGCCGATAAACCGGCGCAGAGCGATGACAAGACGGCCAGCGATGACGCGCCCGATAACGCCGAGTCGACGACGCCGGTAGTCGATACAGCGCCTGTCGATCCAGCCCTCGATCCGGCGTTGATGCAAGTGGTGCAGCCGGTGCTGCCAGCCCCTGTGTCGGAAACCCCACCGGTTGTCGCCGCTGTGCAGTCAACCGTTCAAACACCCGTCGCGGCCGCCGTTACCACGGCAGCGACGCAGGCCGTAGCGACCACCGATCCTGATTTCGATCCCGAAGCCGATCCTCTCGATGCGCTGCCGGCCGTGCGCATGGCCATGGAGCAGAGCGGGCACGTTTCGGCCGCCAGCCAAGCTCAGCCAAAAGCGGCGCCGACCCAGGCTCACGTCGACGGCGAGCTGACCTCGGCACAGACTTTTGCCGCGGGCATGGCAAGCATGCTCGATGTGCAGGCCGATCAGGACAGCACCAGCCAGGGTGGCGAGAAGGCTTTCAGTGGCCTGATCGATGACGGCCTCAAGGATCTCAAGTCCGCCAGCAGCGACACCCGTGTCGATGACTTCGCCAATCGTCTGGCGGCTCTGACCCAGGCGGCAACACCCAAGACTGCCAATGCATTGCCGGTGAACCAACCGATCGCCATGCATCAGAGCGGTTGGACTGAAGAGGTGGTCAACCGGGTCATGTACCTGTCTAGCGCCAATCTCAAGGCGGCGGATATCCAGTTGCAACCGGCCGAACTGGGACGCCTCGATATTCGGGTGAACATGGTTCCGGATCAGCAGACCCAAGTGACCTTCATGAGCGCTCACCCAAGCGTTCGCGAAGCGCTCGACGGGCAAATGCATCGCCTGCGGGACATGTTCGCGCAGCAGGGCATGGGCCAGGTCGACGTCAACGTTTCCGATCAGTCCCGTGGCTGGCAGGGCCAGGGGCAGGAACAGGCTCAACAGGGGCAGGGCGGGCGCACCAATGCCAGTGGCGGCCGCCTCGATTCGATGGATGAAGAGCTTCCTGCGACGGTTGCTGAAGTAGCCGCCAATACCACCAGCGTGATCGGCACCAGCGCCGTCGATTATTACGCCTGATCAAACGCAAAACCCAGTAGGAGCGAGGCTTGCCCGCGAAGAACGATAACCCGGTTTATCAGTTAAACCGCATTATCGTTCTTCGCGGGCAAGCCTCGCTCCTACCTTTCTTGTGATCTCTTTAAGTCTGCGCCTCAAATCCCCCAGACACTTCTGGCATAACACTTGCTCTTGCCTTGCCGTGCGACTGTGAAAACCCGATTAGTGACGGATTATTGGCATGGCGAAGAGCGAAGCAGTAGTAAAAGACCCCGCAACCAAAGGCAAAATCAAGCTGATCATTGTGATCGTCGTGGCCCTGCTACTGGCGATCGGCTTGTCCGTGGGAGCGACCTGGTTCTTCATGCACAGCGCCCAGAGCAAGCCTGCCGCCGCGGCTGAAACCGCTGTGGTCGGCAAGCAGCCGGCGATCTTCGAGCCAATGGCTCCAGCCTTCGTGGCCAACTACACCCAGAACGGCCGTCAGCGCTACATGCAGGTGAGCATCACCATGCTGGGGCGTAATCAGGCTGATCTGGAGGCGCTCAAAGTCCACATGCCGGTGATCCGCAATAACCTGGTCATGCTGTTTTCCGGTCAGGATTTCGCCACGCTGGCGACCCCGGTCGGCCAGGAGATGTTGCGTCAGAAAGCCACGGCCAGCGTCCAGGAAGTGGCGCAGAAAGAGCTGGGCAAAGTGGTGATCGAACAGTTGCTTTTCACTAATTTCGTACTGCAGTAGGAACACGACATGGCCGTGCAGGACCTGCTGTCCCAGGATGAGATCGATGCGCTGTTGCATGGCGTCGACGATGGTCTGGTACAGACCGATAACGCTGCCGAACCCGGCAGTGTCAAAAGCTACGACCTGACCAGCCAGGATCGCATCGTCCGTGGACGCATGCCGACGCTGGAAATGATCAACGAGCGTTTCGCCCGCTACACCCGCATCAGCATGTTCAACATGCTGCGCCGCTCGGCGGACGTTGCCGTCGGTGGTGTGCAGGTGATGAAGTTCGGCGAATACGTGCACTCGCTGTACGTGCCGACCAGCCTCAACCTGGTCAAGATCAAACCGCTGCGCGGCACCGCACTGTTCATCCTCGACGCCAAACTGGTGTTCAAGCTGGTGGACAACTTCTTCGGCGGCGACGGCCGTCACGCGAAGATCGAAGGGCGTGAATTCACCCCCACCGAACTGCGTGTGGTGCGCATGGTGCTGGAGCAGGCTTTCGTCGATTTGAAGGAAGCCTGGCAGGCGATCATGGAAGTGAACTTCGAGTACATCAACTCGGAAGTGAACCCGGCCATGGCCAACATCGTCGGCCCGAGCGAAGCCATTGTGGTGTCGACGTTCCACATCGAACTCGATGGCGGTGGCGGCGACCTGCACGTGACCATGCCGTACTCGATGATCGAGCCGGTGCGCGAGATGCTCGATGCCGGCTTCCAGTCGGACCTCGACGATCAGGACGAACGCTGGATCAACGCCTTGCGCCAGGACGTGCTGGACGTCGACGTACCGATCGGTGCCACCGTTGCCCGCCGCCAGCTGCGCCTTCGCGACATCCTGCACATGCAGCCCGGCGACGTGATCCCGGTCGAGATGCCGGAAGAAATGATCATGCGCGCCAACGGCGTGCCGGCCTTCAAGGTCAAGATGGGCTCGCACAAGGGCAACCTCGCGTTGCAAGTGATCGAGCCGATCGAGCGCCGCTGACCGGCGCTCGTACCTCCCTACGCATTTAACTGAATTGTTGCCCGCCGAGGACAAATGATGAACGACGATATGAACGCCCAGGACGACCAGGCACTGGCCGACGAATGGGCTGCGGCCCTGGAAGAAACCGGTGACGCCGGGCAGGCCGACATTGATGCGCTGCTGGCGGCCGATGCCGGTACGTCGGGCTCCAACCGTCTGCCGATGGAAGAGTTCGGCAGCGTGCCGAAGAACCACGATCCAGTGACGCTGGATGGTCCGAACCTGGATGTGATCCTCGATATCCCGGTGTCGATTTCCATGGAAGTCGGCAGCACCGACATCAACATCCGCAACCTGCTGCAACTCAACCAGGGTTCGGTGATCGAGCTCGATCGCCTGGCCGGCGAGCCGCTGGACGTGCTGGTCAACGGCACGCTCATCGCCCACGGCGAAGTGGTCGTGGTCAACGAAAAGTTCGGCATCCGCCTGACCGACGTGATCAGCCCAAGCGAACGCATCAAGAAGCTGCGCTGAGTGAACAAGGTTCTTGCGGTTCTATTGGCCTTGCCATCCAGCGTGCTGGCGGCCGAGCCAGTGACGACAGCTGCGACAGCGGTCAGCAGTGGTGTGGCCGGGCAATTGACGCAGTTGGTGTTCGGTTTGTTGCTGGTGCTGGGGTTGATCTTCCTCCTCGCCTGGCTGCTGCGCCGGGTCCAGCAGGCCGGGCCGGCCGGCAAGGGGCAAGTGATCGAGTTGATCGGTTCCCGAGCCCTCGGCCCCCGTGACCGTTTGATGCTGGTACAGGTCGGCAACGAACAGATTCTGCTGGGCCTGAGCCCCGGCACCATCACCGCGTTGCATGTGCTCAAGGAGCCGGTACAAGTGCCGAGCGCAACCGAGAAAGCGACTCCGGAGTTTGCCCAGCGTCTGTTGGAGATGCTTGGCAAGGATCAGAAGGATAAGAAGTAATGGGTGCGTTACGCATCGTCTTGACGCTGGCCCTGATGCTGGCTGCGCCACTGGCGTTCGCCGCCGATCCGTTGTCGATCCCGGCGATCACCCTGGGCACCAATGCCAATGGCGCTCAGGAATACTCGGTCAGCCTGCAAATCCTGCTGATCATGACGGCGCTGAGTTTCATCCCGGCGTTCGTCATGCTGATGACCAGTTTCACCCGGATCATCATCGTTTTCTCGATCCTGCGTCAGGCCCTGGGGTTGCAGCAGACACCGTCGAACCAGATCCTTACCGGCATGGCGCTGTTCCTCACCATGTTTATCATGGCGCCGGTGTTCGATCGGGTGAATCAGGATGCCTTGCAGCCGTATCTGGCGGAGAAACTCACCGCTCAGGATGCAGTCGCCAAGGCTCAGGTGCCGATCAAGGACTTCATGCTGGCCCAGACTCGCAGCAGCGATCTGGAGCTGTTCATGCGCCTGTCCAAGCGCACTGATATTGCTACGCCGGATCAGGCGCCGCTGACGATTCTGGTGCCGGCGTTCGTGACCTCGGAACTGAAAACCGCGTTCCAGATTGGCTTCATGATCTTCATTCCGTTCCTGATCATCGATCTGGTGGTGGCCAGTGTGCTGATGGCGATGGGTATGATGATGCTCTCGCCACTAATCATTTCCCTGCCGTTCAAAATCATGCTGTTCGTGCTGGTGGATGGCTGGGCGTTGATCATCGGCACGTTGGCCAGCAGCTTCGGCGGTGTTTCACCATGACGCCCGAAGTTGCCGTAGACATCTTTCGCGAAGCGCTGTGGCTGACCACCATGATGGTCGCTGTGCTGGTGATCCCGAGCTTGTTGGTGGGGCTGTTGGTGGCGATGTTCCAGGCGGCCACCCAGATCAACGAACAGACCTTGAGCTTCCTGCCGCGTCTGTTGGTGATGCTGGTGACGCTGATCGTTGCCGGCCCGTGGCTGGTGCAGACTTTCATGGAATACATCCTGCAGCTGTACCACAGCATTCCTCAGGTCATCGGTTAAGCCATGTCGCTGCTGCAACTGACCGATACCCAGATCAGCACCTGGGTGGCGACGTTCATGTTGCCGCTGTTTCGCATCGGCTCGTTGCTGATGGTCATGCCGATTTTCGGCACGACGCTGGTGCCCAAGCGTGTGCGTTTGTACTTCGCGCTGGCGATCACTGTGGTTATCGCGCCGGGTCTGCCGCCCATGCCCGCGGTCAACGCGCTGGACCTGAGCGCGCTGCTGCTGATCGCCGAGCAAATCATCATCGGCGCGGTGTTGGGTTTTTCCTTGCAACTGTTCTTCCAGGCGTTCGTGGTGGCGGGGCAAATTGTCGCGATCCAGATGGGCATGGGCTTCGCTTCGATGGTCGACCCTACGAACGGCGTGTCGGTGGCGGTGATCGGACAGTTTTTCACCATGCTGGTGACGCTGTTGTTCCTGTCGATGAATGGCCATCTGGTGGTGTTCGAAGTCCTCACCGAAAGCTTCACCACGCTGCCAGTCGGTGGCGGGTTGATGGTCAGTCATTTCTGGGAGCTGGCCGGCAAGCTCGGCTGGGTGCTTGGTGCGGCGCTGTTGCTGGTGTTGCCGGCGATCACCGCGCTGCTGGTGGTCAACATCGCGTTTGGTGTGATGACCCGGGCGGCGCCGCAGTTGAACATCTTCTCGATTGGCTTCCCGCTGACTCTGGTGCTCGGCTTGTTTATCGTTTGGGTCGGCCTGGCGGACATCCTCAATCAGTATCAACCACTGGCCGCCGAAGCCTTGCAGTTGTTACGCGAACTGGCACAGGCGCGCTGAGTCATGGCTGAGAGCGAAAGCGGTCAGGACAAAACAGAAGACCCCACGGAGAAACGCAAAAAGGACTCCCGTGAGAAGGGCGAGATTGCGCGTTCCAAGGAGCTTAACACCCTGGCGGTGATGCTGGCCGGCGCCGGCGCCTTGCTGATTTTTGGTGGCGCATTGGCCCAGGATTTAATGGAGTTGATGCGGATGAACTTCACGCTGTCGCGGGAAGTGATTCTGGACCAGCGCTCCATGGGCACTTTTTTGCTGCATTCGGGAAAAATCGCCTTGATCGCGATTCAGCCGGTGATGATCACATTGCTGCTGGCCGCGCTGATTGGTCCGATTTCCCTGGGGGGTTGGCTGTTCGCAGCCGGCTCCATGGCGCCCAAGTTCAGTCGCATGAACCCCGGCGCAGGCCTGAAACGAATGTTCTCGGCCAAGGCGCTGGTGGAGTTGCTTAAGGCCTTGGCGAAGTTCTTCATCGTGTTGTTCGTGGCGCTGGCGGTGTTGTCGTCAGACATCGACGATCTGCTGCGCATCGCCCATGAACCCTTGGACATGGCGATCATCCACAGTCTGCAAGTGGTGGGCTGGAGCACGTTGTGGATGGCGTGCGGGCTGATCATCATCGCGTTGGTCGACGTGCCGGTGCAGCTCTGGGAAAGCCACAAAAAGCTGTTGATGACCAAGCAGGAAATCCGTGACGAACACAAGGATCAGGAAGGGCGACCGGAGGTCAAGCAACGCATTCGTCAGTTGCAGCGCGAGATGTCGCAGCGGCGAATGATGGCCGCGATCCCCAACGCCGACGTGGTCATCACCAACCCGACCCACTACGCCGTAGCGCTCAAGTACGATCCGGAGAAGGGTGGGGCGCCGATGCTGATCGCCAAGGGTAGCGACTTCCTGGCCTTGAAAATCCGTGAAATTGCCGTGGCCAACCAAGTGCAGTTACTCGAATCGCCCGCGCTGGCGCGTTCGATCTATTACTCAACGGAACTGGATCAGGAGATTCCTGGCGGGCTGTATCTGGCAGTGGCTCAGGTATTGGCTTATGTCTATCAGATTCGCCAATACCGCGCCGGCAAGGGCAAACGGCCGGATCCGCTGAAGGACGATTTGCCGATTCCGCCGGATCTGCGTCGCGATTCCTGATCGGGTCTACGGTTCTGAAATCAAAGGGTAGCAGCCTTCGGCAGCGGCTACGGGCGCTGATGCCGCTTATTGGCTTTTTCATTGCCGGGCTCTTTCGCGATACTGTTCTCCTGTTTCTTCCTGTCGTCCTGTTGCTTGGGCGCAACCAGATCGAAGCCTTTGGCATCGTTGAATGACTTGACCGCTTTCTTGGGCATGATCGCTGCTCCGGCGCTTGGTATTACCAACGCTGATGACCACCATCCAATACCCATAAAGCCGTTTTGGCTACTATCAAAACTTACGGTTATGCAGATATCTGGACGAATGGCATGGCAGTGAACTTGAGCGATGTCATGCCCCGCCTCTGATCCACCCTGTTCGTAGCAGCTGCCGAGCTGCGCGAGGCTGCGTTCGAGGACGCAGTCCTCGCAAAGGTTTACGACTGCTACGCAGCCTCGGCAGCTGCTACCCGGCTCAACAAATCTATCTATTTCCCTCCTTGGCAAAAGTTGGAAGGCTTCTTGCAATAGCCGCCCTGCGCCTGCTTCAGGCGTCAAAAGTTTGCTTTAAAGGAACGGGGAAAACCGGTGGATCGCTCTCAGTTAATCAACAGTGCTCGCACAAACGTTGCCGATTTAAGTCGGGGCAATCTGGGCGTGCCGCTGTTGCTGCTGGTCATGCTGGCCATGATGATGTTGCCGGTGCCGCCGTTCCTGCTGGACGTGTTTTTCACCTTCAACATTGCCCTGTCCATCGTCGTGTTGCTGGTCTGTGTGTACGCCTTGCGACCACTGGATTTTGCGGTGTTCCCGACCATTCTGCTGGTGGCGACGTTGTTGCGACTGGCGCTGAACGTGGCCTCCACGCGGGTGGTGATGCTCCACGGTCAGGACGGCCATGCTGCCGCCGGTAAGGTGATTCAGGCCTTCGGTGAGGTGGTGATCGGCGGTAACTACGTGGTCGGTATCGTGGTCTTCGCGATTTTGATGATCATCAACTTCGTCGTGGTAACCAAGGGCGCCGGGCGTATTTCCGAGGTGAGCGCGCGATTCACCCTTGACGCCATGCCCGGTAAACAGATGGCGATCGACGCCGACTTGAACGCTGGCCTGATCGATCAAAACCAGGCGAAACTGCGCCGGATGGAAGTCGCCCAGGAGGCCGAGTTCTACGGTTCCATGGACGGTGCCAGCAAATTCGTGCGCGGTGACGCCATCGCCGGCCTGCTGATCCTGTTCATCAACCTGATCGGCGGCATGGCGGTGGGTATTTTCCAGCACGGCATGAGCTTTGGTGATGCCGGCAAGGTTTATGCGCTGTTGACCATCGGTGACGGTTTGGTGGCGCAATTGCCATCACTGCTGCTGTCGACCGCCGCCGCGATCATGGTGACCCGTGCTTCCGGCTCGGAGGACATGGGCAAGCAAATCAATCGTCAGATGTTCGCCTCGCCGAAAGCCTTGGCGGTGGCCGCAGGCTTGATGGCGGTGATGGGCCTGGTGCCCGGCATGCCGCACGTCTCCTTTCTGTCCATGGCAGCCCTGGCGGCTGGTGGCGCTTACCTGTTCTGGAAGAAGCAGAACGCGGTCAAGGTTCAGGCCCTGCAAGAGGTCAAGCGTCAGCAGGAGTTGCTGCCGTCGCCGGCCCGGGCTCAGGAAACCAAGGAACTTGGCTGGGATGACGTGACGCCGATCGACATGATTGGCCTGGAAGTGGGCTACCGCCTGATTCCGCTGGTGGATCGCAACCAGGGTGGGCAGTTGCTGGCGCGGATCAAGGGGGTGCGTAAAAAACTCTCCCAGGACCTGGGCTTCCTGATGCCGACTGTGCATATCCGTGACAACCTCGACCTGGCGCCTAGCGCCTATCGCCTGACCCTGATGGGCGTGATCCTGGCTGAAGCGGAGATTTACCCGGAGCGCGAACTGGCGATCAACCCGGGTCAGGTCTACGGCACGCTCAATGGCATCACCGCCAAAGATCCGGCTTTTGGCCTGGAAGCGGTGTGGATCGAAATCAGCCAGCGTGCCCAGGCGCAATCCCTCGGTTACACCGTGGTCGATGCCAGTACGGTGGTGGCGACCCACTTGAACCAGATTCTGTACAAGCACTCCAGCGAGCTGATCGGCCACGAAGAAGTCCAGCAACTCATGCAATTGCTGGCCAAAAGCTCACCGAAGCTGGCCGAAGAGCTGGTGCCGGGGGTGGTTTCGCTGTCGCAACTGCTCAAAGTCTTGCAGGCGTTGCTGGCCGAACAGGTGCCGGTGCGGGACATCCGCAGCATCGCCGAAGCTATCGCGAACAACGCCGCCAAGAGTCAAGATACCGCCGCTTTGGTGGCCGCGGTGCGCGTCGGCGTATCCCGTGCAATCGTGCAAAGCATTGTAGGCACTGAGTCGGAGCTGCCTGTGATCACCTTGGAACCAAGGTTGGAACAAATATTGCTCAATAGTCTTCAGAAGGCAGGACAAGGCTCGGAAGAGGGCGTTCTGCTGGAGCCAAGCATGGCGGAAAAACTGCAACGTTCGTTGATCGATGCGGCGCAGCGTCAGGAAATGCAAGGTCAGCCGGTGATTCTGCTGGTGGCCGGTCCGGTTCGCGCGATGCTCTCGCGATTCGGTCGGCTGGCAGTGCCGGGTTTGCACGTGTTGGCTTACCAGGAAATTCCTGACAACAAGCAAGTGACCATCGTTGCGACAGTAGGGCCCAACGGCTGAGGTAGTGGTTTATGCAAGTTAAGCGTTTTTTCGCCGCCGATATGCGTCAGGCCATGAAACTGGTTCGTGATGAGCTGGGCGCTGATGCCGCCATCATTGGCAATCGCCGGATCGCCGGCGGTGTCGAGCTGACGGCTGCCCTGGATTACAAATTGTCGGCGCTGGCCCCGCGTGTTCCGAACATGGAACTCGAGGATGAGCTGCGCAAGACCCAGTCGCGGATCGTCACCGCCCAGGCCGAACTGAGCCTGCGCGGCGATGGCGAGAGCGACAAGACCACCAATCGCCAATTGTTCGCCGGCCTGCCGTTGACCGCCGCCGAACCGCTGATCGAACCGACGCTGGCCGAGCCTCGGCGCCCGGCTCCCGCGCCTGCAGCGGCGACCGGTGTCGATCCGCGCGCATTCGATTCGATGCGTTTCGAACTCAACAGCCTGCGTGAACTGATGGAAGTGCAGCTGGGTTCTTTAGCCTGGAATCAGCTGCAAGGCAGCCGTCCGGCCCAGGCCAACCTCTGGCGTCGTCTGCAGCGTATCGGCTTGTCCGGCCCGTTGTCGCGCGATCTGCTGGCACTGATTACCGACATTGAAGAGCCTCGTCAGGCCTGGCGCATGTTGCTCGCGCACCTGGCGCGGATGATCGCCACCCCGGAAGTCGAGCCGCTGGAAGAGGGCGGGGTGATTGCCATGGTCGGCCCCGCCGGCATGGGCAAGACCACCACACTGGCCAAGCTCGCGGCCCGTTACGTGCTCAAGTACGGCGCGCAGAACATCGCGCTGGTCAGCATGGACAGCTATCGCATCGGTGCCCAGGAACAGCTCAAGACACTGGGCCGGATCCTCAATGTGTCGGTGACCCACGTCGATCCGGGCCAGTCCCTGGTGCAGGCGCTGGAGCCCTTGCTGCGCAAACGCGTGGTGCTGATCGATACCGCCGGCCTTCAGGCCAGCGACCCGGCACTGCGGATGCAGCTCGAAAGCCTGGCCGGGCGCGGCATCAAATCAAAAAATTATCTGGTCTTGGCAACCACCAGCCAGAAACAGGTTCTAACCGCCGCTTATCACAGTTACAAACGCTGCGGCCTCGCCGGCTGCATCCTGACTAAACTGGATGAAACGGCAAGTCTGGGCGAGGTGTTGAGCCTGGCGATCAGTCATGAGTTGCCGGTGGCTTACCTGACCGATGGTCCGCGGATTCCGGATGATTTGCATCTGCCACGTCGTCATCAGTTGGTCAGCCGCGCCGTTAGCGTACAAATGCAGGAAGAACCCAGCGAAGAAGCCATGGCTGACATGTTCGCTGATATTTACCACAGCCCGACCAAGCAGGTTGGCTGAGGTGTTAATGAACATTTTTTGTACCTACATCGATGGTCTGCCATGCATTGTTCCGATGGTGAACGCGCAGCCAGTAATGTGGCCTCCGTCTAAGTAAGACAAGGTAAAGAAATAACATGGGCAGCATGCATCCCGTACAGGTGATCGCGGTGACCGGCGGCAAAGGTGGCGTCGGGAAGACTAACGTGTCAGTGAACTTGTCCCTGGCTCTAGCTGAGCTCGGCCGGCGCGTCATGCTGCTGGATGCCGATCTGGGGCTGGCGAACGTCGACGTTCTGTTGGGACTGACACCCAAACGCACGCTGGCCGACGTGATCGAAGGCCGCTGTGAGCTGCGCGACGTGCTGTTGCAAGGGCCTGGCGGTATCCGCATCGTCCCGGCCGCCTCCGGCACCCAGAGCATGGTTCATCTGAGCCCGGCCCAGCATGCCGGCCTGATCCAGGCATTCAGCGATATCGGCGACAACCTCGACGTATTGGTGATCGACACCGCTGCGGGCATTGGTGACTCGGTAGTCAGCTTCGTGCGTGCCGCGCAGGAAGTCTTGCTGGTGGTGTGCGACGAGCCGACCTCGATCACTGACGCTTACGCGCTGATCAAACTGCTGAACCGCGACTATGGCATGAACCGCTTCCGCGTCCTGGCCAACATGGCGCAGAGCCCGCAGGAAGGTCGCAACCTGTTCGCCAAGTTGACCAAGGTCACGGATCGCTTCCTCGACGTCGCCTTACAATACGTCGGCGCGGTGCCTTACGACGAAAGCGTGCGCAAGGCCGTGCAGAAGCAACGCGCGGTGTATGAAGCCTTTCCGCGTTCCAAGTGCGCCCTGGCGTTCAAGGCCATCGCGCAGAAAGTCGATACCTGGCCACTGCCGGCCAACCCGCGTGGGCACCTGGAATTTTTCGTCGAGCGCCTCGTGCAACAAACGGCAGGACCCGTGCTATGACAGCCAGCGGTTACAACCTCTACAAGAAATCGGCACGTGACGCGCAGTACGAGCTGATCGAGCGTTACGCGCCACTGGTCAAACGCATTGCCTACCACTTGCTGGCGCGTCTGCCGGCCAGTGTCCAGGTCGAAGACCTGATCCAGGCCGGGATGATCGGCCTGCTTGAAGTATCAACCAAATACGACGCCAGCAAAGGCGCGAGTTTCGAGACGTACGCGGGTATTCGAATCCGCGGCGCGATGCTCGATGAAGTGCGCAAGGGGGACTGGGCGCCACGTTCGGTCCACCGCAATACCCGCATGGTCAGCGACGCGATTCGCTCGATTGAAGCTAAAACCGGCCGTGACGCTAAAGATCACGAAGTTGCGGCCGAACTCCAATTGAGTCTCGACGATTATTACGGGATTTTGAACGACACCCTGGGCAGCCGGTTATTCAGTTTCGACGATCTGTTGCAGGACGGCGAACACGAAGGGCTGCATGAGGATGGCGCGAGTGCTCATCTCGAGCCGTCACGCGATCTGGAAGATGAACGCTTCCAGGCGGCGCTGGCGGACGCGATTGCCAATTTGCCGGAGCGTGAGCGACTGGTGTTGGCGCTGTACTACGACGAAGAGTTGAATCTCAAGGAAATCGGTGAGGTCCTGGGGGTCAGTGAATCTCGGGTCAGCCAGTTACACAGCCAGTGCGCGGCCCGTTTGCGGGGGCGTTTGGGGGAGTGGCGAGCGCGCTGAAGGCAGTGTGGGGACACTGCGAATGGAGCTGGTGTGGTGTTGAACCGTACCGGTCTCGATCTGTTGTGCTCCAGACAGTCATTGAGTGCTTTGCCGGATTGATTGAAATGGCGCGTCCAGGTGCTGGGCGCGTTTAAGACTGCTTGGAGGTCGAATTGGACAAGAACATGAAAATCCTCATCGTTGATGACTTCTCAACGATGCGGCGGATCATAAAAAACCTGTTGCGTGACCTTGGGTTCACCAACACGGTCGAGGCTGACGATGGCACCACTGCCATTCCGGTTCTCAACAGCGGAAGCATCGACTTTCTGGTAACGGACTGGAACATGCCTGGCATGACCGGTATCGATCTGCTGCGTCACGTGCGCGCCGATGAAAAGCTCAAGCATCTGCCAGTGCTGATGGTGACTGCCGAAGCCAAGCGCGAGCAAATCATCGAAGCGGCCCAGGCCGGTGTTAACGGCTATGTGGTCAAACCCTTCACAGCCCAGGCGTTGAAAGAAAAAATCGAGAAGATTTTCGAACGCATCGGCTGATGTACTGCGCACGGGGGAGCTATGGAGCATAACGAATCTTCACAGGGCGATTTCGAGTCGACCCTGAAAAAACACGCGGTCGAACTGGTCGAAAGCCTTGAAAAAGGCAGGTTCGGCGACGCTGTGCAACTGATCCATGAGCTCAACCAGACCCGTGACCGCGGCCTGTATCAGGAAGTGGGCAAGCTCACCCGCGAGCTGCATAGCGCGATCGTCAATTTCCAGATTGACCCGCACATGCCGCAAGCCGAGGAAGTGTCTCAGATCACGGATGCCACTGAGCGCCTGTCCTATGTGGTCAAGCTGACCGAGGCCGCGGCCAACCGCACCATGGACCTGGTGGAAAACGCCACGCCGCTGATCAACAGCCTGAGCGATGAAGCCCAGGCGCTGAGCACGGATTGGGGACGGTTCATGCGTCGCGAAGTCGGGGCTGAAGAGTTCCGCGAGCTGGCCCGGCGGGTCGACGGTTTCCTGACACGCAGCAGTGAGGACAACCGCACGGTGTCGAGCAACCTGAACGACATTCTGCTGGCCCAGGATTACCAGGACCTCACCGGTCAGGTGATCAAGCGTGTGACCCAATTGGTCACCGAAGTTGAAAGCAACCTGCTCAAGCTCGTACTCATGGCCAGTCAGGTAGACCGCTTTGCGGGTATCGAACATGACCGTGAAGCGATGCTGGCTGAAAAAGATCCACAAAAACATCTCTCTCAGGGTGAAGGTCCGCAGATTCATGCCGATAAAAGAGAAGACGTTGTGTCCGGTCAGGACGATGTGGACGATTTGCTATCCAGTCTTGGATTTTAGTTTTTTGGGTTTTTAGACCTGTAGGAGCACCCCCTTAATGAGCTTCGGCGCCGATGAAGAGATCCTTCAGGATTTCCTGGTTGAGGCCGGCGAGATTCTAGAGCAACTGTCCGAGCAGCTGGTCGAGCTGGAAAGCCGACCTGATGATGCGGACTTGCTCAATGCAATTTTTCGCGGTTTTCACACTGTAAAAGGGGGCGCCGGCTTCCTCCAGCTCAACGAGCTGGTGGAGTGCTGTCACATCGCCGAGAACGTGTTCGACATCCTGCGCAAGGGTGAGCGTCGCGTTGACTCGGAACTGATGGACGTGGTTCTCGAAGCGCTGGACGCGGTGAACAGCATGTTCAGCGAAGTCCGCGAACGCAGCCCGATCACGGCTGCCACGCCTGAATTACTCGCGGCGCTGGCCCGCCTGGCCGAGCCGCAAACGGCTGATGAAGCCACACCGGCGCCCGTCGCTGAAGTGGTTGAAGCACCGGTCGCTGAAAGCGAATCGGGCGACATTACCGATAACGAATTCGAACAACTGCTGGACTCGCTGAACGCCGTCAAGGCCCAGGCCGAGGCGCCCGTAGCGGCTGCGCAGCCTGCTTCGCAGCCTGCCGCCGATGCAGCCGCCAGTGACGAAATCACCGATGCCGAGTTCGAGTCGTTGCTCGATCAACTGCACGGCAAAGGCCAGTTCGCCGCCGATGCAGTGGCCGCAGCGCCTGCTGCACCGGCTGCTCCGAAAGCCGCCGGCGACAGCTCCGACATCACCGACGACGAGTTCGAAGCACTGCTCGACCAGTTGCATGGCAAAGGCAACTTTGCGGTCGATGCGCTGGAATCGGCAATCGCTTCGGCGCCAGCCCCGGCTGCGCCAACCGCCGCTGCGGCCGGTAGCGATCTGATCTCCGATCATGAATTCGAATCGCTGCTCGACGAATTGCATGGCAAGGGCAAGTTCACTGAAGTGGGCACTGCTTCTGCTGTTGCTTCGGTAGCGACTCCGGTTGCCAAGGCGCCAGCACCTGTGGCCAAAGCACCCGAGCCAAAAGCCCCCGAGCCCAAAGCAGAAGCACCGAAGCCTGCTGCCGCCGCAGCGCCGGCTCCTGCTCGTGCCCCGGCCGCGCCGCCCGCGGAAAAGCCAACCAGCGAAGCCGAGACCACCGTGCGGGTCGACACCGCGCGTCTCGACGAAATCATGAACATGGTCGGCGAGCTGGTACTGGTGCGTAACCGCTTGGTCCGTCTGGGCCTCAACAGCGGCGACGAAGCCATGTCCAAGGCCGTGTCGAACCTCGACGTGGTCACGGCCGACCTGCAAACCGCGGTCATGAAGACCCGGATGCAACCGATCAAGAAAGTCTTCGGGCGCTTCCCGCGTCTGGTTCGCGACCTGGCTCGCCAGCTCAAGAAAGAGATCAACCTGGAACTGGTCGGCGAAGAAACCGACCTCGACAAGAACCTCGTCGAGGCCCTGGCCGACCCGTTGGTCCACTTGGTGCGCAACTCGGTCGACCACGGTATCGAAGAGCCGGCTGATCGCGAAGCGATGGGCAAGCCTCGCAGCGGCAAAGTGATCCTGTCCGCAGAACAGGAAGGCGACCACATCCTGCTGTCCATCTCCGATGACGGCAAGGGCATGGACGCTGACGTTTTGCGCGGCATCGCCGTGAAAAAAGGGTTGATGGACAAGGATGCGGCGGACCGTCTCAGCGAGTCCGATTGCTTCAACCTGATCTTCGCGCCGGGCTTCTCGACCAAGACCGAGATCTCCGACGTGTCCGGTCGTGGCGTGGGCATGGACGTGGTGAAAACCAAGATCGCCCAGCTCAACGGCACCATCAATATCTACTCGACCAAGGGCAAAGGCTCGAAGATCGTCATCAAGGTCCCGTTGACCCTGGCGATCATGCCGACGCTGATGGTCATGCTCGGCAACCAGGCGTTCGCGTTCCCGCTGGTGAACGTCAACGAGATCTTCCACCTCGACCTGTCGCGCACCAACGTGGTGGACGGCCAGGAAGTGGTGATCGTGCGGGACAAGGCGCTGCCCTTGTTCTACCTCAAGCGCTGGCTGGTCAGCTCCGCCGCTCACGAAGAGCAGCGCGAGGGCCATGTGGTGATCCTTTCGGTGGGCACTCAACGGATCGGCTTCGTCGTCGATCAGTTGGTGGGCCAGGAAGAAGTGGTCATCAAGCCATTGGGCAAAATGCTCCAGGGAACCCCGGGCATGTCCGGTGCCACCATCACCGGTGACGGCCGCATTGCTCTGATTCTCGATGTTCCGAGCATGCTCAAGCGTTACGCCGCACGGCGTATTTGATTCTGGGGGAGCGGGGCGCCAGAGCCTCGCCCCGTCTAACGGAGTGTTTATGGCAGTCAAAGTCCTGGTGGTGGACGATTCGGGGTTTTTCCGCCGCCGCGTCTCGGAAATTCTTGCAGCGGATTCAAACATCCAGGTCGTCGGTACGGCGACCAACGGAAAAGAGGCGATCGATCAGGCCCTGGCCCTCAAGCCAGACGTGATCACCATGGACTACGAGATGCCGATGATGGATGGCATCACGGCGGTGCGGCACATCATGCAGCGCTGCCCGACCCCGGTGTTGATGTTCTCCTCGCTGACCCACGAAGGCGCCCGGGTCACCCTCGATGCGCTGGATGCCGGCGCAGTGGACTTCCTGCCGAAGAATTTCGAAGACATCTCCCGCAACCCGGAGAAGGTCAAGCAACTGCTGTGCGAGAAGATTCTCAGCATCTCGCGCAGTAACCGTCGTGTCAGTGCCTACACTCCGCCGGCGCCGGTCGCCGCGCCGGCCCCGACGCCTGCTCCTGCGCCTTCGAGCGTCGGCAGCTACGGCAGCAGCGCGCCTGCGCGTCCGGCACCGGCACCGATTGCGGCGCGCCCCCATGCAGCGACTCCGTCATCGCCTGCGCCGAAACGCAAAGCCTACAAATTGGTCGCCATCGGTACCTCCACCGGCGGCCCGGTTGCGCTGCAACGGGTTCTGACACAGTTGCCGGCCAACTTCCCGGCACCCATCGTGTTGATCCAGCACATGCCGGCCGCCTTCACCAAGGCCTTCGCCGAGCGCCTGGACAAGCTGTGCCGCATCAGTGTCAAGGAAGCCGAGGATGGCGACATCCTGCGTCCGGGCCTGGCGCTGCTCGCACCGGGTGGCAAGCAGATGATGATCGACGGCCGTGGCGCGGTGAAAATCCTGCCGGGCGACGAACGCCTGAACTACAAGCCGTGCGTGGACATTACCTTCGGTTCCGCGGCCAAGTCCTACGGCGACAAAGTTCTGGCGGTGGTACTGACCGGCATGGGCGCCGACGGTCGCGAAGGCGCGCGTCTGCTCAAGCTGGGCGGCAGTGCGATCTGGGCCCAGGATGAAGCCAGTTGTGTGATCTACGGCATGCCGATGGCCATCGTCAAAGCCGAACTCGCGGATGCGGTGTACAGCCTCGACGACATCGGTCGGCACCTGGTTGAGGCTTGCATCTGATGGATGTGCTCAGCCTTATCGGGATCATCATGGCGTTCGTCGCCATCATCGGCGGCAACTACCTTGAAGGCGGTCACCTTGGCGCGCTGGCCAACGGCCCGGCAGCGTTGATCGTCCTCGGTGGCACCATCGGTGCCGCGCTGCTGCAATCGCCGATGAGTGCCTTCAAGCGTGCCATGCAGATTCTTGCCTGGATTCTGTTTCCCCCTCGCGTGGACCTGGCCGGCGGCATTGATCGCGTGGTGAACTGGAGCCTGACCGCTCGCAAGGAAGGTTTGCTCGGGCTGGAAGGGGTAGCCGACGCTGAACCCGACAGCTACTCGCGCAAAGGCCTGCAACTGCTGGTTGATGGTGCCGAGCCGGAAGCGATTCGCAGCATTCTGGAAGTGGATTTCTACACCCAGGAAAGCCGCGACATCGAAGCCGCCAAAGTCTTTGAAAGCATGGGCGGCTACGCGCCGACCATCGGTATCATCGGTGCGGTGATGGGTCTGATCCACGTCATGGGCAACCTGGCCGATCCATCGCAACTGGGTAGCGGCATCGCCGTCGCCTTCGTCGCCACCATCTACGGCGTGGCCAGTGCCAACCTGGTGCTGCTGCCGATTGCCGCCAAGCTCAAGTCCATCGCGTTGCGGCAGTCGCGTTATCGCGAAATGTTGCTGGAAGGGATCCTGTCGATCGCCGAAGGTGAAAACCCTCGCTCTATTGAGTTGAAGCTTCAGGGCTTCATGGATTGATGGGAGACATGGACCATGGCACGTCGTCGGCAACCTGAAGAACACGTCAATCACGAACGCTGGCTCGTTTCCTACGCCGACTTCATCACCTTGCTGTTCGCGTTTTTCGTGGTGATGTACTCGATCTCGTCGATCAACGAAGGCAAGTACAAGATCATTTCCGAGGCGTTGATCGGGGTGTTTACCGACTCTGACCGTGCCCTCAAGCCGATTCCCATCGGCGAAGAGCGACCGAAGACCGTGACCCCGGCCAAGCCATTGGTCAAGGACAGCGAGCAGATCGACGCCGGCATCGCCCAGGCCGCCAACGATCCACTCAAAAGCATCGCCGATGACATCAGCGCGGCGTTCGGTGACTTGATCAGTTCCAACCAGATGACCGTACGCGGCAACGAGTTGTGGGTTGAGATCGAACTCAACTCCAGCCTGTTGTTCGGCAGCGGCGACGCCATGCCCAGCGACATTGCGTTCAACATTATCGACAAGGTCGCCGCGATCCTCCGGCCGTTTGACAACCCGATCCACGTCGAAGGCTTCACCGACGATCAGCCGATCCGCACCGCGCAATACCCGACCAACTGGGAACTGTCCTCGGCCCGTTCGGCGAGCATCGTGCGGATGCTGGCGATGCAGGGCGTGAACCCTGGTCGTCTGGCGTCGGTGGGTTATGGCGAATTCCAGCCAGTGGCCAACAACGCCACCGCTGAAGGCCGCGCGCGCAACCGTCGGGTGGTGCTGGTGGTGTCACGCAATCTTGATGTACGCCGTAGCCTCACCGGTACCGGAACGGCTCATGCACAACCGGATGCCGCATTGAAGCGGGCTGGCACACAAACTGCACCGACCCCGGTCAAGTCGCCGGGACGCGAGAGTGCCGTCAATTCTCCGTCACCCGCATTAATACGTTGAGCTATTTCTCGGTTGGCCTTTTCGACCGGGAGGAACAATCCGAATGAGAGTCTGGGCAGTTGCCAATCAAAAGGGTGGTGTCGGTAAAACCACTTCCTCCATTGCTTTAGCCGGTTTACTGGCGGAGGCGGGCAAGCGCGTGGTTGTGGTCGATCTCGACCCCCACGGCTCCATGACCAGCTACTTCGGTTACGACCCCGACAGCCTGGAGCACAGCAGCTACGACCTGTTTCTGCACAAGGGCAACGTGCCGCAAGGCTTGCCCGGTCAGCTGTTGATGCCCACCAGTGACGACCGCATTTCCCTGTTGCCGTCGAGCACCGCGCTGGCCACCCTTGAGCGCCAGTCGCCGGGCCAGAGCGGTTTGGGCCTGGTGATCGCCAAGAGTCTGGCGCAGTTGTGGCAAGACTTCGATTACGCCGTGATCGACAGCCCGCCGTTGCTCGGCGTGCTGATGGTCAATGCCTTGGCGGCCAGCCAGCAGTTGGTGATTCCGGTGCAGACCGAGCACTTGGCGGTCAAAGGCCTGGAACGCATGGTCAACACGCTGGCGATGATCAACCGCTCGCGCAAACTGGCGTTGCCGTTCAACATCGTGCCGACCCTGTTCGACCGCCGTACCCAGGCTTCGCTTGGCACTCTGCGCGTGTTGCGCGACAAGTACCCGGAAGAAATCTGGCAAGGCTACATCCCGATCGACACCCGCTTGCGTGACGCGAGCCGGGCAGGGCTGACGCCTTCGCAATTCGATGGCAAGAGTCGCGGCGTTCTCGCCTACCGCGCACTGCTCAAGCATCTGCTCGCCCAGCAACTTGTTCCGCAGGTGGCTTGAGATGAGCCTGATTCCTACGATGGTATTCGCATGACCCGGCCGGTGAAGATCACCTCGCGCCCGCAATTGGCCCTTCAGTCTTATCTGGATGGCTTGCTGCAGGACGCGACCGAAGAGTTGCTGCCAGAAGTCGAGGTGCTGCCCGAGGTTGTCGAGGCTGAAGCTGCCCTGGACGAGTTCCAGGCGGCGGTGCTCGAAGAACAGGCCCGGGATGCGCAGGCACCCGCAGTGGCCGCAGCTCCTGTCGTCGCGCCAGTGGTGAAAACGCCGGTAGCTGTGATCGACGCACCGGCACCGATTCTGGCACCTGTCTCGACCATTGCACCGCTACTGCAAGCGTTGGTGCCGCCGGTGGTGGAAGTTCATCTGCCGCCGAGCAACACGCCGCCTCCGGTGGAAAACGACGATCGTCCGGCCTGGGCGGCCGAGCCGTTCGAATGCCTGTTGTTCGATGTCGCCGGGTTGACCCTGGCGGTGCCGCTGGTGTGCCTGGGCTCGATTTATTCCCTGGCCGGCCACGAGCTGACGCCGTTGTTCGGTCAGCCGGAATGGTTCCTCGGGATCCTGCCAAGCCAGGCCGGCAACCTGAAAGTGCTGGATACCGCACGCTGGGTCATGCCGGACCGCTACCGCGATGATTTCCGCCAGGGCCTGCAATACGTTATTTCGGTCCAGGGCTATGAGTGGGGGCTGGCGGTGCATCAGGTCAGCCGCTCGTTGCGCCTGGACCCGAATGAAATCAAATGGAGAAGTCACCGGGGGCAGCGGCCATGGCTCGCCGGCACGGTGATTGAACACATGTGCGCCTTGCTCGATGTCGCCGCACTGGCCGAATTGATCGCCAGCGGCGGGGCGAAGCACATGGGCGGCAGTAAGCCGAACCACAAACCGACATAAAAAACACGCATCGGCATTCAAGTGCCGGTGCACTGAATACACACCGCTAGGGCGGTTTTTCGAGGGGTCAGGGTATGAATGACAAGGCGACGGCGGCAAAAGGTTCCGAAGATCCGATCCTGCAATGGGTCACCTTCAAGCTGGACAATGAAACCTACGGCATCAACGTGATGCGCGTTCAGGAAGTCCTGCGCTACACCGAAATCGCTCCGGTACCGGGTGCCCCGAGCTACGTGCTGGGTATCATCAACCTGCGCGGCAACGTGGTCACCGTGATCGACACCCGCCAGCGTTTCGGCCTGGGTACGGTCGACGTCAGCGACAACACCCGCATCGTCATCATCGAAGCCGACAAGCAAGTGGTCGGGATCATGGTCGATAGCGTGGCTGAAGTGGTTTATCTGCGTCAGTCGGAAATCGAGACCGCACCGAACGTCGGTAACGAGGAGTCCGCCAAGTTCATTCAAGGCGTGTGCAACAAGAACAATGAACTGCTGATCCTGGTCGAGCTGGACAAGATGATGAGCGAAGAAGAATGGTCGGAACTGGAGAGTATCTGATTGATTCTTGAGGTGGCTGTGATTGTCCTGTTCCTTTTGTGGGCAGGCACGCTGGCGATGTTTCTGGCGTACATCCGCGCTCAAAGGCAGATCGCCGCACAACAGGCCCAGGGCGATGCGCTGCGCGATCAGCGCATCAAGGATCTGGCCAAACGCGTCGAAGACTACCAAAGCGGCAACGTGCGCATGGGTGAAGACCTGCACGAACTGCGCGCGGTGGTCGGACCGTTGCCGGACAAACTGGCGCAGTTGGAGCAGCGTGATCCATCGAGCCTTTCATTCGCCCAGGCCGCGCGTCTGGTGGGGATGGGGGCCAGCGTCGATGAGCTGACTCAGTCTTGCGGGTTGACCCAGGCTGAGGCGGAGTTGATGAGCAAGTTGCACAGAAACTGAAAAGGGCAAAAGATCGCAGCCTCGTTTCACTCGACAGCTCCTACATTGGGATGGTGTACGCCCTGTAGGAGCTGTCGAGTGAAACGAGGCTGCGATCTTCTTACATTCAACAAAGATTCAATAATCATCCCCGCGCTCGGTGACATCCTTCTCCACCGTCACCGCATGCGGATCATGCCCCGCCGGAAACTTGCCTTTCAGATTCCAGGCAAACGCAATGATCTCGGCAATCGTGCGGTACAACTCCTCGGGAATACTCTCGCCCAATTCCATCCGCGCCAGCAGTTTTACCAACTCGGCGTTCTCGTAAATCGGCACTTCGTAGTCACGGGCAATCCGCAGAATTTCTTCAGCCAGTTCTTCGTCACCTTTGGCCGTAAGGGTAGGGGCGTGGCTGCCGTCGTACTTGAGGGCGATGGCCTGGCGCGGTGCGGTGGATTCGTTCATGCGGTTTCGTCGACCCAGCGTTGTTCGAGACGGGTTTGAGGGCCTTGTGGCGGTGTGCCGAGGTGGCAATCCAGATCGCCGACGTTCAGGCCTGACGCCAGCAAGCGTTCGCGCAGCGCGGCCAGATTGCTTTCGATCAGGCTCGCGGTGTAAGGCCGTTCGGCCCACAGCTGACTGGAGAGGCTGCCTTTGATCAGTTGGGCCTGAATCTGCAACGGCCCTAACGGCTCCATGTCGAACGCCAGATCGACTCGCCACAATTGTTGTTTTGGTTCGCGTTCGTCGCGACGTTCGCGCGGTTGTTCTTTTTCGGGGGCTTCTTCGCGCTGGAATTTGACCTGCAACGGCACGATGTCCTGCAGATTGCGCATGGGGATTTCCAGTTGCCAGGTGCTCATCAACCGCCCGTCACTGGTGACGCCAGTCTGCTCAAGGCTCGACAGCTGATGACTTTGTAAACGTGAAACCGCCGCAGCCGCCAGGCGCAGCAGGTGCTCGAGATCATCTTCGCCTTCCGCGCTTTGCAGCAGGCGCTCGGGCAGTGGGAAGCTGGTCGGCGACGGTTTGGCACTGACTTGCCCGAGCATGCCCAGGGCATTGCGCACGAAACTCGGCATGGCCTGGGCCAGGGTGTTGGCGGCGATGATTGCGTTGAGATTGGTGTTGGCCGGCAGGCCCGGCGTCAGTTGGGCGATCAGCTTGAACAGGTCGCCTTTCATGTCTGGCACCAGCGTCGGGTTTTGTCCGGTCAGCAATTTGGCTTCGAGGAACAGGCCACTGTTGGCCAGCGCCTGGGCCAGGCCTTTGGGCGTACTCAATTGTTGGACGTCCGGCAGGCCGGCGAGCAATTTGTCCACGGCAGCGCGCAGGTCGCTGGAGGTTTGATCCGACGGCGGCAGGTTTTGCAGGACCTTGATCAAGCCATCCAGAGAACCCTGGCGACTTTGCTGGCTGACCAATTGTTGCGTCACCGCCAACTGTTCCTGACGGCTGCTCAGCGGCACGAATTTGAGTGTCTGGGTGTCCTGCACCAAGGCACTCAGCAAGGTGCCGATGCGCAGCGGTGTCGGGCTGTCGATGCTCAGCGTGCTGCCGCTCAGCGCGGTGTTGAGCAGGCTCACCATCGAGCGAAACACCGTCGGCTGGCCCGGCACCTGCGGCATCACCTGAGAGGTCAATACTTTACCTTGCAGCAGGGTGCCGACCGGCAGTTGCGCGGTGTCGATACGGGTGAGGGTGGCGACACTGGAGGCGATGGCCTGTTGCACCGTGACCGCCAGATTGCCCGCCGACGGCTGGGTGATCGACAGGCTGGTGCCTTGGGGCAACGGCTGAGTGCTGGTGGCCTGGACCGTGGTCTGGCGGCCGCTGTCGAGGGTGACCTTGAGCAACAGTTGAAAGGTCTGATCCGCCTGCTTGAGCGACAGCACTTCAGCCTTGGCGGTCTGACCGGCCGTGATCAGGCCCTCCATCGGCGTCAGCAGCTTGAGCAGCTCGCCGCTGATCACCAATGGACGCGAAGTCGCCGGGGTGGTTGGCGGGAGCGGAAGGATGTTCATTTCGCCTGTCATACGCGGACACAACCTGAGGAAATTGCACTCTTGAGAGTAGGGAACGCCATGTATAATGCCGCCCGTCTTTCGCTGAGTGGCGAAAACATTGCAATTGATTGACGCAGCTCTCTAGAACAAGCCGTCATAGCATCTATGCTGCATCTCTTTAACGGCCGCGCCAGAGCCGACTTGAACCGCATAAGGCCCGTGAACCCTTGACCAGTCCTGTCCTGCAAACCGTAGCCCTTGCCTGTGAGCGAGACCTTCGGCTGCTTTTCGAAAATCTCGAATTGCGACTGGCCAGTGGCGAAATGTTACAGATCAGCGGCCCCAACGGCAGTGGCAAGACCAGCCTGTTACGTCTGCTTTGCGGCTTGATGCACCCGACCGCCGGTCAAGTGTTGCTCAACGGCCAGCCACTGAGCGAACAACGCAGCGAACTGGCGCGCAACCTGCTGTGGATCGGCCATGCCGCTGGCATCAAGGACCTGCTGACCCCCGAGGAAAACCTCAGCTGGCTCTGCGCCTTGCATCAACCGGCCTCCCATGAGGCGATCTGGCAAGCGCTGGCGGCGGTGGGGCTGCGCGGTTTCGAGGATGTTCCCTGTCACACCCTGTCTGCCGGCCAGCAACGTCGTGTGGCGTTGGCGCGGTTGTACCTGGACAGCCCGCCGCTGTGGATCCTCGACGAGCCGTTCACCGCGCTCGATAAACAAGGCGTGGCGCAACTTGAAGAACACCTGGCCGCGCACTGCGAGCGCGGCGGCATGGTGGTGCTGACCACTCACCACACGCTGAGCCGGATGCCGGCCGGTTATCGCGATATTGATTTGGGGAATTGGGCCGTATGAGTGTTTTCGGCCTGTTGGTCGCCCGTGAGGCCCGTTTGCTGTTCCGCCGTCCTGCCGAATTGGCGAACCCGTTGGTATTTTTCGCCATCGTCGTCTCCTTGTTCCCGCTGGCGGTCGGCCCCGAGACTCAATTGTTGCAAACCTTGTCTCCGGGACTGGTCTGGGTGGCGGCGCTTTTATCGGTTTTACTCTCGCTGGACGGGCTCTTCCGCAGTGATTTCGAAGACGGATCCCTTGAACAGTGGGTCCTTTCGTCGCACCCCCTGCCTCTTCTGGTGCTGGCCAAGGTGCTGGCACACTGGGCCTTTTCCGGCCTGGCACTGGTTTTGCTCGCGCCATTGCTGGCGCTGATGCTCGGTTTGCCTGCCGCTTGTCTGCCGGTGTTGCTGCTTTCTTTATTGCTCGGTACACCGGTGTTGAGCCTGCTCGGTGCGGTGGGCGCGGCGCTGACGGTAGGATTGAAGCGTGGTGGCCTGTTGCTGGCGCTGCTGATTCTGCCGCTGTATATCCCGGTGTTGATTCTCGGCAGTGGCGCCTTGCAGGCGGCATTGCAGGGCATGCCGGCGACCGGTTATCTCTTGTGGCTTGGTAGCCTGACCGCCCTGGCGATAACCCTGGCACCTTTTGCAATAGCTGCTGGCCTGAAGATCAGTGTCGGCGAATAATGAGGTCTGGTTAAAATTTAACCAGTAAAGACCCTTTGGCTGTTTCGTGATAACGAACAGCAACCGTGATGGAAACAGCAATGAACTGGACCTGGTTTCATAAGCTCGGCTCGCCCAAATGGTTTTACGGCATCAGCGGCAAAATGCTGCCCTGGCTGAGCGTCGCGGCGTTGCTGCTGATTAGCGTCGGCGTGGTCTGGGGCCTGGCCTTCGCGCCACCGGACTACCAGCAAGGCAATAGCTTTCGAATTATCTATATCCATGTTCCCGCCGCCATGCTGGCGCAGTCGATCTACGTGATGCTGGCTGTGTGCGGCGTTGTCGGGCTGGTGTGGAAAATGAAACTGGCCGATGTCGCCCTGCAATGCGCGGCCCCGATCGGTGCCTGGATGACCGCCGTAGCGCTGGTCACCGGGGCGATCTGGGGCAAACCGACCTGGGGTTCGTGGTGGGTCTGGGATGCGCGACTTACGTCCATGTTGATTCTGCTGTTTCTGTACTTCGGTCTTATTGCGCTGGGCAACGCCATCAGCAATCGTGACAGCGCGGCCAAGGCCTGCGCGGTGCTGGCGATTGTCGGTGTGATCAACATCCCGATCATCAAATACTCGGTGGAGTGGTGGAACACCCTGCACCAGGGCGCGACGTTCACCCTCACCGAAAAACCGGCGATGCCCGCCGAGATGTGGCTGCCACTGCTGCTGACGGTGTTGGGTTTCTACTGTTTCTTCGGCGCGGTGCTGTTGCTGCGCATGCGCCTTGAAGTGCTCAAGCGCGAAGCCCGGGCGAGCTGGGTGAAATCCGAAGTGCAGAACAGTCTGGAGGCCGCTCGATGAGTTTCGCTTCATTCGGCGACTTTCTCGCCATGGGCCATCACGGCTTGTATGTCTGGTCAGCCTATGGCATTTGCCTGGCGGTGCTGGCCCTCAACGTGGCGGCGCCGATCCTGGCCCGCAAGCGGTATCTGCAACAAGAGGCGCGTCGTTTGCGCCGGGAGAACGGCCAGTGAATCCGCTGCGTAAAAAGCGTCTTATCATCATTCTCGCGATCCTGGTCGGTGTCGGCGCTGCCGTCGGCCTGGCCCTGAGCGCCCTGCAGCAGAACATCAATCTGTTTTACACCCCGACCCAGATCGCCAATGGCGAAGCGCCGCAAGACACGCGCATCCGTGCGGGCGGAATGGTCGAAAAAGGCTCGCTGCAACGTTCCGGCGATTCCCTGGACGTGAAATTCATCGTCACCGACTTCAACAAATCCGTGACCATCAGCTATCGCGGCATCCTCCCGGACCTGTTCCGCGAAGGGCAGGGCATCGTTGCCCTCGGCAAGCTCAACGCTGATGGCGTGGTGGTGGCCGACGAAGTGCTGGCCAAGCACGACGAGAAGTACATGCCGCCGGAAGTGACCAAGGCGTTGAAAGACAGTGGTCAATCGGCACCTACGCCAGCCAAGGAGGGCTAACGGATGACTTCCGCACTTTACAGCTCGGGGCTATTCATCCCCGAACTCGGCCATCTGGCCATGATCCTGGCGTTGTGTTTTGCGTTGGTGCAGGCCGTGGTGCCGTTGCTCGGTGCCTGGCGCGGCGACCGTTTGTGGATGAGCCTGGCCCAGCCGGCCGCGTGGGGGCAGTTCGCGTTTTTGCTGTTCGCCTTCGGTTGCCTGACCTATGCGTTCATGGCGGACGACTTCTCCGTCGCCTACGTGGCCAGCAACTCCAACAGCGCGCTGCCGTGGTACTACAAGTTCAGCGCCGTGTGGGGCGCTCACGAAGGTTCGTTGCTGCTGTGGGCGTTGATTCTCGGCGGCTGGACCTTCGCGGTGTCGGTGTTCTCCCGACAGTTGCCGCAAGTGATGCTGGCCCGGGTGCTGGCGGTGATGGGCATGATCAGCACGGGTTTCCTGCTGTTCCTGATCCTGACGTCTAACCCTTTCGCCCGGATCTTGCCGCAGATGCCGGCGGACGGGCGCGATCTTAATCCTCTGCTGCAAGACATCGGCCTGATTGTTCATCCGCCGATGCTGTACATGGGGTATGTCGGTTTCTCCGTGGCCTTCGCCTTCGCCATCGCCGCGCTGTTGGGCGGTCGTCTCGATGCGGCGTGGGCGCGCTGGTCCCGTCCGTGGACCATCGTCGCCTGGGCCTTCCTTGGCATCGGTATCACGTTGGGTTCCTGGTGGGCCTACTACGAACTCGGCTGGGGCGGCTGGTGGTTCTGGGACCCGGTGGAAAACGCGTCCTTCATGCCTTGGCTGGTGGGCACGGCGCTGATTCACTCGTTGGCGGTCACGGAAAAACGTGGCGTGTTCAAGAGCTGGACCGTGCTGTTGGCCATCGCCGCATTCTCGTTGAGCCTGCTCGGGACCTTCCTGGTGCGTTCCGGCGTGCTGACCTCGGTTCACGCCTTTGCCTCCGACCCTGAGCGTGGTGTGTTCATTCTGGTCTTCCTGCTGTTTGTGGTCGGCGGTTCGTTGACGCTGTTCGCCCTGCGCGCGCCGGTGGTCAAGAGCCATGTCGGCTTCAACCTCTGGTCCCGGGAAACCCTGCTGCTGGGCAACAACCTGGTGCTGGTGGTGGCTGCTTCGATGATTCTGCTGGGCACCCTGTATCCGCTGATCCTTGACGCGATGACCGGTGCCAAGCTGTCGGTCGGCCCGCCGTACTTCAACGCGCTGTTCATTCCGTTGATGGCGATCCTGATGATAGTGATGGCGGTCGGCGTGGTGGTGCGCTGGAAAGACACCCCGGTCAAATGGCTGGTGAGCATGCTGACCCCGGTATTACTCGGCAGCACCGCGCTGGCCGTCGTGGCGGGCGTTGCTTACGGCGATTTCAACTGGGCGGTGCTGGCAACTTTCATGTTGGCTGCCTGGGTGTTGCTGGCCGGGGTGCGGGACATTTTCGACAAGACTCGCCACAAAGGCCTGATCAAAGGACTGCCGACCCTGACCCGCAGTTATTGGGGCATGCAACTCGCGCATTTGGGCATTGCCGTGTGCGCGCTGGGTGTCGTGTTGTCGAGCCAGAACAGCGCCGAGCGTGATCTGCGCCTGGCACCGGGTGAGTCCATGAGCCTGGCCGGTTACCAGTTTGTGTTCGAAGGCGCCAAGCACTTCGAAGGCCCGAATTTCACCTCCGACAAGGGCACCGTACGGGTGATCCGCGACGGTAAGGAAGTCAGCGTGCTGCACCCGGAAAAACGCCTGTACACGGTGCAGAACTCGATGATGACCGAGGCCGGGATCGACGCCGGTTTCACCCGTGACCTGTACGTCGCACTGGGCGAGCCGTTGGGCGAGGGCGCCTGGGCGGTTCGCGTGCACGTCAAACCGTTCGTGCGCTGGATCTGGTTCGGTGGGCTTCTCACCGGTTTGGGTGGGTTGTTGGCGGCGCTGGATCGCCGTTATCGAGTCAAGGTAAAAAGCCGCGTGCGTGAAGCGCTCGGCATGACGGGAGCCACCGCATGAGACGTTGGTTGATGCTGTTGCCGCTGGCGATTTTTCTGGTGGTTGCTGTTTTTCTGTATCGGGGGCTGTACCTGAACCCGGCCGAGTTGCCCTCGGCGATGATCGGCAAGCCGTTCCCGGAGTTTTCCCTGCTCTCGGTGCAGGGCGACAAAACCCTGACCAAAGCGGACATTCTGGGTAAACCGGCGCTGGTCAACGTCTGGGGCACCTGGTGCATTTCCTGCCGGGTCGAGCACCCGGTGTTGAACAAACTGGCCGAGAAGGGCGTGGTGATCTACGGCATCAACTACAAGGACACCAATGCAGACGCCTTGAAGTGGCTGGCCGAGTTCCACAACCCGTATCAACTGGACGTCCGTGACGATGAAGGCACCCTGGGCCTGAACCTCGGCGTGTATGGCGCGCCGGAAACCTTCTTCATCGACGCCAAGGGCATCATCCGCGACAAGTTCGTCGGGGTGATCGACGAGCAGGTCTGGCGCGAAAAACTGGCGGCCAAGTATCAGGCGCTGGTCGACGAGGCCAAGCCATGAAGCGCTGGATTGCCGCCGCCGTTCTGGGGTTGAGCATGGCTGGCGTGGCCCACGCCGCCATCGATACCTATGAGTTCGCCAAAGAGGGCGATCGCGAGCGTTTTCGCGAGCTGACCAAAGAGCTGCGTTGCCCCAAGTGCCAGAATCAGGACATTGCCGATTCCAACGCACCGATCGCCGCCGACCTGCGTAAAGAGATTTTCCGCATGCTCGGCGAGGGCAAGGACAATCAGCAGATCATCGACTTCATGGTCGACCGCTACGGTGATTTCGTCCGCTATAAACCTGCTCTGAATGCCAAGACCGCATTGCTCTGGTTCGGCCCGGCTGGCCTGCTGCTGGGCGGTTTTGTGATCATCGCCGTGATCGTCCGCCGTCGTCGCGTGCAACGCGCTGACAGCCCGGACACGCTTTCTTTTGATGAGCGCGAGCGCCTCGACCACCTGTTGGATAAAACCAAGCATGATTGATTTCTGGCTCGCTGCAGGCCTGCTGCTTCTGGTAGCCCTGAGTTTTTTGCTGATCCCCGTTCTGCGCGGTCGTCGCGCCCAGCTTGAAGAGGATCGTACGGCGCTTAACGTCGCGCTGTATCAGGAGCGCGTGGCTGAGTTGCAGACTCAGCAAGAAGAAGGCGTACTCAACGCCGAACAAATGAATGCCGGCCGCGCCGAAGCCGCCCGTGAACTGCTTGCCGACACTGAAGGCGTCGAGGCACCGCGAGTGTCGCGCCTGGGCAAGCCATTGCCATTGCTGGCGGCAATTCTGGTGCCCGTGCTGGGCCTTGGGCTGTACCTGCATTTCGGTGCCAGCGACAAAGTCGAGCTGACCCGCGAGTTCGCCCAGGCGCCGCAGTCGATGGAAGACATGACCCGTCGCCTGGAGCGTGCGGTTGCGGCCCAACCGGATTCGGCCGAAGGCCTGTACTTCCTCGGCCGCACTTACATGGCTCAGGACCGCCCTGGCGATGCGGCGAAGATCTTCGAACGCACCGTGAACCTGGCCGGTCGCCAGCCGGAACTGCTCGGGCAGTGGGCTCAGGCCCAATACTTCGCCGATGGCAAGAAGTGGTCGGACAAGGTCCAGGCCCTGACTGACGAAGCACTGAAAGCCGATCCGAAGGAGGTCACCAGCCTCGGTCTGCTGGGCATCGCGGCCTTCGAAGGCGAGCGTTACCAGGAAGCCATCGACTACTGGAATCGCCTGTTGGTGCAACTGCCGCCGGATGACCAGTCCCGTGTCGCGCTGCAAGGCGGCATCGCCAAGGCCGCCGAGAAGCTTGAAGCCAGCGGTGGCAAGGTGGCTCAGGTTCAGGCTCCGGCAGTGAAGGTTGCAGCACTGCTCAAGGTGCATGTCGATCTTGCACCGGAATTGAAAGCCAAGGTCCAGCCCGGCGACAGCGTGTTCATCTTCGCCCGCGCCACCGCAGGCCCGCCCGCACCATTGGCGGCCAAGCGTCTTACCGTTGCCGATCTGCCAGCGACCGTCGAGCTGGGCGATGCCGATGCAATGATGCCCCAGTTGAAACTGTCGAACTTCCCCGAAGTCCAACTGGTTGCGCGCATCTCCCGCGCCGGCCAACCGACTGCCGGCGAATGGATCGGTCGTAGCCAACCTTTGGCCACCAGCACCACCGCGCCACAAAAACTGACCATCGACAGCCCGGATAAATAACAGGAAACGCCGCCATGACCGCCTTCGCTCGTATCACTCTCCTCAGCATGATGGTTTTGGGGCTAAGCGCGTGTGCGGTCCAGGAGTACGAACCCGAACGGCTGCCGCCAATCCCGCCCTCGCAGCCGAGCACCAAACCGACCACGCCGAGCAAACCGGTCACGCCGAGCAAACCATCGAAGCCGGTGCAACGCACCTCCGCCAGCTTCGCCCCGCCACCGGGGGGTAATAGCCATTGGGATGCGAAACTCGGCGTTTACGTCCTCGACAACCAGACCAACACCTTCTACCGCCAGCGCACCTACTACCGCTGGGACAACGGCTGGAGCCGCTCGATCAGCCCTAACGGGCCGTGGGAAGAGACGGATATCCACGGTGTACCGGGTGGGCTGGGCAGACAATTCGGGCAGTGAATGGAAACGGCGATCTGAGGATCGCCGTTTTGCTTTTTGGCATTTGAAAAGATCGCAGGCTTCGCCAGCTCCTACAGAATCGCGTACGACGATGATCGCGCGTGTACGCGGTTAATGTAGGAGCTGGCGAAGCCTGCGATCTTTTGATTCTGGTTGAGCGATTCAACTGCAGTGCCAGGAACTTGAAAGTGTTCTGAGAGCGAGCCACATCAGAAAATCTCTCAAGGGAGTGGGGGTACAACCCGATCAAATCAACACCCTGTAAAACAACCGAGCGTCGTGATTCGGATTTTTGTGCTTGAGTAAAAATAACCCTAGGGTTATTTTTGTTGGGCCGGCGCAAGGAGGCTGGTGGTGCAGAGCAGGTTATTGATCAAGGAACTGATGGAGGCGGGCTGGACACTGGACCGGGTCACCGGCAGTCATCACATCTTCACTCACCGTTACAACCCTTACACGATACCCGTCCCTCATCCGAAGAAGGATTTACCGATCGGGACGGTCAAAAGCATCAGGAGGCGAGCCGGGCTTTATTGCCCGGGAGCCAGTTTGGCAGGAGATCCATAATGCAATACCCAATCTGTATCGAGTGGGGCGACGAGAACACCGCCATCGGTATTCAGATCCCCGATATTCCTGGTGCCGTAACGGCCGGGGATACGTTTGAAGATGCTTACAACGCGGCAGTCGAGATTGCCCACATCATGCTGCAGGAGATCATGGCGGACGGGGAGTCAATTCCGATGCCGACCTCTGCGGCCGCGCATCGCGAGAATCCGGAATTTGCCGACATGGGTTGGGGGATGCTGGAGCTGGACATCTCGCCGTATCTGGGCAAGACCGAGAAGGTCAACGTAACGCTGCCTGGCTACGTGATTCAGCGCATTGATCGTTATGTGCGAGAGCACAACGTCAAAAGTCGCTCCTCCTTTCTTGCGGATGCGGCGATGGAGAAGCTGGTTCGGCATTGAGGGGGGGCAGTTACATCACCTTCGCGGGCAAGTCGGATCGCCCGCGAAGCTTTTAGGTTTTTAAGCCGCTACCAGTGCCGGCTTCTCTGAAGCGCTCAAAAAACGCAACAACGCCAGCAACGGAAACACGCTGCCGACAATCACGATCCACAACCAGCCACCGTGTTCGTATACCGCACTGGCCACCGATGAGCCGAACGCGCCGCCGATGAAGATGCTGGTCATGTACAGCGCATTCAGACGGCCGCGGCTCTTGGCGTCGAGGGTGTAGACCGCGCGCTGGCCGAGGACCATGTTCATCTGCACACAGAAATCCAGCACTACGCCGGTCACGGCCAGGCCGATGACGCTGTAGGCCGGATGGATGAAGGCCGGCAGGAAGCTCAGGCTGGCGAACAGCATCGCCAGCAGCGAGGCGAGGCGGGTGTGGCCGGCATCGGCCAGTCGACCGGCGATGGGCGCGGCAATCGCGCCGATGGCTCCGACCAGGGCGAAGATCGCGATCTGGGTTTGCGACAAGCCATGATTGCGCGTCAGTTCCAGCGGCACGGCAGTCCAGAACAGGCTGAACGTGGCGAACATGCAGGCTTGGTAAAAGGCCCGTTGACGCAACACCGGTTGCTGGCGCAGCAGCGTCCAGAGCGAGCCCAGTAACTGGCCATAAGAGGCACTGTGATCAGGCTGACGCTTGGGCACCGTCAGGGCCAGGACGATGCTGATCGCTGCCATCAACACCGCAGCGATGACGAACATCGCACGCCATCCGAAGTGGTCGGCCACTACGCTGGACACTGGCCGGGCCAGCAGAATCCCCAACAGCAGACCGCCCATGATCCCGCCAACCACGCGGCCGCGCGACGCTTCCGGCGTCAGGTGGGCGGCCAGCGGAATCAGGATCTGTACCGACACCGAGCTGAAACCCACCAGCAACGAAATCAACAGGAAAACGTTCGGTTGATCGGTGAACGCCGCGCCCAGCAAACTGGCAATCGCCACCACGGTGGTGATGATCATCAAGCGACGGTTCTCCAGCAGATCACCCAGCGGTACCAGGAAGAACAGACCCAGCGCGTAACCAATCTGCGTCAGCGAAACGATCAGGCTGGCCATGGTGTCGGTCAGGCCGATGTCCGGCGCGATCAGGCCGATGATCGGCTGGGCGTAGTAGATGTTGGCAACGATCGCGCCGCAGCAGAAGGCGAAAAGCAGCACCATGCCCCGGGTCATTGTCGCGGCACCGTGGGGCGCCTGAGTCGCTGGATTCATAACGTGGCTCGCTGAACAAGAAAGAATGCGCGGAGGCTAATCGGCTGGCTAGAGCGGCGGAAGAGGGTTTGGATTGATAGTAATCATTCCTTTGCGGAATGAGTGACGCCGGTATGCGCTGTCTGCCGATGAACCATGCATCCGAATAGTGGGATCCGATGATACATTCACTTACATCCTCTTCGATAGCGTGCTTATGTTCTCCTGCGCTCCATAAACCGGAAGGTACTTCGATATGAATGCGATGTTCCGTCACCTGATTCGCGGCGCTTGCGTTGTTACCTTGATCAGCTTGTTCACGGCAGGTTTCGCTCAGGCTGCCGATGTGCCGCCGGGAATGCGCATTGGCGTGCGCGGCGAGATCACCGGCATCAGCGCCGACGTCATGAAGGTCCATGCCAACAGCGGCGAAAACGTGCTGATCAACCTGACCAAGGACACCAAAATCCGCGCCGTCACCCTGGCCAATATCGAAGACATCAAGCCCGGCAGCTACATCGGCTCGGCTGCCGTGCCGCAGGAGGATGGCACGCTCAAGGCGCTGGAAGTCCACGTCTTCCCGCCGGAACTGGCCGGCAGCGGCGACGGTCATCGGCCTTTTGATCTGGTCAAGGGCAGCAGCATGACCAATGGCAGCGTAGGCGATCTGGTGGTCAGCAACGGCCGGGTTTTGACAGTCAATTACAAGGGCGGCCAACAGACGATTCTGGTGCCGGAGGATGTGCCAATCGTCAATCTGGTGCCGGGGGATCGCCGCTTGCTGAAGGTGGGCGTGAAGATCGTGACGTTTGTGACCCAGAGTGCCGACGGGACACTGACCGCTCAATCCATTTCGGCCGGCAAGGACGGTGTGACACCGCCGATGTAACGGTATCCCACAAAAAAGGCGACCTTCACAGGTCGCCTCTTTCATTGAACTCAGTGATTACTGACCGTTGTAAATCTGGTCGAAAACCCCACCATCATTGAAGTGAGTCTTCTGCACGGTGCGCCAGTCACCAAAGGTCTTCTCCACCGACAGGAAATCCACTTTCGGGAAGCGATCGGTGTATTTCGCCAACACCGCCGGGTCACGCGGACGCAGGTAGTTGGCAGCCGCAATTTCCTGACCTTCCGGCGACCACAGGTATTTCAGATACTCCTCGGCAACCGCGCGAGTGCCTTTCTTGTCGACGGTTTTGTCGACCACCGACACCGGCGGCTCGGCTTCGGCGGAAACACTTGGGTAAATCACTTCGAACTGATCACGACCAAACTCGCGAGCAATCATTTCCGCTTCGTTTTCGAAGGTCACCAGCACGTCGCCGATCTGGTTGGTCATGAAAGTAGTCGTGGCGGCGCGGCCACCGGTATCCAGCACCGGCGCTTGTTTGAACAGTTTGCCGACGAAGGCTTTTGCCTTGTTTTCGTCACCGCCGTTTTTCAGCACATAGCCCCAGGCCGAGAGGTAGGTGTAGCGGCCGTTGCCCGAGGTTTTCGGGTTGGGGACGATTACCTGCACACCGTCCTTGAGCAGATCCGGCCAGTCTTTCAGGGCTTTCGGGTTGCCTTTGCGCACGATGAACACGGTGGCCGAGGTGAATGGCGCGCTGTTGTTCGGCAGGCGCGTGACCCAGTTGTCCGGGACCAGTTTGCCGTTGTCCGCCAGGGCGTTGATGTCGGTGGCCATGTTCATGGTGATGACGTCAGCCGGCAGGCCATCGATCACCGAGCGCGCCTGTTTGCTGGAGCCGCCGAAGGACATCTGCAGCGTGATGTTTTCGTTGTGCTCGGCTTGCCAGTGTTTCTGGAAGGCAGCGTTGTAGTCCTTGTAGAAATCTCGCATCACGTCGTAGGAAACGTTAAGCAGGGTCGGTGCGGCCTGAGCCATGCTGCTCAAGGCCAGGCCAGCGGCCAGAAGTGAGGCGCCAAAGAGTTTTTTCACTGCGCATTCCTTATTTTATCAAACGTGTTCGATGGAGATTATTGGCAATTTGCCAGCGACTATAGCCGGACTCGCATAGTCGCTTAAAGATTAAAAAACACTTTGCTTATTCCATTTTCTTGAACAACGCATTGCCACAACGAGAGCAGAACGCCGCGCTGTGCTCGTGGCTGTTTTTCTTGCAGATCGGGCAATCGTGTTGCAGTTGTTCACCACGCATGGCGTTGGCCAGTTCCGCGGTGAAGATCCCCGTCGGCACGGCGATGATCGAATAACCGGTGATCATAACCAGGGATGAAATCACCTGGCCCAGCGGCGTCTTGGGCACGATGTCGCCAAAACCCACGGTGGTCAGCGTCACGATAGCCCAATAGATCCCTTTGGGAATGCTGGTGAAGCCGTGCTCCGGGCCTTCGATCACGTACATCAAGGTGCCGAATACCGTCACCAGTGTGCTGACGCTGAGCAGAAACACCACGATCTTCTGCTTGCTGCCGCGCAACGCCGACATCAAATAGTTGGCTTGTTTCAGATACGGGCTGAGCTTGAGCACGCGGAAAATCCGCAGCATTCGTATGATCCGGATGATCAGCAGGTACTGCGCATCGCTGTAATACAGCGCGAGAATACCCGGCACGATCGCCAGCAAATCCACCAACCCATAGAAGCTGAACGCGTAGCGCAGCGGCTTGGGTGAGCAATACAGGCGCAGGCCGTATTCGATGATGAAAATGACGGTGAAGCCCCACTCGATGTACGCCAGCACGTCGGCGTAGTTCTGGTGAACGCTGTCGATACTGTCCAGAACCACGATCACCAGGCTGGCGAGGATGATCAGCAACAGCGTGCTGTCGAAGCGCCGTCCGGCCACTGTGTCGCTCTGGAAAATCATGACGTAGAGGCGATGGCGCCAGTCGTTGTTGTTTTCCATAAGGTCGTGCCCAAGCCGAAAATGAGAGAAGCCTGGGTGATTGGCGAGGATTGCGCAAGCTGGACGCTGGGTACGCCATGTTCAGCCGGTTTTGCTCGTTCATGGCTTAAGAAATTGACTATCTCGTCGATATATCGACTTCCCACAGAACAAGAACCTTTGTCTTGATGTGCGGCCCGGATTCAGGCGATTGGTCTCAGAACCTCACGGAAGCGATATGGATAGCAAATATTTCAAGAAAAGCGTGTTGGCAATGGTTGTCAGCGCTTCGACCGTTCAGGCGTTTGCCAGCGAGTACGATCTGAGCCAGGGTTTCAAGGACTGGACGGGGCAAACCCTTAATGAAACGCTGACTCTCACCGGGCAACGGACCCGCCAGAGCAATACGGACAACAAAGGTGTCACGTTCTTCCAGAACACTGTCGCGGGCTCACTCATTAACCGGGGCGACTTCACTTTCGACGCTCAAGGCGCGACGGTGACCGGGATCGGACTGGATGTCAGTTTCCTCAACACCAGCGGCAGCAACATTCAGGGTGACTTCATCAATGCCGGCAAGCTTTCTCTTTCCAACGTGAATAGCGCTGAGGGAATCGAGATCGCTAATACCACTATCACCGGCAATGTCATCAACGCCGGGACTGTCTCCATAACCCAGTCATCGGGAGCCAATATCTATGGCGAGCCTGAGGGTATCTACCTGCACGGGACCACTATTGGCGGCGATCTGATCAACAGCGGTGTTGTCGACGTGCAGGGCAACTATGCCGTGGGGCTGATTCTGGATTCCCATTCCGGGCAACCCGTGAGCATCGCCGGCAAGCTTCTCAACTCAGGAACGATTCGTGCCACGGGTCAGAACGCCTCCGCTTTTCATGTCGAGACCCAAACCAGCGCGTTGAGGATCGAGAACAGCGGCTCGATCATGAGCGTCGGCAAGAACGCCGAGGCTATCGGGTTTTTGGATGGTTCAGTCGATTATTTGCTCAACACCGGGACTATTGAGGCATCGGGTGAAGACGCCGTTGGCATCAAGCTCGGCGGTGCCACTTTCACGCAGAATGCTGTGTCTGGCGCTCGGGGCATTATCAACTCCGGCAATATCACTGCGGACGGTGTTGCGATCCGGGTCGATGCGGACCAGGTATCAGCGTTTGAGATCAACCAGCAAGGTGGCGAAATTCGCAGCAATCATGCGGCGGCCATCGATGGCGCAGGGTTGGCGCAACTGAACTGGACCGGCGGTGCGATCAAGGGCGATCTGCTCAATCTCAATGGGGTGAATGTTGCAGGTCAAGCCAATTACACCGGTAGTAAAATTGGCAGTACGGTTTCTGTGACGTCAGGCTCTCTGAATTTGCAAAATCAGGGGGTCGTGATTACCGGTGACCTGAACGTCGGAGCCAACAGTGGTATCGATATGTTGCTTTCGGATCGCGTCACGCCCGGTACGCCTTATTTGACGGTGGACGGCAAGGCTACCTTCGCCCAGTCCTCCAAAGTGACGTTGAATGCCAAACCAGGTGATTTCACGCCGACCGCTGCCGGTACTCAATACACGCTGGTCAAGGCGAGCAGCCTGCAGAATAACGGGTTGAGCGTTACCAGTTCGTCCTCGTTGTTGAATGTCGCCAGCTATACAACCGATGCCCAGACCGTTAACGCGCTGGTCACACTGAAAAGTGACAGTCAGGTGGATGAAGAGCAGGGGAACATTGGCACCTCCCGCAGCACTCGCCAGATCCTCAATCGCTTCAAGAATGGCCCGCTGGGACAATTGAACAGTAATGATGCGGTCTTCAAAGCCTTTGCCAACGCCTCTTCCCAAGAGGCGCTGGCGAAGCTCGGTGAGCAACTGGCGCCGGAAGTCAGCGGCGGCGCGGTCAATGCGGCAGTATCGGGTCAGGCGATGATGAATGGAGCGATCAGCAACCGCGTGTCCGGTCTGCGCTCGGGGCTCTCATCAGGGGATTCACTGGCAGATACCGGCGTGTGGGTTCAGGGATTGAGCAGCAATCAGGATCAGGACAGCCGTGATGCAGTCGCCGGTTATTCGGCCAACAGCAGCGGTATTGCTGTCGGGGCGGATGGCAAGCTGAATGCCAACTCCACCGTGGGTCTGGCCTATTCGTATCTGAACACCAACGTCACCTCCGATACTGGTAATAAAACCGATGTACAGGGCCAGGCATTGACGCTGTACGGTAGCTGGGATCTGCGCAACTGGTTTGTCGATGGCAGCCTCAGTTATGGGCGCAATGACAACGACAGCAAACGTTACATTGCCGACAGCGCGGCCAAAGCCAGCTACAACAGTGACGCATGGGCACTGAGTGCCTTGAGCGGTTATACCTTCAAACTCACCGACCAACTGATTGTCGAACCGCGTGTCGCCGCACGTTACACCAATATTCAGCTGGACAGCTTCAATGAGCATGGCTCATCGGCCGCCTTGCACTCCAATGCCCAGCGCTTCGAAATTGGCGAGTTGGGCGCCGGGTTGCGAATGGCCGCTGACGTGCCATTGCTCAATGGCACCCTTACACCTGAAGCGAGCGTGATGGCTTACCATGACTTCATCGGTGACCAGATCAATCAGACCACCAGTTTCACCTTGGGTGGCTCGCCTTTCATTGTCGCGGGAGCCAGTCCGGTGCGTGATAGTTATGAAGGGCGCATAGGGGTGAAGTATCAAGTTGATGCTCTAACCCTGGGGACCAACTATAGCTATCAAGCGAAGACCGGTTTTAACGCCGATACCTTTACCGTTGAAGCGCGCTACGCTTTTTGATCGACTGGATCGCAACGGTTCGCCTGGCGGATCGTTGCGTCTGATCAACAGGTTCAATCCATGTTTAAAGTTCTGGCCGCCATCGGCTTCGCGGTCCTCGGGCTCGGCGGGTGCGCGGGTAAAGTCGACTTGCAGGCGGTAAGCCAAGGCTCTTCGCTTACTCCTGGCACGCTCGATAGTGCACCTTACACACTCATGGCTTTACTGCCGGCACCAGGGGGCTACAAGCATCTGCGTGTTTACATTGAGGGCGATGGTCGGGCATGGGCGACACGGTCTCAACCGAGTATCGACCCGACCCCTCGCGTGTCCTTGATGGCGAGATTGGCCGTTGGAGATCGGGGGCCCAGCGCCTATCTGGCGCGCCCTTGTCAGTTCGTGACATCACCGGGTTGCAACACTGATTTATGGACTTCCGGTCGTTTCAGTTCATCCGTCATAACCACGATGAATGCGGCACTCGATGTTCTGAAAAGCCGCTTTGCAGTGGAGCAGTTCGAACTGGTCGGATATTCGGGCGGCGCCGCGATTGCCTTGGTCCTTGCGGGGACTCGTAACGACGTCACTCAAGTGCAAACAATTGCCGGGAATCTCGACCCGGTAAAGTGGGCAGAGCTGATGCAGCTCGCGCCATTCTCGAAGCCGGTGACACCTCTGCAGTTTCGCGACAAGTTGCGTGCGCTCCCGCAACGTCATTTCGTTGGTTTGAATGACAAGGTCGTGCCACCTCAAATGCTCCAGGTCTACACCACGAAGCTTCAGGGCAAATGCCTGGAAGTCGTCGAAACCCTCGCTACCCACGATCAGGGATACGATGAAAGTTGGGGCTCGCGGTCGGATCGGCCATTGGCTTGTGAGACTGACCCATTGCGCTGAATGTAATTTCAGCCCTTTCAGGCGCCCCCATTGATTCAGCGATCAATAGCGCAATGCGTCGACAGCGGCCTGACGCAACACCCGAATGCCTGCGCGAATCAGCCAGCAGGCAAGAATGAACGGCGCGGTCAGCGTTGCCAGGCCCAGTGCGGCGAACCCCGGCGTGAGCAATACCGCGAGCAGAATGCCGAGCAGCGGCAGCCAAGGTTGGCGGCGTTGCGGGCTGAAGGCGAGGGCGGCGAGTACCGCGTTGTAACCGCTCAAACCCTGCAAGGCATTTGAAGTTTCGCCATGCAGAAGGGCAAATCCGAGGCCGGCAGCGGAGCCCAACAGCGCCCAGACAAAGGCGCGGCGATCGGCGATCAGTAATCCGGCGGCAATCAGCGCGCCGGCCAGGGGATGGCCGAGAAACATGACTTGCCCCAGACCTTTCAATTCGGCGGCGAGCAGGTTGAGGGTGTTCAGTTCGATCAGCGGAACGGGTTGCTGTGGTGCGGTAAAGCCGAGCAATAACCAGCTCAACCCAACGAAGGGTGCGGTATAGGCCGGTAGACATTGATGATCGCGGGCACCTTTGAGCCATTGCTGAGTGAGCATGGCACTCAGGCCGCCGCAGGCGATGATCAGCGGTGGCAACAGTGCTGACCATGGGAAATACAGGCTCAGCAGCAAGCCGAGCAAAATACCGTTGTAACTGAACAGCCCGGCCTGACGATCCGTCTTGGCATACCCGCGACGTTGCGCGGTGAGCAGCCCGGCGACACCGCCCAGCAGCGCACCGCCGAGCAGAGCGGGCGCGGTGAAAAGAATCGCTAACAGACACAACAGCCCGCTCAGCGGATGGCGCTGGAGAAAGATCTGGCTGAAGCCGTTAAGCAGGGCGGTCGCCCAGTCGGGGCAGTGGGTGTTGAAGTGGTTGGCAGGCATGGGTGGGGTCTAGGGCAGAGGAAAATCCAGGGTCTTGCACAAATCTGTGGCGAGGGAGCTTGCTCCCGCTGGGCTGCGGAGCAGCCCTGAAATCAGCAATGCGGTCTTTCTGTTGAAACCGTCATGCCAAAGCGACGACTGCTTCGCAGCCGAGCGGGAGCAAGCTCCCTCGCCACAGGGGTAGTTCTTACCGGGGTAGCTCTTACAGGGGGAGTTCTTTAGAGCAATGTCTCGATGCGCAACGAATTGGTTGACCCCGGCTGCCCAAAGGGCACGCCCGCGGTAATCAGCAACGTATCCCCGCGCTGAGCCATCCCCTGTGCCTGGGCGATTTCCAGCGCCGTCGAGCACACTTCATCCACCTGGCGCAGCCGATCGTTGACCACCGAATGCACGCCCCACGCCACCGTCAATCGCCGGGCGGTTTGCAGGTTCGGCGTCAGGTTGAGGATCGGCACCGTCGGCCGTTCCCGCGCCGCCCGCAGGCTCGAGGTGCCGGACTCGCTGTAGTTCACCAGCACCGCCACCGGCAGCACGTTGCTGATGCGGCGGATCGCGCAGCTGATCGCGTCCGACACCGTGGCCTCGGCTTTTGGCCGGCTCACGTCCAGTTGGGTTTGATAGTCCGGGCCGTTTTCCACCTGACGGATGATCTTGCTCATCATCTGCACGGCTTCCAGCGGGTACTCGCCAGACGCGGTTTCTGCCGACAGCATCACCGCGTCCGCGCCTTCGGCCACCGCATTGGCGACGTCGGTGACTTCGGCACGGGTCGGGGCCGGGGAGAAGCGCATCGACTCCAGCATCTGCGTCGCCACCACCACCGGTTTGCCGAGTTGGCGGCAGGTGCCGATGATGTTTTTCTGAATCTGCGGCACGCTTTCGGCCGGCACTTCCACGCCCAAATCACCGCGAGCGACCATGATCGCATCGCTCAATTCAGCGATTTCCCGCAGCTGAGTCACGGCCGATGGCTTCTCGATCTTGGCCATCAAGAACGCTTTGTCGCCGATCAGCGCGCGGGCTTCGCGGATGTCTTCCGGGCGTTGCACGAACGACAGCGCGACCCAGTCGACCCCCAGCTCCAGACCGAAGCTCAAATCACGGCGGTCCTTGGCGGTCAGCGGGCTCAGGTCGAGCACCGCTTGCGGCACGTTGACGCCTTTGCGGTCCGACAGCTCGCCGCCGTTGAGCACCGTGGTGTCGATGGCGTCGGCGTACTTGGTCACCACTCGCAGACGCAACTTACCGTCATCAAGCAGCAGGTCCATGCCCGGCTCCAGCGCGGCGATGATTTCCGGGTGGGGCAGGTTGACCCGGCGCTCGTCCCCCGGCGTCGCATCCAGATCCAGGCGCAGCGCCTGGCCGCGATATAGCTGCACTTTGCCCTGGGCGAATTTGCCGACCCGCAGTTTCGGGCCTTGCAGGTCCATCAGAATCCCCAGCGGATAATTCAGCTGGCGCTCGACTTCACGAATCCACTGATAGCGCTGCGCGTGGTCGGCGTGATCGCCGTGGCTGAAGTTCAGGCGAAAGATATTGACCCCGGCGCGCACCAGTTCACGGATATCGTCGATCCCGTCGGTGGCCGGGCCGAGGGTGGCGAGGATTTTGACCTTCTTGTCAGGCGTCATGTTTAGGGCTCTCGAGAATCAGAATCGCGCGGAAGTCGTTGACGTTGGTGCGGGTTGGCTCGGTGACGATCAGTGCATCGAGCGCCGCGAAGTAGCCATAGCCATTGTTGTTGTCCAGCTCATCGCTGGCGCTCAAACCGAGAGCGGCGGCGCGGGCATAGCTGTCCGGAGTCATGATCGCGCCGGCATTGTCTTCGGAGCCGTCGATGCCGTCGGTGTCACCCGCCAGGGCGTAGACGCCGGGCAGGCCTTTGAGGCTGTCGGTCAGGCTCAACAGGAATTCGGCGTTGCGCCCGCCACGGCCATTGCCGCGCACGGTGACGGTGGTTTCGCCGCCGGACAGAATCACGCACGGCGCCGCCAGCGGCTGGCCGTGCTGGACGATCTGCCGCGCAATGCCGGCGTGGACCTTCGCCACTTCCCGGGATTCACCTTCCAGGTCGCCGAGAATCAATGGGCTGAAACCAGCCTGACGGGCTTTCACCGCCGCCGCTTCCAGTGACTGCTGTGGGCGGGCGATCAATTGGAAATGACTGCGGGCCAGGCTCGGATCGCCGGGTTTGACCGTTTCCGACTCGGGGCTTTGCAGCCAGTTGCGCACCGAGGCCGGGACTTCGATGGCATAACGCTTGAGGATCGCCAACGCTTCAGCCGAGGTGCTCGGGTCGGCCACGGTGGGGCCGGAGGCGATGACGGTGGCGAGATCGCCTGGCACATCGGAAATCGCATAGGTGTAAACCGTGGCGGGCCAGCAGGCTTTGCCCAGACGCCCACCCTTGATCGCCGAGAGGTGCTTGCGCACGCAGTTCATCTCGCCAATGGTCGCGCCGGATTTGAGCAGCGCTTTGTTGATCGATTGCTTGTCGGCGAGGGTGATGCCGGCGGCGGGCAAGGCGAGCAGGGCAGAGCCACCGCCAGAGAGCAGGAAGATCACGCGGTCGTCTTCGCTCAGGTTGCTGACCAGTTCCAGAACCCGTTTCGCGACGGCCAGACCGGCAGCGTCCGGCACCGGGTGCGCGGCTTCGACCACTTCGATTTTTTCGCACGGGGCACCGTGGCCGTAGCGGGTCACCACCAGGCCAGACACCTCACCCTGCCAGCAGCGTTCGACCACCTGGGCCATGGCTGCGGCGGCTTTACCGGCGCCGATGACGATCACCCGACCGCTGCGGTCAGTTGGTAAATGGGCTTCAAGGACATGCTGCGGATGGGCCGCGTCGATGGCTGTGGCAAACAGCTCGCGCAGCAATTGTTGCGGATTGACCGACATGGCGGGCTCCCGGAATTCTTGTTATTGGAGGGCGACTCGGTTCCCTGTGGGAGCGGCCTGTGGTGAGGGGGCTTGTCGGAACGCCGCACCGCCCCGTTGGGTTGCGAAGCAGCCCCAAAATCTCTGATACACCAAAGATTTTGTGAGCGCTACGCACTCAAACGGGGGCAAGCCCCCTCGCCACAGGCCCGCGCCCACAGGTTTTTGCGCAGGGCGTTATTTATCGCGAATCGAGAAATTCGCCATGTGTTCCAGGCCCTTGATCAGCGCCGAGTGATCCCAGTTGCTGCCACCGATGGCCGCGCAGGTGCTGAACACCTGTTGGGTATTGGCGGTGTTCGGCAGGTTGATGTTTAGCTCGCGCGCACCGGCCAGGGCCAGGTTCAGGTCCTTCTGGTGCAGGCTGATGCGGAAGCCCGGGTCGAAGGTGCCCTTGATCATGCGCTCGCCGTGAACTTCCAGGATCTTCGACGAGGCGAAACCACCCATCAGCGCTTCACGCACTTTCGCTGGGTCGGCACCGTTTTTCGAGGCGAACAACAGCGCTTCGGCCACGGCCTGGATGTTCAGCGCGACGATGATCTGGTTCGCCACTTTCGCGGTTTGCCCATCGCCGTTGCCACCGACCAGGGTGATGTTCTTGCCCATGGCCTGGAACAGCGGCAGGGCGCGTTCGAAGGCATCGGCTTCACCACCGACCATGATGCTCAGGGTCGCAGCCTTGGCGCCGACTTCACCGCCGGAAACCGGGGCGTCGAGGTATTGCGCGCCTTTTTCGTTGATTTTGGCGGCGAAGGTTTTGGTGGCCGTCGGCGAGATCGAGCTCATGTCGATCACGACTTTGCCCTTGCCGACGCCCGCCGCCACACCGTCGGCGCGGAACAGCACGTCATCGACCTGCGGGGTATCGGGAACCATGACGATGATGAATTCGGCTTCCTGGGCGACTTCTTTCGGGTTCGCCAGGGCGACGGCGCCAGCGGCCACCAGGTCGGCAGGCGCAGGGTCGTGGTGCGCCGACAGGAACAGGCTGTGACCGGCTTTCTGCAGGTTCGCCGCCATTGGGTGGCCCATGATGCCGGTGCCGATAAATCCGATTTTAGCCATGAGAAAATCCTCTTGTTTTTTGTGTGGCTCCCGGCTCTGGACCGATGAGCTCTTTGTGGCGAGGGGGCTTGCCCCCGTTGGGTCGCGAAGCGGCCCCAAAACTGTTTGCGCAGTGAATCAGGTAGAGCGCGTGTGCAGGTTTTACGACTGCTTCGCAGCCGAACGGGGCGGTGCGGCGTTCCGACAAGCCCCCTCGCCACACGTCAGATTGCGTTATGGGTTTTCAACCAGCCCAGACCCGCTTCAGTCGTGGTCAGCGGCTTGTATTCACAACCGACCCAGCCCTGATAACCGATGCGGTCCAGGTGTTCGAACAGGAAGCGGTAGTTGATTTCACCGGTGCCTGGCTCGTTGCGCCCCGGGTTGTCGGCCAACTGGATGTGATTGATCTCGTCCAGGCGCGCGGCCATGGTGCGGGCCAGGTCGCCCTCCATGATTTGCATGTGATAGATGTCGTATTGCAGGAACAGGTTGGCGCTGCCGACCTGTTCGCGAATCGACAGGGCTTGCGCCGTGTTGTTCAGGTAGAAGCCCGGAATGTCGCGGGTGTTGATCGCTTCCATCACCAGTTTGATGCCCGCCGCTTGCAGCTTGTCGGCCGCGTACTTGAGGTTGGCGACGAAGGTTTTTTCCACGGTGGCTTCGTCGACGCCTTGTGGGCGAATGCCGGCCAGGCAGTTGACCTGGGTGTTGCCCAGCACTTGGGCGTAAGCGATGGCCAGATCGACACCGGCGCGGAACTCTTCGACCCGATCCGGCAGGCACGCGATACCGCGTTCGCCCTTGGCCCAGTCACCGGCTGGCAGGTTGAATAGCACCTGGGTCAGACCGTTGGCATCGAGCCTGGCCTTGATTTCGGCAGAGCTGAAGTCATAGGGGAACAGGTATTCGACACCACTGAAGCCGGCCTTGGCGGCAGCGTCGAAACGGGCAAGAAAATCCTGCTCGGTGAACAGCATGGACAGGTTGGCTGCGAAACGCGGCATGGTGATCTCCCGTATATGTGTGAGGCCTCCTGTGGGAGCCGGCTTGCTGGCGATGGCGGTGTATCAATCGACATTGATGTGATTGACACATCGCCATCGCCAGCAAGCCGGCTCCCACAGGGGAACGATCAGCAGTTAATCGAGCAACGAAATCGCCGTTGGCGCATCGTTGCCGACCAGCGCCAGGTCTTCGAATTCGTTGACGGCGTTGATCTCGGTGCCCATGGAAATGTTGGTCACGCGCTCCAGAATGATCTCGACGATCACCGGCACCTTGAACTCTTCGATCATCTCCTGAGCCTTGCGCAGGGCAGGCTGGATCTGGCCGGGTTCGAATACCCTCAGGGCCTTGCAACCCAGGCCTTCGGCGACCGCGACATGGTCGACACCGTAGCCGTTGAGCTCTGGAGCGTTGAGGTTGTCGAAGGACAGCTGCACGCAGTAGTCCATGTCGAAACCGCGCTGCGCCTGACGGATCAGCCCCAGGTACGAGTTGTTCACCACGACGTGGATGTACGGCAGCTTGAACTGCGCGCCCACCGCCAGTTCTTCGATCATGAACTGGAAGTCGTAGTCGCCCGAGAGCGCCACCACCTTGCGGGTCGGATCCGCCTTGACCACGCCGAGCGCGGCCGGAATGGTCCAGCCCAGCGGGCCGGCCTGGCCGCAGTTGATCCAGTGACGCGGTTTGTAGACGTGCAGGAACTGCGCGCCGGCAATCTGCGACAGACCGATGGTGCTGACGTAGCAGGTGTCCTTGCCGAACACCTGGTTCATCTCTTCGTAAACGCGCTGCGGCTTGACCGGCACGTTGTCGAAGTGAGTCTTGCGCTGCAGGCTGGCTTTGCGCTGCTGACAGTCTTGCAGCCAGGCGCTGCGGTTTTTCAGCTTGCCAGCGGCTTGCCACTCGCGAGCGACTTCGATGAACACGGTCAACGCGGCAGCGGCGTCGGACACGATGCCCAGGTCCGGGGTGAACACGCGGCCGATCTGGGTCGGTTCGATGTCGACGTGAATGAATTTGCGGCCTTCGGTGTAAACGTCGACCGAACCGGTGTGACGGTTGGCCCAGCGGTTACCGACACCCAGCACAACGTCGGACTTCAGCATCGTGGCATTGCCATAACGGTGCGAGGTTTGCAGACCGACCATGCCGACCATCAGCGGGTGATCGTCCGGGATAGTGCCCCAGCCCATCAGGGTCGGAATCACCGGAATACCGGTCAGCTCGGCGAACTCCACCAGCAAGTCGCTGGCGTCGGCATTGATGATGCCGCCACCGGCCACCAGCAATGGGCGTTCAGCCTGGTCGAGCATGGCCAGGGCTTTTTCCACCTGCACGCGGGTCGCGCTCGGCTTGGCCAATGGCAGCGGCTGGTAGGCGTCGATGTCGAATTCGATTTCGGCCATCTGCACGTCGAACGGCAGGTCGATCAGCACCGGGCCGGGACGGCCGGAGCGCATCTCATAGAAGGCTTTCTGGAAGGCGTAAGGCACCTGGCCCGGCTCCAGAACCGTGGTCGCCCACTTGGTGACCGGCTTGACTATGCTGGTGATGTCGACGGCCTGGAAGTCTTCCTTGTGCATACGGGCCCGCGGTGCTTGCCCGGTGATGCACAGGATCGGGATCGAGTCGGCCGAAGCGCTGTAGAGCCCGGTGACCATGTCGGTACCGGCAGGTCCCGATGTGCCGATGCACACGCCGATGTTGCCGGCCTTGGTGCGGGTGTAACCCTCGGCCATGTGCGAGGCGCCTTCAACGTGGCGAGCGAGGACGTGATCGATGCCACCGACCTTCTGCAAGGCGGAGTACAGCGGGTTGATCGCGGCGCCCGGGATGCCAAAAGCGGTATCGACCCCTTCGCGGCGCATCACCAGAACGGCGGCTTCGATTGCTCTCATTTTGCTCATGGTTTTGTGCCTCTTACGTTTTGTAATTGTATACAAGTGGCTTTGCGCAGAGTGTATTCACGGCGGACGGCGCAGGTCAATCCATTTTCTCAAGCGGCTGTTTCATTCGTCGGAAGCCCAAATAACTGTGGCTTTTCGTCGCATGTCGCGCTTTTCGAAAATTATTGTATACAAAAAAATAATTCATTGTGTTCTATTTGTTGCATCGGATTGCGCAACACAAAGCAATCCAACGGCTTTCCCTATAACAAAATGAGGACGGCACCATGAGCGCTTTAACCTTGAAAGTCGCAGTCAACCTGGCCGATCAGGCCATCACCGCGGGGCGGGCGATCTCTGCCGCGCCATTGACCGTTGCAGTACTGGATGCCGGCGGGCACCTGATTACGCTGCAACGGGAGGACGGCGCCAGCCTGCTGCGTCCGCAGATCGCCATCGGCAAGGCCTGGGGCGCGATTGCCCTGGGCAAGGGCTCACGCCTGCTGGCACAGGACGCCCAACAACGCCCGGCCTTCTTCGCCGCGCTGAATAGCCTGGGGCAGGGCAGCGTCGTCCCGGTACCCGGCGGCGTGTTGGTTCGGGATCAGGACGGGACTGTGTTGGGAGCGGTGGGCATCAGCGGGGATCTGTCAGATGTCGATGAGCAATGTGCGATCCGCGCGATCGAGGGGCAGGGGTTGAAGGCGGATGCGGGGGTGGCTGGTTGATCTTCGGCGCCTGATTTAGCGCTTTCGCGGGCTGGCTCGCGAAAGCGTCTTGCGGACGAAAACAGCTTTTTAGCTGCCTGCTTTCTCCGTTGAAATTTCCATCCGGTAAATTCCGTTTTTTTAGAATTTTGTGCGAAACATTTGGCTGTTGCCGAATATTTTCGCAAGAAAATTCATAGGTATCACTCGTATCATTCTCTCGGAACAGGCCGAGAGCTTTACAATGAAAACAACACTGTCGTGGTGGGATATCAGCCCGCCTCTGAGCACCGCTACACCTACCTGGCCGGGTGACACACCTTTCCAGGAAGAGCGCGTTTGGACGTTCGGCCCCGAGTGTCCGGTGAATGTCGGGCGTATCACCCTGTCGCCTCACACGGGGGCCCATGTCGACGCGCCGCTGCATTACAGCGCTGATGGCGCGGCCATTGGCGATGTGTCGCTCGATGTCTATATGGGGCCTTGCCGTGTGCTGCATTGCCTGAATAGCGGCCGGCTGGTACACCCCGAGCAGCTTGAAGGTCGCTTGCAAGACCTGCCTGAACGGGTGCTGCTGCGCACCTGGCAACAAGCGCCATTGAGCGCCTGGGATCCGGATTTCACCGCCGTCGCCAAAGAAACCGTCGACCTGCTGGCGAACCTCGGTGTGCGCTTGATCGGTATCGATACGCCATCGCTGGACCCTCAGCAATCCAAAACCATGGATTCGCACAATGCCGTAGCCCGACATGGCATGGCCATCCTCGAGGGCATCGTGCTCGATGACGTCCCGGAAGGGGACTATGAATTGATCGCGCTGCCGCTGCGTTTTGCCCATCTGGACGCCAGTCCGGTCAGGGCGATTTTGCGTCCACTGAATAAACCGCAACTTGAGGAGCCGACTCAATGAGCCAATGCCCCTATTCACCTGCAAACCAGACGGAAGAATGGCATAACGCCGAGCTAAATTTTTCCGACTCCATGAGCTACGGCGACTATCTGGATCTGGGGCGCATTCTCAGCGCACAGCACCCGTTATCTCCGGACCATAACGAGATGCTGTTCATCATCCAGCATCAGACGTCAGAGCTGTGGATGAAGCTGATGTTGCACGAGCTCAAAGCCGCTCGTGAACACATTCGACAGGGAGAATTGCCGCCCGCGTTCAAGATGCTGGCGCGGGTCTCGCGGATTTTTGATCAACTGGTGCATGCCTGGACGGTGCTGGCCACCATGACACCCACCGAGTACCACGCGATACGGCCGTTTCTGGGGCAGTCATCGGGCTTCCAGTCGTTCCAGTACCGCGAGATCGAATTCATTCTGGGCAACAAAAGCGCGACCCTGTTGCGCCCCCACGCGCATCGGCCGGAACTGTTGCAGGCGCTTGAAAAGGCGATCGCCACACCGTCGCTGTATGACGAGGCGATTCGCTTGATGGTCAGCGCAGGCTTGACCATCGACCCACAGCGTTTCGAACGCGATCCGAGCAGTCCGACGGCGCATGATGCGTCGGTCGAAGCCGCCTGGCGCGAGGTCTACACCGACCCTTCGCGTTATTGGGATCTCTATCAGCTGGCGGAGAAACTCATCGACCTTGAGGACTCGTTCCGTCAATGGCGCTTCCGGCATGTGACCACGGTCGAGCGGATCATCGGCTTTCAACCAGGGACCGGTGGCACAGAAGGTGTCGGTTATCTGCGCAAGATGCTCGATACCGTGTTGTTCCCGGAGTTGTGGCGAGTGCGCTCAACGCTTTAATTTACCGAGAATGATGTTTGAACGCTTAAACCGAGCGGCAATTGAGTAAATTGACGCATTCAAACCATGCCTGACCATAACAATTAAAAGGTAACCAGATGGCGGATGAAATCTTGCGACAAGGCGAGCTCAAGCGAGGGCTGAAAAATCGTCATATTCAGCTGATCGCATTGGGCGGAGCGATAGGGACCGGGTTGTTTCTCGGCTCTGCCGGAGTCCTCAAATCGGCCGGGCCGTCGATGATCCTCGGCTATGCGATTGCCGGTTTCATCGCCTTTCTGATCATGCGCCAGCTGGGCGAGATGATTGTCGAGGAACCGGTGGCCGGCTCCTTCAGTCATTTTGCCCACAAGTACTGGGGCGGCTATGCCGGCTTTCTGTCCGGCTGGAACTACTGGGTGCTGTATGTGCTGGTGGGCATGGCCGAGTTGACGGCTGTCGGCAAGTACGTGCAGTTCTGGTGGCCGGAAGTCCCCTCCTGGGTCAGCGCGGCGGTGTTCTTCGTCCTGGTCAATTTGATCAATATGATGAACGTCAAAGTCTTCGGCGAGATGGAGTTCTGGTTCGCAATCATCAAGGTCGTCGCGATCATTGGCATGATTGTCCTGGGCTGCTACATGTTGTTCAGCGGAACAGGCGGCCCGCAGGCCTCGGTCAGCAATCTGTGGAGTCACGGCGGCTTCTTTCCCAACGGCACCACCGGATTGCTGATGTCCATGGCGTTCATCATGTTCTCCTTCGGCGGTCTGGAACTGGTCGGTATCACCGCCGCTGAAGCCAGCGAGCCGGGTAAGGTGATTCCCAAGGCGATCAACCAGGTGGTTTATCGCGTGCTGATCTTCTACGTCGGCGCACTCACCGTGTTGTTGTCGCTGTATCCGTGGGATCAACTGCTGCAGACACTGGGCGCTTCGGGCGATGCCTATAGCGGCAGCCCGTTCGTGCAGATCTTCTCCTTGATCGGCAGTGACACCGCAGCGCACATCCTCAATTTCGTGGTGCTCACCGCGGCGCTCTCTGTCTATAACAGTGGCGTCTACTGCAACAGCCGCATGCTCTATGGCCTGGCCGAACAGGGCGACGCACCCAAGGCGCTGATGAAACTGAACAAGCAGGGCGTGCCTCTACTGGCGCTGGGTGTATCTGCGTTGATCACCATGCTGTCCGTGCTGGTTAACTACCTCGCCCCGCATGAAGCGCTTGAGTTGCTCTTTGCACTGGTGGTCGCATCGCTGATGATCAACTGGGCGATGATCAGCCTGACGCACCTGAAGTTTCGCAAAATCATGGGCCAGCGAGGTATCGTGCCGGGCTTCAAGGCGTTCTGGTTCCCTTACAGCAATTACCTGTGCCTGGCCTTCATGGCCATGATCGTCTGCGTCATGTTGATGATTCCAGGGATACGCGCTTCAGTCTTCGCCATACCGGTGTGGGTGTTGATCATCTTTGGTTTTTACCGGATGCGTATGGCCAAGGATCGGGCCTTGCCGATAGTTCAATAGCCTTTGCCGTGGGTGCGCCGTGATGAGTAGCAACGCTGATCCGCAGTTTCGCGACATTCGTATCGATCACTATGACCTCGAGGGTGCGAGGAACTGGATGTCTGGTATCTGTGGGCCGCACCGCCTGCAGACTTCGACGCCCGAGCGGATCCGCTTTCATCACAGCGCCAATGTGTTCAAGTCGATGGCCACGACCCTGGGCACGCTCTCATACGGCACCGATGTCACCATCGATATCGAAGACGCCGAGCATTTCAGCAGTTACAGCCTGAGTTTGCCTTTGGTGGGCGAGCAGGAGCTGAGCAAGAACGGCAGCGTGTCGAAATCCAACCGCGATCAAGGGGTGATTATTTCCCCGAACGAGAACCAGATGCTGGCGATCTCCGGCGACTGCCGCAAAGTTCAGGTGGTGATCACCCGCGTCGCCATGAGCGAGTCGCTGGAGGGCATGCTGCAGCGACCGCTGGATACGCCGCTGCGTTTCGAGCCGGTGATGGATGCGGTGGACGGCGCGTCGGCCTCGTGGTGGCGCATGGCGCGTTATTTCATCGCGGAGCTGGAACGCAGCAATGAACTGTACGAACAGGTGGTCTTCACTCGGGACATCGAAAGCTCATTGATCAAAGGCTTGATCCTCGCCCAGCCGAACAACTACTCCGAAGAATTGCGCAACGTGCTCGGCGTGAAACTGCCGCACTACCTGATCAGGGCCAAGCAATACATTCACGACAATGCGCGCGAAGCCTTGCACCTGGAGGATATCGAGGTCGCGGCCGGGGTCTCGCGTTTCAAGCTGTGCGAGGCGTTCAAGAAGTACTTCGCCCTGTCGCCGATGGTCTACCTGAAAAAGTACCGGTTGAACGCAGTGCGCCAGGAAATCCTCGAACACGGCTCGGCGCGCAATATTTCTGCGATTGCCATGGGCTGGGGCTTTACGCATCTGGGACGTTTTTCCGCCGAATACCGCAAGTTGTTCGACGAGTCCCCCAGCACGACCTTGCAGCGTAACGAAGCCCGGCGCATGCGCGGGGGCTGAATATCCCGGCGGCTCATTTACGCACCACCAAATCAAGCAACGTCTCCCGCTCCTTGATTTTCTGCAACACGATTTCCGAGCGGATATCAGTCACCCCCGCCGTGCGGTTCAGTTGGTTGACGATGAAGTCGGAGAAGTGTTTGACGTTGCGTGCCTGGACCCGCAGAACATAATTGCTCGCCCCGGTAATCACGTAGGCGGTGACCACTTCCGGCCACAACTGGACCTTCTTGATGAAGGTCTCGTGCCAGTCCTCGACGTCCTGTCGCAATGACACATGGACGATGGCTTCCAGTTCGACTCCCAGCTTCTCTGCGTTCAGCATCGCGCGATAGCCGGTGATGATTCCTTCACTTTCCAGCAAGCGTAAACGGCGCAAGCAGGCCGACGGCGACAGTGCGACCTTCTCTGCCATTTCGTGGTTGCTGATACGGCCGTCACGTTGCAAGAGATGCAGGATCCGCAGGTCTGTCGGGTCGAGAGTCATGGTTAGAATAAATCCTCGATATTTGGCGTTGGATTCGAATTTTCTACGAGATAAATACTAGATGGCCGCTTACTTTGCACGAAAATTCTCTAAAGCTTCGTTCATTATTTCCTCACCGTGAAGGCGCAAATAACGCCTGAAACACGACACTCACACCCGACTACCGCGATTTGCCCGGACGGCACTTCTTTCAAAAAAGCAGGACACCCAATGACTACAAGAAACGATTGTCTGGCGCTTGATGCGCAGGACGCTCTGGCCCCTCTGCGTCAGCAGTTTGCGCTTCCTGAAGGCGTGATCTATCTCGACGGCAACTCCCTGGGCGCGCGCCCGGTCGCAGCGCTGGCGCGTGCTCAGGCAGTGATCGCCGATGAATGGGGCAATGGCCTGATCCGCAGTTGGAACAGCGCTGGCTGGCGCGATTTACCTGAACGTCTGGGCAATCGACTGGCGGGGCTGATTGGCGCCGGTGACGGCGAAGTGGTGGTGACCGACACCACCTCGATCAACCTGTTCAAGGTGCTCAGCGCCGCCCTGCGTGTGCAGGCCACGCGGGCGCCGACGCGGCGGGTGATCGTCAGCGAGACCAGCAACTTTCCGACTGACCTGTATATCGCCGAAGGTCTGGCGGACATGCTGCAGCAGGGCTACAGCCTGCGTCTGGTCGACAGCCCGCAAGAGCTGCCGCAAGCGATTGACCAGGACACCGCGGTGGTCATGCTCACCCACGTCAACTACAAGACCGGCTACATGCACGACATGCAGGCCCTGACCGCGCTGACCCACGAATGTGGCGCGCTGGCCATCTGGGACCTGGCGCATTCCGCCGGGGCGGTGCCGGTCGACCTGCATCATGCGCGCGCCGACTACGCCATCGGTTGCACCTACAAGTACCTCAATGGCGGTCCGGGCTCGCAAGCTTTCGTCTGGGTTTCCCCTGAGTTGTGCGATCTGGTGGCGCAACCGCTGTCCGGCTGGTTTGGTCATTCGCGGCAGTTCGCCATGGAGTCGCATTACCAGCCGAGCAGCGGAATCGCCCGCTATTTGTGCGGCACCCAGCCCATCACTTCATTGGCGATGATCGAGTGTGGTCTGGATGTCTTCGCCCAGACCGACATGGCCAGCCTGCGCAGCAAGTCCCTGGCGCTGACGGACCTGTTCATCCAGTTGGTCGAGCAGCGCTGCGCCGCTCATGAGCTGACCCTGGTCACTCCACGCGAACACGTCAAACGTGGCAGCCATGTCAGCTTCGAACATCCCCAGGGTTATGCGGTGATCCAGGCCTTGATCGCCCGTGGCGTGATCGGCGATTACCGCGAGCCGCGGATCATGCGGTTCGGCTTCACCCCGCTGTACACCCGCTTCACCGAGGTCTGGGATGCGGTGCAGATCCTCGGCGAAATACTTGATCAGAAAACCTGGTCGCAAGAGCAATTCCAGATCCGCCACAGCGTCACCTGATACCCCCCGACGCCTTTGTCTTGCTGCCGCGAATTTCCCGGCAGCAGGGCTTCGGTCGCCTCCGATAAGCACTTCTGTGAAAACACAATAATAAGGAACACGCAGAATGAAATTGTCCCTTTGGCCCGCCTTGCCGCTCGCCATTACCAGCTGTCTCGGCCAAGTGGCCTATGCCGCACCCGACAATGGATTCGTTGAAGACAGCAGCCTGACCCTGACCCATCGCAATTTCTATTTCTACCGCAACAACCTCAACAACCCGGGCGGCCAGAACTATCGGGAGGAATGGGCCCACGGACTTATGCTCGATTACCGTTCCGGCTATACCCAGGGCACAGTGGGTTTCGGAGTCGACGCCTACGCGCAGTTGGGGCTCAAGCTCGACAGCGGCAGGGGGCGTACCGGCACCGGTTTGTTGCCGGTCGATTCCGATGGACGCGCCGAGGATGAGTATTCCGAAGCGGGTGGCGCGCTCAAGGCGCGGATCTCGAAGACCGAACTCAAGTACGGCAACCTGACACCGCTCAACCCGGTGTTCGGCACCGGCTCGGCGCGCCTGTTCACCACCTACGCCAATGGTTTCCAGCTGACCAGCAACGAGTTGAAAGGACTGCAACTCGATGCCGGGCACTTCACCTCGGGCAATGACAGTGCGTCGACTAACGACGATGGCGCCCTCAAGGCGCTGTATGCCGGGGTGGAAACCCGCAGCGTCGATTATCTGGGCGGCAGTTATGCCCTGAGCGATCAATTGAGCGTCAGCCTGTACGGTTCGCAGTTCGCTGATATCTGGCGGCAGTACTACGCCAACGCCAACTACAGCTATGCCCTGAGCGAAAACCAGTCGCTGAACCTGGATTTCAACCTCTATCGCACCAACGACTATGGCCAGCGCCTGGCCGGCAAGATCGACAACACCACCTGGTCGCTGGCCGCCGCTTACAAGGTGGGCGCGCACCGCTTGACCCTGGCCTACCAACGGGTCGATGGCGATGAACCGTTCGATTATCTCGGCTTCGATCAGCAGCCGGGCACCTCGATATTCCTTGCCAACTCGGTACAGATCCTCGACTTCAACGCGCCCAATGAGCGTTCCTGGCAGCTGCGTTATGACCTGGACATGGCGCCCTTTGGCGTGCCGGGCCTGAGCTTCATGTCGCGCTATGTGAGCGGTGACCATATCGACGACAGCCACTACGACGGCGGCCCCAATGGTGCCTATGGACGTTACGGCAGTGACGGCAAGCGCTGGGAGCGTGACATTGAAGCGCGCTACGTGGTGCAGGAGGGCAAGGCCAAGGACCTGTCGATACGTGTGCGCCAGGCCAGTATACGTTCCACCGCCCAGGTGGCCCGGGCGGACACCACCGACAACAACGAAGTCCGGGTGATCATCGAGTATCCGCTGAATATTTTCTGATCCGTGGCTGATCCCCACCGGCAACCCAAACGATTTGCTCTCTTCAAGAAAGACAATATTCAGAGGAAAGAAAAAATGACCGATAACGCCGGTTTTGAAAACATCTCCAAGCGTGAGCAGGGCCTCAGGCGCCAGCTCACCTCGGGTCAGATGAGCATGATCGCCATTGGCGGTGCGATTGGCACCGGGCTGTTCATGGGCAGTGCCTACGCCATTGGTTATGCCGGGCCGAGCGTGCTGCTCAGCTATGCGATTGGCGCGATCATCACGCTGCTGTTGATGGGCTGTCTGGCGGAAATGACGGTGGCCCATTCGACCTCCGGCTCGTTCGGCGCCTATGCCGAATTCTATGTCAGCCCATTGGCCGGGTTCCTGGTGCGCTATGCCTATTGGGCGGCGATTGTGCTGGCAGTGGGCACGGAAGTGACGGCGGTGGCGATGTACATGAAGTATTGGTTCGCCAACGTACCGGAATGGATCTGGATTGTTTCGTTCTCGAGCATGCTGATCGTGCTCAACGCCATCAGCGTGAAAACCTTCGGCACCTTCGAGTACTGGTTCTCGACCATCAAGATCGGTGCGATTGTCGGCTTCATCATCCTCGCGGTGTATGTGGTGTTCGGTTCCGGCAACGCGGATTACGGCGTGCACAATTACACCGCCCACGGCGGCTTCTTTCCCAATGGTCTGCAAGGCATGTGGATTGCGGTGATCGTCTCGATCTTCAGCTATCTGAGCGTGGAAATGATCGCAGTGGCCGCCGGCGAGGCGCAGGACCCGGAGCGGGCGGTGAAGAAGGCTTTTCGTGCGACCATCGTGCGGCTGGTGGTGTTCTACCTGCTGACCCTGGCCCTGATGCTGGCGATTGTGCCGTGGGTCCAGGCCGGTCAAGCGCAGAGCCCATTCGTCACCGTCATGCAGACCATCGGCATTCCCGGCGCAACCGGCGTGATGAACTTCGTGATCCTGATTGCGGCGTTGTCGGCGATGAACAGTCAGCTCTACATCACCACCCGCATGATGTTCAGCCTGTCCCGCGGCGGTTATGCACCCAAGTCCATGGGGGTGTTGAGCAAGACCGGAATCCCGCTGAATGCCTTGTTGCTGTCGAGCTCCGGCATTGCCCTGGCAACGTTGCTCAATGTGCTGTACCCGGAAAGCTCCTTCACCTTGATGATGGCGATCTCGATGTTCGGCGCGATCTTCACCTGGTTCATGATCTTCCTGACCCACTACTGTTTCCGTCGCTACCACGAGCGCAACGGTGAACGGAAACTGTCCTTCCGCATGCGCCTGTTCCCGTACACCACGCTGTTGGGGCTGCTGCTGATGGGCGCGGTGATGATCACCACCTACTTCACCGATGCCTTCAAAATGACCTTGGTATTCGGTGTGCCTTTCCTGCTGATCCTCACGATTGTCTACTGGATCTTCTTCAGAAAACCCAGGGCAGCCGTGGCGTTGAATCCGCTGCCGAAGGTTTAGAGGGCGCAAACATGCAATCCCGACCGGCAGTTTTCATGGACTGCCGAGTCGGCATTGATCCTGGGCCGCTATCAGTCCGGCTCACACCCCTTGAGCACCAACCGGATAATCGTCTGTGCCGCCGCCTCATAATCAGCCTCATCCAGCTTGGCCTTGCCGGTCACTGCAGAAATCTGCCAGTCGAAATCGGCGTAGGTCTGGGTCGCGGCCCAAATGCTGAACATCAGGTGGTTGGGGTCGATCGGGGCGATCTGGCCGCGGTCGATCCAGGTCTGGATGCAGTCGATGTTGTGCCTGGCCTGGCCGTTGAGCTGCTCGACCAGGTCGGGGCTCAAATGCGGGGCGCCGTGCATGATTTCGCTGGCGAACACTTTGGAGGCGAAGGGCAGGTCGCGGGAGATGCGGATTTTCGAGCGGATGTAGCCACTGAGCACCTCGCTGGGCACGCCGTCGGCGTTGAACGGCGTCGAGGCTTGCAGGATGGGCTCGATGATGCTTTCCAGGACCTCGCGGTAGAGGTTTTCCTTGGATTTGAAGTAGTAATAGACGTTAGGCTTGGGCAGCCCGGCCTTGGCCGCGATGTCACTGGTTTTGGTCGCAGCGAAGCCCTTGTCGGCAAATTCTTCACTGGCGGCACGCAGGATCAGTTCTTTGTTGCGCTCGCGGATAGTGCTCATAAACCAAGGGGTTCCTTGCCTGTTCTGGCGGTTGCGCATGGTAGCACCGGCCTCGCGCGACGCTCAAGAATGCCCCGTGTGGCCTCGGGTCGCGTTATGCTGCGCACCATTCATTCAAGAAGGAAACCCGATTCATGGCAGGAAGCAGTTTGCTGGTGCTGATCGACGACATCGCCACCGTACTGGACGATGTAGCGTTGATGACCAAAATGGCCGCGAAGAAGACCGCCGGTGTACTGGGCGACGATCTGGCGCTCAACGCCCAGCAGGTTTCCGGCGTGCGTGCCGAACGGGAAATCCCGGTGGTATGGGCAGTCGCCAAGGGCTCGTTTCTCAACAAGCTGATCCTGGTGCCGTCGGCATTGGCCATCAGTGCGTTCATTCCGTGGCTGGTCACACCGTTGCTGATGGTCGGTGGCGCTTACCTGTGCTTCGAAGGCTTCGAAAAACTCGCCCACAAATTCCTGCACAGCAAAGCCGAAGATCAGGCTGAACACGCAGAGCTGGTCGAGGCCGTGGCCAATCCGGCAGTCGATCTGGTGGCGTTCGAGAAGGACAAGATCAAAGGGGCGATTCGTACCGACTTCATTTTGTCGGCGGAAATCATCGCCATCACCTTGGGCACTGTGGCTGACGCTTCGCTGACCCAGCAAGTGATCGTGCTCTCGGGCATCGCCATCGTCATGACTATCGGCGTCTATGGCCTGGTGGCCGGCATTGTCAAACTCGATGACCTCGGTCTATGGCTGACCCAGAAGCCTGGGCAAATGGCCAAAAGCATCGGCGACGGGATTCTGCGCGCGGCACCGTACATGATGAAAAGTCTGTCGGTGATCGGCACCGCGGCGATGTTTTTGGTTGGCGGCGGGATTCTGACCCATGGCGTGCCGGTGGTTCATCACTGGATCGAGAGTGTCAGTGCTGGTGCCGGTGGGGCCGGGTTTATCGTGCCGACGTTGCTGAATGCGGTGGCCGGGATTGTGGCAGGGGCGGCGGTGCTGATTGGGGTAATGGCTGTCAGCAAGGTTTGGAAGACAGTGAAAGCCTGAAGCTTGGCAATACGGTCGAGAGTGGGGTCATGCTTGCTCGCGAGGGCAATCCCGTAGGAGCGAGGCTTGCCCGCGAAGAACGATAATGCGGTCATTCAGTTCAACCGACGCGCTCCATTCGCGGGCAAGCCTCGCTCCTACAGTGATTGGTGGTGTTTGATACGCCGCGCCTGAAAAAGGCCATTCGACGCAAATCGAATGGCCTTTTTTGTTGCCGACGAAGTTACTCGGCGATCTGCAGCTTGCGCGCCTCGGTATACACGTAACGCACTTTTTCATACTCGAACGGTGTGTTCATCTGCCCGTAGCGGAAGCCGTTCTGATAGCGCTTGTCGATAGCGCGCAGTGCCCAGATTTCCGGGTGGTTGGAGCTGACTTCGGACACGTTCAGGAAGTTGATCGCCGATTCGCCGGTGTAGTCGACCGCCAGGCCTGCGGTGTCACGCAGGTTCGACGGGCCGAGGATCGGCAGCACCAGGTAGGCGCCGCCCGGTACGCCGTAGAAGCCCAGGGTCTGGCCGAAGTCTTCATTGCGGCGCGGCAGGCCCATGGCGGTGGCCGGATCCCACAGGCCGGCGACACCAATGGTGGTGTTGAGCAGCAGGCGCGCGGTGGTGTCCAGCGAGCGCTGCCCCTTGAATTGCAGCAGGCTGTTCACCAGGTTTGGCACATCACCGAGGTTGTTGAAGAAGTTGCTGACGCCGGTGCGCAGGAAACTTGGGGTGACGTAGCGATAGCCGTTGACCACGGGCAGGAACACCCATTCGTCGAATCGGTAGTTGAAGTGGTAGACGCGGCGATTCCACTCTTCCAGCGGGTCATAGACGTTCAGTGCGTTGAGCGATGAGCGTTCGAACTCGCGCTGGTCCAGCCCCGGGTTGAATTTGAGTTTGCTCAGCGGTTCCTTGAAGCCGTCTTTATCGATCACCACTGGGGCGTTGGCTTTGCTGTTGTCGGCATTGGCGACGCCTGCACAGAGTAACGCTGCGATCAGCAGGAGGTATTTAGCCACGGAAAAACTCCAGCATGGCGTCGCTGTTGACGCGATAGTTGAGGTTGCCGCAATGGCCGCCCAATGGATAAACAGTCAAGCGGTCGCCAAAGGTGCGGCGCAGAAAGCCCAGGTCGCCAGGGCCGAGGATCACGTCGTCGGCGTTGTGCATGACGGCGATTTTCGGGCTGTCGTGCAGGTAGTCCTTCAGTGCATACAGGCTGACCTGATCGATCAGTTGCAGCAGGCTGCCACCGTCGGTGCGGGCGCGCCACATCGGGATAACCTGCTCGGTGATGTAGCAGTCGAAGTCGCACTGCAGCGCGCGTTTAAGGAACGGCGTGAGGGTTGTGCCTTCGGTGATCGGGAATTTCGGTGGTGTGATCAGGCCGCGACGGTTGATCAGGTCCGAGGTAAAGGCGATGTCCGCCGCCGAGAAACGGAACGAAGTGCCGATCAGCATCGCCATCTGCTCGTTGCTCAGGTGTTGCTTGGACTGCTGGAAGTCGTAGAGCAGGGCATCGTTGAGGTCGATGTAGCCCTTTTGCTGGAAGTAACGGGTCAGTTTCCCCAGCACCAGCTCATAGAAAGTGGTGGTGTTGTTGATGCCCTTGACCTCGGTCTGTACCAGCTTGTCCAGGTTGGTGACCGAGGTGTAAAGGTTGACCGGCGGGTTGAGCAGCAAGACTTTCTTGAAGTTGAAGCTGCGACGGGTTTCGTCCAGGTGTGCAACAAAAGCCGCATCCAGGGCGCCGAGGCTATAACCGGTCAGGAAATAATCGGTGACCGGCAGTTTCGGGTTTTGCGCCCGCACAGCCTGCATCACCCGGTACATGTCTTCGGCATCTTCCTTGGTCACGCCCGGGGTGGCGAAGCGCGAGGCGGCGCTCATGAAGTCGAAGCTGGTGGGCGACGACAGCTGCACCACGTGATAGCCGGCCTTGTAATAGAGCTTTTTCAGGTATTCGTTGAGGGTGCTGTCATAGCGTGCACCGGTGCCGGAGATCAGGAAGATCAACGGTGCGGCATGATCCTGCGTGGCGATGCGATAGGTGAGTTTTTTCACCGGCCAGAAGTTGTCCGGCAGATTGAACTCACGCTCCGGGCGCATCGTGACACTGCGGTCCGACTGATTGATGTCTTCATCCAGCGGCAATTCCGGGCGCAAGTCGGGCGGTGTCGTGGCGATGGTCGCCTCGAACGGGTTGGTCAGGGGGTAGCCATAACTGGCGGCGTCAATATCGGCCGCCAGTACGGACGCACTTAAAAGCAAGCCGCCAAACAGGGCGGCGAAGCGCAAGGAACGGAGCATGACTAGATCCCTTAGAGGAAGGTGCCAGATGAAGTTCGCAGGCTATGACCATCGGATTTGGGCCAAAGTGCCATGCATCGGCCGCAAACAGGCCTGATTTCGGAGCAACGGTAGCGGGACGATACACTTTGCAGTTATTTCATGAACAGTTAATTGATGTTATTTGCTTACCAAGGGCGGGGGATTAAGCTGGCGGCCGATTTCGTTTATTGGAGTGCTTCATGTCCCGCCGTCTGCCTGTGATTCTGCTGCTCGTTCTTCTGCCATTGTGGCTGGCCGCCAGTTATGGCGCGCGTTATGGCTTCATGGAGGATGCTCAATGGGTCGGCATCTGCGTTGACGAGGCCAGTCGCTGGGAATGCCAGGTGCGTTCGAACCTGGGTTTGATGATTCATTTCAAGGTGTTGGGCTGGGCGGCAGTGGCGGCAGCCGTGACCGGTTTTGTGCTGCCAGGGCGGGCAGGGTGGTGGTTGGCGGTATTGGCGCTGGTGTTCGGGTTTCCGGCGCTGGCGTTGTACACCACCACGTTGGCGGTGTTTGCGGTGGTGATTGCTGCTTTGCGTCTGGTTCGGGCATAAAAAAGATCGCAGCCTGCGGCGGCTCCTACACGGGGATATACGTTTCCCTGTGGGAGCCGCCGCAGGCTGCGATCTTTTGATCTTGCTGTGTTGATTACCCTTTGCGAACCCGCAAGCTGCGCCACAACGCCGCGACCATCAACACACTCACCAGCGCCCAGCCCCAAGCCTGCTGATTCTGCAGACCTTCACGAAACAGCTGCGGCGCAATGCCGGCGCCGATGATGAAGGTCAGCACGGCGATTTCCCGACGAGGCACGCTCACCGGCCGGCACAGGTACACCAGTGCCGGCAGGATGAAGGCGACACTCGGGAAGCTGCGATAACGCGGGTCGAACACCAGTTCCAGCATCATCACCGCCGCGGCAAAACCTGTCGCTGCCAGCCACCAGCCGGCTCGACGTTCGAGTGCATTGAAGGCGCGCCCACGCCAACCGGTGCGGGCGCTCAAGGTCAGCGCGGCATGGGCCAGCACCAACAGGTTCAACCCCGTCAGCAACGCTACCCACAACCATTCACTGGCAAAACGGGTGGTGACGCGGGCCAGGTCGCCCCAGGCGCCAATCGAGCAGGCCGCCAGGGCACCGAGCAGTGGCAGCACCAACGCTGCGCGGGTGCTGCGAACCCGACCGCCGAGGATCAGCGTGCCGATGAAGATCAAGCCACCCACCGCCAGCCATTGCGACCAGTACGGCACGTTCGAGACCGGCCCGGCGAGCACGCCCTTGTCCTGGCGATCAGCGTCGAATAGTCCCCAATAACCGCCCACCGCACCTTCGCTGGCGCGTTTCCAGGGCTGGTCGAACGCCTCGATCAGGTTGTAATGCCAGCCTTGCTGCTCGGCCATGATCACAAAGCTGCGGATGAACTTGGCTTCATTGACCCGGCTCGGCAGCGCCGTTTCGCGCTGACGACCTTCGCTCGGCCAGCCGGTTTCGCCAATCATCACGTCCTTGGGCGCGAACTTGTTGCCGAACACCTGGCGCACTTCAGCCACATGTTGCAGCGCGGCGTCGATGTTCGACGGATCGTCTTCCCAGTACGGCAATAAATGGATGGTCAGGAAATCCACTGCCGGGGCGACTTCCGGGTGTTTGAGCCAGAACTCCCAGACGTCGGCGTAGGTCACTGGTTGCTTGATCCGGCTTTTGACTTTATTGATCAGCGTTGCCAGTTGCGCGCCGGTGACTTCCTTGCGCAGCAGGGCTTCGTTGCCGACGATGACCGAGGTCACCACATCCGGGTTGGCATTGGCCGAGGCGATCAGCAGGTCGACTTCCTTGGCGGTGTCCACCGGGTTGCTGTTGACCCAGGCGCCGATCATCAGCTTCAGGCCGTGCTTGCGCGCCAGGTCGGGCAGGGCTTCGAGGCCGGTCATGGAATAGGTGCGGATGCATTCGAATCGGGTCGCCAACAGGGCGAGGTCGGCGTCCATGCGCTCGGGGCGCAGTTTGAACGGCACGTCGAATGGCGATTGGTCCTTGTCGAACGGGGTGTAGGAGGCGCATTGCAGCTTGTGCGTTGCGCTGGCCACGTCCGGCAGGATCACCGGTTTGCCGAGGCCGTACCAGAAGCCGCCGAGGGCAAACAGCCCCAGCAGGCAAGCGAAAAGATAAGCCAAAAAAGGAAAGCGTGATGTCGCGGGCATGTTCAGGCCGTCTGGGAGCAAAGCCGGGCATGTTACCTGCATTTTGCCTACGCTTGGTGGGCTGCTTGGTTTTGACATGCAAAGTTCAGGCGGGATGGCCTATGCATTTTTAGTTGTCGCGATTAATGGCCTTCTGATGTCGTTTCTCGATGTCTTGAGGTCGCTGGCAGAGCAGGTCACTGTTGGCGTCAGGTTGATGATCGACATATCAGTACTCCACTGATAATCGAGCGAGTTTGCGGTCGGCGTGATGGGGGCGCTGTGCACCATAAAAATACGTTGAGCGACTCGGCATCCGTCGAGTGCAGCACTTTCGGGGAAGTAACGATGAAGATGCGACGACTCTTGGGCGCAGGTGCCGCTTTGGTGCTGGCAATCAGTTCTACCGTAGCCAGCGCTGAAGGCAAGGCAGTAACGATCGGTTATGTCGACGGCTGGTCGGACAGCGTCGCCACGACCAACGTGGCTGCTGAAGTGATCAAACAGAAACTCGGTTATGACGTGAAACTGCAAGCGGTTGCCACCGGGATCATGTGGCAAGGTGTGGCCACCGGCAAACTCGACGCCATGCTGTCGGCGTGGCTGCCTGTGACTCACGGCGAATACTGGGCGAAGAACAAGGATCAGGTCGTCGACTACGGCCCGAACTTCAAGGATGCGAAAATCGGTCTGATCGTGCCGGAGTACGTCAAGGCCCAGTCGATTGCGGATCTGAAAACCGACGAGAGCTTCAAGGGCCGTATCGTCGGCATCGACGCCGGTTCAGGCGTGATGCTCAAGACCGATCAGGCCATCAAGGATTACGGTCTGGACAATTACACCCTCAAGGCCAGTTCCGGCGCCGGCATGATTGCCGAGCTGACCCGTGCCGAGAAGAAAAACGAATCCATTGCCGTCACCGGTTGGGTGCCGCACTGGATGTTCGCCAAGTGGAAACTGCGCTTCCTGGAAGACCCGAAAGGCGTTTACGGCGCAGCTGAAACCGTGAACAGCATCGGCAGCAAAGAACTGGCAACCAAAGCGCCTGAAGTCGCGAAGTTCCTGAAGAACTTCCAGTGGGCGTCGAAAGACGAAATCGGCCAAGTCATGTTGGCGATTCAGGACGGTGCCAAGCCTGAAGCCGCAGCGAAAGACTGGGTGGCTAAACACCCGGATCGCGTTGCCGAATGGACCAAATGATTTGAGCTGAAGCGTCTGGTCAGCACCTCCCAAGGCCCCTTGGCTTAAATGCCAAGGGGCTTTTTGCTTTCTGTGGGAATTCGGCGGGGGAGAAGCCGTCATGTCGTTCTAATACTAAGGTCGTCTGGAACCTCTCCGGCAGCCGCATAGAGTGGATAACGTTCCAACTAAAATCTGTGCTGCGAGGATAAAAACAATGAACGACAGCATTTACCTCTCGATTCAAAACAGCCCGCGCTTCAAGGAGCTGGTTAGCAAGAGGGAACGATTCGCCTGGATTCTTTCAGCGATCATGCTTGGGCTGTACTCCGGATTCATCCTTTTGATCGCTTACGGGCCGCATATTCTGGGCGCAAAGATCAGCCCCGAGTCTTCGATAACCTGGGGCATTCCGATCGGTGTCGGGCTGATTGTTTCGGCCTTTGTCCTGACTGGTATCTACGTACGACGCGCCAACGGCGAATTCGACGACTTGAACAATGCGATTCTCAAGGAGGCTCAGCAATGATCCGGCGTCTAATCGCTCTCTTGAGCATCGCAGCCTTTGCACCGGGCGCCTGGGCGGCTGAGGCCCTGACAGGTGCAGTGCAGAAACAACCGCTCAACGTATCCGCGATCATGATGTTCGTGGTGTTCGTCGGGGCAACCTTGTGCATCACCTATTGGGCGTCCAAGCGCAATAAATCGGCCGCCGACTACTATGCGGCGGGTGGCAAGATCACCGGTTTCCAGAACGGTCTGGCGATTGCCGGTGACTACATGTCCGCGGCGTCCTTCCTGGGTATTTCCGCCCTGGTGTTCACCTCCGGCTACGACGGCCTGATCTACTCGATCGGCTTCCTGGTGGGTTGGCCGATCATTCTGTTCCTGATCGCCGAACGCCTGCGTAACCTGGGCAAGTACACCTTTGCCGACGTGGCGTCCTATCGCTTGGGGCAAACCCAGATCCGCTCGCTGTCGGCGTGCGGTTCGCTGGTGGTGGTGGCGTTCTACCTGATCGCGCAAATGGTCGGTGCCGGCAAGCTGATTCAGCTGCTGTTCGGCCTGGACTACCACGTTGCGGTGATCCTGGTCGGTATCCTGATGTGCCTGTACGTGCTGTTCGGCGGCATGCTGGCGACCACTTGGGTGCAGATCATCAAGGCGGTGCTGTTGTTGTCCGGTGCCTCGTTCATGGCGCTGATGGTGATGAAGCACGTCAACTTCGACTTCAACACGCTGTTCTCCGAGGCGATCAAGGTTCACGCCAAAGGTGAAGCAATCATGAGCCCGGGCGGTCTGGTGAAAGACCCGATCTCGGCGTTCTCCCTCGGCCTGGCACTGATGTTCGGTACCGCTGGCCTGCCGCACATTCTGATGCGCTTCTTCACCGTGAGCGACGCGAAAGAAGCACGTAAAAGTGTGCTGTATGCAACCGGCTTCATTGGCTACTTCTACATCCTGACCTTCATCATCGGCTTCGGCGCGATCCTGCTGGTCAGCACCAACCCGGCCTTTAAAGATGCGGCAGGCGCGCTGTTGGGCGGCAACAACATGGCGGCGGTGCATTTGGCCAACGCGGTGGGTGGCAGTGTGTTCCTGGGCTTCATCTCGGCGGTGGCGTTTGCGACCATTCTGGCGGTGGTGGCTGGCCTGACCCTGGCCGGTGCCTCGGCAGTGTCCCATGACCTGTATGCCAGCGTGATCAAGAAGGGCAAGGCCAACGAGAAGGACGAAATCCGCGTCTCGAAAATCACCACCATCGCCCTGGCGGTGCTGGCGATCGGCCTGGGCATTCTGTTCGAGAAGCAGAACATCGCGTTCATGGTGGGCCTGGCGTTCTCCATCGCGGCGAGCTGCAACTTCCCGGTGCTGCTGCTTTCCATGTACTGGAAGAAACTGACGACTCGCGGTGCGATGATCGGCGGTTGGTTGGGGCTGGTCAGTGCGGTTGGCTTGATGGTGCTGGGGCCAACCATCTGGGTGCAGATCATGGGTCACGAGAAGGCGATCTTCCCGTATGAATACCCGGCGCTGTTCTCGATGATCATTGCCTTTATCGGGATCTGGTTCTTCTCGATCACCGACAAGTCGGCTGAGGGTGTAAACGAGCGGGCGCTGTTCTTCCCGCAGTTTGTCCGTTCGCAGACCGGGTTGGGGGCGAGTGGGGCGGTTTCGCACTAAGGCTTCTTATATATAAGCTGCGCTGACACGAATGCCCCGGTCGAGAGATCGGGGCATTTTTATTGGGCGGTTATCGCCCTTTGTGTGTACATATCCGTTTCTGCGGTAACGCCGGCTGGCGGTTTCGCTCTTACAGCGAGTCACTTTGAAAAAGGGGCGGGCAGAGTGAGATCAAAAGCCAGATCAAGATCAAAAGATCGCAGCCTTCGGCAACTCCTACGGGGGAACGCGTTCATTTGAAGCTAGGTCGGCCGGTAGGCCGCCTCGCTTTGCTTTTGAGGTGCACGCCCCCTCGAGAGGCCGAGTGGAGGTTCTGCGCAGTGGGCAACCCGGCATGGATGGCGGCGGGCCCACGGAGCAGGACCGGAGCGAGGGCATGCCGAGCCAAGGCGAGGCACCGAACGAAAGGGGCAAGAGCGCTTTGGTTACTTTCGCGCTTTTCGAAAGTGACTCGCTGTAAGAGCGAAACCATAAGCCGCCGTTACCGAAGAAACGGATATACACACAACCAAAGAGCACAAACAAAAACGGCCTCTATCTACATAGAGGCCGTTCTCGGTGCAACTTAAGACGTTATCGCAAGACAGGTCTTATTTGCGGTCTTCAAGCGGGGTGATGTCACGCGACTCGTAACCGGTGTACAGCTGGCGCGGACGGCCGATCTTGTACGGGCTGGAGAGCATTTCTTTCCAGTGGGAGATCCAGCCGACGGTCCGCGCCAGGGCGAAGATCACGGTGAACATACTGGTTGGAATGCCGATCGCCTTGAGGATGATCCCCGAGTAGAAGTCGACGTTCGGGTACAGCGAGCGTTCGATGAAGTACGGGTCGGTCAGGGCGATCTCTTCCAGGCGCATGGCCAGTTCGAGTTGCGGATCGTTGGTGATGCCCAGTTCCTTCAATACTTCGTCGCAGGTCTGCTTCATGACGGTAGCGCGTGGGTCGCGGTTTTTGTAAACCCGGTGACCGAAGCCCATCAGTTTGAACGGATCGTTCTTGTCCTTGGCTTTGGCGATGTACTTGTCGATGTTCGAGACATCGCCAATTTCATCGAGCATGGTCAACACGGCTTCGTTCGCCCCGCCGTGGGCAGGACCCCACAGTGCAGCGATACCGGCGGCGATACAGGCGAACGGGTTGGCACCCGAGGAACCTGCCAGACGTACGGTGGAGGTCGATGCGTTCTGCTCGTGGTCGGCATGGAGGATGAAGATCCGGTCCATGGCCTTGGCGAGTACCGGGCTGATCGGTTTGATCTCGCACGGGGTGTTGAACATCATGTGCAGGAAGTTTTCCGCGTACGACAGGTCGTTGCGCGGGTACATCATGGGTTGGCCCATGGAGTACTTGTAAACCATTGCTGCCAGAGTCGGCATCTTGGCAACCAGGCGGATCGCGGAGATTTCGCGATGCTGCGGGTTATTGATGTCGAGGGAGTCGTGGTAGAACGCCGAGAGGGCGCCAACTACACCGCACATGACGGCCATCGGGTGGGCGTCGCGACGGAAGCCGTTGAAGAAGGTCTTCAACTGCTCGTGGACCATGGTGTGGTTCTTCACGGTGCCGACGAACTGGGCCTTCTGTTCTGCGGTCGGCAGCTCGCCGTTGAGCAACAGGTAGCAGGTTTCCAGGTAGTCCGACTTTTCAGCCAGCTGTTCGATTGGGTAGCCGCGGTGCAGCAGAATACCGTTGTCGCCGTCGATGTAGGTGATCTTCGACTCGCAGGAGGCGGTCGACATGAAACCAGGGTCAAAGGTGAAACGGCCCGTGGCCGTCAGGCCCCGAACGTCGATAACATCGGGACCAACGGTGCCGGTTAAAATGGGCAGCTCGACGGGGGCTGCGCCCTCGATGATCAACTGCGCTTTTTTGTCAGCCATGTGGCCTCCTATTTATGCTTGAAATCATCAGACAGACCCCCCACGCAGGGCCCGCACCACTATAGTGAGATAAATTCGAATGTCAATTTGCCTAAAGTCTTGCTCCAGAAGGCTTTAACCGCACTTTTTTCTCGAAATTGCCTGCCGTTTACGCCTTTTATGTCACTTGTGCAATCCGCTATTAGGGGAAGGTGAACGCGTTGTCATTAGTAGCCTAACTGTCTATACTCGGCCACCGACCGCCAGGGGCTTTTGGGCCTGCTTTATTGGGGGTCGCATCCCTGGGTGGTGGTTACCTGACCAGTGCACTCCCCAACAACTTTGCCCTGATTGTTAGGGGCTCTTCAGTGTGAAAAAAAAAGCCGTGAAAAGCCAACGACCTGTAAACCTAGACCTAAGGACCATCAAACTCCCCATCACCGGCGTTACGTCGTTTCTTCACCGTGTTTCCGGCATCATCCTCTTCCTGGGCCTTGGCTTCATGCTTTATGCATTGGGCAAGTCTCTGGGTTCCGAGGAAGGTTTTGCCGAGGTGAAGGCATGCTTGACCAGCCCGCTGGCCAAGTTCGTAGCATGGGGCCTCCTGTCCGCTCTTCTGTATCACCTGGTAGCCGGTGTGCGCCACTTGATCATGGACATGGGCATCGGTGAGACGCTGGAAGGCGGCCGCCTGGGCTCGAAAATTATCATCGCCGTTTCCGTGGTGTTGATCGTTCTGGCAGGAGTTTGGATATGGTAACCAGCGTTACGAACCTTTCGCGTTCGGGCCTCTATGACTGGATGGCGCAACGTGTGTCTGCGGTTGTTCTCGCGGCTTATTTCATTTTCCTGATCGGATACCTCGCTGCGAATCCTGGCATTGGCTACGCCCAATGGCATGGCCTGTTCGCCCACAACGGGATGCGTATCTTCAGTCTGCTGGCCCTTGTGGCCCTGGGCGCTCACGCCTGGGTCGGCATGTGGACCATCGCGACCGACTACCTGACGCCGATGGCGCTGGGTAAGTCCGCGACTGCAGTACGTTTCCTTTTCCAGGCAGTATGCGGCGTTGCGATGTTCGCTTACTTCGTCTGGGGTGTGCAGATTCTCTGGGGTATCTGATCCATGGCTAACATTCCAACGATTTCTTTCGACGCCATCATTATTGGTGGCGGCGGTGCTGGCATGCGCGCTGCGCTGCAACTGGCACAAGGCGGTCACAAGACTGCCGTGATCACCAAGGTTTTCCCGACTCGTTCGCACACCGTATCGGCCCAGGGCGGCATCACTTGCGCCATTGCGTCTGCCGACCCGAACGATGACTGGCGCTGGCACATGTACGATACCGTCAAGGGTTCCGACTACATCGGTGACCAGGACGCTATCGAATACATGTGTCAGGAAGGCCCGGCTGCCGTTTACGAGCTGGACCACATGGGTATGCCGTTCTCGCGTACCGAGCAAGGTCGTATCTACCAGCGTCCGTTCGGCGGTCAGTCGAAGGATTACGGTAAAGGCGGGCAGGCTGCCCGTACTTGCGCCGCTTCCGACCGCACCGGTCACGCGCTGTTGCACACCCTTTATCAGGGCAACCTGAAAGCCGGTACCGTGTTCCTGAACGAGTACTACGCTGTCGATCTGGTAAAGAACGGTCAAGGCGAGTTCGTCGGTGTGATTGCGATCTGCATCGAAACCGGTGAAACCACCTACATCCGTGCCAAGGCCACCGTACTGGCCACCGGCGGTGCAGGTCGTATCTACGCTTCGACCACCAACGCCCTGATCAACACCGGTGACGGCGTTGGCATGGCGCTGCGTGCCGGCGTACCGGTACAAGACATCGAAATGTGGCAGTTCCACCCGACCGGCATCGCCGGCGCCGGTGTACTGGTAACCGAAGGTTGCCGTGGTGAAGGTGGTTACCTGATCAACAAGCACGGCGAGCGTTTCATGGAGCGTTATGCTCCGAACGCCAAAGACCTTGCCGGTCGTGACGTGGTTGCCCGTTCGATGGTTAAGGAAATCATCGCCGGCAACGGTTGCGGTCCGAATGGCGACCACGTAATGCTCAAGCTCGACCACCTGGGCGAGGAAGTGCTGCACAGCCGTCTGCCAGGCATCTGCGAACTGTCCAAGACTTTTGCGCACGTTGACCCGGTCGTCGCTCCGGTTCCGGTTGTTCCGACTTGCCACTATATGATGGGCGGCGTTGCCACCAACATTCATGGCCAGGCGATCACTCAGGACGCCGAAGGCAAAGACACCATCATTCCGGGCCTGTTCGCGGTTGGTGAAGTGGCTTGCGTATCGGTTCACGGTGCCAACCGTCTGGGCGGCAACTCGTTGCTCGACCTGGTGGTCTTCGGTCGTGCGGCCGGTCTGCACCTGGAAAAAGCGCTGACCGACGGTATCGAATACGACGACGCCACCGACGCCGACATCAATGCGGCCCTGTCGCGTCTGTCCGCTCTGAACGAGCGTACCGATGGTGAAGACGTGGCAACCCTGCGTCGCGAGCTGCAAAACTGCATGCAGAACTACTTCGGTGTATTCCGTACCGGCGAATACATGCAGAAGGGTATTGCTCAACTGGCTGATCTGCGTGGCCGTATCGCCAACGTCAAGATCAACGACAAGAGCCAGGCGTTCAACACCGCGCGTATCGAAGCGCTGGAGCTGCAGAACCTGCTGGAAGTGGCCGAAGCTACCGCCATCGCTGCAGAAGTACGTAAAGAGTCCCGCGGTGCTCACGCCCGTGAAGACTTTGAAGACCGTGACGACGAAAACTGGCTGTGCCACACCCTGTACTTCCCGGGTGAGAAGCGCGTTGCCAAGCGTGCAGTGAACTTCTCGCCGAAGACTGTTCCGACTTTTGAACCTAAGATTCGGACTTATTAAGGGTGGCCGCCATGTTGAAAGTCAGTGTTTATCGTTACAACCCTGATCAGGACGCTGCGCCGTTCATGCAGGAATTCCAGGTTGATACCGGTGGTAAAGACCTGATGGTGCTGGACGTGCTGGCCCTGATCAAAGAGCAGGACGAAGGTTTCTCCTATCGTCGCTCTTGCCGTGAAGGTGTTTGCGGTTCCGACGGCATGAACATCAACGGCAAAAACGGTCTGGCGTGCATCACGCCGCTGTCTGCCGTCGTAAAAGGTAACAAGCTGATCGTTCGTCCTCTGCCAGGTTTGCCGGTTATCCGTGACCTGGTCGTCGATATGAGCATCTTCTACAAGCAATACGAAAAGGTTAAGCCATACCTGCAGAACGACACGCCGGCTCCGGCCATCGAGCGTCTGCAGTCCCCGGAAGAGCGTGAAAAGCTCGACGGTCTGTACGAGTGCATCCTGTGCGCTTGCTGCTCGACTTCGTGCCCGTCCTTCTGGTGGAACCCGGACAAGTTCCTGGGCCCGGCTGCCCTGCTGCAAGCGTACCGCTTCCTGGCAGACAGCCGCGACACCAAGACGTCCGAGCGTCTGGCTTCGCTGGATGACCCGTTCAGCGTATTCCGCTGCCGGGGCATCATGAACTGCGTCAACGTTTGTCCGAAAGGCCTGAACCCGACTAAGGCCATCGGTCACATCCGTAACATGCTGCTGCAAAGCGGCGTGTGATTCAGCTGCTGTACCCGTAGAACCGCTGTACCCGTAGATGCTACGGCGCAGGCTTCAACCGGCGCCGTAGTTTTAACCTGAGCAGCAGCCCATAAGGCTGCGGCTCTTATTTTGAAGAAATGAGACAAGCAGGGGCATCCGGGCTGGTACCCGGACTATCAGCGTGATCCTAAGTGGCTTGTTTTAGTCGCTGCATTCGGACTTCTGCAAGTTTGCTCGGTGTCGACGCCGGTGGTGTTCCCCTAACCGAGGGTGACCAAGCATGCAAGAAAGCGTGATGCAGCGCATGTGGAACAGCGCCTACCTTTCCGGTAGTAACGCTGCCTATGTGGAAGAGCTCTACGAGCTCTACCTGCACGACCCTAACGCTGTGCCAGAAGAGTGGCGCACCTACTTCCAGAAGTTGCCTGCTGATGGCAACACTGCCACCGATGTTTCGCACTCCACAATTCGTGATCATTTCGTCTTGCTGGCAAAGAACCAGCGCCGCGCCCAACCGGTTTCCGCCGGCAGCGTGAGCAGTGAGCACGAGAAGAAGCAAGTTGAAGTGCTGCGATTGATCCAGGCCTACCGTATGCGTGGCCACCAGGCAGCCCAGCTTGACCCGCTGGGGCTGTGGCAGCGTCCTGCACCTGCAGACCTGTCAATCAATCATTACGGCTTGACCAATGCCGATCTTGATACGACCTTCCGTGCCGGCGACCTGTTCATCGGCAAAGAGGAGGCGAGCCTACGCGAAATTCACGAAGCGTTGCAGCAGACATATTGCCGCACCATCGGCGCTGAATTTACGCACATCACCGATTCCGAGCAGCGCCAGTGGTTCCAGCAGCGTCTGGAAAGCGTGCGCGGCCGTCCGACGTACTCCGCCGACATCAAGAGTCACCTGCTCGAGCGCGTCACTGCCGGCGAGGGTCTTGAAAAATACCTTGGCACCAAGTACCCGGGTACCAAGCGTTTCGGCCTGGAAGGCGGCGAGAGCCTGATTCCGATGCTCGATGAACTGATCCAGCGTTCCGGCTCCTACGGCACCAAGGAAATCGTCATTGGCATGGCCCACCGTGGTCGTCTGAACGTGCTGGTGAACACCTTTGGCAAGAACCCGCGCGAGTTGTTCGACGAGTTCGAAGGCAAGAAGAAGGTCGAGCTGGGTTCCGGTGACGTTAAATATCACCAGGGCTTCTCGTCCAACGTCATGACCACCGGCGGTGAAGTTCACCTGGCCATGGCTTTCAACCCGTCTCACCTGGAAATCGTTTCTCCAGTGGTCGAGGGTTCGGTCCGTGCCCGTCAGGATCGTCGTAACGATCCTACCGGTGAAAAGGTTCTGCCGATCTCCATCCACGGTGACGCGGCATTCGCCGGTCAGGGCGTGGTCATGGAAACCTTCCAGATGTCGCAGACCCGCGGTTTCAAGACCGGCGGCACCGTGCACATCGTGATCAACAACCAGGTCGGCTTCACCATCAGCAACCCGCTGGACTCGCGCTCCACCGAGTACGCGACCGACGTTGCGAAGATGATCCAGGCGCCGATCCTCCATGTGAATGGTGATGATCCGGAAGCCGTGTTGTTCGTGACCCAGTTGGCCATCGACTACCGCATGCAGTTCAAGCGTGACGTGGTGATCGATCTGGTCTGCTACCGTCGTCGCGGCCACAACGAGGCTGACGAGCCAAGCGGTACCCAGCCTCTGATGTATCAGCAGATCACCAAGCAGCGCACCACCCGTGAGCTGTATGCCGATCGTCTGACCCAGAGTGGGGTGCTGGACGCTGAGCGTGTTCAGGCGAAAGTCGACGAATACCGCAACGCGCTGGACAACGGTCTGCACGTAGTAAAAAGCCTGGTCAAAGAGCCGAACAAAGAGTTGTTCGTGGACTGGCGTCCGTATCTGGGCCACGCCTGGACCGCGCGTCACGACACTCGCTTCGATCTGAAAACCTTGCAGGAACTGTCCGCCAAGCTGCTGGAAATTCCGGAAGGCTTCGTGGTTCAGCGCCAGGTCTCGAAAATCTACGAAGACCGTCAGAAGATGCAAGCCGGCGGCCTGCCGATCAACTGGGGTTACGCCGAAACCATGGCGTACGCGACCCTGGCGTTCGAAGGTCACCCGATTCGCATGACGGGTCAGGACATTGGTCGCGGTACGTTCTCGCACCGTCACGCTGTCTTGCACAACCAGAAAGACGCGGGTACCTATATCCCGCTGCAAAACCTGTACAAGGGTCAGCCACGTTTCGACCTGTACGATTCGTTCCTGTCCGAAGAAGCGGTTCTGGCGTTCGAATACGGTTATTCGACCACCGAGCCAAACGCTCTGGTTATCTGGGAAGCCCAGTTCGGCGACTTCGCCAACGGTGCCCAAGTGGTTATCGACCAGTTCATCACCAGTGGCGAGCACAAGTGGGGCCGTCTCTGCGGTCTGACCATGCTGCTGCCGCACGGTTATGAAGGCCAGGGTCCTGAGCACTCTTCGGCTCGTCTGGAGCGTTACCTGCAGCTGTGCGCCGAGCACAACATTCAGGTAGCCGTGCCGACTACGCCGGCCCAGATCTACCACTTGCTGCGTCGTCAGGTGATTCGCCCGCTGCGCAAACCATTGGTAGTCCTGACTCCGAAGTCGTTGCTGCGTCACAAGCTGGCCATCTCGACCCTGGAAGATCTGGCCGAAGGTTCGTTCCAGACCGTGATCCCGGAAATCGATGCGCTTGATCCGAAAAAGGTCACTCGCATGATCCTGTGCAGCGGCAAGGTCTACTATGACCTGCTGGAAAAACGCCGTGCCGAAGGTCGTGAAGACATCGCCATCGTGCGTATCGAGCAGCTGTATCCGTTCCCTGAGGACGACCTGATGGAGGCGCTCGCCCCTTACACCAACCTCGAAAACGTGGTTTGGTGCCAGGAAGAGCCGATGAACCAGGGCGCCTGGTACAGCAGCCAGCATCACATGCGTCGCAGCCTGACCAACCATAAACAAGGCCTGGTCCTGGAATACGCTGGTCGTGAGGCGTCTGCCGCACCTGCTTGCGGTTACGCTTCGATGCACGCCGAGCAGCAGGAACAACTGCTGCAAGATGCTTTCACTGTTTAACGCCTTCGCGCACCTGAAACCGAATTTAAGGACCCACAGATAATGGCTATCGAAATCAAAGCCCCCACTTTCCCGGAATCGGTTGCCGATGGCACCGTTGCCACCTGGCACAAAAAACCGGGCGACGCCGTCAAGCGTGACGAACTGATCGTCGACATCGAAACCGACAAAGTCGTACTGGAAGTTCTGGCCACCGCTGATGGCGTGCTGGGCGCGATCGTCAAGAACGAAGGCGACACCGTTCTGTCCGACGAAGTTCTGGGCTCCATCGGTGAGGGCGGTGCTGCTGCCGCTCCAGCCGCTGCTGCACCTGCCGCTGCTGCCGCTGCTCCTGCCGAAGCGGGCGAAGACGATCCTGTTGCTGCACCGGCTGCTCGCAAGCTGGCTGAAGAAAACGGCATCAACATCGCTTCCGTTGCCGGTACTGGCAAAGGCGGTCGTGTGACCAAGGAAGACGTGGTAGCAGCTGTTGCCGCCAAGAAAGCCGCTCCGGCTGCTGCACCTGCCAAGGCTGCTGCACCGGCTGCTTCGGCTCCGGTATTCGCTGCTGGCGACCGCGTAGAAAAACGCGTTCCGATGACCCGTCTGCGTGCCAAGGTTGCCGAGCGTCTGGTTGAAGCTCAATCGAACATGGCCATGCTGACCACTTTCAACGAAGTCGACATGACCGAAGTCATGGCCCTGCGTTCGAAGTACAAGGACCTGTTCGAGAAGTCCCACAACGGCGTACGCCTGGGCTTCATGTCGTTCTTCGTGAAAGCGGCTACTGAAGCGCTGAAACGCTTCCCGGCTGTCAACGCGTCGATCGACGGTGCCGACATCGTTTACCACGGCTACGCCGACGTTGGTGTGGCTGTTTCCAGCGACCGCGGTCTGGTTGTACCGGTTCTGCGTAACGCCGAACTGATGAGCCTGGCTGAAATCGAAGGCGGCATCGCTACCTTCGGCAAGAAAGCCCGTGACGGCAAACTGTCGATGGAAGAAATGACCGGCGGCACGTTCACCATCACCAACGGCGGTACTTTCGGTTCGATGATGTCGACTCCGATCGTCAACCCGCCGCAGGCTGCGATTCTGGGTATGCACAACATCATCCAGCGCCCTATGGCGATCAACGGTCAGGTAGTTATCCGTCCGATGATGTACCTGGCGCTGTCCTACGATCACCGTCTGATCGATGGCAAAGAAGCTGTGACCTTCCTGGTGACCATCAAGAACCTGCTGGAAGACCCGGCTCGTTTGCTGCTGGATATCTGATTTCGTTGCACGGGCCGTTCAATGATGGGCGGCCCTTCTGTAATGACCAGCTTCGTCCCACGACGGTCCTCAAAAGGGGCCGTCCGGTTTGATTCGAGAAGGAATGACACATGACTCAGAAATTCGACGTGGTAGTGATTGGTGCGGGCCCTGGCGGCTACGTGGCTGCCATTAAAGCAGCGCAACTGGGCCTCACCACTGCCTGCATCGAGAAATACACCGACAAGGAAGGCAAACTGGCCCTCGGCGGTACTTGCCTGAACGTCGGCTGCATTCCATCCAAGGCGCTGCTGGACAGCTCCTGGAAGTTTCACGAAGCGCAAGACGGCTTCGCGATCCACGGTATCAACCACGCTGGCGTGACCATGGACGTGCCAGCAATGGTCGGCCGTAAAGCCAACATCGTCAAAGGCCTGACCTCCGGCGTTGCAACGCTGTTCAAGGCTAACGGCGTCACTTCGATCCAGGGCCACGGCAAACTGCTGGCTGGCAAGAAAGTCGAAGTCACCAAGCCTGACGGTTCGGTTGAAGTCATCGAAGCCGAAAACGTCATCCTGGCTCCGGGCTCGCGTCCGATCGACATTCCACCGGCTCCGGTCGACCAGAATGTGATCGTCGATTCGACTGGCGCTCTGGAATTCCAATCCGTACCAAAACGCCTGGGTGTAATCGGCGCCGGTGTTATCGGTCTGGAACTGGGTTCGGTATGGTCCCGTCTGGGCGCTGAAGTCACCGTTCTCGAAGCACTGGATACCTTCCTGATGGCAGCGGACACCGCTGTTTCCAAGGAAGCGCTGAAAACCCTGACCAAACAGGGTCTGGACATCAAGCTGGGCGCTCGCGTGACCGGTTCCAAAGTGAACGGCGACGAAGTCGTTGTGAACTACACCGATGCCAACGGCGAACAGAACATCACTTTCGACAAGCTGATCGTAGCCGTTGGTCGCCGTCCGGTGACCACTGATCTGCTGGCTGCTGATTGCGGCGTGACCCTCGACGAGCGCGGTTTCGTGCACGTTGACGATCACTGCGCCACCACTGTACCGGGCGTTTACGCCATCGGTGACGTGGTTCGCGGCATGATGCTGGCTCACAAAGCCTCGGAAGAGGGCATCATGGTTGTCGAGCGCATCAAGGGCCACAAAGCCCAGATGAACTATGACCTGATCCCTTCGGTTATTTATACTCACCCGGAAATCGCGTGGGTCGGTAAAACCGAGCAGGCCTTGAAAGCTGAAGGCGTAGAAGTTAACGTCGGCACCTTCCCGTTCGCAGCCTCTGGCCGTGCCATGGCCGCCAACGATACCGGTGGTTTCGTCAAGGTCATCGCTGATGCCAAGACTGACCGCGTATTGGGCGTCCACGTGATTGGCCCGAGCGCCGCAGAACTGGTTCAGCAGGGCGCGATCGGCATGGAATTCGGCACCAGCGCTGAAGACCTGGGCATGATGGTTTTCTCCCATCCGACCCTGTCTGAAGCCTTGCACGAAGCAGCGTTGGCAGTGAATGGCGGCGCCATCCACATCGCCAACCGCAAGAAACGCTAAGCGGATAATAAGAAACCACGGCGGTACGGCCCGTCGTGAGCCTTGCGAGCAAGACTCACCGCGGAATGTCCGCTGGACGCAGTCTTGCGTAGCTGCACCGGGTACCCGGAAAGGTTACGCAAGCAGCAGTCACAGGTGGTGCGGCACTTGAATGAGTGCAGCACCGAATGCGCAGTACCTAACGAAGACGGTAATAAGCATGAATCTTCACGAGTATCAGGGTAAGCAGCTGTTCGCTGAGTACGGCCTGCCAGTATCCACCGGTTACGCGGTAGACACCCCGGAAGCAGCAGCAGAAGCTTGCGACAAAATCGGCGGCAGCGAATGGGTTGTCAAAGCCCAGGTTCACGCCGGTGGTCGCGGTAAAGCGGGCGGCGTAAAGCTGGTTCGCAGCAAAGAAGACGCTAAAGCATTCGCACAGCAGTGGCTGGGCAAGCGTCTGGTGACTTACCAGACTGACGCCAATGGTCAGCCAGTCACCAAGATCCTGGTTGAATCGTGCACTGATATCGCTAAAGAGCTGTACCTGGGCGCTGTCGTTGACCGTTCGAGCCGTCGCATCGTGTTCATGGCTTCCACCGAAGGTGGCGTGGACATCGAGAAAATCGCTCACGACACTCCAGAAAAAATTCTGAAAGCCACTATCGATCCACTGGTTGGCGCTCAGCCATTCCAGGGTCGCGAGCTGGCATTCCAGCTGGGTCTGGAAGGCAAGCAAGTTGCTCAGTTCGCCAAGATCTTCGTAGGTCTGGCCAAGCTGTTCAAGGATCACGACCTGGCTCTGCTGGAAGTGAACCCGCTGGTGATCAAGGCTGACGGCGATCTGCATTGCCTCGATGCCAAGATCAACATCGACGCCAACGCCATGTACCGTCAGCCTAAGCTGAAGACTTTCCACGATCCGTCGCAAGACGATCCGCGCGAAGCGCACGCTGCCAAGTTCGAACTGAACTACGTAGCACTGGAAGGCAACATCGGTTGCATGGTCAACGGTGCTGGCCTGGCCATGGGTACCATGGATATCGTCAACCTGCATGGCGGCAAACCAGCCAACTTCCTCGACGTTGGCGGCGGTGCTACCAAAGAGCGCGTAACCGAAGCGTTCAAGATCATCCTGTCCGACACTAACGTCGCTGCAGTATTGGTCAACATCTTCGGCGGCATCGTTCGTTGCGACATGATTGCCGAAGGCATCATCGGCGCTGTGAAAGAAGTCGGCGTGAAAATCCCGGTTGTTGTTCGCCTTGAAGGCAACAACGCTGAGCTGGGCGCTAAAGTACTGGCAGAAAGCGGTTTGAACATCATCGCTGCTACCAGCCTGACCGACGCTGCTCAACAAGTTGTCAAAGCTGCGGAGGGCAAATAATGAGCGTCCTGATCAATAAAGACACCAAAGTTATCTGCCAGGGTATTACCGGTTCGCAAGGTAGTTTCCACACCCAGCAAGCCATCGAATACGGCACCAAGATGGTTGGCGGCGTAACTCCAGGCAAAGGCGGCACCGAGCACCTGGGCCTGCCAGTGTTCAACACCGTGAAAGACGCTGTAGCTGCCACTGGCGCCACCGCCAGCGTGATCTACGTTCCAGCTCCTTTCTGCAAGGACTCCATCCTGGAAGCAGCCTTCGGCGGCATCAAGCTGATCGTTTGCATCACTGAAGGCATTCCTACCCTGGACATGCTGGATGCCAAGGTCAAGTGCGACGAGCTGGGCGTAGTCCTGATCGGTCCTAACTGCCCAGGCGTGATCACTCCAGGCGAATGCAAGATCGGCATCATGCCAGGTCACATTCACTTGCCAGGCAAGGTTGGTATCGTTTCCCGTTCCGGCACCCTGACCTACGAAGCTGTGAAGCAGACTACTGACGCCGGTTTCGGTCAGTCGACTTGCGTCGGCATCGGTGGTGACCCGATCCCGGGTTCGAACTTCATCGACATCCTGAAGCTGTTCCAGGAAGACCCGAAGACCGAAGCGATCGTGATGATCGGCGAGATCGGCGGTTCGGCTGAAGAAGAAGCGGCTGCCTACATCAAGGCACACGTGACCAAGCCGGTTGTTTCCTACATCGCTGGTGTGACTGCTCCTCCGGGCAAGCGCATGGGCCATGCTGGCGCAATCATCTCTGGCGGCAAAGGCACTGCAGACGAGAAATTCGCTGCTCTGCAAGACGCAGGTGTTAAAACCGTGCGTTCGCTGGCAGACATCGGCAAGGCCCTGGCCGAGCTGACCGGTTGGGCCGTCAAGTAAGCCTCGCGCTTAACTGACGCTCCACCAAACAAAGGCCACCTTCGGGTGGCCTTTGTCATTTCCGGGGTTTGAGATATTCGCAGCGCTTCTTGTGGCGAGGGAGCTTGTCGGATCGCCGCACCGTCCCGCTGGGTTGCGAAGCGACCCCAAAACCTGCACTCGCGTTACATCAGGCAGTTTGTGTTTGTCTGTTTGCGTCTGCTGCGCAGCCGAGCGGGACGGTGCGGCGATCCGACAAGCTCCCTCGCCACAGGGCGGTTGTGAAAATTAGATATGTAAACACGACACTGAAATGTCGCGTATCGGATAGTTCGCCCTGTAATAGTGCGTTTGGCGGGCAAATTCGGTAGGCTAGCCGCCATTTTTGCGTTTGCGGCCCACAAGGCTGCGGCGCGCTAAACGGGTCAGTCCTATACGGATCGACAGCATTTCCCTCACCCATAAGGGAAATCCCTCTCTAAATTCCGATTCAGTAGTGTGGTATTTCCTTAATGAAAGTGTTGAAAGGCCAGGACATCCTGGCACTGGGCTTCATGACATTTGCCCTGTTCGTCGGGGCTGGCAACATCATCTTCCCGCCTATCGTCGGTTTGCAGTCCGGGCCTAATGTCTGGATGGCGGCGCTGGGTTTTCTGATCACCGCAGTCGGTCTGCCGGTGATCACCGTGGTCGCCCTGGCCAAGGTCGGTGGTGCAATGGATGCCTTGAGCAGCCCGATCGGTAAAATCGCCGGTGGCCTGCTGGCAGCCGCGTGCTACCTCGCTGTCGGCCCGTTGTTCGCGACACCACGCACCGCGACCGTGTCGTTCGAAGTGGGTCTGGCGCCGCTGACCGGCGAGAGCCCGCTGGCGCTGTTTCTCTATAGCTCGGTGTACTTCTTGCTGGTGTTCTTCATCTCGCTCTATCCGGGCCGTCTGCTGGACACCGTAGGACGGTTCCTCGCACCGCTGAAGATCATCGCCCTGGCCGTTCTCGGCATCGCAGCGTTCGCGTTGCCGGCCGGTAACATTGGCGTGGCTACCCCTGAATATGTGGCGGCACCGTTCTCCCAGGGCTTCATCAATGGTTACCTGACCATGGATACCCTGGGCGCGCTGGTATTCGGCATTGTCATCGTCAATGCGATCCGCTCCCGTGGCGTGGAATCGCCGGTGTTGATCACCCGTTACGCGATCATCGCCGGGCTGATTGCCGGTGTAGGTCTGGCGCTGGTTTACGTCAGCCTGTTCCGTCTCGGCTCGGGCAGCCATGAAGTGGCCGCCGGTGCCACCAACGGCGCGGCGGTATTGCACGCCTACGTGCAGCACACCTTCGGTTCGCTCGGCAGCGGTTTCCTCGCGGTGCTGATCTCCCTGGCCTGCCTGGTGACTGCGGTCGGTCTGACCTGCGCCTGTGCCGAATACTTCAGCCGTGTGCTGCCACTGTCCTACAAGACGCTGGTGATTATCCTGGCCGCGTTCTCCCTGCTGGTGTCCAACCTGGGCCTCACCAAGCTGATTGCGTTCTCGATTCCGGTACTGACCGCCATCTACCCGCCGTGCATCGCCCTGGTGGCCCTGAGCTTCTGCAAGGACTTCTGGCATGAGCAGGGTCGCATCGTCGGTCCGGTGATGCTGGTGTCGTTCATTTTCGGCATGATCGACGCGCTCAAGGGCGCCGGTCTGGCCGACTGGATGCCGACTCAACTGGCTCACCTGCCGCTGAGCGAGCAGGGCCTGGCTTGGCTGGTGCCGTCGGTCATGACCCTGGCGGTTGCCGTGGTTTGCGACCGTCTGTTGGGCAAGCGCGAAGAAGCGCTGGCTTAAGTCGCTTCATGGCCCGCCACAAGCGGGCTTGAGCTACAAATGGAAATGCCCCGTATCAATCGATACGGGGCATTTTTATGCGCGTGATGCAGTGTCTTTTTCCTTGGGTTAACGTCGAAGCACTATCCGCAGGTTTCATCATCGTCTACACATCACAAGGAACTGCATGTCGTTCATCCACGCCAATCTGATCCACATCCTCGCCGCGCTCTGGTTTGTCGTCTGCTGGGGGGGCTACACCCGTTACGCCACATGGAAGGGCCGCGACACCGCATGCCTGGCCAGTGTTCTGCACCTGTACCGCGAAGACTGGATGCGCCGCATGCTGTTACGCGACAACCGCATCGCCGATGCCAGCGTGATCGGTAACCTGGAGCGCAACGCCTCATTCTTCGCTTCCAGCACGTTGATTATCCTGGCCGGTATTCTCACGGTGTTGGGGGCGTCCGAAAGAGCCGTGTCTTTGCTGGCGGATATCCCGATGGTGCAACAGGCTTCCCAAGGCATGTCGGAGATCAAGTTGTTGTGCCTGGCGCTGGTGTTCGTCTATGCGTTCTTTACGTTCAGCTGGTGCATGCGTCAGTACAACTTTGCGGCCATTCTCGTGGGTTCGGCACCGATGATCGGTGAGCGGCATGTGTCCGAACAAGAGCGTAACGCCTTTGCTTCCCGAGCCGCCCGTGTCATCTCCCTGGCGGCCAACCAGTTCAACTTCGGTCTGCGTTCCTATTACTTCGGCATGAGCATGCTGGCGTGGTTTGTCAGCCCCTGGTTGTTCATGTTGATGAGCGCCGGTGTCGTGTTTGTGTTGTATCGCCGCGAGTTTCACTCCGACGTTCTTGACGTGATGGTCTATACACCTACAGAGGCACCATTGTCTGAGCTGAACAAAGAGGCGGCTTGATGAGTATTCCATTCTGGTGTGTGTTTATCAGTGCCTTGTTGATTTTCGTGGCGCGCATGCCGGTGGCCAAGGCGATGAAAGAGCAGGGCGGTTACAACAATCACCTGCCGCGTCAACAACAGGCGCAACTCACAGGTTTCGGCGCCCGCGCATTGGCGGCCCACCAGAACAGTTTCGAGGCGTTCATTTTGTTTGCGGTCGGGGTGTTGATGGCGCACACCACGCAAACGGCGGGATGGCTGATCGATGCGCTGGCGATCGCCTTCGTGATCGCGCGCGTTATCTATCTACTGTGTTATTGGGCTGATCTGGCCTGGCAGCGAAGTCTGGTGTGGTTCGTCGGATTAGTGTGTTCGTTGTTGCTGATGATTAGTCCGACTTTTAGGACTGTTTTGCTCTAAGGACGCGTTTCGAGCAAAATTTCAGATAAAAGAAAACCCGCACTTGGCGGGTTTTCTTTTATCACGCTAAAAACTGTTTTAGTTTTTAGGTGCTTCTGTAGGCGCTGCCGGAGCGGCTGCGTTCGATTCGGTCTGAGCTTTGGCAGCTTCAGCGTTTTCTTTTGCCGCCTCGTTCACTTTATCCTGAGCTTCGCTCATTTTTTCCTGAACTTGCTCGGTTTGTTTGGTGGCATCTTGAGCTTTGTCCTCGGGTTTTTTACCGCAGGCGGCGAGACCGAGGGAAGCGGTCAACATCAAGGCAATAGCTAAAGTCTTACGCATGGGGTGTTTCTCCTGATGGAAAATATCTACTGGCCTTTCGAGCACCGTTATCAGGGTTAAGTTCCTCAATTCACACAGATATATATGTTTGTTTTGCAACGGAACTTTTGCCCGCTAGCCTGCTACTTTGTCCGGACACTAAGAAGAGTTTTATCAAATGGCCGAAAACCCCGTTTTTGAGCGTGCGACGCGATTCCTGTCGGCGTTGCGCCATTGTCAGGTACTCGGCATGCGCCTTCACAGCGCCAGCAGCGAAGGGCTGACGGTGATTCTGCCGTATAGCCCGCAGATCGTCGGCAACCCGCAAACCGGGGTGATTCATGGCGGTGCGCTGACCTCGCTGATGGACACCGCCTGCGGCATGGCCACTCTCTGCGTGCTGCCCGAGTTCGAAGTCTGCCCGACGCTCGACCTGCGCATCGACTACATGCATGCCGCCGAGCCGCACAAGGACGTTTACGGCTTCGCCCAATGCTACCGAGTGACTACCGATGTGATTTTTGCGCGCGGTTTTGCCTATCAGGACGACCCCGAACAGCCCATCGCCCACGTGGTGGGCACCTTCATGCGCATGGGCAAGGGCATCAAAGGTACTAAAAACTTTGGCGGTGTCATTGCCGGTGCCATTGTTGGAGTTGCGAAATGACCGACACGTTCAACGAACAGCTTCAACAGGCCCATGCGCAGGGGGACTACGCCGCGCTGCTGCAGCTGATTCCTTACGCCGAGCTGATCGGCGTCGAATGTTCGCGGGTAGGAGATGAGCTGCTGTTTCGTCTGCCGGCCAACAAGGACAACATTGGTAACCCTTTACTGCCAGCGATTCATGGTGGGGTGATTGCCGGGTTCATGGAACTCTCGGCGGCGCTGCATTTGTTGATTTTCACCGGCTCGCCCGGTGTGCCGAAGATTATCGACTTCTCCCTCGACTACCTGCGCGCGGGGCAGTTTCGCGATACCTGGGCCCGATGCCAGGTTTGTCGCCAGGGGCGGCGGGTCGCAAACGTGGCGATTACCGCCTGGCAAAGCACTGAAGCCGAGCCCATTGCCACGGCCCGGGCCCACTTCAAAATCGAAGAGCCCTTGAAATCCTGATCTCAGCCCCCAACTCTGAGGACAACCCGCCGCCGACCCTCAAGGTCGCGGCCACTGCCATCTGATTGGAGTTTGATGACCATGAGTGTGGAAACTCAAAAGGAAACCCTGGGCTTCCAGACCGAGGTGAAGCAGCTGCTGCACCTCATGATCCATTCGCTGTATTCCAACAAGGAAATCTTCCTTCGCGAATTGATCTCGAACGCCTCTGACGCTGTCGATAAATTACGTTTTGAAGCGCTGGCCAAGCCTGAATTGCTGGAAGGCGGCGCTGAACTGAAAATCCGTGTGAGCTTCGACAAGGACGCTAAAACCGTCACCCTCGAAGACAACGGCATCGGCATGAGCCGTGAAGATGCGGTCACTCACCTGGGCACCATCGCCAAGTCCGGCACCGCAGATTTCATGAAGCACCTGTCTGGCGATCAGAAAAAAGACTCGCACCTGATCGGTCAGTTCGGTGTCGGTTTCTACTCGGCGTTCATCGTCGCCGATAAAGTTGACGTATTCAGCCGCCGTGCCGGCCTCGCTGCCAGCGAAGGTGTGCACTGGTCGTCCAAGGGCGAAGGCGAATTTGAAATCGCCACCGTCGAGAAAGCTGATCGCGGCACCCGTATCGTTCTGCACCTGAAATCCGGTGAAGACGAGTTCGCCGATGGCTGGCGTCTGCGCAACATCATCAAGAAGTACTCCGACCACATCGCTCTGCCGATCGAGTTGCCGAAAGAAGTGGCAGCCGCCGAAGGCGAAGAGAAGCCTGCCGTTGAGTGGGAAACCGTCAACCGCGCCAGTGCCCTGTGGACTCGCCCTCGCACTGAAGTGAAGGACGAGGAATACCAGGAGTTCTACAAGCACGTCGCTCACGATTTCGAAAACCCGCTGAGCTGGAGCCACAACAAGGTCGAAGGCAAGCTCGAGTACACCTCGTTGCTTTATGTGCCGACCCGTGCTCCGTTCGATCTGTACCAGCGTGAAGCGCCGAAAGGCCTGAAGCTGTACGTGCAGCGCGTGTTCGTCATGGATCAGGCCGAGTCGTTCCTGCCGCTGTACCTGCGCTTCATCAAAGGCGTGGTCGATTCCAACGACCTGTCGCTGAACGTGTCGCGGGAAATCCTGCAGAAAGACCCGATCATCGACTCCATGAAGTCGGCGCTGACCAAGCGCGTTCTGGATATGCTGGAAAAACTGGCGAAGAACGAGCCTGAGCAATACAAAGGTTTCTGGAAGAACTTCGGTCAGGTCATGAAAGAAGGCCCGGCAGAAGACTTCGCCAACAAAGAAAAAATTGCCGGTCTGCTGCGTTTCGCGTCCACTCAGGGCGACGACGGCGAGCAGGTTGTAGGTCTGGCCGACTACCTGGCCCGTGCCAAGGAAGGTCAGGACAAGATCTACTACCTGACCGGCGAAACCTACGCGCAAGTCAAAAACAGCCCGCACCTGGAAGTCTTCCGCAAGAAAGGCATCGAAGTGCTGCTGCTGACCGACCGTATCGACGAGTGGCTGATGAGCTACCTCAACGACTTCGACGGCAAGAGCTTTGTCGACGTGGCGCGCGGTGACCTGGACCTCGGCAACCTGGATTCGGAAGAAGACAAGAAAGCCGCGGAAGAAGTCGCCAAGTCCAAAGAAGGCTTGGTTGAGCGTCTCAAGACCGCTTTGGGTGAGTCCGTTGCTGAAGTGCGGGTTTCCCATCGCCTGACCGATTCCCCAGCGATTCTGGCCATCGGCGAGCAGGACCTGGGCCTGCAAATGCGTCAGATCCTGGAAGCCAGCGGTCAGAAGGTTCCGGATTCGAAGCCGATCTTCGAATTCAACCCGGCTCACCCGTTGATCGAGAAGCTCGACAACGAGCAGAGCGACGAGCGCTTCGGCGACCTGTCGCACATTCTGTTCGATCAGGCGGCCCTGGCGGCCGGCGACAGCTTGAAAGACCCGGCCGCTTATGTGCGTCGTTTGAACAAGCTGCTGGTTGAACTGTCGGTTTAACCACGCTGTATAAAAACCCGCTTCGGCGGGTTTTTTCATTCTGGTGCTTTTTTACAGGGAGTCAGTCATGAGCCAAATCACTGTTCGATCCGTCGCCTATCAGATTGACGGCCAATCGTATGAAAGCCGTCTGGCCTTCGATGCTGACCATAAAGGCCCGCGTCCGGGTCTGTTGATGGCGCCGAACTGGATGGGCGTCAGCTTTGGCGCCGAGGAGATTGCCAAATCGGTGGCATCCAAGGGTTATGTGGTGCTGATCGCGGATCTGTACGGGCAATCGGTTCGTCCGCAGAACGGCGACGAGGCAGGCGCGGCGATGATGCCGCTGAAGAATGATCGCGCCTTACTGCGCAAACGCATGCAGGCAGCTTTCGAACAACTGCAAGGGCAGGGCGAGGCGGCGGTTGATACCTCGAAACTGGCGACTTTTGGTTTCTGCTTCGGTGGTTGCTGCGCGCTGGAGCTGGCGCGTAGCGGTGCGCCGGTGAAGGCTGCGGTGTCGTTCCACGGCACGCTGGATACGCCGAATGTGAACGATGCGAAAAGCATCAAGGGTTCGGTGCTGGTGCTGCATGGCGCTGCCGATCCATTGGTGCCGAAAGAGCAGCTGCCAGCGTTTGAAGCTGAGATGAATGCTGCCGGTGTGGATTGGCAATTGCTAAGCTATGGCGGCGCGGTGCATTCGTTCACCGACCCGCACGCCAACGTGCCGGGCATGATGATGTATGACGCGAAAACAGCGGCTCGCGCGTTCACGTCGATGCATAACTTGCTGGATGAAGTGTTCAAGGGCTGATTGCTCCTCGGAACAAAAGATCGCAGCCTCGTTTCACTCGACAGCTCCTACAGGGGGCGCGTACCTCTGTAGGAGCTGCCGAAGGCTGCGATCTTTTGATGTTTACGCGCTACGGCAACTCAATCCGCTCACTTTCCCCCGGCACCGTCGGCCAATCCCCGGCCGCCCAGCGCCGACGTGCTTCATCAATCAATGCCGGATCACTGGCCACGAAGTTCCAGTTGATCCGTCGTGGCCCGTCCAGTGGCGCTCCGCCAAACAGCACGGCATGGCAGTCGCTCTCGGCGAACAGCGTCATCTCTTCCCCGGCCGGCAGCACCACTAGCGTGTAGGGCTCCAGCAGCTCGCCATCAAGCTGCGCCTCGCCGCTCAACACATACAACGCCCGTTCTTCATGCTCGGTGGGAATCAGCAGCGTGGTCGCCGTTTGCAGGTTCAATTCGGCATACAGCGTAGGCGAAAGCACCGGGACCGGTGATTCAAGGCAAAAGCCCTTCCCGGCGATCATTCGTATCTTCACGCCAAGGTTTTCGCTGACGGGCAGCGTGGCTGCTGGATGGTGGCTGTAGTGTCCTGGACCGTGCTCACGGTCCTTGGGCGAAGCCAGCCAGATCTGTAAGCCGTGCATCGTACCGCCACTGTTCTTCAATGCTTCGGGCGTGCGTTCGACGTGGGCAATCGCACTGCCGGCGGTCATCCAGCTGACATCGCCGGCATTCACCACCTGATCGGAACCGAGGCTGTCCTTGTGCTGGATTTGCCCTTCAAACAGGTAGGTGAGGGTGGACAGCCCGATGTGCGGATGCTGACGGATGTTCATGCCTTTGCCCGGTGGATAACGGGTTTCGAGCATGTGGTCGAAAAACACGAAGGGCCCGACGTTGCGGCATTTGGCTGACGGCAAAGGGCGAAGGATCGGCTGGCCCTCGACATCTTCGGCGCGGGGGCGGATCACGAGCGGAGTGTTCATGGTGCATTCCAGGCTGAGCGGGTGACGCAGGGAGCATAACCCGCTTGCGCAGACGTTGCCGCTATTGGCTGAAGGCGCCTTCGGACAGATGAGTTTCGATACTGACTTCAGAGGTGGTCATCAGCTTGTGTACCGGGCAGCGGTCGGCCACGCGGTGCAGCTCGTCGCGCTGGGCATCGGTGAGTACGCCCTTGAGCGTGAGTTTGACGTGCAGGGCATATTTGCCTTTCTGCTCTTCACTGTTGTCGCGCTTGACCTCGACCCCGACGCCGGTCAGTGGAATGCCCTTCTTCTTCGCATACAGTTTCAGGGTCAGGGCCTTGCAGGCGCCGAGGGCCGCGTCGAAATAGTCATGGGGCTCAGGTGCGGTGCCTTCACCACCACTGGACTTGGGGACATCGGCAAACAGTTCATGGTCATCGATCTGGACGCTGTGACGAAAACCTTCGGCGGAGACAGTATTGACGGTAACAGTCATGGGAAACCTCGCAGGGATCAGGAAAAGTCATTCGATCAAAAAAGACCCTGAATTTATAGAGCATTCCTTCACGTTCGCGTTCCTATTTCTTGCCGGACGATTTGGCCACAGCTCAAAGTTGTCATTGTCCTGTCCCCCCGCTTAACGCCAGACGAAAAAAAGCCCCGCGTTTGCGGGGCTTTCATGTCGGTCCGGATCAGCTGCCTTTGACCGTCTTGCCGTTGACCGTACCGTCGAGGAGCATGATGTTGTACTCCTTGCCGTCGGTTTCGACCTGTTGCAGACGGACCAGCAGGTAATCCCAATCCTTGGCGAACCACAGCACGGTGATGCGCTTGCTTTGTGTCGGATCGCGCACGCGCTCGACCTTGATCGCATCGATCTGGCCAGCCTTGGTGTCGACTTTCTCCGAACCCAGCACGCGGAAGTCATAGGTATCGACTTCGCCGGCATCGACGACCTGATAGCTCATGCTTTTCTTGCCGGCGGCCACGTCATGCTGCAGCGCCAGTTGATAGGTGGACTTGTCGACCATGCCGCGGTTGAGCGGGAGCTTGACGGCGTCACCGCGATCGGTGCCGGTGACCATCTTGTTGGTCCAGTCGAAATCCAGATCAGCCTTCTTGGCTTTGCCCAGGCCACCGCGTTCGAAGTGGTAGGACTGCGGCAGCAGCGTGTCCTTGTCCAGGGTCAGGGTACTTTCTTCGGTCAGGCTGGCGATCATCATCGAGGCTTTGAAGCTGAGCTTCCAGGCGCCATTGGCTTGCTTGGTCAGGCTGCGCTCGGCGGTACCGCTCATGGGCAGCTGTTTCCAATCGGCGGTGTAGCTGGCGGAGAAGGGTTGAAGGTCTGCGGCCTGCGCAAACGGCAGGGCGAGCAGAGCGCAAGCGAAGAGCAGGGCACGACGCATAAAATCTCCTAGGTTCGAATCAAGTGGCCGCTGGCCGCGAGTAACTGTCCGTCCAGTAAAGCACCTTGTTCGCCGAGTGATAAACGGCCTTCGGCAAACCAGCGTACGGCCATCGGGTAGATCAGGTGTTCCTGGGTGTGGACTCGCTGCGCCAGACTCTGCGGCGAATCGTGCAACTCTACCGGTATTACTGCCTGTACGACCAGTGGTCCGCCATCGAGTTCCTCGGTGACGAAGTGCACGGAGCAGCCGTGTTCCGTATCGCCGGCCTCCAGCGCGCGCTGATGAGTGTGTAACCCTTTGTATTTGGGCAGCAGCGAGGGATGGATATTGAGCAGGCGACCCTGGTAATGGCGCACGAAGTCAGCGCTGAGAATGCGCATGAAGCCGGCCAGTACCACGAGTTTGGGGTTGAAGGCGTCGATCAGTTCGATCAGCGCGGCATCGAAGGCCTCGCGGCCCTCGAAAGCCTTGTGATCCAGGGTGCGGGTGTCGATACCCGCGTCCCTGGCGCGTTGCAGGCCGTAGGCGTCGGCGCGGTTGGAAATCACCGCAGCAATGCGGGCCGGGCTGTCGCCGGTCCGCGTGCTGTCGATCAAGGCCTGCAAGTTACTGCCGGTGCCGGACAGCAGCACCACCACATCACAGGTCTGGGACATTAATGAGCCTTGAGGTTCTTCAGTTCGACCTGAGCCGCGCCTTCGGCAGCGGTGGCGATCTGACCGATGACCCATGGCTGCTCGCCAGCTTCACGCAGGACATTCAGCGCGGTTTCAACGTGTTCTTGAGCCACGCAGATAACCATGCCGACGCCGCAGTTCAGCACGCGGTGCATTTCTGTTTCGTCGACGTTGCCTTTCTCTTGCAGCCAGTCGAACACCGCCGGGCGGGTCCAGCTCGCGACGTCAACCACCGCTTGAGCGCCTTTTGGCAGCACGCGCGGGATGTTGTCCAGCAGGCCGCCACCGGTGATGTGGGCCATGGCTTTGACGGCGCCGGTGTCCTTGATCAGCTTGAGCAGCGGCTTCACGTAGATACGGGTCGGAGCCATCAGCAGGTCGGTCAGCGGTTTGCCGTCGAGCTGGATGTTCTCGATGTCGGAACCCGACACTTCGATGATCTTGCGGATCAGCGAGTAGCCGTTGGAGTGCGGGCCGGAAGACGGCAGGGCGAGCAGGGCATCGCCGGCAGCGACTTTCGAACCGTCGATGATTTCGGATTTTTCCACGACGCCGACGCAGAAGCCGGCCAGGTCGTAGTCTTCACCTTCATACATGCCAGGCATTTCAGCGGTTTCGCCGCCGACCAGGGAGCAGCCGGACAGTTCACAGCCGGCGCCGATGCCGGTTACAACCTGAGCAGCGGTGTCGACGTTCAGTTTGCCAGTGGCGTAGTAGTCGAGGAAGAACAGCGGCTCAGCGCCGCAGACCACCAGGTCGTTCACGCACATGGCCACCAGGTCGATGCCGATGCTGTCGTGCTTGTTCAGGTTCAGCGCCAGGCGCAGCTTGGTGCCGACGCCGTCAGTGCCCGATACCAGCACCGGTTGTTTGTAACCGGCCGGGATTTCGCAGAGGGCGCCGAAACCGCCCAGGCCGCCCATGACTTCCGGGCGCGCAGTGCGCTTGGCGACGCTCTTGATGCGTTCGACCAATGCTTCACCGGCGTCGATGTCTACACCGGCGTCCTTGTAGCTCAGGGAGGGTTGCTTGCTCATGATCCAGGCCTTTAGGGGGGATTCAGGGGTAACGACCGAGTTCAGCGGGCCTGTCGAAATTGATGAGGCAATTGCCTCACGCGCTATTTCGACACCACCCGGCTGTAGCCGGTCTGCGAAGGCGCGCGATTTTATCAGGCTTGAGGGGCAGCGGCCATCCTCGTGCCGACGGGCAGGGGCATATCGCGTTAAAAAAACTGATATTGCCCGTGTTGGCGGCGTCCCACATGGCTGTATAAGGTACGACGTTAACCGTCTATCGTTATGACAGTGCGAAAACTTACCGCGATCGCGTGAATGTTTTGCTTGGGCCTGTGGTCACAACCCTGGCTCAATCGTCTTCATGCGGTCTGTTCCAGCCGCTCTTGTCGTCAGGAATCTTCCATGCGTTTTCTTAAATTCTTGTTCGTGGGCTGTTTATCCGTGGTCAGCCTGGCCAGCCATGCCGAAACCGTCAAAGGCCTCTATCAAGTGCGCCAACCGGTCAGCGGCCAGACACCGGAGGAGCGCGACCAGGCGACTCAGCAGGCGCTGGAAACGCTGGTGTTGCGCTTGACCGGCGATCCCAAGGCGGCCCAAAGCCCAGGCCTTGCGGCCGTGCGCAAAGACCCTCAGCAGATCATCAGTCAGTTCGGCTACGACGCCGGGCCGCCGCAAGTGCTGAAAGTCGATTTCGATCCGGCCACCACCGAGCAGGCCTTGCGTCGTGCCGGGCTGGCCGTGTGGGGGGCCAATCGGCCGTCGATCCTCGGCTGGTGGTTGAACGATTCCACCGAAGGTTCGAGCCTGGTCGGCGATGGTCAGGCCAGTGCTGCGCCTTTGCGTCGGGCGGCTCAGCACCGTGGCCTGCCGCTACGTTTGCCGCTGGCTGACCTGAATGAACAGATCGTCGCCACGGCACCGAATCTGGAAGGTGCCGACCCTGCGCCACTGCGCAGTGCCTCCGATCGTTACAATGCCGATGCCTTGCTGGCGGTGCATGCCCGTGAAGAAGGGGGACAATGGCAAGCCAAGTGGCGACTGTGGCTGGGCGATCAGAAAGAGGCCGGTAGCGTGCAGGGCGCCGATACCGCCGCCGTGGCCGATGCGGTGATGCTGGCGGTCAGCGAGCGTCTGGCGTCGCGTTTCGTCGCCAAGCCAGGTGCATCGGGCGAGCAATTGTTGGAAGTGCAGGGCATGAATCTGGAGCGTTATGCGACGCTTGGGCGTTTGTTGGAGCCTTTTGGCGCGCGTCTGCAAAGTGTCGATGGCGACCGCGTGCTTTATCGCGTCAACGGCAGCGCCGATCAGCTGCGAGCTCAGTTGTCCCTGGCGCAATTGCAGGAAGTTCCGGCCAGTCAGGCGCCGGCACCTGTTCAACCCGTGACTGCGGGTTCGGCGCCGGCCGCAGCGCCAGCGCCTGCGCCGACGCCGCAGTTGCATTTCCGTTGGTGAGTTTTTTCTTTATATAGAAGCAGGAGTGGTACATGGCCGATACGCGGCGTTGGTTCTGGCTCGGTGGGGTGGCCCTGCTTTGCGCGTTTGTTTACCTGTTGCATCCGATCCTGACGCCGTTTCTGGTGGCGCTGTTGCTGGCCTATCTGTTCGATCCGCTGGTGGATCGGCTGGAGACGTTCGGTCTGTCGCGGACCTGGGGCGTGGTGGCAGTGTTTGCGTTGTTCACGTTGATCCTCACCACGCTGTTGTTGGTGTTGGTGCCGATGCTCGCCAAGCAGCTGTTTCGCTTGTATGAACTGGCGCCGCAGATGCTCGACTGGTTGCAGCACACCGCGTTGCCGTGGGCGCAATCGAAGTTGGGTTTGTCAGAGGGCTTCTGGAAGTTCGATAAGCTCAAGGCGGCGATCAGCGAGCACATGGGCCAGACCACCGACATTGTCGGCGTGGTGCTGAGTCAGGCGACGGCTTCAGGCCTTGCGCTGATCGGCTGGCTGGCCAATCTGGTGCTGATCCCGGTGGTGAGTTTTTATCTTCTGCGCGACTGGGACCTGATGATGGCCAAGATCCGCAGTTTGCTGCCGCGTGATCGTGAAGAGCGTGTCATGTCCCTGGCTGGGGAATGCCATGAAGTGCTTGGGGCGTTTGTGCGCGGGCAGTTGCTGGTGATGCTGGCGCTGGGTGTGATCTACGCCGCTGGCTTGATGATCGTCGGGCTGGAACTGGGGTTGTTGATCGGTCTGATTGCCGGCCTGGCGGCGATCGTGCCGTACATGGGGTTTGTCATCGGAATTGGCGCGGCGTTGATTGCCGGCCTGTTCCAGTTCGGTGGCGATCTGTATCCCATGATCGGTATCGTTGCGGTGTTCATGGTCGGCCAGGCGCTGGAAGGCATGGTTCTGACGCCGTTGCTGGTGGGTGACCGGATCGGCCTGCACCCGGTGGCGGTGATCTTTGCGATTCTGGCCGGCGGCGAGCTGTTCGGTTTTACCGGTGTGCTGCTGGCATTGCCGGTGGCGGCGGTGATCATGGTCCTGGTGCGCCATGTGCATGATTTGTATAAAGATTCGGATATATATGGCGGCGTCGATGACCCTGAGCTGTAAGGCTTCTTGATCGCTCGTCGCGGGCAGCCCGGTTTCACGCCGGGTTTGCCCGTATCCCTCGCGCGGCTGTCACATGCACCGCCAAAGAAACTGTCATAAAACCAGCATGTTAACGCAAACCTTTGATTTTGCTTGTGGTCTGTCGCATTGTGCCGTCAGCTTCACGGGTATAAACTTCGCAAACTTTACACAGAGGCCACTAACGGTTCCTTTGGAACTGTTCAGTCAGCATGAAACCGATTCAGCTGCCCCTAGGTGTGCGTCTGCGTGATGACGCCACCTTTATCAATTACTACCCAGGCGCCAATGCCGCTGCACTCGGCTATGTCGAGCGGCTGTGCGAAGCCGACGCCGGCTGGACGGAAAGCCTGATTTACCTCTGGGGCAAGCACGGGGTAGGGCGCACGCATTTGTTGCAGGCGGCTTGCCTGCGTTTCGAGCAGATGGGTGAACCGGCGGTGTATCTGCCGCTGGCCGAGTTGATGGACCGTGGCATCGAAATCCTCGACAACCTCGAACAATACGAACTGGTTTGCCTGGACGATTTGCAGGCGGTCGCCGGCAAGGCGGATTGGGAAGAGGCGTTGTTCCATCTGTTCAATCGTCTGCGTGACAGCGGTCGACGTCTGCTGATCGCTGCCTCGACATCCCCGCGCGAACTACCGGTGAAGCTGGCGGACCTCAAGTCGCGGCTGACACTGGCACTCATCTTCCAGATGCGTCCACTCTCTGACGAAGACAAGTTGCGTGCCTTGCAGTTGCGCGCTTCCCGTCGTGGCCTGCACCTGACTGACGAAGTCGGGCATTTTATTTTGACTCGCGGTACTCGCAGCATGAGTGCGCTTTTCGAGCTGCTTGAACGCCTCGATCAGGCCTCCCTTCAAGCTCAGCGCAAGCTGACAATCCCGTTCCTGAAAGAGACGTTGGGCTGGTAAAAGCCAGGTTTTTCGGGGGTTTCGGCATATTTAAGGCGCCAGAAAATCCGCTTTCCTGCAGGGTCGCAGGCTGCGCTAACGTCTAGAACGGGCTTAAGCGCTTAGATGGAAACGAGAAACCGATAAGTCACATAAAGATCGATTGAATTTGCAAATGAGATCGATAGCGGGCATAGTCTCGGCTTCTTTACAACTATCAGCCACGGTCGTGCCCATGCTAAATCGCTTCGCACCCCTCGTGCCTCTCGCACTCGTCACCCTGTTGTTCGGTTGCGCTGCTCACTCTCCAGTGTCCCAGCAAGAGCCACAGCATCAGGTTTCAAATTCAGTTACCGCACAGTCTTCTTCCGTTCTTTTCCAGGAAGAGCTGGCAACCAATAAAGAACTGGCAGACTTCGCCGGCGGCAAGTCGTACCAGCTTCCGGTTCTGGCTGACAGCATCCTCGAGCGTGGCATGTCCCTGATCGGTACCCGTTACCGTTTCGGCGGCACCTCCGAGGCAGGCTTCGACTGCAGCGGTTTCATCGGTTATCTGTTTCGTGAAGAGGCTGGCATGAACCTGCCGCGCTCCACTCGCGAAATGATCAACGTTGACGCTCCGCTGGTGGCTCGCAGCGCCCTCAAGCCGGGTGATCTGCTGTTCTTCGCCACCAATGGCCGTCGCGGTCGTGTCAGTCACGCCGGGATCTATGTGGGTGACAACCAGTTCATCCACTCCAGCAGCCGCAAAAGCGGTGGTGTCCGGGTCGATAGCCTGGGCGACAGCTACTGGAGCAAGACCTTCATCGAAGCCAAGCGTGCACTCGCAATGGCGCCGGCTGCAGCGCCTATCGTCACTGCGCGCAAATAAGCGGACAGTTTACAAGGCGAACTTAAAGTCTTACTTGAAGTTTGCCGCGTAGCCGCTAGAATCCTGATCTATTATTGATGGCAAACCGCCTGCGTTCTGCGCAGGCGGTTTTCTTTTCTGTCTTTGTGGCAGAAAAAAGCCGCAGCCAGATCAGGATGTTCTGTTTATGACGATGTCGGCCCGCCTCGCACTCATGTTCTTCGCAGCGCTGCTCAGCGCCTGCGCCAGCCGCACACCGCCTCCTGCGCCGGTGGTTCGCGCACCGATTGTTTTCGGTTCTCCCCAAGCCTTTTCCCCTGCGGCAGAAGACGTGCTGTTTCGCGCGCTCGGTCTGGTGGGGACGCCTTATCGTTGGGGTGGCAACACGCCGGATTCCGGGTTCGATTGCAGCGGTTTGATCGGTTACGTCTATCGTGATGTCGCAGGCATTTCCTTGCCGCGGTCCACACGCGAAATGATCGGCATGCAGGCTCCGAACGTCGGCAAGGAAGGCCTGCAAACCGGCGACCTGATTTTCTTCGCCACCAATGGTGGCTCTCAGGTCAGCCATGCCGGGATCTATGTCGGCGAAGGGCGCTTCGTCCATGCACCGGCCACGGGCGGCACGGTGAAACTGGACAGCTTGTCCAAGGCTTATTGGCAGAAGGCTTATCTGAGCGCCAAGCGCGTCTTGCAACCTGAACACTTGGCACATAATCCCTAGGGGTTTGTCATGATCGCTCTGGCGGAGTTGTAGGAGCGAGGCTTGCCCGCGAAGGCGGCAGCACAGTCAACATTGATGTCGACTGACACACCGCTTTCGCGGGCAAGCCTCGCTCCTACGGACAGACTTTACTTGGCCGCGGAAACGCGCCACACCTTGTTCCCCACATCATCCGCCACCAGCAAGCCGCCCTGCTGATCGATCACCACGCCCACCGGCCGACCCATGGCTTTTCCCTCGTCGTTGAGGAAGCCGGTAAGCACATCCAGCGGCTGCCCGCTCGGTTTGCCGGCGCTGAACGGCACGAAAATCACTTTGTAGCCGCTGTGCGGTTTGCGGTTCCACGAGCCATGCTGGCCGATGAAGGCGCCTTGGGTGAACGGAGCGGGCAACTTGCTGCCTTCGGCGAATGTCAGGCCCAGCGATGCGGTATGGGGCCCCACTGCGTAGTCCGGTGCAATGGCCTTGGCGACCAGATCAGGGTTTTGTGGCTCGACGCGAACATCGACATGTTGCCCGTAATAGCTGTAAGGCCAGCCATAGAACCCGCCGTCCTTCACTGACGTGATGTAGTCCGGCACCAGGTCGCTGCCGATTTCGTCACGCTCGTTGACTGCGGTCCACAGAGCACCGCTTTGCGGCTCCCAGGCCAGGCCGTTCGGGTTACGAATCCCCGAGGCGAAGATTCGATGGTTGCCGGTGGCGCGATCCACTTCCCAGATCGCCGCGCGACCTTCCTCCTGATCCATGCCGTTTTCGCCGACGTTGCTGTTCGAACCCACGGTGACGTACAGCTTGCTGCCGTCCTTGCTGGCGATGACATTTTTGGTCCAGTGGTGATTTCGCGTTCCGCCCGGCAAATCGACCACTTTGATTGGCTGTGACTTGATTGCTGTCTCGCCGTTTTCATAGTGAAAACGCAGCAAGCGGTCGGTGTCGGCGACATACAGGTCTTTGCCAACCAGGGTCATGCCGAAAGGCGAGTTGAGGTTTTCCAGGAACACCGTGCGGGTTTCGGCGACGCCGTCGTGGTCCTTGTCCCGCAGCAGAGTGATGCGGTTCGGGCTGGGGACGCCGGCTCCGGCGCGGCCCATGACTTTGCCCATGATCCAGCCGCGAATGCCATTGCTGTCATCGGATTTGGACGGCGCGTTGGTTTCGGCCACCAGTACGTCGCCGTTGGGCAGCACGTAGAGCCAGCGTGGGTGTTCGAGGCCTTCGGCAAACGCTACTACTTGAGTGCCTGCGGCGGCGACGGGTTTTTTACCCTGAGGCCAGCCGATCGCCGGGGCGATGTTCACCGTCGGGATCAGGGTTTTGTTCGGTTCCGGCAGCTTGGGCGACGGTCCGGTGCCGTCCGAGACTTGCAGGCTGGAGGTTTCACCACAGGCGGCGAGCCCCCCGGCGAGCGCGATGATGAAAATGAGCTGGGGTTTGCGCATTACTGATCTTCCCTATGAATGCATTGACGTAATCATAGAGAAGCGTAAACACCCGATGGTTCAACCGGTCAGCCGCGGGCCTCCTTGAACAGCACGGCGATCCCCGGATGGTAGTTTCCGGCTTCATTGCGCAATTTGCGGTAGGCGTAAGGGAAATACCAGGCCACGGCGCAGGTGTGTTCCTTTTGCAGGTCGTCGAGCATGTCCTGGAGTTCTTCTGGGGTAGCGCTGTGCTGGGCTTTTTGTGGGGCGACAAACAGGCAGCCGAGTTTCAGGTCGCTGGCGTAGCTGATGCGCTTCGCGTCGCTGGTGATGTCCGCCAGTGCCTGGGTCAGGTTCAAGCTATTGACCCGTGGCCAGCGCTGGGTGGCCTGCAGGTAAGCGCGTTCTTCGCTGGTAGCGATAAACAGATCGGCGCGGGCGTTGCGTTCGCCTTCTTCGGTCTGTTTGCGCGACGGTGTTTGCTGCAGCGTGACCATTTCCGCCATCCAGGCTGCGGCAGAGAGCAGGCCGAGGTTGGCGTTTTCGTCGTACCAGTAAGGCGTATCGTTATCGCCGCGCACGGCGTTGTAGCGGTCGATACAGTCAAACCAGCGTTCCAGCACCGGGCGCAGGAATTCCAGCTTCGGATTGCTGATGATCATGCCTTGCATGTGGCTCACCCTTGTTATTGTGTTATGAGGTTGTGGCTCTTTGATATCACTGCTGGCAGTGTGGCACAAGATTGGCGTCAGATAATTGATCGGCGGCAGTTATTCGCCGCAAGGCGTCCCGTCTTTAATTGACGCTCCACCCCCAACCCTCTAACCTTCGCGGCTTGTTTCAGGTGCTCTGTGGCCTTGGTCGACAGAGTGAAACAGGGAAGCCGGTGAGTGGATTTCTTCCAGCGAAGAATGATCACGATCCCGGCGCTGCCCCCGCAACGGTAAATGAGTGAAGACTGCGCATTGAGCCACTGTGTCTATTTTTGGCATGGGAAGGCGCGCCGTCGGGCCAATCGCCGCTCATGAGCCCGGAGACCGGCCTGATCCATTCAGCGGCATCACGGTGGGCGATGCCAGGCTTCTTGCCGTCTATTCTTGTGCCTGCCCGCCGTTATCCAGCCTCAACGGAGAGCTCCCCCATGACTGATACCCCTGATCGTGACGAACGCCATCTGGCGCGCATGCTGCGCAAAAAAGCCGTGATCGACGAACGCATCGCCAATTCGCCGAATGAATGCGGCCTGCTGCTGGTGCTGAGCGGCAACGGTAAAGGCAAAAGCAGTTCGGCGTTCGGCATGCTGGCGCGCTCCATGGGCCACGGTATGCAATGCGGCGTGGTGCAGTTCATCAAGGGGCGCAGCAGCACCGGCGAGGAATTGTTCTTCCGGCGTTTTCCGGAGCAAGTGCGTTTTCATGTGATGGGCGAGGGCTTCACCTGGGAAACCCAGGACCGCCAGCGTGACATCGCCGCCGCCGAAGCTGCGTGGGCGGTGTCCCGCGAACTGTTGAGCGATCCGTCGATCGGCCTGGTGGTACTTGATGAGTTGAACATCGCCCTCAAGCACGGTTACCTCGATCTCGATCAGGTGCTCAGCGACTTGCAGGCCCGTCCGCCGATGCAGCATGTGGTGGTCACTGGCCGTGGCGCCAAACCGGAGATGATCGAACTGGCTGACACCGTCACCGAAATGGGCATGATCAAGCACGCTTTCCAGGCCGGGATCAAAGCGCAAAAAGGCGTCGAGTTGTGAATCAACCACGTCAATGCCCGGCGGTACTGATTGCCGCGCCGGCCTCCGGTCAGGGCAAGACCACCGTCACCGCCGCGCTCGCCCGTTTGCATCGCAATCAGGGGCGCAAGGTGCGCGTGTTCAAATGCGGCCCGGACTTTCTCGACCCGATGATTCTCGAGCGCGCCAGCGGTGCGCCGGTTTATCAGCTGGACATGTGGATGGTTGGCGAGCAGGAAAGTCGTCGTCTGTTGTGGGAAGCCGCTGGTGAAGCTGACCTGATCCTCATCGAAGGCGTCATGGGGCTGTTCGACGGTACACCGTCCAGTGCCGACCTGGCGCGGCATTTTGGTGTGCCGGTGCTCGGCGTGATTGACGGCACCGCGATGGCGCAGACCTTTGGCGCACTGGCCCTGGGGCTTGCGTGCTATCAGCCGGATTTGCCGTTTGCCGGTGTGTTGGCCAACCGGGTTGGCACCCTGCGTCATGCGCAATTGCTCGAAGGCAGTCTGACAGAAGGCTTGCGTTGGTACGGCGCGTTGTCCCGGGAGACCGGCATCGAATTGCCGAGTCGGCACCTCGGTCTGGTACAGGCCAGCGAATTGAATGATCTCGATCTGCGCCTCGATGCAGCCGCCGCCTCGCTGGCCAGCAGTTGCGACGTGGCGTTACCGCCGGCCGTGGAATTCGCCGCACCTGAAATGATCGCCGCTGAACCGTTGCTGGCCGGTGTGCGGATTGCCGTGGCCCGGGACGAAGCCTTCGCGTTTACCTACGGCGCGAGCCTGGATCTGCTGCGGGCCATGGGCGCCGAGTTGTCTTTCTTCTCGCCGATCCGCGACCGCGAGTTGCCGGCGGCAGACAGCCTTTATCTGCCGGGCGGTTACCCTGAATTGCACCATGTGGCGTTGTCACAAAACACGCCAATGCTGACCGCCATTCGCGATCACCACGCGGCGGGCAAACCGTTGCTGGCCGAGTGTGGCGGCATGTTGTACCTGCTGGACTCGTTGACCGATGTCGAGGGTACTCGCGCTGAACTGGTTGGCTTGCTGGCCGGTGATGCGGTGATGCAGAAGCGTTTGGCGGCGTTGGCTTTGCAGGCGGTGGAACTGCCTGAAGGTTTGCTGCGTGGACACACTTATCACCACTCGCTGACCAGCACCGAGCTTGAGCCGATTGCGCGTGGCCTGAGCCCCAATGGCGGGCGAGGGGCGGAGGCGGTTTATCGTGAGGGGCGGATGACGGCCTCTTATGTGCACTTTTATTTTCCGTCCAACCCGGCGGCGATTGCTGCGTTGTTGGCGCCCGATCGTGAAGCCGCCATCGCGAGCAGGCCATGACAGAAAACGCCTTTTCCGAAGCCGAGCGCGATGCGGTCTACCGAGCCATCGGCGAACGCCGTGACATGCGCCACTTCAGTGGCGGTACAGTCGAGCCCGAGTTACTGAGGCGCCTGCTCGAAGCCGCGCACCAGGCGCCGAGCGTCGGCCTGATGCAGCCCTGGCGGTTCATCCGCATCAGCGACCGAGCGCTGCGCGGCAAGATCCAGCAACTGGTGGAGGAAGAACGCGTCCGCACCGCCGAAGCCCTCGGCGAGCGCTCCGACGAATTCATGAAGCTCAAGGTCGAAGGCATCCAAGACTGCGCCGAAGTGCTGGTCGCCGCGCTGATGGACGATCGCGAGCGGTATATCTTCGGCCGTCGTACGTTGCCGGAAATGGACATGGCCTCGCTGTCCTGTGCCATCCAGAACCTTTGGCTGGCGTCCCGCGCCGAAGGCCTGGGCATGGGCTGGGTGTCGCTGTTCGATCCGCAAGCCCTGGCAGACTTACTGGGTTTACCGGTCGGGGCCAAGCCCTTGGCTGTTCTTTGCCTGGGGCCGGTCAAGGAATTCTATCCAGCGCCGATGCTGGTACTCGAAGGCTGGGCGCAAGCGCGTCCGCTCAACGAGTTGCTGTATGAAAATTATTGGGGAGTGAGTCAATGAGTGTGGCGTTGTTGAGTGTCGCCGCGGTCGCGCTGGATGCGCTGCTGGGTGAACCCAAGCGCTGGCATCCGCTGGTGGCGTTCGGTCGTTTTGCCGATCGCATCGAACAACGTTTCAACTCCGCTGGCCGCGGCTGGCGCAGTCACGGGGTGACGGCTTGGGTGATGGCGGTCGTGCCGCTGACCTTGCTGGTCACCGCGCTGTCCTGGGCACCTTACGTTGGCTGGATCGTCGAGATTCTCGCGCTCTATTGCGCGCTTGGCATGCGCAGCCTCGGCGAGCATGTCGAGCCGGTGGCCAAGGCCCTGCGCAGCGATGATCTGGTTGAGGCGCGCACACGTGTCGGTTATCTGGTCAGCCGCCAGACCAGCGAACTGGACAAAACCGAAGTCGCCCGCGCCGCCACCGAATCGGTGTTGGAGAACGGCAGCGATGCAGTGTTCGCCGCGCTGTTCTGGTTTGCTGTGGCGGGTGCGCCCGGTGTGGTGCTCTATCGTCTGAGCAACACCCTGGATGCGATGTGGGGTTATCGCAACGAACGCTTCGAGCGTTTCGGCTGGGCTGCCGCAAAGATCGACGATGTCCTGAACTACATTCCTGCACGCCTGGTGGCGTTGACCTACGCACTGTTGGGCAAAACCCGACTGGCGCTGAAATGCTGGCGCACCCAGGGGCCGACCTGGGACAGCCCGAATGCCGGGCCGGTGATGGCGGCTGGTGCCGGTGCGTTGGGTGTCGAGTTGGGCGGAGCGGCGATTTATCACGGCGAACTGCATCAGCGTCCGCAGTTGGGCGAAGGCGTGCCGGCGGATGCCGATTCCATCGACCGTGGCTGGCAATTGGTCCAGCGCGGGGTATGGTTATGGCTGCTGATTCTCTGCGTGGGGGCTGAATTCTATGCTTGAACACGGTGGCCGGTTGCGCAAGGCAGCACTTGAATACGGTATCGCCGAAGCCGATTGGCTCGACCTGTCCAGTGGACTTGCGCCCTGGCCATTCCCGGTCCCGGACATCCCGCTGCGGGCCTGGGCACGTCTGCCGGAAACCGATGACGGTCTGGAGCAAGCCGCCTGTGACTATTACGGTGCGGCCCAGGTGTTGCCAGTGGCCGGTTCGCAAATGGCGATTCAGTTGCTGCCGCGTTTGCGCCGGGCCGGCAAGGTCGGTGTGCTGTCACCGTGTTACGCCGAGCACGCCGAAGCCTGGCGTCGCAACGGTTATGTCGTGCGTGAAGTCCTGGAGTCGGAAGTCGATTTCTTTCTCGACAACCTCGACGTGCTGGTGGTGGTCAATCCGAACAATCCCACAGGCCTGAGCCTGACCCCGGCCCGCCTGCTGGATTGGCATGCGCGGCTGGCCCAGCGCGGTGGCTGGCTGGTGGTGGACGAAGCGTTCATGGACAACACACCGCATTTGAGTCTGGCACCGTTCACCAACCAGATCGGCTTGATCGTGCTGCGTTCCTTCGGCAAGTTTTTCGGCCTGGCCGGTGTGCGGCTAGGGTTTGTGCTGGCCGAGCGCAAGTTGCTCAAACTGTTGGCCGAGCAGGTCGGACCCTGGGCGGTCAGTGGGCCGACCCGCGTACTGGGCCAGGCTTGCCTGACGGATACGCACGGGCACACCCGACAGCGCATTCGCACTGACGAAGCTGGCGAGCGTCTGGCGTTGCTGCTTGAGCAGTATGGTTTCAAGCCACAGGGCGGTTGCGCGTTGTTCCAGTGGTTGATCACCGAGCGCGCCGAAGCGCTGCATGAATTCATGGCCCGGCGCGGCATTCTGCTGCGGTTGTTCACCCACAACAGCAGCCTGCGTTTTGGTTTACCTGCGGATGAAGCGGACTGGTCGCGCCTCGAACAAGCCCTGCAAATCTATGCCAAGGAAAACCCATGACAACGTTGATGGTGCAAGGCACCACATCCGACGCCGGTAAAAGCACACTGGTGACGGCACTGTGTCGCTGGGTCACGCGCCAAGGCGCGAGGGTGGTGCCGTTCAAGCCGCAGAACATGGCCCTCAACAGTGCGGTGACCGCCGACGGTGGCGAGATCGGTCGCGCTCAGGCGGTGCAGGCCCAGGCTTCAAACCTTGAACCGCACACCGACATGAACCCGGTGCTGCTTAAACCCAACAGTGATACCGGCGCCCAAGTGATCATCCATGGTCGCGCCGTCACCACCATGAATGCCGTGGCCTATCACGACTACAAAGCCATCGCCATGCAGGCGGTGCTGGCCTCCCATGAACGGCTGAGCGCGGCGTATCCGCTGGTGATGGTCGAAGGGGCGGGCTCGCCGGCCGAGATCAACCTGCGTGCCGGCGACATCGCCAACATGGGGTTTGCCGAGGCGGTGGACTGCCCGGTGGTGCTGATTGCCGACATCAATCGCGGCGGAGTTTTCGCGCATTTGGTCGGTACGCTGGAGCTGCTGTCGCCGAGCGAACAGGCGCGGGTCAAAGGCTTCATCATCAACCGCTTTCGCGGCGACATCGCCTTGCTGCAACCGGGGCTGGACTGGCTGGAGGCGCGCACCGGCAAACCGGTGATCGGCGTGTTGCCTTATGTGATGGACCTACACCTTGAGGCCGAGGACGGCCTCGATCAGCGTCAGACCGACAAGGCCGATCAAGTGCTCAACGTGGTGGTGCCGGTACTGCCGCGCATCAGCAACCACACCGATTTCGATCCACTGCGCCTGCATCCGCAAGTGGACCTGCAATTCATCGGCCCCGGCCAGGCAATTCCGCCGGCCGACCTGATAATTCTCCCTGGCTCGAAAAGCGTGCGCAGCGACCTCGCGTACCTGCGGAGCAACGGCTGGGACTCGGCGATCGCGCGGCACTTGCGCTACGGCGGTAAAGTGCTGGGAATCTGCGGCGGCCTGCAAATGCTCGGCGAACAGGTGCATGACCCGTTGGGCCTCGAAGGCGCGCCGGGTTCCAGTGCCGGTTTGGGTTTGCTGGCGTTCGAAACGCAGCTCGAAGAAGAGAAGCAGTTGCGCAACGTACGTGGGCGTCTGGCGCTGGAAGATGCGCAGGTCAGCGGCTATGAAATTCATGCCGGCGTGACCACCGGGCCGGCGCTGGAAAACGCCGCCGTGCAGCTGGACGATGGTCGCTGCGATGGTGCGCAAAGTGCCGATGGGCAGATTTTCGGTACGTACCTGCATGGCCTGTTCGAATCACCGGCGGCGTGCAGTGCACTATTGCGCTGGGCTGGTTTGCAGGAGGTGCAGGAGGTGGATTACCACGGGTTGCGCGAGCGCGATATCGAGCGGTTGGCGGATCTGGTGGAGAAGCATCTGGATACCTCGCTGTTGCGTGAGCTCTGCGGTTTTTGAGGTGGCTGCACTGGCCTCATCGAAGATTTTAAGGAATGAACCATGCTGCAACTGATCCTCGGCGGCGCCCGCTCCGGCAAAAGTCGTCTGGCTGAAAAGCTGGCGACGGACAGTCAGCTCCACGTCACTTACATCGCCACCAGCCAACCCCTGGACGGTGAAATGAACGAGCGGGTGGCCCATCACCGTGCCCGTCGTCCGGCCGAATGGGCGTTGATCGAGGAACCGCTGGAGCTGGCTCGCGTACTGCGCGAAAGCGCCAATGCCGATCGTTGCCTGCTGGTGGATTGCCTGACGCTGTGGCTGACCAATCTGCTGATGCTCGATAACGCCGAGCGCCTGTCGGCCGAGCGCGAAGCCCTGCTGGACTGCCTGGCGTCGTTGCCGGGTGAAATCATTTTTGTCAGCAACGAGACCGGAATGGGTGTCGTGCCGCTGGGCGAATTGACTCGCCGCTATGTCGATGAAGCCGGTTGGCTGCATCAAGCCTTGGCCGAGCGCTGCCAACGTGTCGTCCTGACCGTCGCCGGCCTGCCCCTGACTTTGAAAGGAACTGCGTTATGACTCACACCTGGTGGCTGAACCCGTGCAAGCCAATCGATACGCAAGTGGTCGAACTGGCGCAGGCACGTCAGCAGCAATTGACCAAGCCCGCCGGTTCCCTCGGCCAGCTCGAAGCGGTGGCGGTGCAACTGGCCGGGTTGCAGAGGCAGGTCAAGCCGACCCTCGATCAGCTGTGGATCGCGATTTTTGCCGGTGACCATGGCGTGGTCGCCGAAGGGGTGTCGGCGTTTCCGCAGGAAGTCACCGGGCAGATGCTGCACAACTTCGTCAGCGGCGGTGCGGCGATCAGCGTGTTGGCGCGGCAGTTGGGGGCGTCCCTTGAAGTGGTCGACCTCGGCACCGTTACGCCGTCGTTGAATCTGCCGGGTGTGCGTCACCTGAACATCGGCCCGGGCACGGCGAATTTCGTCCAGGGCCCGGCGATGACTCAGGCCCAGGGCGAACTCGCCTTGCAGGCTGGTCGCGACAGTGTGCAGCGCGCCATTGCAGCAGGCGCGCAGTTGTTCATCGGTGGCGAAATGGGCATCGGCAACACCACGGCGGCCAGCGCGTTGGCTTGTGCTTTGCTCGATTGCCCGGTGGTGCACCTGGTCGGGCCGGGCACCGGATTGAACGCGGCGGGTGTCAGCCACAAAGCCCTGGTTATCGAGCGCGCCTTGGCGTTGCATGGTGCTCAGCGTGACGATGCGCTGCAAACCTTGTTCAACCTCGGTGGTTTCGAAATCGCTGCGCTGGTTGGCGCGTACCTGGCTTGTGCTCAGGAAGGTGTCGCGGTGTTGGTCGACGGGTTTATTTGCAGCGTCGCCGCGCTGGTGGCGGTGCGTCTGAATCCGGCCTGTCGTGAGTGGTTGCTGTTCGGTCATCGTGGTGCCGAGCCGGGTCATCGCCATGTGCTGGAAACCTTGAACGCCGAACCGTTGCTGGACCTCGGTCTGCGGTTGGGCGAGGGCAGTGGTGCAGCGTTGGCCGTGCCATTGCTGCGCCTGGCCTGCGACCTGCACGGGCAGATGGCAACATTCGCCGAAGCCGCAGTGGCGGATCGCCCGGCATGACCTTGCACCTGGACCTGTTGCGTCATGGCGAAACCGAACTCGGTGGCGGCCTGCGCGGCAGTCTCGATGACGCGCTGACCGGCAAGGGCTGGGAGCAGATGCGCGCTGCGGTGGTCGAGCAGGGCCCTTGGGATCGCTTGGTCAGCTCGCCGTTGCAGCGTTGCGCACGCTTTGCCGAAGAACTTGGGGCGCAACTGGGGTTGCCGGTGCAGCTGGAAAAGGATCTGCAAGAGCTGCACTTCGGCGCCTGGGAAGGGCAGAGCGCCGCGGCACTGATGGAAACCAGTGCCGAGGCATTGGGCTTGTTCTGGGCCGATCCCTATTCGTTTACGCCGCCTGATGGTGAGCCGGTTGCCGACTTTTCGACGCGGGTGTTGGCGGCCATTGAGCGGTTGCACGCGGCCTATGCGGGTGAGCGGGTCCTGCTGGTCAGCCATGGCGGCGTCATGCGATTGTTGCTGGCGCAAGCGCGCGGATTGCCGCGTGAGCAGTTGCTCAACGTTGAGGTCGGCCATGGCGCGTTGTTCTCGTTGACGGTTGAATCCGGCGCCTTGTTAAGGGAAGCGATCTGATCATGTTGCCGTTCTGGATCGCCCTGCAATTTCTGAGCAGCCTGCCGATTCGCCTGCCGGGCATGCCGACGCCCGAGGAGTTGGGCCGGTCGCTGCTGTTTTATCCGCTGGTCGGCGTGCTGTTCGGTGCCATTCTGTGGGCGTTGAACGGGCTGTTGCAGGGTGCGCCAGTGTTGCTTCACGCGGCGTTGCTGCTGACCGTGTGGGTGTTGCTCAGTGGCGCGTTGCACTTGGATGGCCTGGCCGATAGCGCCGATGCGTGGCTCGGCGGTTATGGCGACCGTGAGCGCACTCTCACGATCATGAAAGACCCGCGCAGTGGGCCGATCGCGGTGGTGACGCTGGTGCTGGTGTTGCTGCTCAAGTTCGCTGCGTTGCTGGCGTTGATCGAGCAGCAGCACAGCGTGGTGTTGATCATCGTTCCACTGATTGCTCGCAGCGCGCTGTTGGGATTATTCCTGACCACACCTTACGTGCGTCGCGGTGGATTGGGGCAGGCGCTGGCCGATCATCTGCCGCGTTTGGCCGGGAAACAGGTGTTGGTGATCGGTGCGGTGGCCTGTGTGTTGATCGCGGGCCTCAGCGGTGTGTGGGCGCTTGCGCTGGCAGCGGTGGTGTTTGTCTGGTTGCGGCAAGTCATGATGCGGCGATTGGGCGGGACGACTGGCGACACTGCCGGAGCGTTGCTGGAGTTGCTGGAAGTGGCGTTGCTGGTGGGATTGGCACTGCTCTGAATTTTCGTAGAGGCGAGGCTTTAGCACACTCTTTGTAGCAGCTGCCGAGCTCGCGAGGCTGCGTTCGGCTGCGAAGCAGTCGCGAGTTCGGCTGAGGCGGTCTGCCTGATGCACCGCAAGTTCTGATTTTACGACTGCTGCGCAGCCGAACGCAGGCTTCGCCAGCTGCTACAGGTAAAATGCGTCGAAATATTTGCTTTCATTTAACCGCGGGTATATACACGCACCATGCTTCCTTCTCAATGTTTGTGCACTAACCTGCGTCGCGCCGCTCGTGGCGTCAGCAGGCATTACGACGGCGCGCTCGACGGCTTCGGGATCAACGTTGCCCAGTATTCTCTGCTGTGCAACCTGCAGCGTCTGGATCAGCCGAGCATCTCGACACTGGCCGAGGCCATGGGCCTGGATCGCAGCACCCTGGGGCGCAATCTACGGGTGCTGGAAGGTGAAGGTCTGGTGACGCTGGTCGAGGGCGAAGACATGCGCAATCGCATCGTCCTGCTCACCGAGACAGGGCGCGAACGTCTGGCAGCGGCCTTGCCGGCCTGGGAAGCGGCGCAACAGCGGTTGATCGACCGTCTGGGTGCCGAGAAGCGTGAAACCTTGCTGAAACTGCTGGACGAACTGGCTTGAGGCCAGTTTTTTCGATCTTAAGCGGGTATATACCCGCTACCGGAGAACAACAATGACATCGATGTGGCGTACGTGCGGTTGGGTGCTGTTGGGCAGTGCGCTGATTCTGGCGTTGTCTCTGGGGGTGCGCCACGGCTTCGGGCTGTTTCTGGCGCCGATGAGTGCCGAATTCGGCTGGGGCCGCGAAGTGTTTGCCTTCGCCATTGCCCTGCAGAACCTGATCTGGGGTTTGGCTCAACCGTTCACCGGCGCATTGGCCGACCGCTTTGGCGCCGCGAAGGTGGTGTTGATCGGTGGTGTTCTGTACGCCCTGGGTCTGGTGTTCATGGGGTTGTCCGATTCGGCGGTGACTTTGTCCTTGAGCGCCGGGTTGTTGATCGGTATCGGCCTGTCCGGCACCTCGTTCTCGGTGATCCTCGGCGTGGTCGGCCGTGCCGTACCACCGGAAAAACGCAGCATGGGCATGGGGATCGCCAGTGCTGCCGGTTCCTTTGGTCAATTCGCCATGTTGCCCGGCACACTGGGGCTGATCGGCTGGCTGGGCTGGTCTGCGGCATTGCTGGTGCTGGGGCTGCTGGTGGCGCTGATCGTGCCGCTGGTGAGCATGCTTAAAGACAAGCCGTTGCCGGTGCTCGGGCATGAGCAAACCCTCTCTGAAGCGCTACACGAAGCCTGCTCCCATTCAGGGTTCTGGTTGTTGGCGTTCGGCTTTTTTGTCTGCGGTTTTCAAGTGGTGTTCATCGGTGTGCACCTGCCAGCGTACCTGGTGGATCAACACCTGCCAGCCTCCGTCGGCACCACGGTATTGGCGCTGATCGGGCTGTTCAATATCTTCGGTACCTATACCGCCGGCTGGCTTGGAGGGCGGATGTCCAAGCCGCGTTTGCTCACCGGTTTGTATCTGTTGCGGGCGGTGGTGATTGCGCTGTTCCTCTGGGCGCCGGTCACTCAGGTCACGGCCTATTTGTTCGGCATGGCCATGGGCTTTCTCTGGTTGTCGACGGTGCCCTTGACCAACGGCACGGTGGCAACCTTGTTTGGTGTCCGAAATCTGTCCATGCTCGGCGGGATTGTTTTCCTGTTCCACCAGCTGGGCTCGTTCCTCGGCGGCTGGTTGGGCGGGGTGGTGTATGACCGAACCGGGAGCTACGACTTGATCTGGCAGGTGGCGATTCTCTTGAGTCTGATGGCCGCAGCCCTGAACTGGCCAGTGCGCGAGCAGCCGGTGGCGCGCCTGCAAACTCAAGTGAGTGCCGCATGAACAGTCTTTGGCCGCGGATGGCAGCCATCGCCGTCGGCGTATTGCTGCTGGCCCTGGTTTGGTGGGGCTGGCATCAGGGTGGGCTGGCATTGATGCAGCTGGGCATGGGTGCTTGCTAGCGAGCTGCTTGCTAGCGAGCGGCGAAGGCGAGTAGTTTCGCGTTCTGACGATTGCTCAAGGATGCACCGACATGCCGATGCGCTGGCTTGCAGTTCCTGCGTTGCTGATGTTTTTTTCCGGGCTGGCTCAGGCAGCAGAATGCCCGGAGCTGTTGCAAGGCTCATTGCCGAAGCTGCGCGCCAAGGAATCCATCGATTTGTGCCAGCGCTTCGCCGGCAAACCGTTGGTGGTGGTCAATACCGCAAGCTTCTGTGGCTTCGCCCCGCAGTTCAAAGGTCTTGAGGCGCTGTATCAGCGTTACAAGGATCAAGGGCTTGAAGTGATCGGTGTTCCATCCAATGACTTCAGGCAAGAGGCCAAGGATGGCGCAGAGACTGCCAAGGTCTGTTACGTGAACTACGGCGTGACCTTCACCATGACCGAACCGCAGAAAGTCCGCGGCGATGACGCCACGCATTTGTTCAAGGTCCTTGCCGAGCAAAGCAGTTCCCCAAAGTGGAATTTCTACAAATACGTGGTCGATCGCCAAGGCAACGTGATCGCCAATTTCTCCAGCCTGACCAAGCCCGACAATCCCGAGTTCATCGAGGCGGTGGAGAAAGCCCTGGCCTCGAAGCGCTGATCGACGCGCACTAAAAAGCCCCGCCTCTGTACAAGAGTGCGGGGCTTTTTCAATTCAGGCGGCGAGGGGTTCAGGTTCGCCGTGAATGATCAGAAACGGTAGGTCGCGCCTACACCGAAACCGTTCGCCCAGTTTTCATACTTGGCGTTGTAGCTCTGGCGGCCGTTGCTGTTGTTGACCTTGACCGACTCTTCGCGCAGGTACGAGTACGCTACATCGATGGTCAGATCGTCGGTCGGGCTCCAGCCTGCACCAATGCTGAAAATCTTGCGATCACCAGTTGGAATGCGCGGGGAGCGGTTTTCGTTGTTGGTTGGTGCCTGGTCGACGGACAGACCGGTACGCAGAACCCATTGTTTGTTCAACTGGTACGAAGCACCGATGGCGTGAGCCCAGGTGTCATGCCAGTTCTGTTCTTCGGTGATGGTACCAAAACGGCCGTTCAGGGCAGCAGGAACGCCACTGTTCTCAACGGAGATTTCTTTCAGGCGGCTCCAGCGAGTCCAGGTGCTGCCCGCGTAGAGGGTCCACTTGTCATCCAGTTGATGAGTGAGCGAGATATCAACCGATTCAGGAGTCGTTATGTCCAGGGATGCATCGTACTTCTGGTTAGGGTTCTGACCCAGAGCCCCGAGGAGGCTGTAGTTGACCTTGGTGTCACCTTCGAGCTTGTACTTCACTTTCGAGTGGTAGGTCAGGCCAACGCGAGTGCTGTCGGTCGCTTGTACCAAGATGCCGATGTTATATCCCAGCGCGGTGTCGTCACCTTTGATCTTGACGTTACCGTCCGCTGCGCGCGGGTTTAGCGACAGGTTCGATTCCAGGGTGCCGTCAATGCGGTTGATGGTCGGACCGAAACCGATCGACACCTTGTCGTTGAAGGCGTAGCTGATGGTTGGCTGGAGAGTCACGATTTTGACTTCGCTTTTACTGCCAAAGTAACGGCCGGCGAAGCCGTTCTCGTAGTCGGTCACCAGACCGAATGGAGCATAGACGCCGAAACCGACTGCCCACTGGTCATCGAGTGGCTTTACGTAGTAGCCCATGGGCACGCCCATGAAAGGGACCATGTCACCTTTGTTGGTACCACCATTCGGGCGGGAGCTGGCATCACTGATGTCAGCGTGCGCGTCGATAAATGCAACACCACCGGTCACTTGTTCGCGCTTGAGGCGAGACATGCCGGCAGGGTTACCAAAAACAGTGGATGCGTCGTCGGCAGAAGAAGATCGCCCGGCAAAACCTGTCCCCATCCCGCTGATGCTTTGTTCGTTGAGGGCAAAGCCACTGGCGAAGATCTGGGTGGATGCCAAGGCAACGGCGAGGCTAAGGGTGGTTTTGAGCATTACTTTTTTCATTATTAGAACTCCTGGTGATCACCGGAGCGAAAATTACCAACATTTTCGTCCGGGCGCCATAGCCTGTATCGCTTGATTTAGAGCGGTTTTGTAGGACAATCCGACCAAAATCGCGACATGTTGGGCGATCTTCGGAAATGGGTGGATCAGCAGGCGACCTGATTCAACGATGAAACACAGGTTTGCCAGGCGTAGGTGAAGTCTCGCAAACGACCTTGGGGCTGGAAGGTCTGGCGCCAAATTCGGGCCATTCCCAGCAGGTCATCGGAGGCGGGGAGGGGAGTGTTCTGTTCTTCTACCAGCAGCCAGGCGATGGCTGTGGCGTAACGCAGGTTGACGGTCAATTCCAGGTGCGGTCCGCTGAGAAAAGCATGCTGGCTGGCCAGGCCGCGAACCAGGCTCGCCCGCTCCGGGTCCAGGGCCAGGTAGTGATCCCAGAGGGCCTGGTGGCGGGGTTCGGCGATTCGGTACAAGCCGTGTCCACGGCGGTCATGCAGGGCTGAACCAAGGGCTGACTGGCTGGCGGCGATGCCCAGCAGCAGGGATTCGGCAGTCGCGCTATGGCGTCCGAGGTAGATTAATGTCGGACGGATCACATAACGGCACAGTTCGCTGGCAGCGATACCCATAACGCCCTCGAAACATCAAGTGGTCGGCGATACCTGAAGGGGGCCTTGGCAGCTGTGGATCGAATCAGGCTCGCCGGAAGCGGATCAAGCCGCTTGAGTTGAAGTGTAGTGTCATTATTTTGCTGTAAAGGACTGTTTTTAAAATATTTCCGGCTTCGAGTTATAACCGTTATATCGGTTGGTGCTTAGGCAATAGGGACTAAAAGAGAAATATCGGGCAATAAAAAGCCCCGCTTTTAAGCAGGGCTTTTGAGGTTTTCAGCCTTTCTGGCGTCTCAGGCAACCAGTGCCTGGCGAGTACGCTCGATCACAGCCTGCAGCGGCTCGGCGCTGGAGTATTGATCGGGGTACAGGCGTTCGCTGTGACGAGCGATGCCGTGTTCGTTGACCAGGGTAAAGCTGAAGCAGCCTTTGCGAGCGGCCATGATCAGGCAGTTCATTGGTGCAAAAGCGTTGGTTAGGGTGCGGATGGCATCCTGAGTGTGGATTTGAGTAGACATAATCGGGTGTTCCTACAAGCGACACGGATAAGAACCGTGCAAAATTAAAACGTTCCAGTGACGACGACCACCATTGGTCGAACGAAGAACCCGACTGGAACAAAGCAGCCAGTTTGAAGCGCTGATAAGTTGGCGCGCTTGGGCTGGCAGGTAGGTACTTAGGAGGGCAGGCAACACATCAGGGGCAAAGGTTCTGGGCCCGGGGTGAAGATCCTGATCAATTTGCAGGTTGGTTCGGTCAGAGTAAGTGAACTTCGCAACACCCTTTGCTTTCGATTCAAAGGCTGTGTTGACGCAAGATTTACCTGGAAACCATCGAGGTGGTCGATCCCGCTTTGTCGGTGAAGGCTTCTCTCAGGGAAGGCTGACCGGGGGGATTTGTTCGACCAGAATTGACTTTCAGCTTGGTACTAACGCCGCGGATACTAACGGATTGAATGGCCGAAGGGAAGCCTGTTCGCAAAAAAACACTGAAGTGCCGGCCGACCACATCCGCAAGTGCTGTCGGAAAATATCATCGGCCGACACGTGCCCCGCAATAGCCCAAAAAACGGCCGTTGATCCGAGAGGGCGATCGAGCCAGGATCAATCTGTGGCGCGGGTTGCCGGGTTTATCCCCAGGCGTTACCGGAAAAACGCGCCGAAAAAGCGCACCGATATAACCGCCTCGCAGGTACTTGTGCACATTAGTTGCGCGGACTGTCATCCCACTGTCATCCTCGCTTCACCGGGGGTGGGTGCCTGTAACGAAAATTTAAGTCAATGAAAAACATCGCTTTTTTTTACTGGTGAAAAAATCGTCAGTTTGACTGCGAGCCCCATTCCACACGGCTTTGCGCGACTTCAAGGGCGGTTGTCCACTGAGTTATCCACAGCTTCTGTGGATTGTCCCGAGCGCTTGCTCTAGGACGGGCGTGCAGGCTTTTTTCGACTTTACCTGTGCGAAAAAAAGAGTAGAGTGCGCGCCTTCCGATTTGCCCCACAGTGCTTTATGAAGTTTCGCTCAGTACCAGTCTCCGCTGCTTCAACATCCTCCAGCATTAACCCACCCAAGCGCTTTTCAATGCGTGTGGCCGAGTGGCTACTGGACAGCCCGCGCCTGGGCGAAAACCCCAACGTCAAACACTTCGCCGGACGTTTACTCAAGCAACCTGCCCGTGAAGGCGTAGTGGCCGCGCAAAGCCGCCTCGGCCAATTGATGTGCCGCGAATGCGGGAATGCCCGGGATCGCCGTATCGGCCAGGACCTGTTGCGCCAGGCTGCGCGCGCCGGGGACCGACGCGCCCAGCAGGAACTCGGGCTGATCGAAGACTGAGCTGTCCAAGACCTGACGCCTTGGTTAACCTTCACGCTTTATCTAATCGGCAGGAGTGGCTATGGCGATGGATTTGACCAGCGCATTGCTGGGGCTGGCGGGCGCTGCACTGCCGTTGCTGGTACTGGCCTGGCAACTTCAGCGTCGGGCGAGTACAGGGCAGGCCGAACTGGCATTGCTGGAAGAGCGCCTGGCCATGGCCCAATTGACGCAGGATGGCTTGAACGCCCAGCTCGACACCTGCCGGGATGAAGTCGCTGACTTGAGCCAGGCCAACGCCGCCAAGCAGGCCGATCTGGCCGCCCTGCGCCGTGAAGTCGAATTGCTGCAGATCGAACGCGACGATGCGCGCGACGCAGCCCACGCCTGGAACATCGAACGTGCCGGCAAAGAAGCTGAGTTGCGTCGCCTGGACGCCCAGGCTGCCTCCCTCAACGCCGAGTTGCGTGAGCAGCAGGAAAGCCATCAGCAGCGTCTCAACGACCTGCAAGGCTCGCGAGACGAACTGCGAGCGCAATTCGCCGAGCTGGCGGGCAAGATCTTCGACGAGCGCGAGCAACGTTTTGCCGAAACCAGTCAGCAGCGTCTGGGGCAATTGCTCGATCCGTTGAAGGAGCGCATTCAGTCATTCGAAAAACGCGTCGAGGAAAGTTATCAGGCCGAAGCCCGCGAGCGCTTTTCCCTGGCCAAGGAACTGGAGCGTCTGCAACAACTGAACCTGCGCCTGAGCGACGAAGCCACCAACCTCACCCGCGCCTTGAAAGGGCAGAAAACCCAAGGCAATTGGGGTGAACTGATTCTTGAACGGGTGCTTGAACACGCGGGCCTGGAGAAGGGGCGCGAGTACCAGACCCAGGTCAATCTAAAGGGGCCGGACGGCGAGCGATTCCAGCCGGATGTGATTATTTACCTGCCTGGCGACAAGCAGGTTGTGGTCGATTCCAAGGTCAGTCTCACGGCTTATCAGCAATATGTAGCCGCCGAAGACGATGGCATCGGCCAGATCGCCATCAAGCAGCACGTGCTGTCCCTGCGCAATCATGTCAAAGGCCTGGCCGGCAAGGACTACAAGCGGCTCGACGGGCTGCACAGCCTGGATTTCGTCCTGCTTTTCGTCCCGATCGAAGCGGCGTTTTCCGCAGCGTTACAGGCAGAGCCGACGTTGTTTCAAGAGGCCTTCGACCGCAACATCGTGATCGTCAGCCCGACCACGTTGCTGGCCACTTTGCGGGTCATCGACAGCCTGTGGAAGCAAGAGCGCCAGAGCCAGAACGCTCGGGAAATCGCCGAGCGCGCCGGGTGGCTGTACGACAAGTTCGTGTTGTTCATTCAGGATCTGGACGAGGTCGGCAATCGCTTGCAGCAACTGGACAAGGCCTACAGCTCTGCCCGCAATAAGCTGACAGAAGGTCGTGGCAACCTGGTCAGTCGCAGCGAACAGCTCAAATTGCTTGGCGCGCGGGCCAGCAAGAGCTTGCCGGCGGACCTGCTGGAGCGGGCCATGACGGATGTCGATGGCTTGGCCGAGTTGCCCGAATAAGCCATCTTTTTCGATAGCATCTGTGGCGAGGGGGCTTGCCCCCGTTCGGCTGCGAAGCAGTCGCAAAGCAGGCAGAGCGGTATGCCTGAAACACCGAAGCTGCACAAATCAGGGCTGCTGGCAGCCCAACGGGGGCAAGCCCCCTCGCCACAGTGGTGTGTACCAAACTTGCCGTACTACAGCGGCAAATGCCGACTCAACAACGCCCGCAACGCCGCCGGCTTAACCGGTTTGGCCAGGTAATCCAGACCCGCTGCATGCACCCGGGCCACGGTCTCCGGCCGTCCATCGGCACTGATCACCACCCCCGGCACCGGCTCGCCCAGCTGCGTGCGCAACCACGCCATCAAGTCGGTTCCGGTCTCGCCATCGTCCAGGTGGTAATCCACCAGCGCCAACTGCGGGCGCATCCCGTCGCTGAGCAGCGTCGCGCATTCATCACGGTTGCGCGCGGTCCAGACCTGGCAACCCCAGCGCGTGAGCAGGCTGTTCATGCCGATCAGGATGCTGTCCTCGTTATCGATGCACAGCACCTGCGCGCCGCCGAGCAAATGGCCATTGAGTTCGGCAACCTTGGCCGGCACCGCGGCTTGTGCCCGAGCCAATGGCACGCTGACACTGAATACACTGCCGCGCCCCGGCCAGGAGCGTACGCGCAAAGTGTGACCGAGCACGCGGCACAGTCCATCGGCAATCGCCAGTCCCAGGCCCAGGCCTTTCTCGGCCCGGGTCTGGTGGCTGTCTAGGCGTTTGAACTCCTCGAAAATCACCTGTTGTTTGTCTTTCGGAATGCCCGGTCCACGGTCCCAGACCTCCAGGCACAGCTCGCCGTTGCGCCGCCGAACGCCGAGCAGCACGGGGCCTCTGGCGTAGCGGAAGGCATTGGTCAGGAAGTTCTGCAAGATCCGTCGCAGCAGTTTGATGTCGCTGTCGACCCGTAGCGTGCTGCCCCGGACGCGGAATTTCAGCCCCTGTTCCTGAGCCAGTGCCTTGAACTCGGCCCCCAGCGTGTCAAACAACTCATTGAGCACGAAGGGCTTGCGATCAGGGTTGATCTTGCCGCTTTCCAGACGGGAAATATCCAGCAGATCACTGATCAGGTCTTCAGCCGAACGCAGTGAGCTGTCCAGGTGATGAACCAGCTTCTGCGCTTCGCTGGACAAACCCTCTTCCTGATGGGAGAGGGCGGCAGAGAACAGCCGCGCGGCGTTCAGCGGTTGCATCAAGTCATGGCTGACGGCGGCCAGGAAACGGGTTTTCGACTGGTTGGCCGATTCGGCGGTGCCCTTGGCTTCGGTCAGGGCAAGGTTGAGTTGCGACAGTTCGTGGGTCCGTTCGGCGACGCGCCGCTCAAGGCCTTCATTGGCTTCGGTCAGCGCCTGCTCGGCTTCGCGGAACGCGGTGATGTCGGTGAAGCTCATGACGAAACCGCCGCCGGGCATCGGGTTGCCGATCAGCTCGATCACTCGGCCGTTGGGGAACAGTCGCTCGGAGGTATGGGCGCGGCCCTGACGCATCCAGTGCAAGCGGCGGGCGACATGCACTTCCGCTTCGCCGGGGCCACACAGGCCGCGTTCGGCGTTGTAGCGAATGATGTCGGCAATCGGCCGGCCGACGCTGATCAAACCGTCGGGGTAGTTGAACAGCTCCAGGTAGCGCCGGTTCCAGGCCACCAGTTTCAGCGACTGGTCGATCACGCTGATGCCCTGGGTGATGTTCTCGATGGCGCCTTGCAGCAGGGCGCGGTTGAATTGCAGCACTTCCGAGGTTTCGTCGGCGATCCGTACGACGTCCTCCAGTTGCATTTCCCGACCTTCGATGGCGGCTTTTACCACCGCCCGAGTCGAAGAGGCGCCGAGTACACCGGCCAGCAAGCGTTCGGTATGGGCGATCCATTCACCGTCGGCGTTCTGGTTCGGGTTGAAACCTTTGCCCTGGCGGTAGGCGAAACGGATGAAGCTCTGACGGGCCCGTTCTTCGCCGACAAACCGGGCAGCCAGTTGCAGCAAATCGTCGATCTGTACCGCCAGCATCGAGCGGGCGCTGGGGCGGGGGCTGATTTCCTGGCCGATGAAACGACCGGCCTGCCAGTGCTCCGAAACCCGCGTGCGTGACAGCACCGAGACCCAGGCGAACAAGGTGAAGTTGCCCGCCAGGGACAACACCACGCCTTGAGTCAGCGGCGTGATCGGCAGGTTCAGCGGATTGCTTTGCAGCCAGGCCAGGCCCGGAAAACTGCTCAAGGGCAAGCCGAGGCTGTTGGCGGCAACCGGCAACACCAGGGTGTAGAACCAGAGGAATGTCCCGGTGGCCAGCCCGGCGAATACGCCACGGCGGTTAGCCTGTTTCCAGTACAGCGCGCCGAGCATGGCCGGGGCCAGTTGGGTCACGGCGGCGAATGCTATCTGGCCGATGGTCGCCAGGCTCGCGGTCGAGCCCAGCAGGCGATAGCTGACGTAGGCCAGCAGCAGAATGACCACGATGCTCACCCGGCGCACCGAAAGCATCCACTGGCGGAACACTTCGAATGGCCGTTCAGCGTTGTTGCGCCGCAGCAACCATGGCAGCAGCATGTCGTTGGAGAGCATGGTCGACAGCGCCACGCTGGCGACGATCACCATGCCGGTCGCCGCCGAAGCGCCGCCGATGAACGCCAGCATTGCCAGGGCAGGGTGAGATTGGGCCAGAGGCAGGCTGATGACGAATGAGTCCGGCAGCACCGAACTGGGCAGCAACATCTGACCGGCCAGGGCAATCGGAACCACAAACAGCGCCGCCAGCGCCAGATACGTCGGGAACACCCACTTGGCCAGGCGTAAATCCTGGGGGTCGATGTTTTCCACCACGGTCACGTGGAACTGCCGGGGCAGGCAGATGATCGCCATCATCGCCACACCGGTCTGCACCACCATGGACGGCCAGTTGATGGTTTCCTTCCAGTACTCTTCCAGGCGCGGTGCGAGCATGGCCTGGTCGAACAGGTCGTCGAAACCGTCGTACAGGCCGTAGGTCACGAACGCGCCGACCGCGAGAAAAGCGAACAGCTTGACCAGCGATTCAAAGGCAATCGCCAGCACCATGCCGCGGTGGTGTTCCGTGGCGTCGAGGTTGCGGGTACCGAAAACGATGGTGAACAGCGCCAGTACCAGGGAGACGATCAGCGCCGTGTCCTGCGCGCGCGTGCCCATGGCGTCGGCGCCGGCGCCGATCAACAGGTTCACGCCCAGCACGATGCCCTTGAGCTGCAAGGCGATGTAGGGCAGCACGCCGACCAGGCAAATCAGCGCGACGACTACCGCCAGGGACTGGGATTTACCGTAACGGGCGGCGATGAAGTCGGCGATGGAGGTGATGTTCTCCTGCTTGCTGATCATCACCATTTTTTGCAGGACCCACGGCGCGCACACCAGCAGCAGGATCGGCCCGAGGTAGATCGGCAGGAAGGACCAGAGTTGTTCGGCCGCTTGGCCCACGGCGCCAAAGAACGTCCAGCTGGTGCAATAAACCGCCAGCGACAGGCTGTACACCCAGGCACGCACCCGTGGCGGCAACGGCGTGCTGCGACGGTCGCCGTAAAAGGCGATGGCGAACAGGATGGCCATATAGGCCAGGGCGACAGTGGCGATCAGCCCGGTGGACAGCGACATGGGAACTCCAGACAAAAGACATCCGGGACTGCGCCCGATCCAGACAGTCTCGCATGACCGCCTGAGTTAGTCAGTGTCGACCAAGGTCGTGGCGTGGCGGGGTGTCGCAGGTTGTGTATCCGTCAGATCCTGGTCGTCATTGCGGGAGCGAGGCTTGCCTGCGAAGGCGGCGTTACTGACTCAACGCAATATCGATCAACCGATGCAACTCTTCAACCTCCAGCGCCTGCGCCGCAAACAGGATGCGAAACACCGTCGGTGCCACCACCATATTGATCAGCCGGTCGACACTTGGCCGTGGTTGATCGGGATAGCGATCCAGAATCGTCTGCAACTGCCCGCCAATGATCGTCACGCAATAGCCCGGCGTGGCACTGGATTGCACGTCGCGCATCATGTTGCGCCCGGGTTCGGAACTCATTTCGTCCAGATACTGCTCCGCCCAGGCTCGCACGTCACCGCGCAGGCTGCCGGTATTGGCCGGCTCACTGTCGGGGCGCATGCGGGCGAGAGCGACATCGGCCAACAGTGCCGAAAGATCACCCCAGCGCCGGTAAATGGTCGACGGCGTCACTCCGGCCCGTGCGGCAATCTGCGGCACCGTCACGCAGGCGCGGTCTTGCTCTTCGAGGAGCGCGCGGACGGCCGAATGAATCGACTCTTGAACCCTGGCACTTCTGCCACCAGGGCGTAAACCTTCTTTAATAGCCATGCGATGGACCTTAACACAAAGAATTTGCTTTAAGAGAAAGCCAGTAGCACACTCCGCAAAAGCAAAAAATTAGCTTTTGCGGAGTGTGCTCATGTCTCTTCCAGCGACAAATCGTTCCAGCCTGTGGTTTCTGGCGATCACCTTACTCAGTTTTCTCGCCGCTTCCACCGCGCCGACCCCGTTGTATCACCTCTATCAGGAACACCTGCAGTTCTCGGCCGCGACCCTGACCCTGATTTTCGGTGTCTACGCCCTCAGCTTGCTGGCGGCGCTGCTCACGGTCGGTTCGCTGTCGGATTTTCTGGGGCGCAAACCGGTGATTTTTACCGCCGTGTTGCTGAATATGCTGGCGATGTTGCTGTTCATCAACGCCGACAGCGTCGCCTGGTTGATCGGTGCGCGAGTACTTCAGGGGTTTGCGACGGGAATGGCCACCGCCGTTTTGAGTGCGGCGTTGCTGGACAGCGATCGCCAGCAAGGGCCGATGGTCAACAGTGTTGCGCCGTTGTTGGGCATGGCGCTGGGGGCTATGGGTTGCGGATTATTGGCCGAGTTTGCGCCCCTGCCGCTGCAATTGACCTATTGGGTGTTGTTCGCGCTGTTTGTGATGCAAGCGCTGTACGTCTGGCGCCTGCCGGAAAGCGTCAGTCGACAACCGGGTGCCTGGGCCTCGCTGCGCCCGACCCTGCATGTGCCGATTCAGGCGCGGCGAATGTTGTGGCGGGTGCTGCCGATAGACCTCGCGGTATGGGCGCTTGGTGGCTTTTTCGCCTCTCTGGCGCCGTCCCTGGTGCGGACTGCCACCGGTTCCACGTCGAACCTGATTGGCGGTGCGACGGTGGCCGTGTTGACGGTGACCGGTGCCTTGATGATCTACACCTTGCGCAATCGGCCGGCCGACAAGGTCTTGCTGCTGGGCGCGAGCTTGCTACCCGCAGGCGTTGCGCTGATTCTGCTGGCGGTCCACAGCGCCAGCCTGCCATTGTTTTTCTTCGGCACGCTGGTGGCGGGCAGCGGATTCGGTACGGGTTTCCTTGGCGCCTTGCGCAGCATCGTGCCGCTGGCCTTGCCTCATGAGCGGGCCGGGTTGATGTCGGCGTTTTATGTGCTCAGTTATCTGGCGTTCTGCTTGCCGTCGTTGCTGGCCGGTAATCTGACCCGCAGCTTTGGGCTGGTGGCGACCACCGACGGTTACGGCGCGGTACTGATCATCCTGTCGCTCGGTGCGCTGATCGGGTTGCTTCGTGAGCGGTCTGTCAAAGTCTGTGGCGTCGATGTCAGATGACCGTTAGCCTTGGCACCGCCATTCATTTCGACGGACCGACCCATGAAAATCATCCGCAGCAAATCCTTCACCGGTGACCGCGCCTGGGCGGCGCTGGACATCGCCAACATGAACGGTATCACCACCCGTTTGCACTGGACCGATCAGCCGTATAAATGGCACGTCAACGATGGCCAGGAAGTGTTCGTGGTGCTCGACGGTCAGGTGCAGATGCGTTATCGCGAAGCAGGCCTCGAAAGGGAAACCCTGCTGGAGGTCGGCGATATTTTTTATGCCTCGGTGGGCACTGAACATGTGGCTCATCCGCAGGGCGTGGCGAGGATACTGGTGATCGAGACTGAAGGCAGCGTCTGATGCTATATCTGCAAAACAGATAACAGTTAGAGATATTACCCGTTATATCGATATTCTATTCGGATCTACCATGAGCGCCTACCTCATCAGAGGACAGGAGTTCACCATGACCTGCACCCATAGCGTTAAACCCGGTATCAAACCGCTCAGTCATCTGCAGCACCCAAGAGAAGCCATCCGCCAATTCACCCCGAACTGGTTCGCCGCGACCATGGGCACCGGGGTATTGGCACTCGCGCTCGCGCAACTGCCCGTCGCAATACCCGGCCTGCGTGGGTTTGCCGAAGGTCTGTGGCTGTTCAATATTGTTCTGTTTGTGTTGTTCACGGCTATGTATGCCGCGCGTTGGGTCATGTTCTTCGACGAGGCGCGGCGGATTTTCGGCCATTCCACGGTTTCGATGTTTTTCGGCACCATTCCCATGGGCCTTGCGACCATCATCAATGGCTTTCTGTTGTTCGGCCTGCCGCGCTGGGGCGAAGGTGTGATTCATGTCGCCGAAGTGCTGTGGTGGCTGGACGTGGTGATGTCGCTGGCCTGCGGCGTACTGATTCCCTACATGATGTTCACTCGTCAGGAGCACAGCATCGACCAGATGACCGCTGTCTGGCTGTTGCCAGTGGTGGCAGCGGAAGTGGCGGCTGCCAGTGGTGGCTTGCTGGCGCCGCACCTCGCCGATGCTCATTCGCAGTTAGTGGTTCTGGTGACCAGCTACGTGCTTTGGGCTTTTTCCCTGCCAGTGGCGTTTAGCATTCTGACCATCCTGTTGCTGCGCATGGCGTTGCATAAATTGCCCCACGAAAACATGGCCGCCTCGAGCTGGCTGGCGCTTGGGCCGATTGGCACAGGTGCGCTGGGCATGTTGCTGCTGGGCGCCGACGCGCCGGCGATCTTTGCCGCGAACGGTCTGCCGGGGATCGGTGAAATAGCTGAGGGCCTTGGGTTAGTCGCCGGTATCACGCTGTGGGGCTTCGGGTTCTGGTGGATGCTGATGGCGCTGCTGATCACCGTGCGTTACTTGCGCGCCGGTATCCCGTTCAACCTCGGCTGGTGGGGTTTCACGTTCCCGCTGGGTGTCTATTCCCTGACTACGCTGAAACTGGCCAGCACCTTGAACCTGACGTTTTTCAGTGTCTTTGGTTGTGTATTGGTAGCCATGCTGGCGGCGATGTGGCTGATTGTCGCCAAACGCACGGTGCAGGGCGCGTGGCGTGGCGAATTGTTTGTCTCGCCGTGTATCGCAGGATTAAAGAAATAACCGGCCAAGATTAGGTAATGTGTGTGGCCTGGATCGACGTTCGATCATTCCAATAACAGTATCCACGCCACCCTTTACCAAAAAAATCAGGGACACATGGAAGATGAGTCACCCCTCGCAGTTCACCTTGCTTCGCACTCGGCGCTTCCTGCCTTTTTTTGTCACGCAGTCCCTTGGGGCCTTTAACGACAACATCTTCAAGCAGTCGCTGATCCTCGCCATTCTGTACAAGCTGACCATCGAGGGGGACCGTTCGATCTGGGTCAACCTGTGTGCGCTGCTGTTTATCCTGCCGTTCTTCCTGTTCTCGGCGCTGGCCGGACAGTTCGGGGAGAAGTTCGCCAAGGACGCGCTGATCCGTCTGATCAAGCTCGGGGAAATCGTCATCATGACGGTGGGCGCGGTCGGTTTCATGTTCGATCACCTGTCGCTGATGCTGTTGGCGCTGTTTGCCATGGGTACCCACTCGGCGCTGTTCGGGCCGGTGAAGTACTCGATCCTGCCGCAGGCCTTGCGCGAAGAAGAGCTGGTGGGTGGCAACGGGTTGGTGGAAATGGGCACCTTCCTGGCAATTCTCGCCGGGACGATTGGCGCCGGCATCATGATGTCCGCCAGCAATTACGCGCCGGTGGTGTCCACGGCAATCATCGGCATCGCGGTGCTCGGTTACCTGGCCAGCCGCAACATTCCCCGGGCCGCGGCTGCGTCGCCGCAAATGCGCCTGAACTGGAATATCTTCAGCCAGTCCTGGGCCACGTTGAAGCTGGGCCTGGGGCAAACCCCTGCGGTATCGCGTTCGATCGTCGGCAACTCATGGTTCTGGTTTGTCGGGGCGATTTATCTGACGCAGATCCCGGCGTATGCCAAGGAATGGATGCACGGCGACGAGACCGTGGTGACGCTGATTCTTACCGTGTTCTCGGTCGGTATCGCACTGGGTTCGATGCTCTGCGAGAAACTCTCCGGGCGCAAAGTCGAGATCGGTCTGGTGCCGTTCGGCTCATTCGGCCTGAGCGTGTTTGGCCTGTTGCTGTGGTGGCATTCCGGCGGAATTCCGGACAGCGTTACCGGCCATGGCTGGCTCGAAATCCTTGGGTTCGGTCACACCTGGCTGGTGTTGATCGACATCCTCGGGCTTGGGGTCTTTGGCGGTTTCTACATCGTGCCGCTGTATGCGCTGATCCAGTCCCGCACCGTCGAGAACGAACGGGCCCGAGTGATCGCCGCCAATAACATCCTCAACGCCCTGTTCATGGTGGTGTCGGCGATTGTGTCGATCGTCTTGCTGAGCATCGCCAAGCTGTCGATCCCGCAGCTGTTCCTGGTGGTGTCGCTGCTGAATATCGGCGTCAACGCCTACATCTTCAAAATCGTCCCGGAATTCAGCATGCGCTTCATGATCTGGCTGCTCGGCCATTCCATGTACCGCGTGGAGCATCGCAATCTGGAGCTGATTCCTGATGAGGGCCCGGCACTGCTGGTTTGTAACCATGTGTCGTTCGTCGATGCGTTGCTGATTGGTGGCGCGGTGCGTCGGCCGATTCGTTTTGTGATGTATTACAAAATCTACAACCTGCCGGTGCTGAACTTCATCTTCCGCACGGCCGGCACGATTCCGATCGCCGGGCGTCAGGAAGACATTCAAATCTACGAAAAAGCCTTCACCCGCATTGCCCAGTATCTGAAGGATGGCGAGCTGGTGTGTATTTTCCCCGAAGGCAAGTTGACCGCTGATGGCGAGATCAACGAGTTCAAGGGCGGGCTGACGCGGATTCTCGAAGAAACGCCGGTGCCGGTGATTCCGCTGGCGTTGCAGGGTTTATGGGGGAGTTTCTTCAGCCGCGATCCGAACAAGGGCTTGTTCCGTCGGTTGTGGTCGCGGGTGACCTTGGTGGCAGGGCCGGCGGTGGCCGTTGAAGTGGCTGAGCCAGCTAAGTTGCAGGCGATGGTGGGGGATTTGCGTGGGGCCGTCAGATAGTTGGTGACTTTGCGGGCCTCATCGCGGGCAAGTCGGGTCGCCGCATCGCTCGCTCCCACAGGTTTTATGTTGTGCCACGTATTGTGGACACACCATCAATCCCTGTAGAAGCGAGGCTTGCCCGCGAAGACGGTAGCGGTCTAAGCGCTGACCTTGAGCCCGACCAACCCGGTAATGATCAGCACCACACTGGCCAGCCGAAACAGTGCCATGGATTCACCAAACAGAATGATCCCGGCGATCACCGTGCCCACCGCACCCACGCCGGTCCAGATCGCATAGGCCGTGCCCAGCGGCAATTCCTTCATGGCAAAGCCCAGCAGGCCAAGGCTGATGGCCATGGCGGCAACGGTCAATGCGGTAGGGAGAGGGCGGCTGAAGCCGTCGGTGTATTTCAGGCCAACGGCCCAGCCGACTTCGAACAGGCCGGCGAAAAACAGAATGATCCAGGACATGGAAGACCTCCATCGATGGATGGGGTCGTCCCCGGATTAATCACTCGATCGAGCCGCGAGGTCGTCCTCGCGTTGCGCGATAGAGTGCCCATCATTAACCCGAGGATCAAGTTTTCGGATCAGTCAGCCACTTGCTGAGCAGCGATTTTCCGATCCTCTTTTTCGCTCATGCGACGGAAATACGTCGAGAGCAGCGCCCCGGAAATGTTGTGCCAGACGCTGAACAGCGCGCTCGGCACCGCCGCCAGCGGCGAGAAGTGCGCACTGGCCAGTGCCGCACCCAGGCCGGAGTTCTGCATGCCGACTTCCAGTGCCAGGGATTTGCGCTGGGCCAGCGGCAGGTTGAACAGGCGCCCGGTGAAGTAACCCAGCAAGTAGCCGAAGCTGTTGTGCAGCATCACCACGGCCATGATCAGCAGACCGGATTCGGCAATCTTCGCCTGGCTGGCAGCCACCACGGCCGTGACGATGATTACGATGCTCACCACCGACACCAGCGGCAACACTTCTACCGCGTGACGAACCCGATCACCGAGCACGCGTTGGGCAACCACGCCAAGTACGATCGGCAACAGCACGACTTGCAGGATCGACCAGAACAGCTCCATGAACGACACCGGCAACCAGGCCGAGGCCAGCAGCCAGATCAGCGCCGGTGTCAGCAATGGCGCGAGGAGGGTGGTGACGGCGGCAATGGCCACCGATAACGCCAGGTCGCCGCGAGCCAGCCAGGTCATCACGTTCGACGAGGTGCCGCTCGGGCAGCAGCCGACCAGAATCACACCGACAGCAATCTCTGGCGGCAGGTGGAATACCTGGCAGAGCAACCATGCCATGCCGGGCATGATCACGAAATGGGCGACCACGCCCAGGGCCACGCGCCACGGATGGCGAGCGACTTCGGCGAAGTCTTCGAGCTTGAGGGTCAGGCCCATGCCGAACATCACCAGCCCCAGCAGCGGCACAATGGCGCCTTTCAAACCGATGAACCAGGCCGGCTGCAGAAACGCCACGATGGCGAAAATCAGTACCCAGTAAGCGAAGGTGTTGCCGACAAAACGACTCAATGCAGCGAGTGCGCGCATGGCCTGATCCTTGTTATTCATATTCGAAAATTGCGCAGATCCAATGTGGGAGCGGGCTTGCTCGCGAAGGCGGTCGGACATTCAACAATGATGTTGTTTGTCATGACGCCTTCGCGAGCAAGCCCGCTCGCACATTTAGACCGCGCGTCGGTTTAGATCCCTTGCGGCATCTCTTCACCACCCAACGCTTCAACCAGTGCCGGCAGGAAGTCGCCGAAGGTCAGCATCATCAGGGTGAAGCTGGCGTCCAGTTGGCCGAGTGCTTCGTCGCCACCGTCCTGCTCCGCCTGATCTTGCAGCAGGTCTTCGAACTTCAGGCGCTTGACCACCATTTTGTCGTCGAGCACGAACGACAGTTTGTCCTGCCAGGCCAGCGACAGTTGAGTGACCACTTTGCCGGTGCTCAGGTGCAGCTGGATTTCTTCGCTGGTCAGGTCCTGACGCTTGCAACGCACGATGCCGCCGTCTTCGTGGGTGTCGCGCAGTTCGCACTCGTCCAGCACAAAGAAGTCGTCCGCAGCTTTCTGAGTGGTAACCCACTCGGTCATGGTCGCGGTCGGGGACATCTTCACCGTCAGCGGACGTACCGGCAGCGAGCCGATCACTTCACGCAGGGTGGACAGCAGGTCTTCGGCGCGTTTCGGGCTGGCCGAGTTCACCAGGATCAGGCCCTGTTTTGGCGCAATGGCGGCGAAGGTCGACGAGCGACGGATAAAGGCGCGGGGCAGGAAGGCCTGGATGATTTCATCCTTGATCTGATCGCGTTCCTTTTTATAGACCTTGCGCATTTGTTCGGCTTCGATCTCTTCGACCTTTTCCTTCACTGCGTCACGCACGACGCTGCCCGGCAGAATGCGTTCTTCTTTACGGGCGGCGATCAGCAGGAAGTCTCCGCTGACGTGTACCAGCGGTGCGTCTTCGCCCTTGCCGAATGGCGCGACGAAACCGTAGGTGGTCAACTCCTGGCTTGCACATGGACGCGCCAGTTTGGTGGCCAGTGCAGTTTCCAACGCCTCGGCATCAAAAGGCAGATCTTGGGTCAGGCGATAGATAAGCAGGTTTTTGAACCACATGAGGTGAGTCTCTCCTTTATACAAAGGGGGGCATTATTGTCTTCGCCGGGTCATAGGCCAACCCTTCTCTAAGCCTTTGGAAGGCCTGAGAAAATTAATTAAAAAAGTGCTTGCCAGAGGTTGGGTCGCTCCGTAGAATGCGCGCCACACCGAAGCGAAGGGTGATTAGCTCAGCTGGGAGAGCGTCTGCCTTACAAGCAGAATGTCGGCGGTTCGATCCCGTCATCACCCACCATTCGTTTCAAGTGTTTAGCGCAGCGGTAGTTCAGTCGGTTAGAATACCGGCCTGTCACGCCGGGGGTCGCGGGTTCGAGTCCCGTCCGCTGCGCCATATTCGGTAACCTGGACCACTGAACGCCAGGTCACCACGGAAAAACCCGCTGAGGCGGGTTTTTTTCTGTCTCAAGTTTGTACCTTGTTCCATCGGGTTGTGTCGTTTCACTGGTTTTCGGATTTTTTTGAAAAAAACTTCAATTAAATCAACACTTTACGAAAACTTGTGGCATAATGCGTCCCGTAACGAAGCGAAGGGTGATTAGCTCAGCTGGGAGAGCGTCTGCCTTACAAGCAGAATGTCGGCGGTTCGATCCCGTCATCACCCACCATTCGTTTCAAGCGTTTCGCGCAGCGGTAGTTCAGTCGGTTAGAATACCGGCCTGTCACGCCGGGGGTCGCGGGTTCGAGTCCCGTCCGCTGCGCCATATTCGGTATCTGGAACACTGAACGCCAGATCACCACAGAAAGCCCGCTTAATGCGGGCTTTTTGCTGTCTGGGATTTGGCTTTTTGCCGGATTCACTGAAGAAAGCGACCTGTTCGGGTCGCTTTTTTCGTTTCTGCCTTACTTATTGTTCGGCATTGCGGCTGTGTCGATAGTCGCTGACGGCCTCGTACACCGCTTTGCGCAACCGGTTGATCCCACCAATCGGCCGATGGGCTTCAAGGCCGAACCATGGATTGAACGACAGGTTGTCGCATTGCAGGTTCAGCGCCGGGGTGTCGAAATCCTGGGCAGGCAGCTTGATCTTCGCCACGGTTTCGAAAGGCGCGTCGTGTTCACGCCACTCGATGCTAGTGTCTTCGATCGGCATATATTGGCTCGGATCCTGGCGCTGGACCTGTAACACGAAGCAGGCCGGCACCCGATCAGTCGACAGCTGCTGGTTCAGCGCACTGCGCAGGAAGTTCGGCAGGTTTTGATTTTGCGTGGGCAGCGTGTAGGTCGGGCAGCTCTCCGGATCCGGTATTACCCGGAATTTGACGTTGGCCTCACCAAACTTGTACGGCGAAACCGAAAAGTAGGTGGTCTGGGTCGGACTTGCCGGGGCAGGGGAGAGTGTCGCCAGCGCAATAAACAGATGACGAACCTGCCAGGTGCGCGGGTCCCAGCCCGGGAAGAATGCCATTATCTTTTTGCCGTCAGCCTGAGCGGCCACATTCTGACGATACTCGGCGACATCACTGACAAAGAAGTTCGGATGGTTGAACATCACGAAATCCTGTTCGCTGCGCCCTTGTCGATCATTCAGCAACTGTTTACCCGGCACATCGAACAACTTGATCGCCATGCCCCGGGCATCGCGGATGCTGTCGAACTGCGGATAGGCATTGCCGTTGGACAGCCGCATCGTCGCTTGCCAGGTTTTGCCGGGTTCGCTGAACACGCCTTGGCGCAACGTCGTCGCCAGATCCGGCAGCACCTGAACCTCGGCCTTCACGCAACCATGGGCCTTGGCGTGAGCGTCGCGCAGATAGCGAGTACTTTCGCGGTGTTGATCGACGATCCGCACCGCTGTCTGGATGATGTCCCGGGTCATCGCCGCTTCGCCGTCCGGAATCAGTTCTTCAGCCGATACCGGGCCGCGATGTTGCCAGGCGAGCCATGCCATGGTCAGCGCCCAGCCGAGGACCCCCAAACCCAACATCCAAAGCAGGGTTTTACCAAGGAAGGCACCCAGACGTAGCCAGAGCGTGATCAGCATGGGTCAATCCTTTTGACTGATGAGGTGGTCTGGCAATTGCGACTCCAGCGGGCCGCCCAACACTTTCAGGTATTCCAGCAGCGCCCAGCGCTCCTGCGGTTGCAGCAGGCGACCGATCACGCCATTACCGCGCTCGCCGGCGCGGAATTCGTGGCCGCTGTTGTGATTGCCGGTAATACGCGTGTCGAACACAAAACCGTTGGTGAAGGCTTCGGTGCGATAGCCCAGGTGTTTGGGATCGTATTCGAAGGTGCCCTTATAGAACGTTGTTGCGCGTTCATCCTGGGGCGAGAGCAGTTGATAGATGCTCGGCACCGAACCGTTGTGCAGAAACGGCGGCGTGGCCCAGACGCCTGCCAGTGGTCGGGCTTTATAGCTGCGTAACTCCTGGACACCGATAGGCAGGCCGAAACCGTCCAGGTTCGGCCGCTCCGCCGGTGTCACATTGGCAGCGCGATAGGCCTGGTTCCCCACAAAAGCAGTGACGTAGGCCAGCCCCTTGGCCACTGACAACTGGCTCAAATCCAAGGGTTCCGTGGGTTTTGGATGCAGTTGCACGTCCAGTTGCGCAAGCTCTGCCGGATCCCACTTCAAGGCTGTCAGATCGAAGCGATGGTCGGCAATATTGTTGGCGGCGCCGGGGTCTGTGCCAATCATCTCCACGGGCAGTAATTTCAGATGTTGCACCTGTCTGCCGTCGCTTTGGGTGACGCGGGGGACGTGGCACCCGGCGCAGTTTTCAGCGAATAGAGCGCGGCCTTTTGCGGCCAACGGCTTGTCGATGGTGCCCAGCAGGGCTTCCGGCCAGGTGGGCGGCTTGAGTCGTTGCAGGGTTTGTTCGATCCGGTGCAGATCGCGCACCCGGACGCTGGACGGGTAGCGATCGTCGCCCTTGAGGGGCTGCCCGCTGGCGTCGAAGAAATTCAGCGTCGCGCCGACACCCAAAGCCTCGCCGATGTTGCGGGCCATTGGCTGCTGCGCCGAACCGTTCCACTGCACCCAGTCGAAGGTCCACATGTCCCACAGTTGCGGGTAGTCCACCGGCGCGTTGGCCACGCGGTAGTTGGCCGGCGAAATGGCGTCGCCGAAGCTGGCGTTGGCAATGCGCCCGAAGGCGTCGGTGCGGCCGGGGCCTTCTTCGGTGGGGTAGAGCCCGCGATGGGTGTCGTTCCAGGCCACTTTCAAGAAGGTATCGAGTGAGCTTTTAAAGTCCCGGCGTAGCTGTTGATGCCGGGCGTCATAGTCCTGGCCCAGGACGTTGCGCGCGAAACGTTCGAATTTCCACGGGTTGTAGTAAGTCGAGGCGAGGCTGGCCACCAGTGCCTGGCCGAAGCTGCCGCCACGCAGGGTCGGGACGCTGGACGGCAACACATGCTGGGCCGAGCCGCCGTCGATGCGCACGGCCTGGCCATTGAAGCGTAATTCGCCGGTGTGGCAGGCGGCGCAGGTGATGTCCAGAAACTCTTCCTGGCTACCCGCGTTTTGATGACGGGCAAAACCGACGGGCAGGTTGCCGGGGTTGTTCGGTGTGGCTTTCTGGCTCGGATCGATCAGAAAACCAAAGCGTGCGAGGTATTCAGGCGCGGCGAATCGTTTTTGCGAGAAGGGCAGTTCGAGGGCGTTGAACCAGTCATAGCGCAAGCCTTTGACCTGGGTGCCTTGAGGTGTGAAGTAGTAGGCCTGGCGGTCTGCGGCGCTCCATTGCTCCAGGTAATGCACTTGTTGCGCCGGTGACCAGGCCGGTAATTTCGGGTTGGCGACGTAGTACAGCACCACGGCGAGGCCCAGCCCCAGCAGTACTGCTATCAGAATCAGCAAGCGGATTATGAGGCGCACGATAAACATCCTTGTCAATTTGTAGCTCTCTTATGCCTCAGCTGACGAGGGGCGGCAAGAGGCCATTACGCCAGGGGCTGTGGGAATCGGTCTCCGGGTCTGTGGGGGCCAGATGACAGAAGCTTCATCCTTCTAACCTCGAAATGCGTTTAAACACCTGAACTTATCGGAAGTTTCCTGCTCTCATGCCGGTAGCCATTGGTCGTGGCCGCCTGATAAGCTCGCGGCTTTACTCGATTGCCCTTTAGGCGCATGAACAAGGAAATAGCATGAAACAGCATCGGTTGGCGGCGGCGGTGGCCCTGGTTGGCCTGGTACTTGCGGGTTGTGATTCGCAGACCAGCGTAGAGCTGAAAACCCCGGCGCAAAAAGCTTCCTACGGCATTGGCCTGAACATGGGCAAAAGTCTGGCTCAGGAAGGCATGGATGATCTGGACTCCAAAGCCGTAGCCCAAGGCATCGAAGATGCCGTCGGCAAGAAAGAACAGAAACTGAAGGATGAGGAACTGGTTGAAGCCTTCGCAGCGCTGCAGAAGCGTGCCGAAGAGCGTTTGGCCAAGATGAGCGAAGAGTCGGCAGCCGCCGGCAAGAAATTCCTCGAAGAGAATGGCAAGAAAGCCGGTGTCGTCACCACGGCTTCCGGCCTGCAATACGAAGTGGTCAAGAAGGCCGATGGCGCACAGCCTAAGCCGACCGACGTAGTGACTGTTCACTACACCGGTAAACTGACCAACGGCACCGTTTTCGACAGCTCCGTCGAGCGCGGCAGCCCGATCGATCTGCCGGTCAGCGGTGTGATTCCGGGTTGGGTCGAAGGCCTGCAACTGATGCACGTTGGCGAGAAGTACAAACTGTACATCCCTAGCGACCTGGCTTATGGCGCCCAAAGCCCTAGCCCGGCGATTCCAGCCAACTCGGTGCTGGTATTCGACCTGGAGCTGCTGGGCATCAAGGATCCAGCCAAACAAGACGACGCCAAGTAATCCGCGTCTGCTCGAAAAAACAACGCCTCGCTTATGCGGGGCGTTGTTGCATCTGGGGTTTGGTGAAGGTAAACAAAGCGAACGGATGCGGTACGCTGCAGTCATAGCCAGTGAGAGTGCCCGAGCTAGACGTACCGATGCGCCAAGTCAATGAAATCTTGGGTTTTTTTATGTGAGTAAAAAACGCCCGATCTGAGCAAGACCCTTGTGAAACGGGGCTTCCAGCGGTGAAATGCAGCTCTGTTCACAAGGTTATCCACAATTTGTGTGGATAACATTTCAGTGGGAGGAAAAGATGAAAATGCCCTGGAATTTCGCCCGCTTCCTGCCAATGGCCGGGCGCCTGCTCGCCCGTGGTCGTTTGCCGACCCTGCTGTTTGCGGTTGCCAGCAAAGGCGCGAGCCAAGGTAATCGTCTGGGCAAACTTAAAGACGATCTGCGCTTGTTACAGGCACTCTGCCTGGCCTACTGGCGTGGCGAGTACCGAGCCATCAGCCCGAAAGCGATGGTTTCGGTGGTGGCCGGCCTGATGTATTTCCTGAGCCCGGTGGATGCGATCCCGGATTTCATCCCGGTGTTCGGCATGCTCGACGACATTGCCGTCCTGGCCTGGCTGATGAAAGTCCTCGATGACGAACTCAACGCCTTCCGCGCCTGGCGCAAACGTCAGGCACCGGAAAAACTCGCGGTGGTTGAACGCCTGCCCGATACCCCGGAACAGCTGCAACTTCAGGGCCCGAAAAAAAACTGAACCGATTCAGGATCATCCATATTCATACCCCCCGCGACCTTGGCCGCTGTTAGGATTACACTTCTAAGGAAAAGTGCCGACTCGCTACGTGTCGTTGTCCTACGGGGTAGTCATGGATATTCAGATAATTACACGCGAAGGCGAACCAGAATATGCGGTTCTGCCATGGGCTCAGTATCAGGCTCTACTGAAAGCAGCAGGCATCAACGAACAACCACCGCGCGAAGCCACAGTGCGTCCCGCGGCCACATCAGACCAGACTCTTCCGGGTCTGGATCAACTACGCAGTTTGCGCGAAGGGAAGGGCATCGCCATTGAGGCGCTTGCCCGCACGGTAGGCATCAGCCCGTCATATCTCGCCTTGATCGAAAGCGGTGAGCGTCAACCTGACGCTGCTATTCGCCGCAGCCTCGCCTGGGAATTGACGGTGCCGGGATGGAGGGATGAATCGTGAGCGTACGCATCAGTCGTCAACATTGGGATGGATTGCTGGGGGAACTGGATCAGGCGCGCCGTCAGCGCCATCTTTTGACTTATCGGGCATTGCTGGAGCGATTGCAGCTACCCACGCCCGCCATGCAAACCCTGACCGCCGCCCTTGAGCACCTGGCCGCGCTGGACGCCAGGGCCGAGCAGCCACTGCGCAGCTCGCTGGTGATCAGCCAAGGCGCCAGTCGCTTGCCGCGCACCGGCTTCTTCGAATGTGTCGAGCGCCTCGGGCGCTTCTCCGGACCGTCCGACGGCGTGGCTGCCGCATCCTGGCATGCCTCGGAAGTGGTGCGGGTGTTCGAATACGAGTACCCCGAATCGGCGGAAGCCTGAGTGTTCCTACGACTCAAGGCGCGGACTGGTTACTGGCTGGCCCGCCGGTTGTTCCACTGGTCGTGGTTCGTGCGCCAGCCGCGCGGCTGGCGCTGGCTCGAGGGCCAGTTCGCGCGCATGGCCAACCTGGGCGATGTCGGCGCCCAGAGCTTCTACGGCCACATCCTGACCTTTCGCGGCGTCGGTCTTGGGGCTCGCGAGGAAGGCGTACGACTACTACGCCTGGCCGCGTTGGCGGGGGATGGCAAGGCGGCGTATCAGGTGGGCGTGATCTGCCTCGCGGGGACGCCGAGCAAGGCGCCGGATCCGGTGGAAGCGGCGCGGTTTTGGCGTATTGCCTTGAAGGCGGGGCATCCGTTGGCTGAGATCAAGTTGAAAGGGTTGGCGAGTGGCGATACTGCGCAGTGATTCGATGTCCTTCGATGAGCAAGCGTTGTGGGGGGGATCTAACGATGGTCAATTGTAAATTCTGTGGCGAGCTGCTTCGAAAAACGGCGGTGGGCCCGTTACCTATTGATCAACAACCCCGTTATAAACAACAGTCCCGGCTCCCTCCTTCTTAACCGTAAGCTTATTCCCCTCCGCCACGGCCTCAACCAACTCAGAACACCCATCCACCACCCGCGTTCCATCAACACGCTCAGCCTTGCTGTCAAAACTGAAAACATAAGTAGATGCCGGACAACCATTCCCTCCCTCTCCCGTGGAAACCACCACCACATATTTACTCGGCCCAAACGTATAAGCCTTTTCAATAGACACGTAACCGGTGTACTCAGCCTGCTCCACAATTGATTCCATGAGATTCACCACGCCAGCCCGCGATTGATAATTCAGAGCGGTCCCCATCTCCTTGGTCTCGGTAGTGAAAGGCCCTGCTCGCTCGGCACTCACGGGCAAGGTTTCATAGGCAACACCGGGAGGCGCAGGTGGTGCAGGCTGCGCGATTTGCGTCGTGGCGATGGGCTTTACAATGGGGCTTTGCAGGGGCTCAGGGATATCGCATTGGCCATTTTTGCAAATGAAATCCCCTTGGCAGTCGATATCTTCCGAGCACTGGTTCGTTTCTTCGAAGGTGCTCTGGTCAGCCTTGGCGTAGCTGACGACGGCCAGAGCCAGGAGGGTGCAGGCAAACAGACGCTTCATCTGTGAAGTCCTTTTCTTGGATGGTGGCCTGATGATAACTGCAAATCTTCGGGGATTGTCCCCTGGTTGCGTTCTTGCGAATCGTTTAGTGGCTCCTGGCATTCAGGAAAAAGGGATACGATCAATTTCGTGCTGACTCATTGCTCGCCAGTCGCTCGGGACAATGCCGTACTCGGCCTCTGCGCACTTCATGGTCTCCTCCAGAGTCAGCATGAGGTGGTCGCCTTCGATTTGCAGTGCCTGGTAGTCCTCGAAGCGGATTTCAAGATAAACCGGGGCGTCACCTTCGACCTCCAAGCCGAACAGCACGATGGCAGTGACCCAGGGGCGGGAGTTGTGGGTCTTACGGACATTTGCAAAAAGGGGTCGAGCGGTTGCAAATCGGAAAAAGGGACTGACTTTTTTGAGGGAAATAAATCAGTTCCCTTTTTGCTGCTTCGGGTCGGTCCGCATGACTTCAAAATTCCTCCAGTCCGTCATGTTTTCGCAATGAAAGCATACGAGTCTTGTCGGAAGAAAATTGGGCATAACAGAGTTTTTCGGCACGCTAATGTGCTGTTTAGTGCTTATGAGTGACTGCATTTAGCCGATTGCATCCAGGGGCACGAGCGCTGTCGATCAATATGTCCCTCTTTACTTACAGGTCATTCTGCAATACGGGCTACGCTGTCGCTGCGGATGAGTCCTGCCGCGGCTAAGTTCCGGAGCTTTTGCGCCAGTGTTTCTCGCTCGGCCTTTGAGGTGACCGGATCGACGATTTGATATTGGCGATCGCACCACATCCCAACCTGACGTAGCCAAAAAGCCTGTGCACCTGTTTCAGTGCTCAGCCGCCCCAGTAGGTACGCCACCTGCTGCCAACCCGGCCTCAATTGAAGTATCGCTTGGCGGCGTGCCGTCGACAGTTCATGCCAATCCCGATCTAATTTGTCGCCTGATCCAGGGGTCACAGATTTCCAAGGTTGCTTGTTCAGTTGAGCGACTGCGGCGTAAAACACTTTGTCTGATGGGTCGTCAAGCGCCCTCAGCAACTCGGTCAATTGGTTGTCGCCAAGCAGGCGTATGGCCGCTTGCCGCACGGAGGAATAGTGAGAGCGCATCGCTTCTGTTAGCCACCGCTTGTCCAGAGGGACTTTAAGTTCGGTTGCCAAGCCAATAATACCGAGCCAATCCTGTTTCCGTGGTGGAAAGCCCAGATTCAATTTCTCCGTCAGGATGGCGCTTGCATCGACGTTATGGCGTACTGCTGCCCAGCGCGCCAAACTACGGATCGAGGTCGATGCATCCAGCAAGGCCTGGCGCAACAATGGCTTCGGATCGTCGACCAACGGCAGTAGGGCGCGCAGCACGCAAACACGCACTTTGGCGCCGGGTCGTGATAGGGCTTCAAGTAACAGTGGTGATGCTTGCGCAGCTGGTAAATCTTGACATGCTGACACGGCAGCTAACCGTACGGTCAGCTCGCGATGGGCCAGGGCGTCCCTTAAAAGCGTCTCCGGCGCTGAGTCCTTTTCCAGCAATAGCGCAAACAGATAGCGCGCAGCTTTACCTTGTTGCGAAAGGAAATTGGCGTAGACCTCAGTCTTGATCTCGGGTGACTGCAGTACAGAGCGAGCGGCCATGAGCGTGGGACCATGATCGGCTCTTCGGCGCGCGGCCAACGCTATGAGAGGTTCCAGCGCGAACAATAGCGCCTGAGCCTGGGATGGAGTCATATAGTGATTCAGCCCCTCCAACGCTAGATCGCGAATCTGGGGTACCCAGTCGTTCAAACGCTGTATCAAAGCTACTAACGCTTCAGGAGAAGGATTATTGCACAGCCCCCTGACAGCGACTTCTCGAATGAAGCCGTTGTAGTGAGTACTGACCTCTATCCATTTTCCATTGTCCTCTGCATTCCCTAGCAGTTCCAACGCTTCGTTTCGCCGCTGTTCCGCCAATGAGGAAGCCGGCATTTGCTGGTTCTTCAGTCTACCCAGCCATTCCCTTATTAAGTTCATTTTTTAATCCTTTTAATGCTCGTGCGGGCTGTCTTGTTAACACTTTAACCAATTTCTCAGGTCGACTGCATTCAGTTGGAAAGGATGCTTCCGGCCGATTTCTGCCTGTCGTGAAGGGGGCAGTCGACCCAAACCTGTCATCTGAATTGCGTTCATTGACATGCACGTCAGCCGCCACGCTTAAAATCGTGCCGATGATTTACTGATCTCAGACACAGGCTGATCGGTTGGGTAAGCTGGGAGGTTACGGTCGCACCGCTAGTGGAATCTGACAGGATAAGTGGATTCAGGTGCGTGGGGGATTTTTGTTTACCTTATGAGGCACCATGGACTCTTCTTTTGACGAATTGATCGACAGGGCGATGTATCTGGGCGTACATCAAGTTGCATACCCAATTGATATCTTAGGTACTGCTAGGTTGTTAGCAGAGCACGCATCCGACGATGCGGACTTTGAAAAGATACTTTCACTGGTTTCAGACCCAGAGAACCATTTTACTCGCTGGGCCGCCATACGAGCCATTGTGATCCTGGGGCCTGCATCGGTGGCCAAAGCCCGCGAAACGCTGAGCGTCCGGATGACGCTTGAGGATTTTCCTCTCGCCCGACAAGAACTACACAATGCGCTGGCTTCGACGACAGGGTGATGCGGTCACCCTGAAAACGGGATTAGCTGTCAGCGACTATGCTATATGGGGCCCTTGAGACAATGAGTCTCCTTTTTTCGCAGACTATTATACTGGCGGAAAATCTTCATACGATTTTGGGAAGTATCCCCAAATTCTCAGAACGTCGGCGCGCACGTCAAACTCGAAGCCAATTTGTGCGACCACCTTCGATATTTCGTCTGTATGGTCAATGGTTGTACTTGCAAGCAGCCTTCCTTTTGAGGGGGCGGCTTCTGACAAGCCAATGTCGAACCATTCGACGGACGCAAATGGAAACGGCAGATGGTAAAACCACTCGACATCCCACCCTGAGACATATCCAGTGACGGACTTGGATCGGTAAGACGGACGCCAACCCTGACACTGGCGGAAATGGTTGATCAGCTCATCCCACTTGGTATTGTTCGATGCACTTGCCAAGTTTCTCGTAGCTATGGCAGCATGGATTTTCTTCCGTATTGCATCATCATGGCCCGCACCGGACCTCGGTAGCTCGCTCATATTCAGTTCTATCGATTTTTTAGTCTATGGAAAAGGGGACTGATATATTTTTAAGGAAATAAATCAGTCCCCTTTGTCATGCTTTGTCATGGTCAATTATAAATTCTGTGGCGAGCTGCTTTCGCCTGTGGATTCAGCCGGTCGATGCAAGCCCGCTTCCAGCCCAAAAGCGATAAACTCTCAATTTGTGAAAGCTAACCTCTAAGGGTACGCATTATTTCCTGGACCACCGGCTTCGTGTATTTCTCACTCGGGTCAGTCTCCGGAGGGTCGTTACTGCGGATCCATTCACCTTGATCGAATGCTTGGTAAAGCGAGAAAGCGGGCTGAGGCATTTCGTTAGTCATGCCCACTTCAATCACGGCATTTATGATCCCGTTCATGACGCCGTCGCAAAAATCATAGATCAAAGATCCCTGTAGATAGCCTTCCGCAACCGTGACGGACAGCTCGTTCAGCACATCTTGCGGTGCTACATCAAACTTCTCGCAAGTGGCGGCAAGATTACTCAGCGTTAAACCGTCTGCTTCAGCTTTCACCGAAAGCTCCTTGAGTTCATTCTTAGGTAACACCCTGATCATGAGCTTCTTCCGGTTAGGTGCGAAGGTAACGCTTGCATCACTCATAAGGCTTTCCGGCCAACAGGATGGCCGCACAGCGCTGCCACACGTTCAATACCATGCTGCAATATGGCTTCATGGACGGTCAACTTCGGCTACAGGCAATGTTCGCTTCGGGTCGGTCCGCATGACTTCAAAATTCCTCCAGTCCGTCATATTTTCGCAATGAAAGCATACGAGTCTTGTCGGCAGAAAATAGGGCATTACAGAATGTTTCGGCACGATAATGTGCTGTTTTAATTATGGAAAATGGATTTTAAGGACAGCCGATGTCGATGTCTTGTCAGATCATGGATAAATCTGAGAGTGGTGGATGCGGGTGCAAGATCCAGAAGATTCTGTTGCAAACTGCAACAGCCAATACGGTTTCGGATGACAAGGTGGTATTGGGCTTTGAGTCTTTTGATGATTGCGCCGTCTATGACGCAGGTGAGAAATATCTTTTATTCATCACCGATTCTTTCTCCCCGCTAGTCAACGATCCTTATGTCTTCGGCCAATTGGCAGCCCGCAATGCGGCCCACGTGTCATGAGGGTGGTGACCTCCGGCTCGGCGTATCTGGACATCGACGCGTATGCCTGTTGCATTGCGTACGCCGAGCTGTTGAATCACCAAGGCATTGATGCTCGGGCCGTCAGTAGCGCCCCGCTCAATGTCAGCATCTCCAGGACCGTGCTCGGATGGCAATCATCTCTGGACGATTATCTGCCGAGAACGGGTGATGAGTTCGTGTTGGTGGATGTCTCCGATTCCCACCATTTCGACCCGGTTGTGGTTCTTGAGCAAGTGGTGGAAGTCATTGACCATCACCCAGGCTTTGAAAACTATTGGGCGCAAAAGCTCGGATCTGCGGCAGACATCCTGCCGATCGGCGCAGCGGCGACGCTGATTTTTCAGCGTTGGGAAGCGGCAGAGCTGTTGCCGCTGATCAGCGAAAAAAGTGCCGTGTTGCTGGCCACGGCAATTCTGGACAATACCCTGAATTTCACAGGGCAGCTGACCACCCAATCGGATATCCGGGCTTATGAAGTCCTCGCACGGCGGGCGAAACTGGAAGCGGACTGGCCCGAGCGGTATTTCTCCGAGTGCCAAGCCACTATCGAGTCAGATCTGATCGGCGCGTTGGCGGTTGATATGAAGCGGCTGAAAGCCGATAGCAACCTGCCGCAGGTTTTCGCGCAGATGGCGGTGTGGGATGCCAGTGCGCTGATCCAAACGCATCGTTCAACGATCGGTCGCTGGCTGGCGGCGCAGGGTGGAGACTGGCTGTTGAACGTCATCAGCATCCGCGAGTGCAAAAGCTACTTTCTGGCTGAGCCCTTGGTCAGCCAACAAAAGTTGAGCCATTTGCTGTCGATCGAATGGCAGGCCGGAATGGCTGTGCTTGAGCGCTCGCTGCTACGTAAGGAACTGTTGAAGTTGGGGTTGGCCCGCATTTCTGTTGTGAGTAAACCGTTTCTGGTTTTGTAGCTACATCGAAGTGGGGCTTTTGGCTTATTGCTGTCTATCATCAAGAGCCGCTTCCCAATAGTGGACGGTGAACACGGGATGGCTGTCGCCGCAAAACCGCATGCTCCAGGAGGCCTGCTCCGCAGCTTTGAGTCATCAAGTATTTATACGGCTGGCGCGCCATCGGTGACGCAGCCTAACATGCGGCTCAAGTCGCTCGCTAAGCTCGCTCGGGACCGGCTAAAGAAGGCCCCAAACGTTAGGCACTGGTCCAACCTTACCGTTACGGAGCATATAAAATATGTCAAACATCGTCGCATGGACGCTGTTCGCCTTGGGCGCCTTCCATATTCCATTCGGTATTATTAAGTTCAAAGCAGCATTCGCCGCCGCTGTAGACTCTGGCTTCGTTGACCAGTTCAGAGTGCACGAAGATCGGCGTACCGCCCTCTGGTTTACCCTGCTAGGGCCGCTTTTTATGCTCGCAGGGCATACAGCGATTCACGCCGTAGCAGTTGGCGATCTCGCGCTACTTAAAATTGTTGGCATCTATGTGCTTATGATCTCGATCATTTGCGTCATTGCTGTTCCAAAATCGGGTTTCTGGGCAACGCTGCTGGTTTCACCGCTGATCATCGCGGCAGGGTATGGCTTGTACTCCTGACAAACGGTTCATGTCGTTCGCGAGGGCTTCAATGTCCACTCGGGGTCGTTTTCAGCCGGACGCGATAGGCAGAAAGCGGCCCGACTTTTTCAACAGAATCGGCCAAAAGCTGCCACTCGGAAGCGTCTCAAGCGTTATCCACTGGCGAGATTCATAGTCTATCTCGCCTCGGCGCAGCACAGTCTGTATGTAACCGCGATCATTCGCATTTCTCTGTTGTAGTTTCTGACGTGTCTTGTGAGACGCGTCTCTTTTGTGTGTAGAAAATTCCCGCTCTCTTGAACCAAAAGCGATATGCCGGGTCTGGTGTGCGCGTGGTTTTGCGCATCAGCAGCGTGAGTGTTTTTCGGAGTACGCCTGGGTCTTCAGGTGCTGCCCAAGATAAAGGTAAAGGCCAATATTCGGCTCTTTGTCCGCTCGCGAGCTTGCTGTCATTTCCGTATCGAGGGATCGAACATGTTCTCACCCGCCCATTGGGCGAGGTTGTGCCTGGCTTTGCTGTGCCTTTCTCCGCTAACTCTTGCTCACGCCGCCCCCACCCCCGGTGAAACCGATCTGATCCGCGAACGTCAGGATCGCTTGCTTGACGAGCAGCGTCGACGTCTCGAAGAGCTCAAGGAATTACCCGGCAAGGCAGCCAAGCCCGCGCCACCGACGGCCCCGGCCGACGCCCGTTGTTTCCCCATCAAGGACATCGAGCTCAAAGGCGCCGACAGTCTTTCGGACAGCGAGAAAAATCGCCTGCTCAAGCCTTATATCGGCCAGTGCCTGGGCGTCACGCAGCTCAACGAGTTGCTGAAAGTCATCACCGATCACTACATCGACAAAGGCCTGGTCACCAGCCGTGCCTATTTGCCGCAACAGGATTTGTCCGGTGGGCATCTGCAAGTGCTGGTCGTCGAGGGCCGCTTGGAAGGCCTGAAAGGCGCCGAAGGCAGCGGTCTCTCCGAGCGGGAACTGGCGATGAGCTTTCCCGGCAAGCCGGGTGAGTTGCTCAATCTGCGGGACATCGAACAGATGGTCGATCAACTGAACCGTTTGCCGTCCAACCATGCGCAGACGGAGCTGACGCCGGGGCAGAATATCGGTGGCAGCGAAGTGCTGGTCAAAAACACCCCGCAGAAGCCCTGGCGTGTTGGTTTATCGCGGCATAACGATGGCCAGAAGAGCACTGGCGAGCAGCAATGGGGCACCTCCTTCGACTGGGACAGTCCCTTGGGCCTGGCCGATCAATTGGCCTTGCGCGGCGGCCACGATGCCGTCAGCGATCATCAGAAAACCTCGCGCAATGCCATGCTCTATTACAACCTGCCCTTTGGCTGGTGGAACCTGAGCTACACCTACAGCCAGAGCGAATACCGCGCCTTGGGCCAGGCCAACGGTTTCAATTTCAAGCAGAGTGGCGACAGCCAGAACCATCAGTTGCGCCTGGAACGAGTGATCCATCGCGATGCCCTGAGCAAGACCTCCCTCAACACCGGCCTGGCTTACCTGCGAACCAATAATTTCATTGAAGACAGCAAGCTCACTGCCAGCAGCAATCGCATTAGCGAGGCGCAGTTCGGCATCAACCATGGGCGACGGGTTGGCAATGCGTTCGTCAACCTCGACCTGGGCCTGCAGAACGGTATTGGTGCCCTCGATGCCCAGGGTAATCACGACCCGGGACCGGGCCTTCCGGATGCGCGCTATCGCAAATACACCGCCACTCTCAGCTATTTGCAGCCCTTTGTGCTGGGTGGCGAGTCCTTCAGTTTCAGCAGCCTGATGACCGGTCAGCGCAGTGAAGACGTGCTATTCAGCCCTCAGCGCATGAGCTTGGGTGGACAATCGTCGATCCGTGGTTACAAGGACCAGTCCTTGTCCGGCGACAGCGGTGGCTACTGGCGCAATGATCTGCGCTGGAGCCGTCCCGTGACCCTGGAATGGCTACGCCCGGTGTTCGCCGAATATGGCACCAGCCTCGGTTACGACCAAGGCGTGATTCGCGGTGATCGCTACAACGGCAACCAGCATGGGCGCCTGTCGAGCAACTCGCTGGAGTTGTTCGCCCGCGGTGAGCACCTCAGCGCCAGCGTGACCTTCGCCCACTCCCTGGAACGCCCGGATGCCCTGACCGAGCGCGAAGCGCCGATTTATTTCCGCGTGGATTTCTTCCTCTAAATTCTGCTTTAAACGAGATTCGATCATGGACGTTCGCCACTCTGCCTTCCTCGCTGGCCAGCCCTCTGCTGCCGTCAAAAAACGTGAGCACTTCTGGGGCATGCCCAAGCGCGGCCTGGCATTCCTGTTGGCCAACGTCATGTTCTGGCAACCGATGTGGGCCCAGGCGGACGGGATCGTGGTCAGCGCGCCGGGCACCAGTCTCGGTCAGGCAGGTAACGGCGTGCCCATCGTCAACATCGCCGGCCCCAACGGCAGTGGCCTGTCCCACAACCAGTTCAAGGATTACAACGTCGGCAGCAACGGCGTGATCCTCAACAACGCCACCAACGCCGCCCAGCCCACTCAACTGGGGGGGATCATCCTCGGTAACCCGAACCTTAACGGCACGGCCGCCAGGACCATCCTCAACGAAGTCAACGGCGGCAATCCCAGCCAGTTGCGTGGCTACACGGAAGTGGCGGGGCAATCGGCCCACGTCATCGTCGCCAACCCTTACGGCATCAGCTGCAACGGTTGCGGCTTCATCAACACCCCGCGAGTCACGTTGACCACCGGCAAACCGGTGCTGGATAACGGTCGGCTGGATCGCTTTCAGGTCGATCAGGGTAGCATCGCCATCGAAGGCGACGGGCTGAATGCCAGCAACGTCGACCGCTTCGAAATCATCACCCGCAGCGCCAGGATCAACGCCGAGATCCAGGCCAAGAATCTGACCATCATCGCCGGTCGCAACGACGTCAACGCCGACAGCCTCAACGCGACCGCGCGCGCCGATGACGGCAGCGCCAAACCGGGGTTGGCCATCGACTCCTCGGCCTTGGGTGGTATGTACGCCGGGGCGATCAAACTGGTGGGCACTGAGGCCGGGGTTGGCGTGAAGCTGGACGGCAAGATGGTTGCCAGTGGGGGGGATATCCAGCTTGATGCCAATGGGCATTTGAGTTTGGCCGAGATGGCCGCTGCCGGTGCTATCGATATCCAGGCGAAAAGCCTGGAAACCCGTGGACAGGTGTACGCCGGTAGCCGGTTGGAGGTGAAGACCCAGGGTGACCTGACCAACCAGAAAAACCTGGTGGCGCGCGACAGCATTCGCCTGGACAGCGGCGGCACGCTGAGCAACAACGCAATCATCGAAGCCGGGGTCAATGCTGACAACAGCCGCAACACCTCGGGCGATATCACTCTTACTGCAAAACAGCTGAACAACGGCGGCAAAACCGTGGTCGCCAGTCGCGACCTGAATGTCACGACGACCGCCGCGCTGAACAACCAGGGCGGTACGCTCAGCGGGCAGCGCATGACCACGGTCACAGCCGACGTTGTGGATAACCGCAACAAAGGCCGAATTCTTGGCAACACCGAACTGCATCTGAACGCCAACCAGGTACTGAACGCCCAGGGCGGCCTGATCAATAGCCAGGGCATTCTGACTGCCAACCTGGGCCATCTGGAAAACAATGCAGGCGAATTATCCAGCCTGAACAGCGCGACCCTGATCCTCGGCAGCCTGGACAACCTGACCGGCCTGGTCATGGCCGGCAAAAACCTCGATATCACCAACACGGGCGCGATCAACAACCAGGGCGGTGAATTGTCCAGCCAAGGCGTCATGACCGTGCGCACCGGCAGCCTGGATAACCGCAACAAAGGCACCGTCGCCGCCAATGGCAAGTTGGTGGTCAGTGCGACTGGCAAGGTCAACAACGCCGACAACGGCCTGATCGCCAGCCGTACAGCCGACGTTGAGTTCGATGCCGCCAGCCTGAATAACGCCAAAGGCACATTGCAAGGCAAAGGCTTGGTGACGGTGGATGTATCGGGCGATATCGATAACCAGGGCGGCAGCATCATTGCCCAAGACGCCAAGTTGAGTGTCTTCGCGACCAACCTTGACAACCGCGGTGGCGTGCTCTCCAGCGTCAAGGCCGCGCTGGAGGCACGCACCACCGGCGTCTTGAAAAACGGCTACGACGTGAATCGCGTGGGCGGCACGATCCAGGCTCAAGGCCTGAACATCAAAGCCTTGAGCGGGTTGTTCAACGACGGCGGGCGCATGGCTGCACAGGCGGGCGATATCGTCATCACCCAGGCCGGGGCCGACATCGACAACCGCAACGGCGGGATGTATGCCACGGGCACGGTCCAAGTCATTGGCCGGCAGATGGACAACAGCGGCGGCGGGCAGGTCAGCGCCAGGCGCATCGACCTGGATCTCAGCGGCGCACTGAACAACAACGCGGGCATCATCGAAAGCCAGGACAGCCTGGACATCCTGGCCGCCAGCCTGAGCAACCAGGGAGGCCAACTGCGCACCCTGGGCCGCAACAGCACCACGGCGTTCGACATCGGCGGGCTGTTCGACAACAACGACGGCACCCTGGAGACCGCCAGCCAGGACGTGAAACTCGACAGCGGCAGCGTCCAGAACGTAGGTGGCAAGTTGTTCCACACCGGCCTTGGGCTGTTTGGCATCAGCCAGGCCAACCTGGGGCAGGCGGGTGGTCGCCTGGTGACCTACGGCAACTTGAACGTGACGGCTGACCGCTGGACCAACAACACCGCGATCCAGGCCGGGCATCTGGTCTTGAATGTCGGTCAGTTGACCCAGACGGCCACCGGCCAATTGCTCAGCACCAACGGCCTGGTTGGCCGGGGGAACAACTGGCGTGTCGACGGCCTGATCGGCAGCGATGGAGCCATCGACCTGCAACTGACCGGCGAATATGCAGGTAGCGGCCGCTTGAGCAGCCTGGGTGTCCTGGGGATCAAGGCCGCGCTGATCAATCTGGAGGCGAGCGGCAGTATCGCTGGCGGCGGCAGCACAACCGTCGTGGTCGATGGCGTCCTCAACAGCTACGGTCGGCTGACCTCGGCGGCGGACATGAGCGTCACTGCCGCCACGATCAACAACTACGGCACGCTGGGCAGTGCCGAGGCGCTTGGCGTATCGACCGGCGCCCTGCTCAACGAACACGGATTGATCTTCAGCGGCGGCAATACAAGCCTGCGCGTCGACAGCCTGACCAACCGCTATGCCGATATCTACAGCCTGGGTGATCTGAGCATCGATCGCGACGGCCTCGGCACGCGTGCCAGCCGCATCCTCAACAGTTCCGGCACGCTGCAAAGCGACGGCAACATGCGCCTGGCGGCCAGCACGATCGACAACGTCCGCGAGGTCTTGACCACCAACGATGCTGGCATCTACACCGCCTCGATCAGGGAAGTGGCCTGCATCGGAGGGGTCAATGCCGGTGATTGCGACGGCCCCAAGGTAAACCACGTCTGGCAGATCATTCAGCGCGATAAGTTCGAAGTCACCGCGGCCAGCGCCGCCTCCAGCATCACCACCGGCGGAAACCTGGATATCCAGGGCGACACCCTGACCAACCGGAGCAGCAGCATCGGCGTCGGCGGTGCATTGACCGCCAATCTGGTCAGCCTGAACAACATCGGCATCGAGACCGGTGAGATCGAAACCTCGCGCACCTTCATGTCCGAACGCACGCGCCACCCGAGTGGCTGGCGCGCCGCCGCGAATGACTTCACCAACAAATATTGGCTGCAGAGCCCGGGTTACACCCCCAACGATCTGGGTGGCCTTGAAGGGGCGATGAGCCGTTTCATCGGCATGACCGAGCGTGAGGTGCCAGAGTTTCGTACTCAAACGGCCTCCATCGATAGCCAGACCTACGCTGCGATTATCCAGGCCGGCGGACCGGTGGCTGTTAGCACCCAGAACAATGTCGACAGCAGCGTGGTACGCCCAGGCTACACCTATGTCGGCGCCGGCCCGCGCACCGATACTCAGGCTGACAACGTTTTCTCCACCCGCATCAACGTCAATCGGCAGCTATCCCCGGACCTGACCCAGCAACAGGTCGATCCGCTCGCCTTGCCGGGCTTTGACTTGCCCACCGGACAAAACGGCCTGTTCCGCATGAGCGGCAACGGCTCGACTACGCCGACCCAGGGCGCTGGCCTGCTGCAGGTGCGCGGGCTGGCTGACCGTTCGATGAGGTCCAATCCGCACAAGTACCTGATCGAGACCAACCCGGCGCTGACCGACATGCGCCAGTTCATGAGCTCGGACTACCTGCTGAAAAACCTGGGCTACGATCCGGACCTCGCCGCCAAGCGCCTGGGGGACGGCTTCTACGAACAACGCCTGATCCAACAGGCCGTGATCGCCCGCACCGGCCAACGCTTTCTCGACGGCCAGACCTCCGACGACAGCATGTTCAAGTACCTGATGAACAATGCCATCGCCAGCAAGGACGCCCTCCACCTGTCCCTGGGCGTCAGCCTGACCGCCGAGCAGGTCGCGGCCCTGACCCATGACATCGTCTGGATGGAAACCCGGACCGTGAACAACCAACAGGTGTTGGTGCCGGTGCTCTACCTGGCCCAGGCCAACAACCGCCTGGCGGCCAATGGCGCGTTGATCCAGGGCACCGACGTCAGCCTGATCGCCGGCAAAAACCTGAACAACGCCGGCACCCTGCGCGCCACCAGCAACCTGAGGGCCACGGCTGGCGACAGCCTGGTCAACAGCGGTTTGCTGGAAGCGGGTAACCGCCTTGAGGCGCTGGCGAGCAATAACCTGAGCAACCGGGCCGGCGGCATTATCGCTGGGCGTGATGTCAGCGTCGTCGCCTTGGCCGGTGACGTGAGCAATGAACGCACCATCACCCGCCACGCCAGCAGCACCGGCTACAAGACTGAACAACGCGACTTTGCCGACAACGCAGCGCGGATCGAGGCGAGCAATGACCTGACGCTGGGCGCCGGACGGGACATCGCCAACACCGGTGGCGTGCTCAAGAGCGGCAATGACATGAGTTTGCGGGCGGTGCGTGATGTAAATATCGCCTCCGCCGAGCAGGTGGACAGCAACACGATGGGCAGCAGACACCGGGACCAAACCATCACTCAAAATGGTTCCAGCGCTACTGCGGGCCGGGAGATGAAGGTGACGGCCGGGCAGGATCTGCGGGTCGTTGCCAGCAACATCATCGCCCAGAGCACCCTGGCGCTGACTGCCGGGCGCGATATCGCGATCACGTCTGCCGCCAACGAAAGCCATCGCTCGTCCCAGAGCAAAAAAGTCAAAAGTAGCAGCGACCTGGTGCGCCAGCAGTCTTCGGTTATCCAGTCGGGTGGGGACCTCAGCGCCAAGGCGGGGCAAGACCTGAGTCTCGTCGCCAGTCACCTGAAAGGGGCCAAGGACGTTGCGCTCGACGCCACGCGCGACATCAGTCTGCTGTCCGCAACGGACGAAACCGCAGAGTTCTACTCGAAGAAAAGCAAAGGCTCCTTTGGTCGCAGCCAAAGCGAGCAACGGGAAAGCTATGACAGCACCAACGTCGCGTCGGTGGTTGAGGCGGGGCAAGACCTGACGGTCAATACCAGCCAGGCCACCAGTGGCGGTGTCACGCTGGACGGCGGTCGCAACGTTACGGTGATCGGCAGCCAGTTGAACGCCGGCAATGATTTGGTGGTGGGGGCCACCGGTGATGTGGCGGTGCTCTCGGGTATCGAAGAACACGGCTCCTACAGCAAGAAAACCAAATCGGGTTTCCTCGGCTTGTCCAAGAGCGGCAAAAGCGAGTTGAAAACCACGGCTTCCCAAGTGGCCAGCGAGCTGGAAGCAGGCAACGATGTGGTGCTGGTCGCGGGCAACGACTTGCGTTTGCGCGCCAGCGAAACCACCGCCGGTAATGACGTGGAACTGCGTGCGGGCCTGGTCAAGGATAGCGGCGACATCAACCTCGTCGCGGCCAATGACACCGCTTACAGCCATAGCGAGCAATACAAGAAGAAAACCGGGCTCTCGGTCTCGGGTGGCTTCCTGTCGTTCTCCTCGGCCAAAGAGTCGGGCCGGATCGCGCAAAGCAGTACCAGCGTCGGCAGTCAGGTGACGGCGGAGCGCGACGCGACCCTGCAGGCTGAGCGTGACATCAACCTGGTGGGTAGTGGTATCGATGCTGGGCGTAATGTCAGTTTGAATGCCGGGCGTGATGTGAATGTTCTGGCGGCGCAGAACAGCCGATCCGAGCGGGATTGGGAGAAGAATAAGAAGGCTGGGATTGGTGTTTCTTCGGATGCCAACGGCATCAATTTCTTCGCTGGCGTGGATCGCACCAAAGAGAAAAACCGGCTTGAACAGCAAACCGCTGCCGCCAGCCAGATCAGTGCAGGGCAAGATGTTGCCATCAACGCTCAGCGCGATATCAACCAGACGGGTTCCGATCTGCGTGCCAGCCGTGACATAGGCCTCACGGCTGGACGCAATATCAACATTGATGCCGCGCGTGAAACACAACTAACCGAGCAGGAGCGTGAAGCCAGTCGTAATGGGCTTGGCATTTCGTTCAATCATAATTACGGCAACACCAAGGATGCGGTCAGCGGCGCAGGGAAAGGGGAGAACGGCGTCAGCAAGGCATCCAGCACCCTTAAAGGCATCGATGCCGTCACCCAATTCGTCAACGGACCGACCGTTGACGTCAAGTTCGGCAACAGCACGCAAACCAGTACTCAGCAGGTCATTGAGCAGACCAATCGCGCGTCGACGTTCGATGCGGGCAACGACCTAAATTTCAATGCCGGTAACGACGTCACGGTCAAAGGTGGTCAGCTAAAGGCCGGGCGGGATATCAACGTCAAAGGTCGCGACGTCACGCTGGATGTAGCGAAGGGAAGTGTCAGCCAGGAAAGCACTGATCGCCAAAGCTGGAGTGGGATTCATGGTGGCACCAGTGGTGGCTTCAAGCTAGGCGCCGGCGGCAGCTACGGTGTTGCCACCGAGGACGGCGTTCACGGCAGTTCGACGGCCACTCAGGTTGCCGCTGGAAGGGATGTCACCGTGGACGCCCGCCACGACATCAACCTGGTAGGCACTCAGGTCAAGGCTGGGCGAGATATTGCGCTCGATGCCGGTAATGAGCTGAACATCAGGTCGGCGCAGAACGCCAGCGACAGTGAGAGCAATCGACACAACGGTGGTGGCGAGGCAGGCCTGACGTTCGGCTCTCAAGGCGTAGGCGTCTACGTCAGCGTGAATATCGGCAAGGGCAATCTTGATCGGGAAGGTAACCGACAGCAAGAAGCCTACCTCTACGCGGGCAACCGNCTGGGCTTCACCAGTGGNNAAGACACCAANATNAGCGGTGCNACCCTGCGCGGCGATGAGGTCGTTGGCCGTGTCGGCGGCGACCTGAACGTCTCCTCGGTGCCTGACACCGGTGAAGTCAAAGGCAAAGAGTTCGACCTCAGCGTCACCGCGACCTTTGGTCCAGGGGCTGGTCTCAGTGGCTCTGTGGGGTATGGACAG
>NZ_JDWJ01000002.1:0-745706 GCF_012932895.1 Pseudomonas sp. KD5 | reverse complement strand
GCTGCCCGGTACAGCAATCGTTGCTTGCCATACCGCAACGGGGTGCCGCCGACCGAAAATGAAATCGCCGCGGCATTCGATGCCAAGGGCAACTTGCTGGAGCTGGATCAGGGGCGGTTGTTGACGTGGGACCTGCGCAATCAATTGCAGTCGGTCAGCCCGGTGGAGCGCGCCTCCGGGCGCAATGACAGCGAATGCTATTGTTATGTTGGCACTGGTCAACGGGTGCGCAAGATTCGTTCATTGCAGACCAATGCCCGAACCGTGAAAGCCGAAGTGCGTTACATGCCAGGGCTGGAAATGCGCACTGACAGTGGCACTGGAGAAGTGCTNCACGTCATCACCGCGCAGGCCGGACTCAATACGGTTCGGGTGTTGCACTGGGTAAGCGACCCACCGTCCGGGGTCAACGATCAATACCGGTACAACCTGGTCGATCACCTGAAGTCTTGCACGGTGGAATTGGCCGATGACGCACACATCATCAGCCAGGAAGTCTTCTATCCCTTCGGCGGAACTGCATGGTTTACCGGTTCGGACGTCGACTATAAAACCATTCGCTATTCGGGCAAGGAACGCGATGCGACAGGTCTTTATTACTACGGTTTTCGATACTACATATCGTGGTTGCAGCGTTGGCTCAGTCCCGATCCGGCCTTGGCCATTGATGGTCTCAATCTTTACTGCATGGTTCGAAACAATCCGACAGGGTTGGTCGATCCGGATGGGCTCGCACCCAATAACGATAAGCCCCGGGTCCCCGCATGGCCTCCTCAATCGTCTGTTAATGCGCCGGTTGCAGTCAAGCCGGTGGGGCCATTGCGGCCGTTTCGGCCCAATTCGGCACTGACGGTTCAGCCCGCGAGTGCAGCGGCCGCACCTAAAAGACCGCCACCGATATCGTTGCCAACCGCGGCCAAGTCAAATAGAGCGCTTCCTGCCTATGCCGGTGGTTCAATGAATGTGGGCTCACATCAATTGTCGCTTGGCCCATCAGGCGCCGTCATCGTCATGAGGGGGGACAATCGTCCCCCCGGGGAAATCCGTAATGCGGGTGGCTTTTTCCCCAGGGATAACAGGGGACCCGAAATCAAGGATGAGTTCAGACAGACCGTGGTGGTCAAATCCATGAACACTTTGTCCCAGGAACACGTTAGAAGTCCTGTTGCTGGGTACGTATCCACTGGCATGGATGAAGATTCAGGGGGGTACGGTGACACAAGGGCCTACCTGTACCGGATGGAAATTCCGGGTCTTGAGGAGCGAGCCATCAATGATCAGACGCTGGGGCTCAATACGTCCTTCGAATTCATTCCCAAAGGCCGAATGCATGCGAGACTTTTGATGAGCAGTGAAACCCTTGACCAGTCGAAATTCGTGGCGATGATTCCGCCGATGACAGTGGAAATTACCTTTATTACTCCGATTCCGAGTGCCTACATCGTTGCCTACAGGGAGGCGAAAAGCACTGAGTGGACACCTTTTTAACGATGACGACCCAGATGTAAAAAAGCCCCCGACCAACCCGCTGCGGATAGGGAACGCAGCGGGCTGGACGGGGGCTTCTTGTATTACCGGCGCTTACTGCGCGATGGTTTTCACCGACACGCCGCGTTCGACCGGGGTGGAACGACCGTAGATATCTTCAAAGCGCTCGATATCGTCTTCACCCAGATAGCTGCCCGATTGCACTTCGATGATCTCGAGTGGAATCTTGCCCGGGTTGCGCAGGCGATGAACCGACGCGATAGGGATATAGGTCGACTGGTTTTCGCAAAGCAGGAACACGTTGTCGTCGCAGGTCACTTCAGCGGTGCCGCTGACCACGATCCAGTGTTCGGCGCGGTGGTGGTGCATTTGCAGCGACAGGCATGCGCCCGGTTTGACCGAGATGTGCTTGACCTGGAAACGACCGCCCATGTCCACCGAGTCGTAGGAACCCCACGGACGATAGACTTCGCAGTGGTTCTGGGTTTCGCTGCGGCCCTGTTCGTTGAGGGTGTTGACCATCTGTTTGACGCCTTGGACCTTGTCCTTGTGGACGATCATCATGGCGTCCTTGGTTTCGACCACCACGATGTTTTCCAGGCCGATCACCGACACCAGTTTGCCGTTGCCATGGATCATGCAGTTTTTGCTGTCCTGGATGACCACATCGCCTTTGGTGACGTTGCCGTTGGCGTCTTTTTCATTCACTTCCCACAGCGACGACCAGCAACCGACATCGCTCCAGCCCGCGGTCAGCGGTACGACGCAGGCGCGCTGGGTTTTTTCCATCACCGAATAGTCAATGGAATTGTCCGGGCAGCAAGCGAAGGTGGCGGGGTCGATGTCGATGGTGTCGGCATCCTGCGCGCTACGTTCCAGTGTCAGTACGCAGGTGTCGTAGATGTCCGGATCATGTTTTTTCAGCTCTTCGAGGAAGCGGCTGGCGCGGAACAGGAACATGCCGCTGTTCCAGAAATAACCGCCGGACTGGACGAACTCGGTGGCGCGTTTCACGTCGGGTTTTTCGACGAAGTGCGAGACACGGCTGACGCCTTCCGGCAGCAGGGCATCGTTGGTGGATTTGATGTAGCCGTAACCGGTTTCCGGTTTGGTCGCCGGCACGCCGAACAGCACCATCTCGCCACGCTCGGCCGCCACGGTGGCCAGGGCCAGGGCGCGTTGCAGGGCTTTCTGGTCTTCCAGGACGTGGTCGGCCGGCAGCACCAGCATCAACTCGTCGCGACCTTCATTGACCAGCATCATCGCGGTCAGGGCCACTGCTGGCGAGGTGTTGCGGCCGAAGGGTTCCATCAGCACGCGCTGCACGTCCAGGTTGCGGGCGCCCAACTGCTCGTTGACGATGAAACGGTGTTCCTTGTTGCAGACCACGATCGGAGTGTCCATGCCTTCGAACACCAGGCGTTCGAGGGTTTGCTGGAACAGCGTTTGCTCGCCGGTCAGGGCGAGGAATTGCTTGGGGAACTGCTTACGGGAAAGCGGCCAAAGACGTGAGCCACTACCACCTGACAAGATCACCGGAATCATGTTGTTACTCCTTTAAAATCGATTGGTTAGAGCCACGAACGTTCTGTCGTTTCACTCTTGTTTTTGTTCCGTACCGGACGGTTGACTCTCCCTGTGCAGGGGCCCGTTTCAAGGCCCCATTGGGGGTCAGCTGTTCGGAAAAATTATTAGCGCGTCGACACTGGGCGCTTGACCCAGACTGGCGACAGGCTGCTGCCGTTGCCGGTGACGTACAGCACCGCCGCTTCACCGCGCTCCAGGGCAACCGGCTTCACGTCGCCGACTTTCTTGTCGCCTTCGTACAGCGCCAGGCTGACTTTCACCGGGTTGATTTCACGCTCGCCACGGCCCTTCGCAGCCACGTTCGGCACCACATCGGTCTTGCCGTCGGCGGTTTTCAGGGTCAGGGCCTTGTCGCTCAGGTTCTGAACGCGTACCAGGGATTTCTGCTTGTTCTTGAACGGCGGTTCTTCGATCAGTTGCGGTGCGCCGCTGGCGTTGTTGACCAGGGTGTAATAGTGATCGCCGGCCAGTTTCACCGGCAGGGTCTGGCTACCGACCTTGGCGCTGTAGTCGCCGCCCGGCATGAAGCTGAAGTCAGTGCTGGACAGCGGCGCGACTTCGTTCAGGTTGGTGGTGCCGACTGTAGCACTGACTTCAGCGTTACCGGCGTTGTAGACCCGCACGAAGGTGGAGCCTTTCGGTGCGGTCGGGCCGTAGAGGGCTGCGTCGCCACCGGCGAAGGCTTGCATCGAGAGCACGCTCATGCCGGCAACGAGAGCAAAGGTCTTGGCGAGACGGCGAGGAGTAGTAGTGAAAGTCATGGGTGTACCTCTCTTTCAGTTTTGCGCCCGGTCGGGCGTCTCGGATTTGGTGTTTACAGCTACGTTTTGTTGGCGCGCGCCGGCTTGTTTAAGCTCTGCGACCCACTGCGGGTCGGCGTCACCGATTTCGTTGTTCACAGGCAGATATCGTTCAGGGAATTCCCAGATCAGCACTTGTGGCGGGCTGTTCTTGAAGGCATCGCTTTTCAGGTAGCTGAGCATCGGCAGAATCGGGCCATGGCCGTCTTCGGCGTAATTGACCACGTCGCTGTGCAGCGCTTCTTTCAGCGCACCGACGAAGTTCCAGTTAGGGTTGGCGCTGTAGCTGGTGCCGATCAGGGCCACCGGCACTTCCGTGTTGGCGAACAACGCGTCATCACCGGCCGGTTGATCCTGGGCCGCCACGGTGTTGCGCTTCTGCAAAGGTTCTGGCGCCGGCATCAGGTTCTCGAACAGCGGGTCCAGCGGGAGGAACAACCGCAAGTCACCCTTGTGCGTCACCTTCTCCGCCGGTTCGGTGACGAAGTTTTGCGGTTCGCCACTGAGCGGAGCCTTGTCGGCAATGGTCTTGGCCAGAGTCTGGGCAGCGACCTGTGCGCCTTCCGGGGTCCAGTGGGTGTCGGTGCGCAGGAACACTTGCTGACCGTCGTGCTTGGCTTGTTGCAGCGGGCCGAGCAGGTCAGGGGCGAGGATCTTGTCGGCCGCCACGCGAGCGTGGAAGTCCTTGTACAGATTGGTGTGGATACTCGCCGGCTTCACTTCACCCAGGTGTTCCGGGTACAGACGCGTCTTGGCCGGAACAATCGCCATCACCAGTTGCACGCCTCGCTTTTTCAGTTCCTGGCGCACGCCCTCTACCAGCGCGTAGTTGCCTTGCAGGTTCAACTCTTCGTTGACGATCGGGTGGAACTCTTCATCGCTGTAGAGCCACTGATCGCGACCGAGCACCACGCCCGGACGACCTTCGTTGAACAGTTTGAAATCCAGCGCGGCCCAAAGGTTGGTGCCCAGGCGCTTGATTGGGAACTCGTCGTCGTAGTGCGTCTCGACGGCTTTGGTCCAGCGTCCGTTGAGCACGGTGGCATCGGCGTTGGTACTGAAGCCGAAGAAGCTGCGTACCGACCACACGCCCAGGACCAGCAAGGTCACCAGGAACAGGGCGATGTAGAAGATGCGTAATGAGCGGGTCATGGTCAGATCCCTCAGAACTGGAAGTAAAGGAACGGCGAGAAGCTTTGCGCCGAGAGTTTGAGAATCGAGGCGATGAACAGCAGCAGTACCAGGGCGCGCATCACGTAACGGGACCAATCGGCGGTCCAGTAGGCCGGTTGCACAGTCGCTTCAACGCCGACGGTGTAACCCGGTTGGTGGATGCTGGCCGGGTTATCGCCCGGTACGGCCTTGATCGTTCCGGGTGTCGCCGCGGCCGGGCCGTCGGTTTCGATGTTCACTGCAGGCTTGGTCTTGACTGGCGGCTGGTTGGTGTAGAAATCACGCAGGCCGAAGAACGCCAGGGTCACGTAAGCCACCACCAGGGTTGCCACTTGCAGACCGGTGAGGCTGGCCTGGTTGAGTTCCGACAGCGACCATTCGCCGAAGCTGAACATTGCGCCGTACATGCGACCGGCGACGTGCAGGTTCTCTGCGCGGAAGATCACCCAGCCCATCACCACCAGCAGGAAGGTCAGGACCCAGCGGATCGGGTTGAAGCTGCGCGGCGAGGTGTTCAGGCCGATGGCTTTTTCGATTGCCAGCCACATGCCGTGCCAGGCGCCCCAGACGATGTAGGTGATGTTCGCGCCGTGCCACAGACCACCGAGCAGCATGGTCAGGAACAGGTTGCGATAGGTCATCAGCGTGCCTTTACGGTTACCGCCGAGGGTGATGTACAGGTAGTCACGCAGCCAGGTGGAGAGGCTGATGTGCCAGCGCCGCCAGAACTCGGTGATCGACTGGCTGACGTACGGCTGTTTGAAGTTTTCCATGAAGCGGAAACCCATCATCAAGCCCAGGCCAATCGCCATGTCGCTGTAGCCGGAGAAGTCGAAGTACAGCTGCGCGGTGTAGGCCAGGGCGCCGAGCCAGGCATCGCCCGTGGTCGGGTTCTGCAAGGCGAAGCAATGGTCGGCGACCACCGCCAGGGTGTCGGCGATGAACACCTTCTTGATGAAACCCTGCATGAACCGCGTGGCACCTTCGGAGAACTTGTCGAGGGTGTGGGTACGGTTGTTGAACTGGTCGGCCAGGTCGCGGAAACGCAGCACCGGGCCCGCGATCAAGTGCGGGAAGATCGCTACGAATGCGGCAAAGTCGATCAGGTTGCGGGTGGCCGGGGTATCGCCGCGGTAAACGTCGATGATGTAGCTGATGGACTCGAAGATGTAGAACGAGATCCCGATCGGCAACAGTACGTGGGTCAGGATGAACGGCGACAGACCGACCGAGGTCATCATCGCGTTGATGCTCTCCACGCCGAAGTTGGCGTACTTGAAGTAGCCCAGGATGCACAAGTCCACCGCGACGCCGAGCAGCAGCCAGCGTTGGGCCGGTTTGGTCCGGACACCGGCGGCGCCAACTTTCAGGCCGATCCAGTAGTTCCACAGCGTGACGGCTGCGAACAGCGCAAGGAAGTCCACACGCCACCAGGCGTAGAACACGTAGCTGGCGATCAGCAGCAGCAAGTTGCGATAGCGTTGCCCGCTCAAGTAGTACAAGCCGAGAAAGATCGGCAAGAACAGAAACAGGAACACGTTGGATGAAAATACCATCCCGATCTCTCCATGTTTAACCAACAGTCAAGGGCCAACGGCCCCCCCAAACCCCCCACGAAAATCCGGGGATGTATTACTCAATTCATGCCTGACACTGACCCTGTGGCGAGGGGGCTTGCCCCCGTTCGGCTGCGAAGCAGTCTTAAAACCGGTAAACGCGTTATGCCTGAGTCACCGCGCTGTCAGGTTTTGGGGGCGCTACGCACCCCAACGGGGGCAAGCCCCCTCGCCACAATGGATAGCGCTGAGCTTTAAGAGCCCTTGTTGCCTTTTTCATTGGCCGGGTCGTAGACCTTGGTCAAGTCCCCGCCGAGGCGGAAAGACTTGAACGGCTGCATCTTGTGCTTGAGTTCCAGCACATTCGGCGCGCAGGTGTAGAGCGAGCAGAACGGTTCGAGCCAGGCGAATTTCGAGTCGATCTTGAGATCGGTCATGTCCTGATCCTTGCCGTTTTTCTGCTCGAATTGATCCGGGTCTTTCACCCCGGCCAGCACGCGATCACCCAGGCGTTTCAAGGCGCCGTTGTTTTCCTGACGCAAATCCACACCGTTGGCCTGGGCGAAACTGGCGATCATCGCCAGCGGCGGCAGGGCGTAGTTGTGGTAGGCGAGGGCGCGTTGCTGGCGCTTGAGTTCGTTAGGCAGGAAGCCTTGGGCGTCGATTTGATTGGCGCCGACCTTGAATTCCTTCACGGCCCAGTCGAACAGGTCGCGGCGGTTGGTGGCGACCGACGTCGCCATCACCGACCAGGCGGCCCAATACGAGTGGTTGTTGGTCTGTTCGAGCGGCAGGTTGTCCCAATCGCTGACCACCTGGTCGGCCATTTTGCTGAACCAGGCTTCAATCACCTGCGCCTCTTCCTGGTGGGTGGCCAGTGGGTGCGAGTCAGAGAATTTCAGGCGGATATAGGACGACGCCATGCTGCCCAGCGCCCATTTGCGCATGGACTTGCCAGTGTGGTTGAAGTCCCTGGACATCAACGCGTCGGCCTTGGCCCAGGCGGTCAACCAGTCGAGGGTGCATTCCAGTTGTTCCGGGCGACCGTCACGCATGAACTGCATCACTCGCTTGCTGGTGCCACGCTCGATCTTGGTGATGTCGGCGGTGGTGTCGCGGAAGGCTTTTTCCGATGCTTCGTTCAGGGTCGAACGGGACTTGTCGGAGCCTTCGTATTTGCTGCGAAACTGCAGGGCGCCGGTGTAGGGCGTCGGCATTGCATCGCAGCCTTCGCTCTTGTCGCCGGTCTTGAATTTATCCACAGGCGCGAAGTAACCCTGGGGCGGGTGCAGTGGCGCGGCGGCCTGGGTGGCGCCAGCGAACATCGCCAGAGCCAGCAGGGAAGGCGCGAGTAACTGTTTCAAAGTTCGGGTTTGCATGCAGTTCATAAGAGGTAGCCTCATTGCCCGGCTTGAGCAGTACGCTGCCCGGTGCCGGAGAACACGTTGCGTTTGCAGATTTTCGCTTCGACTTTCTGCGGCGCGGCGCCTGGTGTTTCAGGCCCCTGGACTTCAACGGCCAGCAGATTCTGCGAGGCCCAGTCTTCGTCCGTGCGCAACTCGAAAGCGAAACGCCCGTCGGTTTCGGAGGTTTCCGGCTTCTCGATCTTGATGTCCTCATGACGCCCATTCATGTACCAGAGGGTGGCATGCAAGGTTTTCACCGACGTATCGGCGAAGCGGATGTCGACCTGGTGATCGCTGTTGCGCAGGTCCAGGTTCTTGCTGTTGACCATCAGTTCGTTTTTGCCCGGCTTCAGTGCGGCGCTGCCGCTCATCTGTGCATCCTTGCCTTCGCAACCGTTATCCAGCAGCGCCATCATCTGGCGGTAGATGGTTTCCTGGTCGAGGCGATAAAGCGGCGAGAACTCCCAGATGAGAATCTTCGGTGGCTTGGTCTGGAACTCTTCGCTGCCCAGGTACTGCAGCATCGAACCTTCCAGGCCACCGCCGGGGAATGCCACGTTGAGGATGTCGGCGCCGATGGCCTCTTCGAGGAAACCGGCGAAGTTGTAGTTCTTGCCGCTGTGGCTGGTGCCGACCAGGGTGATTTGCGGGTTGCCGGATTCACCGAACAGATCGCCATCCGCCGCTTCGCCCTTGGGCTCGGTGGTGAACTGATCCATGTACTGGATCGCGTAGCTGGTGCCACAGAGTTGACCCGCCATGTTGTGCAACGTTCCGGTCTTGCCCATGCGACCCGACTTATGGGTCTCGAATTCACGTTTGGGAATGTCGGCGAAGGCCGGCATTTGCTTGACCTTCTCGGCGACGATCTTCGCGGTGCGCTGGGCGCCATACGGGGTCCAGTGCTGGTCACCGCGGAAGTAGAAATCGTGGGCGGGCAGGGTGTCGGGCAGCGATTCGTTGGTCAGCGGTGACAGGTCAGGGACCACGTAGCCCATCTGCGCAAAACGCCCGAGCATGGTTTTGTAGTTGGTCAGTGCCTTGTCGAAATCGTATTTGGCTTTTTCTTCCGGGTTCAGCTTGTTGCGGTTCACCAGGCCACGGGTCGGCTGGTAAACGATGACCAGTTCCACGCCTTTGCTCTTGAACGCATCGTGCAGCTGCTTCATGCGTTTGTAGCCGGCGAGCGTGGTGTCGAATTCGGTGCGCAAGTCTTCTTGTGTACGGAACAGCCAATCGCCCTGGGCCTGCACCAGTGTGGTGAAGTTCTGCTGATAGCGGGTGGTGTAGTTCTTCGGGTCGTGGGCTGCCGGGCACAGGCTGCAGCACGGCTCGGCGCTGAAGCTCGGTGCCTTGGCGTCTTCGGCACGCACGCCAGTGCTGGCCGCGAGAATGCCCGCAGTCAGGGCCGACAGGCTGAGTAATTTGATCAAGTGTGGGTGCATAAAATTATCCTCAGTCCCGCATTTCGGTCTGGCGTTCGACAGGGTCGATCAGCACGGCTTTCTGCTGGCGCACCAGCAGGTCGAGAATTTCATCCTGACGCTCGCCGAGAATTCCCGAGAAGCTGATGCCGCTGGTTTTGGTCGGTGCGAGCATCGACACGCGATACAACTCCACGCTCAGCGGCGAGTCGATCGACAGCGGTCCGCTGCCGTTGGCAGCCAGTTCACCACCGACCACGATCAGCGACACTTCGGCATCGAACGGGTCGAGCTTGATGTCCCGGTCGGTGTCGCTCAGGTCTTTGATGTGCCCGTAGACACCGGTCAGGCCGTTGGCCATCGAGACGTTTTCGTACAGGCGGATGTTCACGCTGTTACGAATACGGATGCCGTGGCGTCGGTTGCTGATCACCTGGTTGCCCCACAGCAGGTTGTCGGCACTCTCGTAGAGGGTGATGCCGTCGGTGTGGTTCTTGTAGATCTCGTTGTAGGCGATCAGGTTGTTCACACTGTTACGGTCGATCACCAGGCCCGAGAGGTGGTTGTCGTAGCTGCGGTTGTTGAAGATGAAGCTGTCGTTGACCTCACGGGAAATAATGATCCCGTGCTTCTTCTTCGTACCGTACACCGTGTTGTCGGCGATGATCAGACCGTGGGAACGGTCATGGGGGTCGATGCCGTAGACGATGTTGTCTTTGTAGGTATTGCCCTTGACCACGAAGTCGCGGGTTTCGTAGCAGTAGAAGCCGTACCACATGTCCGAGAACTCGGAGCCGACGATCCAGCCGGTCGGTTCAGGACGCTTGAGCACCTTGGCCATGTTCGGCGTGTACTGGGAAATACTCACGCCGTAGGACTTACTGTTGGCGTAACCGAAACTGGCGATCTTGCTGTTGGCGATGTAGGTCTCGGTGCCGCCCCAGGACAACAGGAACGGCCGGAACTCCTTGGGCGACGAGAAGGCCGCCGGGCCGTTGGCCTTCTCGCTCCAACCGGTGATCTTGGTATCACGCACAAACAGCTGACCGTCGTTGACCAGGAACGAGCCGGCCTCCTGGGACAGGCGCAGTTCCTGGGTCTGTTTGTCGATTTCCAGAATGCCGTGTCTGCCCACCACGATCGGCAACTTCGCCAGGAACACACCTGGCGATGTTTCGCTGAGGTACTGCTTGGGCAGCTTCTTGGTCAGATCCTTGAGGTTCATGTAGCCGTCGTCGACGAAGATCGCCTGCGGGATGCCGTGCTGACGCACCACCCACTCGGCCATCTTGTTGTCGCCGCCGATGAAGTCCTTCAAGGCGTCTTCCTGCATCATCCGGCGCACGCTGATCTTACCGGGCTTGGTGCGCACGATTTTCGCGGCAATGGCTTCGGCGGTGTAGCCTGAAGTGTCCGGCAGTTTCGGCTTGGCCAAGTCCAGGGGCGCGGTTGGCGCGCTGCTGACGGTGTAGGTCTTGGCCTGTTGCAGCCCCTTGGCTATGGTCGTCGATTTGCCCTGTTGCACAGACTTGGCCGGTTCGACGGTGGCGAAGGCGGCTGCGCTGGCCAGCAGCAGCGCGCCGGCCAGCAGGCTGATCGAGCCTTTCTTGGCGCTGTTCATGTCGGGCACTCCCTTCGCGGTTTGCATCAGAAGCGCCAGATCACGTCGATAAACGCACGGTGCATGTACGAGTCGACTTCTTTGCCATAGGCATCGCCGGGCTTGAACACACCACCACGGAACCGCACCAGGGCCGAAGGCTCATCGATCGACTGGCTCAACGCTGCCGGCAACAGGCCTTGCTTGAAGTACTTGGTGACCACCAGGTCCATTTCCTGACCGAGGTCCTTGTTGCCATCTTCCAGCGGCAGGGAGGTGCTGGAGAGGATCGCGCCGGTCGCGTCGTCGGTGTTGTTTTCAACAGCGTTGATGCCGTTGTTGCCCACCGGCTTGTTGCCGTCCACACGCCAGAACTTGTGATAGATCAAGCTGGCGTCGTATTCATCGTTGAGCATCCAGGAGCCGAACAACGTAGCGGTCTGCATGTTGTTCATTTCGCCACGGAAGGCTTCGCCGAAACGGTGAACCCGCGAGCGCGTACCGGTGTAGTTCGAGCGGTTGCTTTCCAGGCCGTTCTGTTGGTACTCGGCGCTGGCGCGGGCATAGGCTGCACCGACTTGCCACTGTGGATCGAGGCGCAGACGAACACCCACGTCGGTAGCCCAGCCGTTCAGGTCTTCACCACGCTTGGCTTCTGCCGGGCGAGTGCCGTCGGCATTCAGCGGGTTGACCGTGTCACGGTCGCCGCTCATGCCGGTGATGCTGCCCCAGTAATTGACGGAGTTGGTGTTGCGCCAGTTGTAGGCATCACTGTCGGCGGTGAGGCCGAGCCAGCTGATGTCGCCGTTCTGTTTCTTGTCCAGGGTATCGCCGGCCACGCCTGGCTCCGGATAGTCGAGCTTGCCGTTATCGTGGGTGTGATGACCGCGAATGCCGACCCAGTTACCCGGCGTCCACTGATACGCCGCATCGGCGTAGGCGTGCAGGCGATCCTTGTCTTTGGGCGCCAGTTCTTTCAGGTCGGTACGGTATTCGCTGAAGCGTTCGGCGATACCGACGTTGGCGCGCAACAGGGTGGTGTCGAAGGTCCAGTTCAGGGCTTCGATGTTGGTGTCGCGCCATTGGCCGTCGTCGTTGCGCAGGCGTTGGCGACCGAACTTGAGGATCTCGCCAGGGTAAGGCGTGAGGCCCTGGTAACCGACCCAGAACTCGCGCATCGCCAGGTAGTTTTTCTTGGTCTTGCGATCACCGCTGTCGGTGGTCTGGGTGCCGCTGTTGTCGGACTGCTGCAGGGTGTCGGTTTCGATGATGTCGGTGGACGTCACGGCCTGACCCATCGCGTAGGCGCTCCACGCGCCGCTTTCGCCATAGACCCATGGGCGCAGGTCGAGGCCGACGCCGTTAACGTCGCCGCCACCGGCGGTGCCCAGATCACTGTCGTTCTCGGACTGGCCGGTAACTTTGACTTCGAGACCGAAGTTCTTGTCTTCGGTCAGGGCCGCCAGGGTCGGGCACGACCACAGCAGGGCGAATGTCAGGCCAATACCGGCCTGCACGAATGGATTGAGTTTCATAGGGATTCCTCGCCGTCTTCTTCTTGCAAAGCGTGCAGTTCCAGCGTGTCCGGACTCACGGTGCTACGAATGGCCTGTTCTTGTTTGAGCAGGCGTTGGGCCTCGGCCAGCCGATCAGGCGGCAGTTGCGCTTCGAGTGTTTGCGCAAGCTCAGTGGCTTGCGGGGTGTCTTGAGCCTTGGCCAATTGGCTGAAGACGTAAGCGTTGACCGGGTCGGGCCGGGTGCCCTTGCCTTGGGAGAACAGTTGGGCGATGGCGAAATCGGCGCTGTTCTGGCCGTTGCGCGCAGCGGTCAGCAGGTGATCCAGGGCTTTCTGCGGATAGACCTTGCCCAGGTAACCGCGACGGTAAATCTGGCCGAGGTAGTAATCGGCGGCGACTTCCCGGCCGACGGCTTTCTTGAAGTGCTCTTCGGCGACCTTGGCGTCGGCCGGCACCATCTTGCCTTCGTAGTAGAGCTTGCCCAGCAACAGTTCGGCGCGCGGCTGGTCGGCGGCGCGGCCGTTGTCCAGGTACTTCATCATCGTGTCGACGTCGCCCAGTTCAGGGAAGTCGTAGAGCAATTGCGCCAGGCTGACCCACGACGCCGGGTAGCCCGGGGCGATGCCTTCGAGCAGCGACTGAGCGGTTTTTTCGTCGGTCTTGCCCAGGCTCGCATCGCCCAGCACGCGGGCCACGCTGTCGACCCGTTGCGCGGAGACGGTGCCACGGCTGTGAGCAGCCTGCATCTGCTTGATCAACTCGGCCTGTTGTTCGGGCTGGCCACGTTTCTGATAGACCGTGGCCAGTTCGACGTAGCAGATGTCGGTGGTATTCAACGCCGCTTTGCAGATCTTTTCCACGTCATTCAGGTGTTGGTCGTAAGTGCCTTGGGTGCGATAGAGCAGCACCTGGGCCAGACCTGCTTCCGGTTTGCCTTCGGCGCGCCATTGGCTGATCTGCTGTTGTGCGTTGACGTTGGGGAAGCTGTGCGGGAATTGCAGATACAGCATCGCCAACGGGATCAGGGTGTTGCCTTCGCCATTGGTCGCGGCTTTCTTCAACAGTGTTTCGGCTTCGTGGTGTTCGGCTTCGGTGGCGCCAGGTTTGGCCACCAGCAGGCGACCCAGGCGAGCCTGAGCCCGCGGCGAGACGCTGGCTGCGGCGCGGTAAGTCGCCTCGGCCTTTTTGATCTGCGCCGGGTCGCGGCTGTCGACCTGAATGTCGGCCAGCCCAACCTGGGCTTCGCTGTAGCCCAGGTCGGCCAGTTGCTGATAGTTCTGCGCCGCCAGCGTGGTATCACCGCGCTTGAGGGCTTCATTGGCCAGGCGCTGGTCGGGCAGGCCGGCGCAACCGGCCAGGCTTACGGCCAGTGCAACTGCACACAGTGATCCTATGTGGGTGCGCGGTGTTCTGAGGATTTGTGGAGTCGTCACGGGCATGTCCTCTTTTTAAAGACCGGCGGCCATGGCTTTGTTGATCAGCCAGTTCAGGTTCGGGCCACGGGTGCTGTTCACTTCCGCCGGGCGACCGGCGAATGCGCTGTCCAGCGGCTCGTCAGGTTTGATCTGCACGCGGATATCGGATGACAGGTCTTCGCTTTTCAGGCTGGTGCTGCTGACGATCTTGCCGGTACGGGTCTGGTCTTCGCCGGCAATCTGGAAGCTGACCGAGGTGCCTGGGCGCACGTCGCCGAACTGGCGATAGGAGAAGCGTGCTTCAACGTTGGCTTCGGTATTGCGTGGCACCAGTTGGAAGATCACGTCACCTTTGTTGGCGTATTGACCGTTAGCCACCAGTTGCTGCGCCACGGTGCAATCGCACGGGGAGGTCAGGGTGCCGGTCATTTGCTTGCCGAAGAGCTCTTCAACCTTGGACGGTTGCAGTTGGTTTTCGTCCAGATGGCCCTTGAGCACGTCGAGCATGCTGGTGCTGAAGGTCGCCAGCGGTGCGCCTTTGGCAGCAACGCCGTCAGCCTTGATCAGGCTCTGCACGGTGCCGTCGCGCGGCATGGTGATGTTCATGCCTTGCACGCTGACCAGACCGGCCTGGGCGTGGCTGACGAAGTACATGCCGTACACCGATTTGAAAATGAAACCGAACGCTACCAGGCCGACCACGAAGATGCCGGCGCTGAAGGTCACCGCTTTCAGACGGCCGAGCGCGGTCATGCCGTGGCCGCCGTCCTTGACCTTGCGCGCCTTGGTGAAGTTGTCGCGCTGCAGGGTCGCCAGCACTTCACCGATGCTGACGATGTCGCCGGCCAGGTGCGAGGTGATCAGGTGGCGCAGGGTGGAAATGTCCCGCGGCTCCAGGTTCTGGAACTGGCAACCGGTGCGACCGGTCTGGCGGTCGACGGAGCGGATCTGCAATTCCACGTCCATGGCCAGGCCAAGGTTATCGATGACGAATTGCAGGCGGGCCTTGTGCACATCGCCAACCTTCAGTGGCAGCTGACCGGCGTTGAACGCCAGGCCGCCTGCGGAAAGGTCGATGACCCGGGCTTCGACCGGGGTCCGGTCAGGGCCGAAGAAACGCAGCTTGGCCGGAATTTTCACACGGGCGTGTTGGCGCTGGGCTTCGGATTCGTGCACTACGTTGCTGTTGACGGCGGTATTCATATGGGCGATTTCCTAGTTAATTCAGGCGAGTTCGGTCAGACCATCATCAGCAGCACGGCGACAAAGATGCTGCCGGCGGAGAAGGTCATGGTCCGAGACGACCAGGTGTTGAACCAACGTTGAAAGCTGGCGAGATCACGGGTCAGAGAAGTGGGCTGGCGAGTCCAGGATTGTTTGTCGAGGCGGAAGAACACGTAGATCTTCACCAGCGCGCCGACGATCTGGTTGTAATAGAGAATGGCCGGGTACGCCGGGCCGATCCGGTGACCGGAACAGGACAGCAACAGGGTCAGGATCAGGCGGGTGATGCCGATCCACAGCAGGTAAACCAGGATGAACGCGGTGCCGTACTTGAAGGTGGCGATGAGCGCCACGGTCAGGCCCAGCAGGGACGTCCACATCGACACGCGCTGATCGAACAGCACCACCGAAGTGAACAGACCGAGGCGTTTCATCCCCAGGCCCAGGGCGCGGGAGTTCTGCCGCAGGTTGTTGCCGTACCAACGGAACATCAGTTTGCGACTGGCCTTGATGAAGCTCTTTTCCGGCGGGTGTTCCACGGTATGGATCGCGGCGTCGGGCACGTAGAACGTGTCGTAACCCAGGCGCATCAGGCTGAACCAGCTCGACTTGTCGTCACCGGTCAGGAACTTGAAGCGGCCCAGACGCCAGTGTTGCAGCGAGTCGCTTTCCACATCGGCGATGAAGTCCGGGTTGGTGACCACGGTGGCGCGGAACACCGACATCCGACCGGTCATGGTCAATACACGCTTGGACAGGGCCATGGAGCACATGTTGATGTGGCGCTGGGCGAATCGCAGTTTGTGCCATTCGCTCATGATGTAGCCGCCGCGCACTTCGCAGAACTCGTTGGTGGTCAGGCCGCCGACATTGCCGAACAGCTGGAACCACGGCACGGTCTTGAGCACGACGCCTTCGGCCAGCACGGTGTCGCCATCGATCACTGCAACCACGGCACGGTCGTCCGGCAGGTGGCGGGAGATGGCGCGGAAACCGTAGGCCAGGCCATCGCGCTTGCCGGTGCCGGGAATGCGCACGAAGTCGAGCTTGACGCTCGCCGGTGGGTTCATGCGTTTCCAGAGGCTCTTGACCAGCAGCTCATCGGACATTTCGACGATGGAGCACACCACGGTGGTCGGCAGGCCGCAGTCGATGGCCTCGCGGATGACCGAGCTGTAGACCTGCGCGGTGGTCAGCGCGTCGATACGGAAGCTGGTGACCATCAGGAACACATGGGAGGGGTCTGCCGCTTTACCCAGCTTGCGCACTTTGCGCCGCAGGTGCGGGTAGACCACGTACAGAAACAGCATGCCGCGCAGAAAGTGCGTGGCACCCATCGAGTAGCGCCAGATACCGACGATACCGACCAGGAAAATGAAGTCCTTCGACTCGGAGTCGAACGTGGACACAGGCAACGCAATGGCGATGCCCATCAATAAACTTAGGTAAAACAGCCAACCGGCGGCCTGAAGTAGGCCGTGCTTTAGCCTGTGCATAATCTGCATCCGTCTCGATCTCGGGCGGAGCCCGATTGGGTTAAGGCAGGCTTGTGAAAACTGGCGCCACCCGGTTTGGATAACGCCAGAATCCCTGTAGGAGCTGGCGAAGCCTGCGATCTTTTGATCTTTCGCTTGGGATTCAAGTGAGCTGGGAAAGATCGCAGCCTCGTTTCACTCGACAGCTCCTACAGGCGTGTTACCAGCAGATACCTTCGGTGCGCTTGCTGACGCTGGTGGCTTTGGACATGAAGCCGACCAGGTCGACCACTTGCTTGCCGTGCGGTGCTTCCAGCGCCAGGGCGCGGAATTTCTCGTCACGGTTACCGAGGATGATCACGTCGGAGTTGTTGATCACGTCCTCGAAGTTCGAGTTGAGCAAGGACGAGACGTGAGGGATCTTCGACTCGATGTAATCCTTGTTCGCACCGTGGACACGGGCGTACTCGACGTTGCTGTCGTAGATGCTCAGGTCGTAGCCCTTGCCGATCAGCATTTCCGCCAGATCGACCAGCGGGCTTTCGCGCAGGTCGTCGGTGCCGGCCTTGAAGCTCAGGCCCAGCAGGGCGACTTTGCGTTTGTCGTGGCTGGAGACGATGTCGAACGCGTTCTGTACCTGGGACTCGTTACTGCGCATCAGCGAGTTGAGCAGCGGTGCTTCGACGTCCAGGGAACCGGCGCGGTAGGTCAGGGCGCGCACATCTTTCGGCAGGCAGGAGCCGCCGAACGCGAAGCCAGGACGCATGTAGTACTGGGACAGGTTCAGTGTCTTGTCCTGGCAGACCACTTCCATCACTTCACGACCATCGACGCCGACAGCCTTGGCGATGTTGCCGATCTCGTTGGCGAAGGTCACCTTGGTGGCGTGCCACACGTTGCAGGTGTACTTGATCATCTCGGCAACGGCGATGTCCTTGCGGATGATCGGCGCGTCGAGTTCTTCGTACAGCGATTGCAGAACGTCGCCCGAAGCCTTGTCGAACTCACCGATGACGGTCATTGGCGGCTGGTCGTAGTCGGCGATCGCGGTGCTTTCACGCAGGAACTCAGGGTTCACGGCAACACCGAAGTCGACACCGGCTTTCTTGCCGGAGCAATCTTCGAGAATCGGGATGACCACGTTTGCCACGGTGCCCGGCAACACGGTGCTGCGCACGACGATGGTGTGGCGGGTGGTTTTGTCACGCAGAACAAAACCGATTTCGCGGCACACGGCCTCGATGTAGTTCAGTTCCAGGTCGCCGTTCTTTTTGCTCGGCGTGCCGACGCAGATCATCGACAGATCGGTGTCGCGAATCGCCTCGGCGAAGTTGGTCGTGCCGCGCAGACGGCCAGTCTCGATGCCCTGTTTCAGAAGTTCGCCCAGACCGGGTTCAACGATCGGCGAACGACCGGCGTTGATCATATCGATCTTGTCTTTGGCAACATCGACGCCAACGACGTCATGGCCCCGTGCAGACAGGCAACCGGCACAGACTGCACCGACGTAACCCAAACCAAATATGCTGATGCGCATCGCATTTACCTCTCAGTTAATCAAGACTGTGTTCAACAAGCCATTACATGGCCGGAGTTAATGGTGTTCAGCGGTCATAGTGCACTCGCAAGTGCGGCCTTAAAGGCGTCACAATGCCGGGTGCAGGCATACTAAGTTCCGAGTGTCTAAATAAGTGCACTCAAGATGTGCGCAACCAGGCCTTATTGTTATGACGTGCCCTGTTATGCAGCCGACCCTCTAATCAGAGGACGTTCGTGCAAAGGTCTTGCGCGCTCAATGCCAGGCCAGAAGCCCGTAAATCAAGCGGTTGGGTGCTCGGGTGAGCACGTTTATAGGGGCGCAGCCGTGGCCTTGTAGGGGATATTAATGGTGCGTTATCTCCTGTCCTTCATGTGTTTCCCAAACAAGTGATCCATAAGTTCAAGTTAATGTGACAACTTCGCTATCGGGACCGCTTCTCTGTGTAAGTTATCTCGTACGTTCGCCGAGAGAATCGTTACGGGTGGTATGAGCGGCGCATTTGGACATAGTTCCAGTCCGCCCATCGCGATTTCTGAAATTTCTTGAAATATTGAAAAAGATGGCACTGCTCTCATATTGATAGCACTTGCCGTTTCGCCCTTTATATATAGGGTGATTATTGCCTTGGATACTTTTTTGCCACTACCAACAAAAATTTTCAGTGCCACTACTGAAAAAAATCAGCAAAGTCGAGTGAAACAAAAGTTAGAAAATAGAGTGCTTGTTTTTTGGCGCCAATAAGTCGGCGAAAAGGGCGGGGATTGTTCGAGGATCGAAGGGGTAGCGCACGACGAAGTTGTTGATGTCGTGCGCGAATTGAGTGCGGGTCTGGTTACTCCGGTGCGTGATCGCGCAGGAACACCAGATTGTCCGGTTTAGACTGTTCGCTGCTGTAGCGATAACCCTGAACATCGAACTGCTTGAGGGCGACCGGGTCATTGATGCGTTCTTCAATGACGAAGCGGCTCATCATCCCGCGGGCCTTTTTCGCGTAGAAGCTGATGATTTTGTACTGGCCGTTCTTCAAGTCCTTGAACTCGGTATTGATGATGCGCGCGTTCAAGGCGCTGCGTTTGACCGCCGAGAAGTATTCGTTGGAGGCCAGGTTCAGCAGCACATCGTCGCCTTGATCGGCCAGCGCTTCGTTCAGCCATTCGCTGATCCGCGTGCCCCAGAAGGCATACAGATCCTTGCCACGGGCATTGGCCAGCTTGGTGCCCATCTCCAGCCGATAGGGTTGCATCAGGTCCAGAGGGCGCAGCAAGCCGTACAGGCCGGAGAGCATGCGCAAGTGCTGCTGGGCGTAATCGAAGTCGGCTTCGCTGAAGGTTTGTGCATTCAGGCCGGTGTACACGTCGCCCTTGAATGCCAGCAAGGCCTGCTTGGCGTTGGCAGGGGTGAAGGCCGGGGTCCAGCTGCCGAAACGTGCGGCATTGAGGCCGCCAATTTTGTCGGAGACGTGCATCAGCTCGCTGATCTGCGCCGGTGTGAGGTCGCGCAGTTGCAGGATCAGTTCCTGGGAGTGGTCGAGGTATTGCGGCTGAGTGAAGCGCTGGGTCGCCGGCGGTGTTTCGTAATCGAGGGTCTTGGCGGGGGAAATCACCATCAGCATGAAGTCGGCTCCTTTAATCGTGGGGGCGATTCTAGGGGGTTGTCTGTGTTGACTCCAGCTATGGCTGTCATAGGTGATCGGTGGTGTCGCCAGGTTTTGTGGCAGAAGAAGATCCTGTGGCGAGGGGGCTTGCCCCCGTTCGATCGCGAAGCGGTCGCAAACCGACACTTGCGTTCTATCTGAAGGAATGGGGGACGCAGTTTTGGGGGCTGCTTCGCAACCCAACGGGGGCAAGCCCCCTCGCCACAGGGGATCGGCTATAGTGCCGCGCGGGTTTTGTTATGGAGACATCCCATTGCGTATCGTTTTTCTATTCTTTGCCGGGTTGTTGAGCTTTGGTGTCATGGCGGCGCCGGGCGATGTGGCGACGCTGGATCGCAGCACCTGGCCTGAGCAGCTCAGCAACCCGACCCTGTTCGACGTTGCCTCCCGGGCCGAAATCCTCATGTTCGCTCGCGTCCTGCTCGCCAGCGAATCGCTCGATGAAGCAAGCCTGGCTCAACGCCTGGGCCTGCGCACCGTCAATCTGGAGTCGGTCAACCACCTGCGCCAACGCATGTGGCAGCGGTTGCTGAGCAACTACAACTTCGCCCAGCAGAGTTGCGATCAGGATGCCTCTTTCTGTTTCCTGGTCGAGGACATGGACACCCTGCGTGAGCAAGCGGCCAAGTTTCAGATCAGTGACGACAGCTACTACATCAAGTGGGCCGAGCCGAGCCGGCTGTTCCACGCCCAGTATCTGGACGAGCAATTGCGCAAGGCCGCGCTGTTTCCGCAGACCAGCAGCGAAGTCGATCGTTTTGGCGACTATGAGCGCAATGGCGATGCGATGAATGATCGCCTGTTCCTGCTGACTTTCGACAGCGCTGCCAATGCCGTGCCGGATAACACTGCCTGGGTCACCGAGTACCTGCGCAAATCGAACATGAGCGCGACGTTCTTCGTCCTCGGCAAGGACATCCAGGCCCGTCTGGCTGAAGGTTCGGCGACCAGCCTGCAAGGGACCTATTCGCAGCAATGCGTTGGCGTGCAGGGTTGGGAGTTCCGTTCCCACAGCCATTGGCAAGACTGGCAGGACTCGGTGCGGCGCAGCGCCGAGCTGGTCAAGGGCAAGCTGCCGGAGAATTACGTGCCGCTGTTTCGTCCGCCCGATGGCCAGCGTCGGTCCGATGCTGAAGGCTTCTTCAGGTCTCAGGGTTTGCAGGTGGCATTGTGGGACATCGATGCCCAGGACGGCGCCGGCAAGCTCAAGGGCAGCCAGAGTGCGCAACGGGTGCTGACGCTGATGCTGCTATGGCGGCACGGGGTGATCAATTTCAATGTGAAGCAGGATGCGCTGAAAACCGCGTTACCTTGGCTCATGACGCAAACGGCGCCGAGCGGGATCGGTTGGGAAAACTGTCAGGACGCGTTTCGCTGAAACGGAGAAAGCCCGTAAACATTAGGGCAGGGACGTTTTTGGAGGAGATTTCGATGCAGGCGGACTTCCGACTTTAGCGGGGTGCTGGCAGTCCGCCAAGTGCTATTGGTCATTCTGAAAAATAAACTTCAAAAAAACGTCAAAGTGCTTTTTTCTGTCATGTGTTTTGGAGTATTACGAAGACAGACCGCCGAAACCTGCAACACAGGTGGCGTCTTCCAAGACTCCGTTTGGGTTGCAATCACTTGAGTCTGAGCAGGTGATTTCGGTGGCCACTTCGAGGCGCAGCACTGTCATGGTATTGCGTCGACTGGCTCCCACAAAGGTGACCGAGTATGGATGATCACGGACGTAGCCCTTCCAACCAGCCAATCCTTTATGTACTCGATACCAACGTATTGATTCACGATCCAAACGCCCTGCTTAACTTCGAAGAACACCACGTCGCGATCCCGATGACCGTGCTTGAAGAGCTGGACAAGCTCAAGAGCGGGCCTCACAGCGTTGCAGCGGAATGCCGCCAGGCCATTCGGCTGATCGACAAGACCCTGGGCGATGCCAGCCCCGAAGACGTCGAACTCGGCGTTCCGATCCAGCGTGGCAAGGGTGGGCCCAAGGGCTTGCTGTCAATTCTGATGAGCAAGCGTGCCGAGCCGAACATCATTCTGCCCGAGCACCTTAACGACAACATCATCATCAACCAGTTGATCGACCTGCGCGCACGTGATGCAAAACTGCCCGTGGTGCTGGTTACAAAAGATATCAACATGCGCCTCAAGGCCCGGGCTTGTGGGATCGCGGCCGAGGACTACAGTACCGACCAACTGGTCGACGACGTTTCGTTGCTGCCCAACGGTTACCACAACATGACCGGCTCCTTCTGGGACCGGGTGAGCAAGGTCGAAACCCGGCAGGATCATGGCCGCACCTGGCATCAGGTGCAGCTGATCGACAACCTGCCTGCCGTGCACGTTAACGAGTTCATCATCGACGAACAGGGCTTTGTCGGCTGGATCAAGGAAATCCAGGTCGACAAGTTATTGATCCTCGACCTGCATCAGGAGCCTCTGTTGCACCAGGAAGCCTGGGGCCTGAAACCGCGTGACATCTATCAAAGCCTGGCGCTGTACGCCTTGCTCGATCCGGACATTCATCTGGTGAACCTGTCCGGCGCGGCCGGTTCCGGTAAAACCATCCTGGCCCTGGCGGCGGCCATCGAGCAGACCATGGTCAGCAAACGCTACCGGCGCATCATTGCCACCCGCAGCGTGCAGGGGCTCGACCAGGAAATCGGTTTCCTGCCCGGCACCGAAGCGGAAAAGATGGAGCCTTGGCTGGGCGCCATCACCGACAACCTCGAAGCCTTGCACATGGATGACGAAAACACCCATGGCAGCGTCGACTACATCCTCAGCAAAGTGCCGTTGCAGTTCAAATCCCTCAACTACATTCGAGGCCGTAGCTTCCAGCAGAGTCTGATCCTGATCGATGAATGCCAGAACCTCACGCCGCACCAGATGAAAACCATCATCACCCGTGCTGGCGCCGGTTCCAAAGTGGTGTGCCTGGGCAACCTGGCGCAGATCGACACCCCTTACCTGTCCGCGACCAGCTCCGGGCTGACGTACCTGACCGAACGCTTCAAAGACTTCCCCAACGGTGTACACATCACCCTGCAAGGGGTGCCACGTTCGATTCTGGCCGAATACGCCGAATCGCATCTGTAACCCTCACCACAGAACCGGGCGGCCCGAAGCCGCCCGGTTTTTTATGGGTGCGGAAAATTGACCCGCAGGTTTACAATCGATGCTCCTGATCAGGAGTAACGCTGTGCTGACTCATCTCGATTCCCAAGGTCGCGCCAATATGGTCGACGTCACCGAAAAAGCCGTGACGTTCCGCGAAGCGACGGCCCAAGCGCTGGTGCGCATGCTGCCCGAAACCCTGCAGTTGATCGTCAGCGGCGGCCATCCCAAGGGTGACGTGTTCGCCGTGGCGCGGATCGCCGGCATCCAGGCGGCGAAGAAAACCAGTGATCTGATTCCTCTGTGCCATCCGTTGATGCTCACCGGCGTCAAGGTCGAACTCAGTGCCGAAGGCGACGACACCGTGCGCATCGTGGCGCGCTGCAAGTTGTCCGGGCAGACCGGCGTCGAGATGGAAGCGCTGACCGCCGCCAGTGTCGCGGCGTTGACCATCTATGACATGTGCAAAGCCGTGGACCGCGGCATGACCATCGAGAGTGTGCGGCTGCTGGAAAAACTCGGCGGCAAGAGCGGCCATTTCCAGGCGGAGCAGCCATGAACGTGACCGTGAAGTTTTTTGCCCGTTACCGTGAGGCGCTCGGCGTGGATTCGGTGAAGGTTGAAGGTGATTTCGCCACGGTCGACGATGTGCGTGCACTGCTGGCCCAACGTGAAGGCGCCGAGGTGTTGAGCGAGCAGAACCTGATGTGCGCCCGCAATGAAGACCTCTGCCAGCTCGATGAACCGGTCGGCGATGGCGATGAAGTGGCTTTCTTTCCAACCGTGACCGGGGGCTGAGCCATGGCGATTCGTGTGCAGCCCACGCCGTTCGACCCGGGCGCTGAGGTCAACGCCATGCACGCGGCCAATGTGGGCGTTGGTGCGGTGGTGAGTTTTGTCGGCTATGTACGCGACTTCAATGACGGCCTGGACGTCGCCGGGATGTTTCTGGAGCACTACCCGGGCATGACCGAAAAAGCCCTGGGCAAGATTGCTGCGGAGGCCGAGCAGCGCTGGCCGCTGTTGAAGCTGGAAGTGCTGCATCGCATCGGCGCGCTGGAGCCGGGCGAGCCGATCGTCTTCGTCGGTGCCGCCAGCGCCCACCGTCAGGCAGCGTTCGATGCCTGCGCCTTTGTCATGGACTACCTGAAAACCCGCGCGCCATTCTGGAAGAAAGAAAACACCCGTGATGGCGCGCGCTGGGTTGAAGGGCGCGACAGCGATCATGCGGCGGCGGATCGCTGGAAGCAGTAATTCCTCTAGTGCTTTCGAATACGCCTTCGCGGTCCGACTTGCCCGCGAAGAGGCCTTCTGCATCACCCAAAAAACCACTGATTCCCCTCCCGACCAGAGGCTGGAAGATCTGTATGCGCCCGATTGACGGTTAATACATAAAAGTCCAGTATGGATTTATAAGTACAAAAAAAGGCGTTCCCTGTTTCAGCTTTTTCTTCTGTCTTGCCAAACCAACAACAACCCGCGAGAGAACGAACATGAAGAAATTCCCCCTCATCACCGGTCTGGCCCTGAGCCTGTTGGCGTGCAGTAGCGTGTTCGCTGCCGAGAAAAGCCTGCGTATCGGTATTGAAGCGGCTTATCCGCCGTTCGCATCGAAAACCGACAAAGGTGAAATTGTCGGTTTCGACTACGACATCGGCAACGCCCTGTGCGCGCAGATGAAGGTCAAGTGTGTGTGGGTCGAAGGCGAATTCGACGGTCTGATTCCTTCCCTGAAAGTGAAAAAAATCGACATGGCGCTGTCGTCCATGACCATCAATGAAGACCGTAAGAAGTCGGTGGATTTCACCCACAAGTACTACTTCACCTCATCGCGACTGGTGATGAAGGAAGGCGCGGCGGTCGATGACCAGTACGCCAGCCTCAAGGGCAAGACGGTCGGCGTACAACGCGCAACCACCACGGACCGTTACGCCACCGAGGTTTTCGAACCGAAGGGCATCAACGTCAAGCGTTACGGCAACAACGAAGAAATCTACATGGACCTGGCTGCCGGTCGCCTCGATGCCATTTTTGCCGACACCATTCCATTGAGTGATTTCCTGTCCATGCCGCGTGGCAAGGGTTACGCCTTTGTCGGGCCGGAACTCAAGGATCCGAAATACGTGGGTGAGGGCGCCGGGATTGCCGTGCGCAAGGGCAACACCGAGTTGGTCAGTGAACTGAACGCGGCCATCGACGGCATTCGCGCCAGTGGCGAATACCAGAAGATTTCGGAGAAGTACTTCAAGTCCGACATCTACGGCGATTGATCGGAGAAAGATCGCAGCCTTCGGCAGCGCCTAAAGAGGACCACATTTCTCTGTAGGAGCTGGCGCAGCCTGCGATCTTTTGATTTTCAGCCCTTCAATTCCTTCAAATGCTTGTACACCGTCGCCCGGCCCATGTTCAGCACATTGGCCACGTAGTTGGAGGCGCTTTTGCCTTTGAAGGCGCCTTCGGCGTGCAGCGCCAGCACCAGTTCGCGTTTATGGTCGCGGGTCAGCACATTCAGGCTCAACTGGCGCTCGCGCAGCCAGGCATGCAGAAAAGTGTTGATCCGTTCCTGCCAGTCATCGCGAAACAGTGAATCCGGTTGCGGAATCAGCTTGGTCGGCGACAGGAACAAATCCAGCGCCGCCTTCGCGTTCTCGAATAACGAGATATTCAGGTTGATGCACAGCACCGCCAGCGGTTGCCCCTCACTGTCGCGCAGTACGCTGCTGAGGCTGCGAATTTTCTGGCCGTCCCAGTTGAGCTTTTCGTACGGCCCGATGTTTCGTTCACTGACCTCTTCGCTGAGCATGTCCTCCAGCGACGAGTCGTCTCCAATTTCCCGTTTGGACAGGTTGTTGGCGATGTAGTCGACCTTTTGTGTGCGCAGGTCGTGCAGCACCACCTCGGCGTGAGGGAAGAACAACGTGGCGATGGCATCGGCAATCGCGCGGAAGTTGTCCATGGACACATTGTCCAGGGCCGAGTTTTTTTCAGGTGCGTTCATACAGTGGAGCTCCAGGCCAGCGTCAGTGCCCCTTTAAAAAGGGGCACTGGAAGTTTGCCGCAATCGTGTGGGCACGTCACCTGAGGATCAGGATCAACCCAGACGGGCGGGGGAGAGCATCGCGGCGTCCAGACCGAAACGAGTGAGCTGTTCGGGCAAGGCTTCGCCGCGTACCAGTGCAGCGCTGGCCTGGCCCATGGCCGGTGACGTCTGGATGCCGTAGCCGCCTTGTCCCGCCACCCAGAACAGGCCCGGTACGTGTTGATCAAAGCCGGACAGCAAATCCCCGTCGTGCACGAAACTGCGCAAGCCGGCCCAGGTGCGGGTCGGGCGGCGGATGGTCAGGGTGGTCGCCTCTTCGATCTGGTAGATGCCCATGGCGATGTCCAGTTCTTCGGGCTGCACGTCGTGCGGCTCCACCGGGTCGGCGTTGGCCGGTGAGCCGAGGAACATGCCGGCGTCGGGTTTCATGTAGAACGATTCATCGAGGCTGACCAGCATTGGCCAGTCATGGCTATCCAGGCCCTCGGGGCCGGCGAAGATAAAGGCTGCCCGACGCTTGGGCTGCAGGCCCAGAGGCCGCGCGCCAGCCAGCACGCCAACCTTGTCGGCCCAGGCGCCGGCGGCATTGATAATGATCGGGGCGCTGAAGGTCTGAGTGGCGGTTTGAACCTGCCACAGCCCTTCGGCATCCCGGGTCAGGCTCAGCACTTCGCTGTCGGTATGCACCTCGCCTTTATTGCGCCGGATACCGCGCAGATAGCCTTGATGCAGGGCATCGGTATCGATGTCGCTGGCGGTTGGGTCGTAGATCGCGCCATGGACTTTTTCCCGACGCAGGATCGGCAGGCGCGCACAGGCTTCGTCGGCGCTGAGCAGTTGCATCTGCGGCACGGTGGCTTTGGCGCTCAGGTATTGATTGTTCAGCTCGGCCGGATCGCCCGTGAAGTCGACGGTCATCTCACCGCGCGGGGTCAGCAGCGGGTGTTCGCAGAAACCGGGCGGTGGTGCATCGAAGAAATCGCGGCTGGCCAGGGTCAATGCCCGAACCTGAGGCGTGCCGTAGGCGGCGGTGTAGAGCGCCGCCGAGCGTCCGGTGGAGTGATAGGCCGGATGGGATTCGCGCTCGAGCACAATCACCCGTCCGTGCTGCGACAACCAGAAACCGGTGGAAGCACCGGCAATCCCGCCGCCGATAATGATGAAATCTGCCTGGCTCATGAACGTCTCCTGATGGGGCGTAAATGCCGAAATTGTTGGGGATCCCTGTGGGAACGGGTGTTAGCCCAGTAGGCGGTAAATGGCATTGGCCAGTGCGATGTCTTCCAGGCCCAGGCCGATGGAGCGGAAGAACACAGGTCGGTTGTAGTCCGGGCGCTGCACTTTTCCGCTGAGCAAGTCGGGCAGGTCGCCGACTATCGAGCGCTTGTCCCAGCCATGCTGTTCACCGGCGATCAGCATTTCGCCGGCCGAGCCCGGGGTGGTCTGGCGATAGTCGCAGAATACCTGCATGTCATTGAGGCTCTGCGGCGGCACTTCATGGGCACGCGGAGCATTGGTGCTGATGGACGTGATCAACGCCGGTTTGCTCAACATGGACGGGTCGATCACCGGGCCGGCGGACGAAGTACAAAGCATGATCACGTCGGCGTCTTGAATCGCGGTTTCGCAACTGTCGGCGAGGGTCAGCCGTGGATCGAGGCTTTTGAGTTGCGCCAGCGCTTCGGCGTTCTTGCCGCGCAAGCTCGGCGAATACAGGCTGATGCTTTGCCAGTCTCGCAGGTTCTTCACATAGTGCAGGTGCGCCTGGGCCACCTTGCCGCTGCCGATGATTGCCAGGCGTTGGGCCTTGAGCGGGGCGAGGGCATCGACCGCCACCGCCGTCGTTGCCGCGGTGCGTGCGGTGGTCAGTTCACCGGCATCGCAGAGCAGCAGCGGCTGGCCGGTCTGCATCGACATCAACAGCGTCCAGGCGGTCACCAATGGGCCTTGCTCACGCACGATGTAGGGCGATGTCTTGACGCCATACACGCCGTCTTCGGCCAGCACGCCCAAGTAGTTGATGAAGTCCCCGGCACCTTTCGGGAATTCCACCAACTGCTGGGCCGGTTGCACGGCTTGCCCGGCGGCCAGGTCGCGGAACAGCTTGCGCAGGATCTGCGGCACGTCGACTTGCGCCAGCAGTTCGCGGGCCTGGGGTTGGGTGATGACGTAAGGCGTGCTGGGCATGGTCGGCTCCGGGTGCTGAAAGTAAACTAATTTGTCCATTATGGACTTTTAGTTGTCTCGAGCAAGCTCCTGTTGAAGAAACCGGACGAAAAAAAAGCGCAGTCCGTCTCCGGCTGCGCCTTTTATTCTGCGACCCGTGTTATGGGCGCTTGCGCTCAACCGCCCGCAGCAGATGCGTCGGTGGCGTTTCACAACTGATCTTGCGACCCAACAGCGCCTCGATGGACGGTAGCTGGTAGGAGTCGTCTTCACCGGCAAAGCTGATGGATACACCATCGGCGCCGGCACGACCAGTACGACCGATGCGATGCACGTAGTCGTCCGGGACTTCCGGCAGGGTGAAGTTGATCACGTGGCTGATGCCGTCGATGTGAATGCCGCGACCGGCCACATCGGTGGCGACCAGCACCCGGATCTTGCCTTCGCGGAAACCTTCCAGGGTCTTGATGCGTTTGTGCTGCGGCACATCGCCAGACAGTTGCGCGGCGTTGACGCCATCGCGCACCAGGCGTTCTTCGATGCGCCGCACTTCGTCCTTGCGGTTGGCGAAGACCATCACCCGTTCCCAGCCGTTATCGTTGACCAGGTTATAGAGCAGTTTGTATTTGTCGGCGCCGGCCACCGCGTAGATGTGTTGCTCGACGTTTTCGCTGGCCACGTTCTGCGCTTCGATCTCGACGATCGACGGGTCGGTGGTCCATTGCTTGGCCAGGTTCATCACGTCGTCGGTGAAGGTCGCGGAGAACAACAGCGTCTGACGCTCGCTCTTCGGTGGGGTCTGGCGAATGATCTGACGCACTTGCGGGATGAAACCCATGTCGAGCATCCGGTCGGCTTCGTCCAGCACCATGACTTCGACCATGTCCAGGTGCACGTCGCCGCGCTGGTTGAAGTCGAGCAAGCGGCCCGGAGTGGCCACGAGGATGTCGCAGTGACGGGCTTCGAGGTGCTTGAGCTGCTTGTCGAAGTCCATGCCGCCGACAAACGTCATGACGTTGAGGCCGGTGTACTTGGTCAGGTCGGCCGCGTCCTTGGCGATTTGCACTACCAGTTCCCGGGTCGGGGCGATGATCAGTGCTCGCGGTTCACCCATGTAGCGTTCTTTGGGCGGCGGGGTTTGCAGCAGCTGCGTGATGATCGAAATCAGGAACGCGGCGGTCTTGCCGGTACCGGTCTGGGCACGACCGATGGCGTCTTTGCCCGCGAGGGTGAAGCCAAGCACCTGTGCCTGGATCGGCGTGCAATAAGGAAAGCCCAGGTCCTGAATGGCGTGCATCAGCTCGGGGGCGAGTTTGAAATCGTGGAAGCGGGTTTTGCCTTCCTGGGGTTCGACGACGAAGTCTTCGAGTTTCCAGGGGATGACCGGCGCCTTTGGCTTCGGTTCGCGGCGTGGTTTTGCCGGTTTCGGGGCTTCGCTGCGCGGCTGTTCAGAGACAATGGCCGGAGCAGAGGGGGCGGTCGGTGTGGTCACCGGCTCGTGTTTCGGTGCCGCTACGGTTGCGGTCCGGCCAGGCTGATTACCGTCGGTACGGTGGCTGGGGGTATGAGAAGGAGCGCTGGAGCCTGGCGCGAGCTGCTCAGCCTCGCTTTTACCGAACATTTTCTTGAGTGCTTTGAGCACGGTCATCTCATCAATTGGTTAAGGAATGTACGCCGGCCAGTGTAATGCAAGAATCGGGCGCGGCGTAGTGCGATGGATCAAAGGGTAGCTTTTAGCGCAAACGCTCGGCGATCCAGACGCCGATGTCGCGAATTTCTTCGGGTAACACTTCGTGGCCCATTGGGTATTCCTGCCATGTCACGGTGACACCATGCTGCTTTAAATACTCGTAGGCGGTCCGGCCCATGGAGTTTTGCACGACGTCATCATACTGACCATGCAACGACAACACGGGAATGCGCTGCTGGCTGGCGGAAAGCTCCAGTTCATCGCTGAATGTCGGGGCATAAGTCGAGAGCGCAAGTACACCGCCCAACGGTCCCTGCCATTTCAGGAAGGCTGTGTGCAAAACCACGGCGCCGCCCTGGGAAAAACCGGCGAGAAAGATCCGCGAGGCGTCTATTCCGCTGGCCTTCTGCACTTCAATCAAATCCACGACCCGTTGCGCGGACTCCTCCAACTGCTCGCGGCTGATGGCGCGTGCCGGGCTCATGGCCAATATGTCGTACCAGCTTGGCATCTCGTAGCCACCATTAATGGTGACAGCGCGGGTCGGAGCCTGGGGCAAAACGAAACGGGTAGTGAGCAGGTTTTCCTGTAGCGCTTCAGCTACCGGCAAAAAATCGTAGCGGTCGGCACCCAGCCCATGCAGCCAGATTACGCAGGCGTCTGCGGGCTTGACGGGTTGAAGAATCAGGGGCTCGGTCATGTCTGCTCCATTGTTGTGCGTGCGCTCTCATTGTGTGCGAGGTTCGAGTGCGCAATCGGTTGATCAGTTAAGAAGATGTCGCAAGGTTGAAAGTTTTGCTATTGACCTGTCGCTGAATCGCTTTAGCGAGCGGTCTGGTACGGGCTTTGCTATGGGGAACCCTGTGCAACCAATCTCGTGCCTGGCGGTAACACTATCAGTGTATGGCTAGTCGTGGGATAGCAAAGAATCCGGTGATGGATGTTCGCCAGTGGCCGCTACGGGCTTCGCGAACGTGAAAGGGCTACAGCCCGTTCGGCCGATTGGTGAGAAGTGAGTTATCCATGATGTGGATTTTCTCCTACTAGACTCATAGCGACGGTCCTTACGTCGGTTGACCCTAAAAAAAGCCAACAAGGGTCAGCAACGCCTCAAAAGGGTGCGACAGGGCTCAAGCTCCGACACAACAAGAGCAAAACTGGAGGTTTGAATGAAGATGTTGAAATCCACCCTGGCCATCGTGACTGCAGCAGCAGTGCTCGGTGTCAGTGGGTTCGCTCAGGCGGGTGCAACCCTGGATGCAGTGCAGAAGAAAGGTTTTGTACAGTGCGGTGTGAGTGACGGTTTGCCGGGTTTCTCGGTTCCGGACTCTACCGGCAAGATCGTTGGCATCGATGCTGACTTCTGCCGCGCTGTAGCTGCTGCAGTGTTTGGTGATGCGACCAAGGTCAAATTCAGCCAGTTGAATGCCAAGGAGCGTTTCACTGCTCTGCAATCCGGCGAAATCGACATGCTGTCGCGCAACTCCACCATGACCAGCTCCCGTGATGCGGGCATGGGCCTGAAGTTTCCTGGCTTCATCACCTATTACGACGGCGTAGGCTTCCTGGCCAACAGCAAGCTGGGCGTGAAAAGTGCCAAGGAACTGGATGGCGCGACCATCTGTATTCAAGCCGGTACCACCACCGAGCTGAACGTGTCCGACTACTTCCGCGCCAACGGCCTGAAGTACACCCCGATCACCTTCGACACTTCCGATGAAAGCGCCAAGTCGCTGGAATCCGGTCGTTGCGACGTGCTGACCTCCGACAAGTCCCAGTTGTATGCACAGCGCAGCAAACTGGCCTCGCCGAAAGATTACATCGTGCTGCCTGAAACCATCTCCAAAGAGCCTTTGGGGCCGGTCGTGCGTAACGGCGACGATGAGTGGCTGGCAATCGTTCGTTGGGTTGGCTACGCGATGCTCAACGCCGAAGAAGCCGGTATCTCTTCGAAAAACGTCGAGGCAGAAGCCAAGTCGACCAAGAACCCGGACGTTGCTCGTCTGCTGGGCGCCGACGGTGAGTACGGCAAGGATCTGAAGCTGCCGAAAGACTGGGTGGTGAAAATCGTCAAGCAAGTCGGTAACTACGGCGAAGTCTTCGAGAGAAACCTCGGCAAGGGCACTCCGCTGGAAATCGACCGTGGCTTGAACGCCCTGTGGACCAACGGCGGCATTCAATACGCACCACCAGTGCGCTGATGGTTCTATCACCCGGTGGGCCAGCCACCGGGTGATGTTCTGTTCCATTATTTCCGGGGCACTTCATGCAAAATTCAATCGGCGCACCAAAGCAGAGGTTCAGCCTCAGCGATCCGCGAGTGCGTGCGTGGCTGTTTCAGATTATTACGGTTCTCGCCGTGGTCGGGATGGGTTGGTACCTGTTCGACAACACTCAAACCAACCTGCAACACCGGGGCATTACCTCCGGTTTTAGCTTTCTTGAGCGCAGCGCCGGTTTCGGCATCGCTCAGCACCTGATCGACTATACCGAATCGGACAGCTATGCCCGGGTGTTTGTCATCGGCCTGCTCAACACCTTGCTGGTGACGTTCATCGGCGTGATCCTGGCGACGATCCTCGGTTTCATCGTCGGTGTGGCACGACTGTCGAAGAACTGGATCATTGCCAAGATGGCGACGGTTTATGTCGAGGTCTTCCGTAACATTCCGCCGCTGCTGCAAATCCTGTTCTGGTACTTCGCGGTGTTCCTCACCATGCCGGGGCCGCGCAATAGCCATAACTTCGGCGACACCTTCTTCGTCAGCAGCCGCGGCCTGAACATGCCGGCAGCGTTGACAGCGAACGGTTTCTGGCCGTTTGTGGCGAGCATCGTCGTGGCCATTGTCGCGATCGTGCTGATGTGCCGCTGGGCCAACAAGCGTTTCGAAGAGACCGGCGTACCGTTCCACAAATTCTGGGTAGGCCTGGCGATGTTCCTGGTGATCCCTGCGTTGTGCGCATTGATCTTCGGCGCGCCGCTGCATTGGGAAATGCCACAGCTGCAAGGTTTCAACTTTGTAGGCGGCTGGGTGCTGATCCCTGAACTGCTGGCATTGACCCTGGCCCTGACGGTGTACACCGCGGCGTTCATCGCCGAAATCGTGCGTTCGGGCATCAAGTCGGTCAGCCACGGCCAGACCGAAGCGGCTCACTCGCTGGGGCTGCGCAACGGTCCGACCCTGCGCAAGGTGATCATCCCGCAAGCCCTGCGCGTGATCATTCCGCCGCTGACCAGCCAATACCTGAACCTGGCGAAAAACTCCTCGCTGGCGGCCGGTATCGGTTATCCGGAGATGGTGTCGTTGTTTGCCGGTACGGTGCTGAACCAGACCGGACAGGCGATCGAAGTCATTGCCATCACCATGAGCGTGTACCTGGCGATCAGTATCAGCATTTCCCTGCTGATGAACTGGTACAACAAGCGCATTGCGCTGATCGAGCGGTAAGGAAGAGCGCATGACGACTCATACTTTCAAACCCGACATGCCTCCACCGAGCAGTAGCATCGGTGTCGTGGCGTGGATGCGGGCGCACATGTTTTCCAGCTGGATCAACACCCTGCTGACACTGTTCGCGTTCTATCTGATTTACCTGATAGTTCCGCCTCTCGTGAGCTGGGCGATCCTCGATGCCAATTGGGTCGGCACCACCCGTGCCGACTGCACCAAGGCCGGCGCCTGCTGGGTGTTCATTGAGCAGCGCTTTGGCCAGTTCATGTATGGCTACTACCCGATGGACTTGCGCTGGCGCGTGGACCTGACCGTGTGGCTGGCGGTGATTGGCGTAGCGCCGTTGTTCATCGCACGTGTTCCGCACAAGGCAATCTACGGCCTGAGCTTTCTGGTGCTCTATCCGATCATTGCCTACCTCCTGCTGCACGGTGGCGTATTCGGTCTGAGCCAGGTGGCGACCAGCCAGTGGGGCGGCCTGATGCTGACCCTGGTGATCGCTACCGTCGGTATCGTCGGCGCACTGCCGCTGGGTATCGTGCTTGCCCTGGGCCGTCGTTCGAACCTGCCGGCGATTCGCGTGGTCTGCGTGACCTTCATCGAGTTCTGGCGCGGTGTGCCGTTGATCACGGTGCTGTTCATGTCGTCGGTGATGTTGCCGTTGTTCCTGCCCGAAGGCATGAACTTCGACAAATTGCTGCGGGCGCTGATCGGCGTGATCCTGTTCCAGTCGGCCTACATCGCCGAGGTGGTGCGTGGCGGTCTGCAAGCGATCCCTAAAGGTCAGTACGAAGCGGCTGCGGCGATGGGCCTCGGTTACTGGCGCAGCATGGGCCTGGTGATTTTGCCGCAAGCCCTGAAGCTGGTAATCCCTGGCATCGTCAACACCTTCATTGCGCTGTTCAAGGACACGAGCCTGGTGATCATCATCGGCCTGTTCGACTTGCTCAACAGCGTCAAACAAGCCGCCGCCGACCCGAAATGGCTGGGCATGGCCACAGAAGGCTATGTGTTCGCGGCCCTGGTGTTCTGGATTTTCTGTTTTGGTATGTCCCGCTATTCCATGCATTTGGAACGCAAGCTGGACACTGGCCACAAGCGTTAGGAGCGTAGTTTATGAGTGAAGCGATCAAACAGCCTGTGAGTCCTCAAGGCATTATTCAGATGCAGGGCGTAAACAAGTGGTACGGCCAGTTCCACGTGTTGAAAGACATCAACCTGAACGTCAAGCAGGGCGAGCGTATCGTGCTGTGCGGCCCGTCGGGTTCCGGCAAATCCACCACCATCCGTTGCCTCAATCGCCTGGAAGAACACCAGCAGGGCCGTATCGTGGTCGATGGCGTGGAACTGACCAACGACCTCAAGCAGATCGAAGCGATCCGCCGTGAAGTCGGCATGGTGTTCCAGCACTTCAACCTGTTCCCGCACCTGACCATTCTGCAGAACTGCACCCTGGCGCCGATGTGGGTACGCAAGATGCCCAAGCGCAAGGCCGAAGAAATCGCCATGCATTACCTGGAGCGCGTACGCATTCCAGAGCAGGCGCATAAATACCCGGGGCAACTGTCCGGTGGTCAGCAACAGCGTGTGGCGATTGCCCGTGCCCTGTGCATGAAACCGAAAATCATGCTGTTCGACGAACCGACGTCGGCACTTGACCCGGAGATGGTGAAAGAGGTTCTGGACACCATGATCGGCCTGGCCGAAGACGGCATGACCATGCTCTGCGTGACCCACGAAATGGGCTTCGCCCGTACCGTGGCCAACCGCGTGATCTTCATGGACAAGGGTGAAATCGTCGAACAGGCCGCGCCGAACGACTTCTTCGACAACCCGCAGAACGAGCGGACGAAGTTGTTCCTGAGCCAGATCCTGCATTGATAGACGCTTGGCAGTGAAATAAACCCGGACTCTGTTCCGGGTTTTTTTTGCTCCAATGAAACGCTCCACCTGCTGACCGCGAACCCTGTAGGAGCCGGCTTGCTGGCGATGGCGGCATACCAGACGCCACCGAGTATCCCGGCTATAGCCATTTGGCATCCCACAATGGGTAATCGTGCACACGTGTGACAAGCCCCGCACGCAATGGATTGGCAACGATGTATCGGGCGACCGCTTGCAGATCCGCTTCACGGCGAATCGCGCGATCATGGAAACCTCTCTGCCATACCATCCCTCTGCGCTCCAGTCGCGCGTTTACCGCCCGCGCGCTGCGCGATTTGGTTGCCAGCACCAACGCCGACAACGAGTTGTTCTTCAGTTCGACCAGCCAATGAAAATGGTCGGGCATCACCACCCAGGCGAGGGAATCGACCCATTCTTCTGTCTGCGCCTGACGAAAGTGGTCTACCACCAGACGTCCTGCCCGCCAGTCAGTAAAAAACGGGGTGCGATTCCAGGTGACAGCTGTCAGCAGGTAGATTTGGCCGGTTTGGGAATAACGTCCGGCGCGTAAGCGATTGGCATGGGGAAGATCGGGCATTCCATTGCCCTCCTGTGTTTTGAGAGAAACAGAAGGCTAGTACGCAATAGTGAGGGGCATTGCCAAAGTTCAGTTCTGAATGTGTCGGTACGATCGCCATCGCCAGCAAGCCGGCTCCTACAGGGTTTGCGTGAGCCCGTTGCCTTGTCGGACGAAGCTGACTAACATGTCAGAAAATTCATCCTATGATTGGATGAAAGGGCGAATTCTATGTCAGATATTTCTCCATTAATTAAACGGTCCTTGGTCGATCAGGCCCTGGACCAGCTGCGCCTGCGCATTAATCAAGGTGTCTGGACGGTCGGCCAGCGCTTGCCCACCGAGCCGGAATTGGCGACTGAGCTGGGCATCAGCCGCAACACCGTGCGCGAAGCCATGCGCGTGTTGGCGTTTTCCGGGTTGATCGAGATCCGCCAGGGCGACGGCAGCTACGTGCGGGCGGTAGTCGATCCTTTGGATACGATGAAGGCGCTGTCCCGCTGCTCTCAGGAACAGGCTCGGGAAACCCGGCACATTCTGGAAGTCGAAGCCATCGGTCTGGCTGCGTTACGCCGCACCGATGAAGACCTGGTGGCGTTGCGCGAGGCGCTGGGCGTCAGCGGCAGTCACTACCACGGCGATCTTGACACCTACATCGCCTGTGACCTGGTGTTCCACCGTCGTCTGGTGGACGCGGCGCACAACCCGACCCTCAGCGAGCTGTATCGCTATTTCTCCAGCGTCGTGGGCGCGCAGTTGCGTCAGACCCTGAACGTCACCCCCCGACGCCAAGCGGTGTTCGACCTGCATATCGAGCTGCTCGATGCCGTCGAACAACGCGACCCGGAACGGGCCAAAGCCCTGATGAGGCAATTGATCAATGAACCTTGAAACCGAGAGTCCGATGTCCAGTCAGCAGGCGAGCCACAGCCGCATCACCGAGCTCAAGCGGACGGCGGAGCTCGAAGAGCTGTTGATCGACGCCGAGGCCGATGATGCAGAGGTTCAGCGAAGTCACCCGCTCTTGCGGCGCCCGTGGCTGTTGCTGCTGGGGCTGATTCTGGTGGCGCTGAACTTGCGTCCGGCGCTGTCGAGCATGGCACCGATGCTCAGCGAGGTCTCGAAAACACTGGGGCTATCGGCTGCCCAAGCCGGTTTGCTGACCACCTTGCCGGTGCTTTGCCTCGGTCTGTTCGCGCCGTTGGCGCCGGTGCTTGCGCGACGTTTTGGTGCCGAGCGGGTGGTGTTGGGGATTCTCCTGATGCTGGCCGGCGGGATCATTTTGCGCAGCTCGTTCGGCGAGGTCGGCCTGTTCGCCGGCAGCGTGCTGGCCGGCGCCAGCATCGGGGTGATCGGCGTGCTGCTGCCCGGTATCGTCAAGCGCGACTTCCCGAAACAGGCCGGCACCATGACCGGCGTCTACACCATGGCGTTGTGCCTGGGCGCGGCCATGGCGGCCGGCGCGACCGTACCGTTGAGCGAACATTTCGACAAGAGTTGGGCGCTGGGCCTCGGCTTCTGGGTGGTTCCTGCCTTGGTCGCAGCCATGTTCTGGCTGCCGCAAGTCGGTCAGAAACACGGCGCACATAACGTTGCCTATCGGGTCCGAGGCCTGTTGCGCGATCCGCTGGCCTGGCAAGTGACCTTGTACATGGGCCTGCAATCGTCTCTGGCCTACATCGTATTCGGTTGGCTACCGTCGATTCTGATCGGTCGCGGTCTGACGCCAACCCAGGCCGGTCTGGTGCTGTCGGGTTCGGTGATCGTCCAGTTGATCAGCTCGCTGGCCGCACCGTGGCTGGCGACCCGTGGCAAGGATCAGCGGCTGGCCATCGTAATCGTCATGGCAATGACCCTCGGCGGCTTGTTCGGTTGCCTTTATGCGCCGATCGACGGCCTGTGGGGCTGGGCAATCCTGCTGGGACTGGGGCAGGGCGCTACGTTCAGCCTGGCATTGACCCTGATCGTGCTGCGCTCGCGGGATGCTCATGTCGCCGCCAATCTGTCGAGCATGGCACAGGGCTTCGGCTACACCCTGGCCTCCATGGGCCCGTTCGCGGTCGGTGTGGTGCATGACTGGACCGGCGGCTGGAGCGCCTTGGGCTGGATCTTCGGTGTCATCGGCCTCGGCGCGATCATCGCCGGCCTCGGTGCCGGGCGTTCGTTGTACGTGCAGGTCGAAAGCGAAAAGATCTGATTCGCGCACACTGTCGGTATTCGGGGGGCGAATGCTGATGGTGTTTCGTCCGTTTGCAGATTATCGTGCTGGCAATCTGCCTATTTTCCGGAGCCTGCCCATGAGTGATGCCCACAACGCCTTGATCACCCGGTTCTATCAAGCCTTCCAGCGGCTGGATGCCGAGGCCATGAGCGCCTGCTACACCGACGACGTGGTGTTCAGTGATCCGGCGTTCGGCGAACTGCGCGGGCGCGATGCCGGCGATATGTGGCGCATGCTCACCACCCGCGCCAAGGACTTCTCCCTGACCTTCGATAACGTGCGCAGCGATGAGCGCACTGGTGGCGCCCATTGGGTGGCGACGTACCTGTTCAGCCAGACCGGCAATATCGTGGTCAATGACATTCAGGCGCGATTCGTGTTCCGCGACGGCAAGATCTGCGAGCACCACGACAGTTTTGATCTGTGGCGCTGGTCGCGTCAGGCGCTGGGTTTCAAAGGGTTGTTGCTGGGCTGGACGCCGGTGGTGAGAAACGCCGTGCGTGCTCAAGCCTTGAAGGGCCTGAAGGCATTCCAGGCCAGTCGCTGATAAGATCGCAGCTTGTTTTCTTTCAAGCCTTGATCGTCACGTGAGCACCTCGAGCGAATCTTCCGTCATTGCCGCCGAACCGTCGCTGTCTGTCAGCAAACCCTGGTTCGTCTACCTCGTTCGCGCGGCCAATGGTTCGCTCTACTGCGGGATCAGCGACGATCCCGTACGTCGCTTCGCCACCCATCAGAGTGGCAAGGGCGCGCGCTTCTTCCTGTCGAGCCCGGCCGTGGCGCTGGTTTATACCGAGCGCTGCCGCGATAAAGGCGAAGCGCTGCGCCAGGAGCGTTTGATCAAGAAACTCAAGAAAAGCGCCAAGGAATGTCTGGTGGCGAGTGCGGCCGCGAGCTTATCAATCTGACTGATAAGCGCCCATCAGGCAGATGGGTAGGCTGCCTGCCGATTGCGCGTTAAGCTGCGGGCTCCTTATCCGAGCGGCGGAGCCGAGCATGTCCGAGTTGATTCTGCATCATTACCCGACGTCCCCTTTTGCCGAAAAGGCCCGCTTGCTGCTGGGCTTCAAGGGGTTGTCCTGGCGCTCTGTGATGATCTCGCCGGTGATGCCAAAACCCGACCTGACGGCCCTGACCGGCGGCTACCGCAAGACGCCGGTGTTGCAGATCGGTGCTGATGTCTATTGCGACACCGCGTTGATCGCTCGTCGTCTGGAGCAGGAAAAAGCTTCACCGGCGTTTTTCCCGGAAGGCCAGGAAATGGTCACGGCGACCTTTGCGGCGTGGGCCGATTCGGTGGTGTTCCAGCATGCGGTCAGCCTGGTGTTCCAGCCAGAATCGGTAGCGGTGCGCTTCGGCAAATTATCGCCGGAAGCGATCAAGGCATTTCTGGCCGATCGTGCCGGCTTGTTCAGCGGTGGCAGTTCCACTCGGTTGTCGGCCGAGCAGGCAAAGCATCAGTGGCCAACGATCATGGCGCGCCTGGAGCAGCAGCTTCAACGCGAGCAGGGGGACTTCCTGTTCGGCGAACCGTCGATTGCCGACTTTGCCCTGGCTCACTCGCTGTGGTTCCTCAAGGCGACGCACGTGACTTCACCGTTGGTGGATGCTTATCCGGCCGTGTCGGCGTGGTTTGGCCGCGTGATGGGGTTTGGTCATGGCGCGTTCAGTGAGATGACGGCCGAGCAAGCGCTAGAGATTGCCCGCAATGCTACACCGGCCGCATTGCCGGATGAGCAGTTCGATGAGCCGAACGGGTTCGAGGTTGGCCAGCAGGTGGTGATTGCAGCGACCGATTACGGGGTTGATCCGGTGGCGGGTGAGTTGATGTTTGCCGGCAGCGAAGAGTTGATTCTGCGCCGTGAAGACGAGCGGGCCGGTGTGGTGCATGTGCACTTTCCGCGGTTCGGGTTTCGCATAGAGGCTTGCTGACGTACGCACCTGTGGCGAGGGGGCTTGCCTCCGTTGGGTCGCGAAGCGGCCCCAGCATTTCGATGAGAAAACCGTATCCACGGGAAATTGCGACTGCTGCGCAGCCGAACGGGGGCAAGCCCCCTCGCCACAGGATTGTGTGAAGCTGATGGTTATTTCAATGCCGCAATCACCTGGTCCGGGTCATACCCGCGAATCAACGTTCCATTCACATCGATGATCGGAATCCCGCGTCCCCCCAGCGCCTCATAGGCTTTGCGCGCCACGGCATCCTTCTCGATATCGAATTCCTTGTACGGAATACCTTTCTGATCGAGGAAGCGCCGGGTCAGCTTGCAGTAACCGCACCAGTCAGTGGCGTAGAGCACGACGTTGGCCTTGGCCTGGGTCTGCTCGGACACCACCTGCGAGGGGTGAAGTACCCGCTCGATCTTGCCCCAGTTCTGGTAGACCACTACCACCAGCAGGATCAGCAGGAATTTTTTCAACACGCCACCGAGCATCAGTTGCGTCGCTTGAGCTGGTCGGTCAGTTGGGTCGGCAGGCCCTTGATGATCAGCGTGCCGGCTTCTTCGTCGTATTCGATCTTCGAGCCCAACAGGTGCGCTTCGAAGCTGATCGACAAGCCTTCGGCGCGACCGGTGAAGCGGCGGAACTGGTTCAGGGTACGCTTGTCCGCCGGGATCTCCGGGGACAGGCCGTAGTCCTTGTTGCGGATGTGATCGTAGAAGGCTTTCGGGCGATCTTCGTCGATCAGTCCGGACAATTCTTCCAGGCCCATGGGCTCGCCCATTTTGGCCTGGCTGCTGGCGTAATCCACCAGGGTCTTGGTCTTCTCGCGCGCGGACTCTTCCGGCAGGTCTTCGCTTTCGACGAAGTCACTGAATGCCTTGAGCAAAGTGCGGGTTTCACCGGGGCCGTCGACGCCTTCCTGGCAACCGATGAAATCGCGGAAATACTCCGAAACTTTCTTGCCGTTCTTGCCCTTGATGAACGAAATGTACTGCTTGGACTGCTTGTTGTTCTGCCATTCGGAAACGTTGATCCGCGCTGCAAGGTGCAACTGGCCAAGGTCCAGATGTCGCGAAGGGGTCACGTCCAGCTGATCGGTCACCGCCACGCCTTCGCTGTGGTGCAGCAGGGCGATGGCCAGGTAATCGGTCATGCCTTGCTGGTAATGCGCGAACAGCACATGGCCACCGACCGAGAGGTTGGATTCTTCCATCAGCTTTTGCAGATGCTCGACCGCCACCCGGCTGAAGGCCGTGAAATCACGACCACCGTCGAGGTATTCCTTCAGCCAGCCGCTGAATGGAAACGCACCGGACTCCGGATGGAACAGCCCCCAGGCTTTGCCCTGTTTGGCGTTATAGCTTTCGTTCAAGTCGGCGAGCATGTTCTCGATGGCCGCGGACTCAGCCAGTTCAGAGTCGCGGGCGTGAAGAACTGCGGGTGTGCCGTCGGGTTTTTTGTCGATCAGGTGGACGATGCAATGACGGATCGGCATGGGCTTCTCGGCTGATTGGAGAGAGGAGGGCGTGCTCCCCCGAAAAAGCGCCCAGTGTACCGCAACCACTGGTTTTGGCGTGGTCCGAAGGGCAATTCGAAGCTCTGCGGCGACCCTGATGTGATTTTTTCCCGATTTAGAGCAATAAAGCTGACCAAATGGGTAGCTAGAGGCGGATATTTCCCCGTCTCTGTGCTAGTTTTGCCCGGTCTTACGCGAAGTCACTGCGTTAAGCGTGCATTCAGCATTTGTCAGGTCGAACCAAACCCTGATTTCGGTATCTATAACCCCGACTCGTCGTGGTTATGGCCGAGGGTGCCAGATCCAGAAGATCGGGCTCGATGGCTGACACTGCACTCTGCAATCCATATGAATTTGATAGGGAAGGAACACTACAATGGCTCTTACTAAAGACCAACTGATCGCCGACATCGCTGAAGCTATCGACGCGCCAAAAACCACCGCGCGTAACGCTCTGGACCAACTGGGCCAAATCGTTGCCGATCAGCTGGAAAACGGCGGCGAAATCACTCTGCCAGGTATCGGCAAGCTGAAAGTGACTGAGCGTCCTGCCCGTACCGGCCGCAACCCTTCGACTGGCGCTGCCATCGAAATCGCTGCCAAGAAAGTGATCAAGCTGGTTGTGGCCAAAGGCCTGACCGACGCTGTCAACAAGTAAGACTTGTTAAAAAAACCGTGCTCCGGAGCAATCCGGGCACGGTTTTTTTGTGTCTGCGATTCAGCGATTGATCAGGCTCAATCGCTGTCTCGGTTGTTACTCAGCTTTTGCGGGCCCAGCGCTCGCGCCAGACCTGCTGCTCGGATTTGGTCTGGAAGGTCCAGGCGACGAAGCGGCTTTGCTTCTGCCCTTGGGACATTTCCACGACCTGGCTTTCCAATACGCCGGCCTTTTTCAGCGCCGTCTGGATCGCCGGCAGGTTCGAGGCTTTCGAGACCAGGGTGCTGAACCAAAGCACTTTGTGTTGAAAGTGCGCGCTCTCGGCGATCAGTTGCGTCACAAACCGTGCCTCGCCACCTTCACACCATAGTTCGGCCGATTGCCCGCCAAAGTTCAGCACCGGCAGTTTGCGTTTTGGGTCGGCGCGGCCCAGCGCGCGCCATTTACGCACGCTACCCTTGGTCGCCTCGTCCATCGAGGCGTGGAACGGCGGGTTGCACATCGTCAGGTCAAAGCGTTCGCCGGGTTCGAGCAAGCCCAACAGAATGTGCTTGGGATTAGTTTGCTGGCGTAGCTGGATGGCTTTGTTCAGCCCGTTGGACTGCACGATGGCTTTGGCTGAGGCTACGGCTATCGGGTCGATTTCCGAGCCGAGGAAGTGCCAGCGGTAGTCGCTGTAGCCGATCAGCGGATAGACGCAGTTGGCGCCCATGCCGATATCGAGCACCTTGACCGGCGCGCCGCGAGGGATCTCGCCGTCGTTGACGCTGGCCAGCAGGTCGGCCAGGAAGTGCACGTAGTCGGCACGGCCCGGAACAGGCGGGCACAGGTAATCGGCCGGGATGTCCCAATGGGCGATACCGTAGAACGCCTTGAGCAGCGCCCGGTTGAACACCCGCACCGCGTCCGGGCTGGCGAAGTCGATGCTCTCTTTGCCGTACGGATTGATGATCACGAACTTCGCCAGTTCCGGCGTGGTCTTGATCAGCGCCGGGAAGTCGTAACGACCCTGATGGCGATTGCGCGGGTGCAGGCTGGCCTTCTCGCGTGGCTCCACGGCTTTGGCCGGGGTCGCGGGTTTAGGCTTTTTGCGCGCAGGTTTGGGTGTGCTGGGGGCGGTCATGGGCGAGGTCGATTCGGGTATGGCTAAAAGTGGCGGGTATTGTCCCACATCCAGCTGCTGGTCACCCAATTGTGAAGATCGCTGCATGTCCCTGTGGCTGCGGGTGTTTGGGATTTTGTGGCGGGCATAAAAAAGGGAGGCCGCTGGGGCCTCCCTGTTTCATTGCGATGTGCCGTTACAAACTGGCAATCCGCGCATGTTGCTCCGCCAGCTTGCCCAAAGCCTGTTCAGCTTCAGCCAGTTTGGCGCGTTCCTTCTCGATGACTTCGGCCGGGGCCTTGTCGACGAAACCGGCGTTGGACAGCTTGCCGCCGACGCGCTGAACTTCGCCCTGCAGACGCAGGATTTCCTTGTCCAGGCGCGCCAGTTCGGCGTCCTTGTCGATCAGGCCGGCCATCGGCACCAGCACTTCCATCTCGCCAACCAGTGCGGTGGCGGACAGTGGAGCTTCTTCGCCAGCCTTCAGAACAGTGATCGATTCCAGACGCGCCAGCTTCTTCAGCAAGGCTTCGTTCTCGGTGAGTCGACGCTGATCTTCGGCGCTGACGTTTTTCAGGAACAGGTTCAGAGGTTTGCCTGGACCGATGTTCATTTCACCGCGGATGTTACGGGTGCCGAGCATCAGGCCCTTGAGCCATTCGATGTCGTCTTCGGCAGCCTGGTCGATGCGTGCCTCAACGGCCACTGGCCACGGTTGCAGCATGATCGTCTTGCCTTTGATACCGGCCAGCGGTGCGACGCGTTGCCAGATTTCTTCGGTGATGAACGGCATGAACGGATGAGCCAGGCGCAGAGCGACTTCCAGTACCCGAACCAGGGTACGACGGGTGCCGCGCTGACGCTCGACCGGCGCGTTTTCGTCCCACAGCACAGGCTTGGACAGTTCCAGGTACCAGTCGCAATACTGGTTCCAGATGAACTCGTACAAGGCTTGTGCCGCCAGGTCGAAACGGAACTGATCGAGTTGACGGGTCACTTCGACTTCGGTGCGTTGCAACTGCGAGATAATCCAGCGATCCGCCAGTGAGAGCTCGTAGGCTTCGCCGTTCTGGCCGCAGTCTTCGCCCTTGTCCAGCACGTAGCGCGCGGCGTTCCAGATCTTGTTGCAGAAGTTGCGATAGCCTTCGACGCGACCCATGTCGAACTTGATGTCACGCCCGGTGGACGCCAGCGAGCAGAAGGTGAAGCGCAGGGCGTCAGTGCCATAGCTGGCGATGCCTTCGGCGAACTCGTCGCGGGTCTGCTTCTCGATCTTCTTCGCCAGTTTCGGCTGCATCATGCCGGAGGTGCGTTTCTGCACCAGATCTTCCAGCTCGATGCCGTCGATGATGTCCAGCGGATCCAGGACGTTGCCCTTGGACTTGGACATTTTCTGGCCTTGGCCATCACGTACCAGGCCATGCACATAAACGGTCTTGAACGGAACCTGCGGCGTGCCGTCTTCGTTTTTCACCAAGTGCATGGTGAGCATGATCATCCGGGCAACCCAGAAGAAAATGATGTCGAAACCGGTCACCAGCACATCGGTGGAGTGGAATTTCTTCAGGAATTCGGTCTGCTCCGGCCAGCCGAGGGTGGAGAAGGTCCACAGGCCCGAACTGAACCAGGTATCCAGAACGTCGTTGTCTTGTTGCAGCGCAACGTCCGGCCCGAGATTGTGCTTGGCACGCACTTCGGCTTCGTCGCGACCGACGTAGACCTTGCCCGACTCGTCGTACCAGGCCGGAATCCGGTGGCCCCACCACAGCTGACGGCTGATGCACCAGTCCTGGATATCGCGCATCCACGAGAAGTACATGTTTTCGTACTGCTTTGGCACGAACTGAATGCGGCCGTCTTCAACCGCGGCGATGGCCGGCTCGGCCAATGGCTTGGTGGACACGTACCACTGGTCGGTCAGCCACGGCTCGATGATGGTGCCGGAGCGGTCGCCTTTAGGCACTTTCAGGGCGTGGTCGTCGACGCTGACCAGCAGGCCGGCGGCTTCGAACGCTGCCACGATCTGCTTGCGCGCTTCGAAGCGGTCGAGGCCGGCGTATTCGGCCGGGATCTTGCCGTCGATGCTCTCGTTCAGTGTGCCGTCGAGATTGAACACCTGGGCCGCAGGCAGCACATGGGCGTTTTTGTCGAAGATGTTCAGCAGCGGCAGGTTGTGGCGCTTGCCGACTTCGTAGTCGTTGAAATCGTGGGCCGGGGTGATTTTCACGCAGCCGGTGCCGAATTCAGGGTCGCAGTAATCGTCGGCGATGATCGGGATGCGGCGGCCAACCAGCGGCAGCTCGACAAATTTGCCGATCAGGGCTTTGTAGCGTTCATCGTTCGGGTTAACGGCCACGGCGGCGTCGCCGAGCATGGTTTCCGGACGCGTGGTCGCGACGATCAGGTAGTCGTTGCCTTCAGCGGTTTTGGCGCCATCGGCCAGCGGGTACTTCAGGTTCCACAGGAAACCTTTCTCGTCGTGGTTTTCCACTTCAAGGTCGGAAATCGCCGTGTGCAGCTTGGTGTCCCAGTTGACCAGACGCTTGCCGCGATAGATCAGACCGTCTTCGTGCAGGCGCACGAAGGCTTCTTTCACCGCCTCCGAGAGGCCGTCGTCCATGGTGAAGCGCTCACGGCTCCAATCCACGGACGAGCCGAGGCGGCGGATCTGACGGCTGATGTTGCCGCCGGACTGATCCTTCCATTCCCAGACTTTCTCGAGGAATTTCTCACGGCCCAGATCGTGGCGATTCTGGCCCTGAGCTTCGAGTTGACGCTCCACCAGCATTTGCGTGGCGATACCGGCGTGGTCGGTGCCTGGCTGCCACAGGGTGTTGCGACCCTGCATACGGCGGAAACGGATCAGGGCGTCCATGATCGCGTTGTTGAAGCCGTGACCCATGTGCAGGCTGCCGGTGACGTTCGGCGGCGGGATCATGATGGTGTAGGACTCGCCCTCGCCTTGAGGGGCGAAGTAGTTCTCGGACTCCCAGGTGTTGTACCAGGAAGTTTCAATGGCGTGCGGCTGGTAGGTCTTATCCATGCGCGGCGGGACCCTATTGGCATTTATTCAGGAAAAGCCGGGAAGTATAGCGGGGCACGGGGCGTAGGGCGAGCAGGGGCGGACTGTGGCGAGGGGGTTTACCCCCGTTCGGCTGCGAAGCAGTCGTAAAACCGATGTGTGGGTGCGCCAGATGCACCACGATGGCAGATATTGGGGCCGCTTCGCGACCCAGCGGGGGTAAACCCCCTCGCCACAGAAGCCCGCTCGGCTCAGGGTTACTCGTACTGGCTAAGCAACCGTTCCATCCGTGCATCAAGGCGGCGTTTGATTTCGGTTTCGATGTGCGGGGCGAAGTCGTCGATCACGTCTTGCATGATCAATTGCGCGGCGGCGCGCAGCTCGCTATCCAGGTGCAACAGGGCATCGGGGCCCTTGTTGGCGGCAGGAGCCGGCTGGGCGGCCGGGGCGGGTGGTGGCGGTTCGGCCTGGGGCGCATGGCCGACGGTGTCGAACAGCATGGGAATCTGTTCCTGGTCGCCTTCAATGACGGCGTCGGTCAGCAACGGCGGTTGCAGGTTGTCATCGCCGAGCAGTTGGCGGATCGACTCAAGGTCTTCCAGCAGGTGCACGGACTTTTGCGGTGGTTTTGGAGTGTCCATCGGAATGCTCAGAGTCGCTGTAAACGGTGATCTTGCAGAGGATAGCCCTGTTCGCGGTAGAAACGAAAACTCTCCCGCGCAGCCGCACGAATCGCCGGGTCTTCCACCACCACTTCCGCCACGCGGGCGAATTGTCTGGCAAAGGCCGGGACTTTCAGGTCGAGATTGACCAGCAGATCCTGATGCTGACCGCAGTCATCGCCAAGACCCAACACAATCAAACCGTCCGGCTCGCTTTCGGCAGGACCGTGGGGCACGAAGCTTTCGCCCTTGAACGCCCACAACCGCGCATCGAGCGCATCACGCTGGGCGGCATCGCTGCAATGCAGGTAAATGCGGTGGCCCATGCGCCAGGCTTTTTCGGTGAGCTTGCAGGCGAAATCCAGCCGCGCCGAAGGATCGGCGCTGGGCAGGATATAGAAGTCGACTTTGGTCATTGCGGTTCCTGAGTTGCAAGCGGCGTCACCCGAGAGTGACGCCGCTGCAAGTCATCGGTTTCAGGCTTTGGCGCGGTCCAGCAGGTATTGGGTCAGCAGGGGAACCGGACGGCCAGTGGCGCCCTTGTCCTTGCCGCCGCTGGTCCAGGCTGTGCCGGCGATGTCCAGGTGTGCCCAGTTCAGGTTCTTGGTGAAGCGCGACAGGAAGCAGGCGGCGGTGATGGTGCCGGCTTTCGGGCCGCCGATGTTGGCGATGTCGGCGAACGGGCTGTCCAGCTGCTCTTGATACTCATCGAACAGCGGCAGTTGCCAGGCGCGGTCGTCGGCGGCTTGGCCGGCGCTCAGCAGCTGGCCGATCAGTTCGTCGTTGTTGCCCAGCAGGCCCGAGGTGTGGGCGCCCAGTGCCACGACACAAGCACCGGTCAGGGTGGCGATGTCGATCACCGCTTGCGGCTTGAAGCGTTCGGAGTAGGTCAGGGCATCGCACAGCACCAGACGGCCTTCGGCGTCGGTATTGAGGATTTCAACTGTCTGGCCGCTCATGGTGGTGACGATGTCGCCCGGACGCGAAGCGTTGCCGCTCGGCATGTTCTCGGCGCAGGCCAGGATGCACACCAGGTTGATCGGCAGTTTCAGCTCAAGCACGGCACGCAGGGTGCCGAACACGCTGGCGGCGCCGCCCATGTCGTACTTCATCTCATCCATGCCGGCGCCTGGCTTGAGGCTGATGCCGCCGGTGTCGAAGGTGATGCCTTTGCCGACGAGGGCGTACGGCTTCTCGGATTTCTTGCCGCCGTTGTATTGCATGACGATCAGGCGCGGTGGCTGGGCGCTGCCCTGGCCAACGGCGTAGAACGAACCCATGCCCAGGTCCTTGATCTTCTTCTCATCGAGGACTTCGACCTTCAGGCTTTTGAACTCTTTGCCCAGGTTCTTGGCTTGTTCACCAAGGAACGTCGGGTGGCAGATGTTCGGCGGCAGGTTGCCCAGGTCACGGGTGAAGGCCATGCCGTTGGCGATCGCGGTGGCGTGGGCCACGGCGCGTTCGACTTCAGCCTGTGCCGCCTTGATGGTCACCAGAGTGACTTTCTTCAGGGAGCGCGGGTCGGCTTTCTGGCTCTTGAACTGTTCGAAGATGTACTCGCCGTCCACCAGTGTTTCGGCCAGCAGGCGGGTCTTGCCATAGCTGTCACGGCCCTTGACCACCACTTCGTCCAGGGCCAGCACTGCATCGCTGCCGCCCAGGCCTTTCAGGGTATTGAGGATGCCGGCGATGATTTTGCGGAACGGGCGATCGCCCAGTTCTTCATCCTTGCCCACGCCCACCAGCAGCACGCGTTCGGCCTTGAGGTTGGGCAGGCTGTGCAGCAACAGGCTTTGGCCGACTTTGCCGGCCAGGTCGCCGCGCTTGAGCACTGCGCTGATAGCGCCGCCGCTCAGTTCGTCGAGCTGCTTGGCAACGGTGCCGAGCTTGCGGCCTTCGCGGACGGAGACCACCAGGGTGGCGGTCTTCAACGTTTCCGGGCTAACGCTTTTTACAACCAGTTCCATGTCCGGGTCCCTGAATTAATGGTCAAACTGCGCGACGCGCAGAGGCTTGCTTATAAGTAGAAAGGCGCCGGTGTGTTGCCAGCGACAAAGGCCGCAGTTTGAACCTCGCTGCCTGCGCCTGACAACCCTCGGTTATGCGAACTTAAGCGGTTCAGGTGCCTGCTTGAGCATGCGCAGTGACAGGCGCACTCAATCACAGGATAATGCGCATCTTTTTCGGCGGCTCTGCCCTGCGGGCCGGCTGATATGTTTGCTTGTTTGGCCGCTTAGCCTGACAACCCTGGAGTGTCTGGTTTGATTGTCTTCCGTTATCTATCCCGCGAAGTCCTGTTGACCTTGAGCGCCGTCAGCGCCGTGCTGCTGGTCATCATCATGAGCGGACGCTTCATCAAATACCTCGCCCAGGCGGCCTCTGGGCTCCTGGACCCGGGCTCGCTGTTCCTGATCATGGGCTTTCGTCTGCCGGGTTTCCTGCAGCTGATTCTGCCTTTGGGGCTGTTTCTCGGGATCCTGCTGGCCTACGGTCGTCTGTATCTTGAAAGCGAAATGACCGTGTTGTCTGCCACTGGCATGAGCCAGCAGCGTCTGTTTGCCATGACTCTTTTTCCGGCGACCCTGGTTGCCCTGATCGTGGCGTGGCTGAGCCTGAGCCTGGCGCCACAAGGTGCCAACCAGTTCCAGCTGCTGCTGAACAAACAGGATGCACTGACCGAGTTCGACACCCTCGAGCCGGGTCGCTTCCAGGCCTTGCGCGACGGCACTCGGGTGACCTACACCGAGCAACTGTCGGATGACCGCATCAATCTGGGCGGCGTGTTCATCTCGCAAAAGAATGTCAGTTCCGACAACAAGGATCGGGGGATTTCCGTGCTGGTAGCCGAGAAGGGCCGTCAGGAAATCAGGCCCGATGGCAACCGTTACCTGATTCTCGACAACGGCTACCGCTACGACGGTAATCCGGGTCTGGCCGACTACCGCGCCATCAAGTACGACGAATACGGCGTATTACTGCCAAAACCGGACGTCAGCGACGAAGTGACCGACCGTGATGCGATGACCACCAGTTCCTTGCTGGCCAGCGACGACATCCGTTCGCGTACCGAACTGCAATGGCGCCTGTCCCTGCCGTTGCTGGTCTTCATCGTGACCCTGATGGCGGTGCCGCTGTCGCGGGTCAACCCGCGCCAGGGCCGTTTCCTCAAGCTGCTGCCGGCGATTCTTCTTTATATGGCTTACCTGACCATCCTGATTGCCGCTCGCGGCGCCCTTGAAAAGGGCAAAATCCCGGCCGCATTGGGCTTGTGGTGGGTGCATGCGGTTTTCCTGGTGATCGGTCTGGGCTTGCTGTACTGGGAGTCGCTGAGCTTGAAGATGGCGAGTCGCCGCAGCGCGCTGGAGGTGGCCCGTGGATAAGCTCGATCGCTACATCGGTAGCAGCGTGTTCATCGCGATCCTGGCGGTGCTGGGGATCATTCTGGGCTTGGCAACGCTGTTCGCCTTCATCGATGAGATGAGCGAAGTCAGCGATACCTACACGCTGATGGATGTCCTGAGTTACGTGTTGCTGACCGCGCCGCGCCGCCTGTACGACATGTTACCGATGGCGGCGCTGATCGGTTGCCTGATTGGTCTCGGCAGTCTGGCCAGTCACAGCGAGCTGACCATCATGCGTGCCGCCGGTGTGTCCATCGGTCGGATCGTCTGGGCCGTGATGAAGCCGATGCTGATCCTGATGGTGGTAGGGCTGGTGATTGGCGAGTACGTCGCGCCGGCCACGGAAATCACCGCTCAAGCCAACCGTTCGCTGGCCCAGGGCAGTGGCGATGCGCAAAGCGCCAAGCACGGTTTGTGGCACCGTCAGGGTGATGAGTTCATTCACGTCAACTCCGTGCAACCCAACGGTCTGCTGTACGGCGTGACCCGTTATCGTTTTGACGATCAACGCCACATGCTGTCTTCGAGCTTCGCCAAACGTGCGGAATTCGATACCGATCACTGGCAACTGACCGATGTCACGACCACGCTGTTCCATGACAAAAGTACCGAAGTGGTGACTGCCCCTGTGGAACGCTGGGAAATCGCCCTGAGCCCGCAGCTGCTGAGTACTGTGGTGATGGCGCCCGAGTCGTTGTCGATCAGCGGTCTGTGGAATTACATCCACTACCTGGCTGACCAGGGCCTGAGCAACGGTCGTTACTGGCTGGCGTTTTGGGTCAAGGTATTGCAGCCGCTGGTGACCGCTGCATTGGTGTTGATGGCGATTTCCTTCATCTTCGGTCCGCTGCGTTCGGTGACCCTCGGTCAGCGGGTCTTCACTGGTGTACTGGTGGGCTTCACCTTCCGTATCGTCCAGGATTTGCTCGGGCCTTCGAGCCTGGTGTTCGGTTTCTCGCCGCTGTTTGCGGTGCTGGTGCCGGCCGGTGTCTGCGCCCTGGCCGGGGTCTGGTTGCTGCGCCGGGCCGGTTGATTGTAGGAGCCGGCTTGCTGGCGATGGCATCGCTGCGGTCATCCAGACCCACCGCGGCGTCCCCATCGCCAGCAAGCCGGCTCCTACAAAAGTCGCCCAAAACGCCCCTGTCGCAAGACCGGGGCGTTTTTGTAGGCGCCGTCTGACCTGCAAACGTGACGCTTGCGCCGTGGATCAGGTACAATTCCCGGCTATTTTTCGGCGGGCTATGCCTGCAGCCTTTTTGAGTGTTGATCCGTGAGTGATTTGAGTCATATCCGCAATTTCTCCATCATCGCCCACATTGACCATGGCAAGTCGACGCTGGCCGATCGCTTCATCCAGATGTGCGGCGGCCTTGCCGAGCGCGAAATGGAAGCCCAGGTGCTGGACTCCATGGACCTGGAACGTGAACGCGGGATCACCATCAAGGCCCACAGCGTCACCCTGTATTACAAAGCCCGCGATGGCATCAACTACCAGCTGAACTTCATTGATACCCCGGGCCACGTCGACTTCACCTATGAAGTCAGCCGGTCGCTGGCGGCGTGTGAAGGTGCGTTGCTGGTGGTCGATGCCGGTCAGGGCGTCGAGGCGCAATCGGTTGCCAACTGCTACACGGCGATCGAACAGGGCCTGGAAGTCATGCCAGTGCTGAACAAGATCGACCTGCCACAGGCCGATCCGGAGCGCGTCAAGGAAGAAATCGAAAAAATCATCGGCATCGATGCCACCGACGCTGTCGAGTGCAGTGCCAAGACCGGCCTGGGCGTCGATGAAGTGCTCGAGCGTCTGGTTCACACCATTCCTGCGCCGACCGGCAACATCGAAGATCCGCTGCAAGCGTTGATCATCGACTCCTGGTTCGACAACTACCTGGGCGTTGTTTCCCTGGTTCGTGTGCGCCACGGTCGGGTGAAGAAGGGCGACAAGATTCTGGTCAAATCCACCGGCAAGATCCACCTGGTGGACAGCGTCGGTGTATTCAATCCAAAACACACTCCTACCGTCGACCTGAAGGCCGGTGAAGTGGGCTTCATCATCGCCAGCATCAAGGACATTCACGGTGCGCCGGTGGGCGATACCCTGACCTTGAGCTCGACGCCGGACGTCGACGTGCTGCCAGGCTTCAAACGCATTCAACCGCAGGTGTACGCCGGCTTGTTCCCGGTCAGCTCCGACGACTTCGAAGACTTCCGCGAGGCGCTGCAAAAGCTCACCCTCAACGATTCGTCGCTGCAATACACACCGGAAAGCTCTGACGCACTGGGCTTCGGCTTCCGTTGCGGCTTCCTCGGCATGCTGCACATGGAAATCATCCAGGAGCGCCTCGAGCGCGAATACAACCTGGACCTGATCACCACGGCGCCGACGGTAATCTTCGAGCTGCTGCTCAAGACCGGCGAGACGATCTACGTCGATAACCCGTCCAAGCTGCCAGACTTGTCTGCCATCGAAGATATGCGCGAGCCAATCGTGCGCGCCAATATTCTTGTGCCGCAAGAGCACCTGGGTAACGTCATTACCCTGTGTATCGAAAAACGTGGCGTACAGGTCGATATGCTGTTCCTCGGCTCCCAGGTACAAGTGACCTACGACCTGCCGATGAACGAAGTGGTGCTGGACTTCTTTGATCGTCTGAAGTCCACCAGTCGCGGCTATGCTTCTCTGGACTACCATTTCGATCGTTACCAATCGGCCAGCCTGGTGAAACTGGACGTGCTGATCAACGGCGACAAGGTCGACGCTCTGGCGCTGATCGTGCACCGTGACAACTCGCACTACAAAGGTCGCCAGTTGACCGAGAAGATGAAAGACCTGATTCCGCGGCAGATGTTCGACGTGGCAATCCAGGCCGCCATTGGCGGTCAGATTGTGGCGCGTACAACCGTCAAGGCACTCAGAAAGAACGTATTGGCCAAATGCTACGGTGGTGACGTCAGCCGTAAGAAAAAGCTGCTGGAAAAGCAAAAGGCCGGTAAAAAACGCATGAAGCAGGTCGGTAACGTGGAAATTCCACAAGAAGCCTTCCTTGCCGTGCTCAGGTTGGATAGTTAGGTCCTATGTCACTAAATTTCCCGCTGTTGCTGGTCATCGCCGTGTTCGTCTGCGGCCTGTTGGCGTTGCTCGATCTGCTGTTCCTGGCGCCACGGCGCCGGGCTGCCATCAACTCCTATCAGGGGAGCGTCAGCCAGGCTGACATGGTAGTGATCGAGAAACTGAACAAAGAGCCGCTGCTGGTCGAATACGGCAAGTCGTTCTTCCCGGTGTTGTTCATCGTGCTGGTGCTGCGTTCGTTCCTGGTGGAACCGTTCCAGATTCCTTCCGGCTCGATGAAACCAACCCTGGATGTCGGTGACTTCATTCTGGTGAACAAGTTTTCTTACGGGATCCGCCTGCCGGTGATCGACAAGAAAGTCATCGAAGTCGGTGATCCGCAGCGCGGCGATGTGATGGTGTTCCGCTACCCGAGCGACCCGAACGTCAACTACATCAAGCGTGTAGTGGGCCTGCCGGGCGACCAGATTCGCTACACCGCCGACAAGCGCCTGTTCGTCAACGGTGAGTCGATTGCCGAACAACTGGTCGGCTCCGAGCCGGGCACGTTGGGTAGCGCCGAGCTCTACAAGGAAAAACTCGGTGCCGCCGAGCACCTGATCCGCAAGGAAATGAGCCGCTACCGCGCAACGCCGGACCATTCGTGGACCGTGCCGGCCGGGCACTACTTCATGATGGGCGACAACCGCGACAACTCGAACGACAGTCGCTACTGGGATGATCCGAGCATTCCCAAGGATCTGCTGGGCATGGTTCCCGACAAGAATATCGTCGGCAAGGCCTTCGCAGTCTGGATGAGCTGGCCGGAACCCAAACTCGGTCACCTGCCGAATTTCTCGCGGGTTGGTCTGATCAAGTAATCACACACGGCGCTGTTGAACACAGCGCCGAATGCATTTCTGGAGTCGGCACAATCGGCGACAGGAGCATGAAAACAACGATATTCAGGACGTTATTTTTGAACACAGCGTTAATTGTCCCAAGCCTGCGCCGCATCAAGGCCCTGGCGGTGGAATCCAACCACGAACTCAGCGTGGGTAAACCGTGAGCGTCTCCTTAAGCCGTCTCGAGCGTCAGCTCGGTTACACCTTCAAGGATCAGGAACTGATGGTCCTGGCCCTGACTCACCGCAGTTTTGCCGGGCGCAACAACGAACGCCTGGAATTCCTCGGCGATGCCATCCTCAATTTCGTCGCGGGCGAGGCGCTGTTCGATCGCTTCCCGCTGGCCCGCGAAGGCCAGTTGTCGCGTTTGCGCGCACGCCTGGTGAAAGGTGAGACCCTGGCCGTACTGGCCCGTGGTTTTGACCTGGGTGAATACCTGCGCCTGGGCTCCGGCGAATTGAAAAGTGGCGGTTTCCGTCGCGAGTCGATTCTGGCCGATGCCCTCGAAGCGCTGATCGGTGCGATCTACCTGGACGCCGGCATGGAGGTGGCGCGCGAGCGTGTGCTGGCCTGGCTGGCCGGAGAGTTCGAAGGCCTGACGCTGGTCGACACCAACAAAGATCCGAAAACCCGCCTGCAGGAATTCCTGCAGTCCCGTGGTTGTGAGCTGCCGCGTTACGAAGTGGTGGATATCCAGGGTGAGCCGCATTGCCGGACGTTCTTCGTCGAATGTGAAATCATCTTACTGAATGAAAAAAGCCGAGGTCAGGGTGTGAGTCGTCGTATTGCCGAACAGGTAGCGGCCGCCGCAGCACTGATTGCCCTGGGTGTGGAGAATGGCAATGACTGATTCAACCGCAACTCGCTGTGGCTATGTTGCCATCGTCGGCCGTCCCAACGTGGGCAAGTCCACGCTGCTGAACCACATTCTGGGTCAGAAACTGGCGATCACCTCACGCAAGCCGCAGACCACCCGCCACAACATGCTCGGCATCAAGACCGAAGGTGACGTCCAGGCGATCTACGTCGACACCCCGGGTATGCACAAGGGCGGCGAAAAGGCCCTGAACCGTTACATGAACAAGACCGCTTCGGCGGCGTTGAAAGACGTCGACGTGGTGATCTTCGTGGTTGACCGTACCAAGTGGACCGACGAAGACCAGATGGTCCTCGAGCGCGTTCAGTACGTGACCGGTCCGCTGATCGTGGCGCTGAACAAGACCGACCGCATCGAAGACAAATCCGAGCTGATGCCGCACCTGACCTGGTTGCAGGAACAGCTGCCGAACGCGCAGATCATGCCGATCTCGGCCCAGCACGGGCACAACCTCGACACGCTGGAGCGAGTGATCGCCGAGCACCTGCCGGAAAACGATCACTTCTTCCCGGAAGATCAGATCACCGACCGCAGCAGCCGCTTCCTTGCCGCTGAACTGGTACGCGAAAAAATCATGCGCCAGTTGGGTGCCGAGCTGCCGTACCAGATCACCGTGGAAATCGAAGAGTTCAAGCAGCAGGGCAAAACCCTGCACATCCACGCCTTGATCCTCGTCGAACGTGACGGCCAGAAGAAAATCATCATTGGCGACAAGGGCGAGCGCATCAAGCGCATTGGCACCGAAGCGCGCAAGGACATGGAGCTGCTGTTCGACTCCAAGATCATGCTCAACCTGTGGGTCAAGGTGAAAGGCGGTTGGTCTGACGACGAGCGCGCCTTGCGTTCGCTGGGTTACGGCGACTTGTAAATCGTCCAGCAGCACATCGATTCAATTGTAGGAGCGAGCTTTTGTGGCGAGGGAGCTTGCTCCCGTTCGGCCGATCCGCGCCCGGGCGAAGCAGTCGTAAATCCTGGCATCGCGGTTTTACCTGAAACACTGAGGTGCATGGTTTTGGGGCCGCTTCGCAGCCCAGCGGGACGGTGCGGCGTTCCGACAAGCTCCTTCGCCACAGTGGATCTCCAGAGATTCGGAAACTGATGTCATCCAGCCCGCCCATCGGCCAACCCGCCTACGTGCTCCATTCCCGCGCCTACCGCGAAAGCAGTGCGCTGGTGGATTTCCTCACGCCGCAAGGTCGGCTGCGGGCGGTGTTGCGCAGTGCGCGGGGCAAGGCCGGGACGTTGGCGCGGCCGTTCGTGCCGCTGGAAGTCGAGTTCCGTGGCCGGGGCGAGCTGAAGAATGTCGGTCGCATGGAAAGCGCCGGCGTTTCCACCTGGCTCAATGGCGAAGCGCTGTTCAGTGGTCTCTACCTCAACGAATTGCTGATTCGCCTGCTGCCCGCCGAAGATCCTCATCCCGCGGTTTTCGATCACTACGCCGCGACCTTGCTTGCCCTGGCCGAAGGTCGACCACTGGAACCATTGCTGCGCTCCTTCGAATGGCGACTGCTCGATGATCTCGGTTACGGCTTTGCGCTGAATACCGACATCCATGGCGACCCCATCGCACCGGACGGTCTCTATCGCCTGCAAGTGGATGCGGGCCTGGAGCGGGTCTATCTGCTGCAGCCGGGCCTGTTCAATGGTACCGAACTGCTGGCCATGGCCGATGCCGACTGGTCTGCACCCGGTGCGCTGTCCGCCGCCAAGCGCTTGATGCGTCAGGCGTTGGCCGTTCACTTGGGTGGGCGTCCATTGGTTAGTCGTGAGTTGTTTCGAAAGCCGTAGTCTCCCCGTATGCTGTGCACCGAACTTCCCCCTTCTTCAGGAGCGCTTCCGTGACCACCAGCAATCGCATTCTTCTTGGCGTGAACATCGACCACGTTGCCACCCTGCGTCAGGCCCGGGGTACTCGTTACCCGGATCCAGTCAAGGCAGCGCTGGACGCGGAAGAGGCGGGTGCTGACGGCATCACCGTGCACTTGCGTGAAGACCGCCGGCACATTCAGGAGCGCGATGTCCTGCTGCTCAAGGACGTGCTGCAAACCCGCATGAACTTCGAAATGGGCGTCACTGAAGAAATGATGGCATTCGCCGAGCGTATCCGCCCGGCGCACGTTTGCCTGGTGCCGGAAACCCGTCAGGAACTGACCACTGAAGGCGGTCTGGACGTAGCGGGGCAGGAAGCGCGGATCAAGGCGGCGGTGGATCGCCTGGCGAAGATTGGCTGTGAAGTGTCGCTGTTCATCGACGCTGACGAGCGGCAGATTGAGGCGTCCCGTCGTGTCGGCGCGCCGGCCATTGAACTGCACACCGGGCGTTACGCGGACGCCGAGACGCCAACCGAGGTCGCTGAAGAGCTCAAACGCGTGGCCGATGGCGTGGCATTCGGTCTGGCCCAAGGCCTGATCGTCAACGCCGGCCACGGTTTGCACTATCACAACGTCGAGGCTGTTGCGGCAATCAAGGGCGTCAACGAACTGAACATCGGCCATGCGCTGGTGGCCCATGCGTTGTTCGTCGGGTTCAAGTCGGCGGTGTCGGAGATGAAGGCGCTGATTCTGGCTGCTGCACTAAAGGGTTGAGATCGGCGGTGCTGCCTTCGCGGGCAAGCCTCGCTCCTACAGTTTCGTGTCGATACGCAATTGTGTGTTCGACGCAAACCTGTAGGAGCGAGGCTTGCCCGCGAAGGCGTCATCGGAGACAACAATAATTTAAAGTTGTGGGGTTTCCTGGCTCGGCTTGGTCTTGTCGACCCCCGGCACATGCAGGTTGCCCTCGGCGACCTGGGTGCCTTCGAGCTGCGGCTGCGTGACCCACGTCAGGATGTCGTAGTAGCGACGGATGTTTGCCACGAAATGCACCGGTTCGCCGCCACGGGCGTAGCCATAACGAGTCTTGCTGTACCACTGCTTCTGCGACAGGCGCGGCAGTATTTTCTTCACGTCCAGCCACTTGTCCGGGTTCAACCCTTCCTTGGCCGCCAGTTTGCGCGCGTCATCCAGGTGACCGCTGCCAACGTTGTAGGCTGCCAGCGCGAACCACGTACGATCCGGCTCCTGGATCGACTCATCCAGTTGATCCTTCATGTAGACCAGGTATTTCGCGCCGCCCATGATGCTCTGCTTGGGGTCCAGGCGATTGGAAACGCCCATGGCTTGCGCCGTGTTCTGGGTCAGCATCATCAATCCGCGCACGCCGGTCTTGGACGTGACTGCCGCTTGCCACAGCGATTCCTGATAACCGATCGCCGCCAATAGACGCCAGTCGACCTTTTCTTCCTTGGCGGACGCCTTGAAGTGCTTCTCGTACTTGGGCAACCGCTGCTGCAAATGCTGGGCGAAGGTGGTGGCGCCCATGTAGCCGAGTACGTCGACATGCCCGTAGTAGCGGTCTTTGAGGCGTTGCAGGGTGCCGTTTTTCTTCACCTTGTCGAGGTAGGCGTTGATTTCGTTGAGCAGGCTGTTGTCATCGCCGGCGGCCACGGCCCAGCTCTGGTTGCTGGCATCACCGAGGTCGAAGGCGACCCGCACGTTGGGGAAGTAGACCTGGTTCATCGCCACTTCGTTGGAGTCGACCAGGGTCAGGTCGATCTGACCTTCGTCGACCATGCGCAGCAGGTCGACGACTTCAACCGCGTCGGACTCTTCGTATTCAATGCCGGGATATTTCTTTTTCAGCGCTGCCAATTGCTCGGCGTGGGTGCTGCCCTTGAGCACGATGATCTTCTTGCCGACCAGATCGCCTGCGTCGGTCGGCCGCGACTGGCCGTTGCGATAGATGATCTGCGGGGTGACTTCGAGGTAGGAATGGGAAAACCGCACCTGCTTTTTGCGGTCCTCGCTGCTGACCAGGCCGGCAGCAGCCAGCACCGGGCCATTTGGCTTGCCCACCTGATTGAACAGGTCGTCGAGGTTGTCGGCGGTTTCGATCTTGAGTTCGACCCCCAGATCGTCGGCGAAGCGCTTCACCAGCTCGTATTCGAAGCCGGTTTCACCGTTGCGATCCTGAAAGTAGGTGGCGGGGCTGTTCCGGGTAACCACCCGCAGCACGCCATCCTCCTTTACGCGCTCCAGCGTGTTGGGTTTATCAACACAGCCACTGAGCACCAGGAAGAGTCCGGTTGCGATCAGCCATTTGGCGTACCGCGGACGCAAAGCCGTTGGGGAAAACATCTGCGCAGTATACGCAAAGGACCACGAGCGCCATATCTCGACAGCGAAGGGCTTGTCTGCTAGGGCGTCAAAAACCCGCTTGGAGCCCGCAGGAATGGGCCCGAACAGCATTTTTTGACAGAAAAAATAACCCCCGGCGCGCACCTGTTCAGGGCCCGAACACCCGGCCCGACGTTCGGGTGCAACCGCGTGTACCGTTTCGGGTGATGTCGCGGGCGGTTTAGGCTAGAATGCACGGCCTCAAAGCACACCCCTTCCCGAGGCTGTCCCGAAGATGTTGATCCTGCGCGGCGCTCCTGCCCTTTCTGCCTTTCGCCACAGCAAACTCCTTGAGCAACTGAGCCAGAAGGTTCCAGCTGTCAGCGGCCTGTATGCTGAATTCGCTCACTTCGCCGAAGTTACCGGCGTCCTGACCGGCGACGAACAGCAGGTGCTTGCGCGCCTTCTGAAGTACGGCCCTAGCGTTCCGGTACAAGAGCCCACTGGTCGTCTGTTCCTGGTATTGCCGCGTTTCGGCACCATTTCGCCGTGGTCCAGTAAAGCCAGCGACATTGCTCGCAACTGCGGCCTGACCAAGATCCAGCGCCTTGAGCGTGGCATCGCGTTCTACGTCGCCGGCCAGTTCAGCGACGCCGAAGCGCAGCTGATCGCAGACGCGCTGCACGACCGCATGACCCAGATCGTGCTGGGCAACCTCGAACAAGCCTCCGGCCTGTTCAGCCACGCCGAGCCAAAACCGCTGACTGCCATCGACGTGTTGGGTGGCGGCCGCGCCGCGCTGGAAAAAGCCAACACCGAGCTGGGCCTGGCCCTGGCCGAAGACGAAATCGACTATCTGGTCAACGCCTTCCTTGGTTTGAAGCGCAACCCGCACGACATCGAACTGATGATGTTCGCCCAGGCGAACTCCGAGCACTGCCGTCACAAGATCTTCAACGCCAGTTGGGACATCGACGGTCAGAGCCAGGAAAAAAGCCTGTTCGGCATGATCAAGAACACCTACCAGATGCACAGCGAAGGTGTTCTGTCGGCTTATAAGGACAACGCCTCGGTCATCGTCGGCTCCGTGGCCGGTCGTTTCTTCCCGGACCCTGAAACCCGCCAGTACGGCGCGGTGCAGGAACCGGTGCACATCCTGATGAAAGTCGAAACGCACAACCACCCGACCGCGATTGCCCCGTTCCCGGGCGCATCCACCGGTAGCGGCGGCGAGATTCGCGACGAAGGCGCCACCGGTCGCGGCGCGAAGCCAAAGGCTGGCCTGACCGGTTTCACCGTGTCGAACCTGCAGATCCCGGGCTTCGAACAGCCGTGGGAAGTGCCGTATGGCAAACCCGAGCGCATCGTTACCGCGCTGGACATCATGATCGAAGGCCCGTTGGGCGGCGCTGCGTTCAACAATGAATTCGGCCGTCCGGCGCTGACCGGTTACTTCCGTACCTTCGAACAGTCGATCACCACCCCTCATGGTGACGAAGTGCGCGGTTACCACAAGCCGATCATGCTGGCTGGCGGCATGGGCAACATCCGTGAAGAACACGTCAAGAAAGGCGAAATCGTCGTTGGCTCCAAGCTGATCGTGCTTGGCGGCCCGGCAATGCTGATCGGTCTGGGCGGTGGCGCGGCTTCCTCCATGGCCACCGGCACCAGCTCGGCAGACCTGGACTTCGCTTCCGTACAACGTGAAAACCCTGAGATGGAGCGTCGTTGCCAGGAAGTCATCGACCGTTGCTGGCAACTGGGCGACAAAAACCCGATCAGCTTCATCCACGACGTCGGCGCTGGCGGTCTGTCCAACGCCTTCCCGGAACTGGTCAACGATGGCGACCGTGGTGGCCGTTTCGAACTGCGCAACATTCCAAACGACGAGCCGGGCATGGCCCCGCACGAAATCTGGAGTAACGAATCCCAGGAGCGCTACGTTCTGGCGGTCGGCCCGGCGGACTTCGAACGCTTCAAGGCGATCTGCGAGCGTGAGCGTTGCCCATTCGCGGTAGTCGGCGAAGCCACTGCCGAGCCGCAACTGACCGTGACCGACAGCCACTTCGGCAACAGCCCGGTGGACATGCCGCTCGAAGTGCTGCTGGGCAAAGCCCCGCGCATGCACCGTTCGGTGGTTCGTGAAAACGAGCTGGGCGACGATTTCGATCCGTCGACCCTCGACATCGCCAACTGCGTCGAGCGCGTTCTGCATCACCCGGCCGTGGCCAGCAAGAGCTTCCTGATCACCATCGGCGACCGCACCATCACCGGCCTCGTGGCCCGTGACCAGATGGTTGGCCCGTGGCAGGTTCCGGTGGCCGACGTTGCCGTTACCGCCACCAGCTTCGACGTTTATACCGGTGAAGCCATGGCCATGGGCGAGCGCACTCCGCTGGCTCTGCTGGACGCTCCGGCGTCGGGCCGCATGGCCATCGGCGAAACCCTGACCAACATCGCCGCCTCGCGCATCGCCAAGATCTCCGACATCAAACTGTCGGCGAACTGGATGTCCGCCGCCGGTCACCCAGGTGAAGACGCGCGTCTGTACGACACCGTGAAAGCGGTCGGCATGGAACTGTGCCCTGAGCTGGGCATCACCATTCCGGTGGGCAAGGACTCGATGTCCATGGCCACTCGCTGGAACGACGAAGGTGTCGATAAGGCGGTTACTTCGCCGATGTCGCTGATCGTGACCGGTTTCGCGCCAGTGGCTGACATCCGTCAGACCCTGACCCCGCAACTGCGCATGGACAAGGGCACCACCGACCTGATCCTGATCGACCTCGGTCGCGGCCAGAACCGCATGGGTGCCTCGATCCTCGCTCAGGTTCACGGCAAGCTCGGCAAACAGGCGCCGGACGTCGATGACGCCGAAGACCTGAAAGCCTTCTTCGCGGTGATCCAGGGCCTCAACGCCGACGGTCACCTGCTGGCTTACCACGACCGTTCCGACGGTGGTCTGCTGACCAGCGTGGTGGAAATGGCGTTTGCCGGCCACTGCGGCCTGAGCCTGAACCTCGACGGTCTGGCAGAGACTTCCGCCGATATCGCCGCGATCCTGTTCAACGAAGAACTGGGCGCTGTGATCCAGGTTCGCCAGGACGCCACCGCGGACATCCTCGCGCAGTTCAGCGCTGCTGGCCTGGGCGACTGCGTATCGGTGATCGGTCAGCCGATGAACAACGGCGAGATCAGCATCACGTTCAACGGCGATACCGTATTCGAAGGTCAGCGTCGTTTGCTGCAACGTCAGTGGGCTGAAACCAGCTACCAGATCCAGCGTCTGCGTGATAACGCCGATTGCGCCGAACAAGAGTTCGACGTGCTGCTGGAAGAAGACAACCCGGGCCTGAGCGTCAAGCTCAGCTATGACGTCAACCAGGACGTCGCCGCGCCTTACATCAAGAAAGGCATTCGTCCACAGGTTGCCGTGCTGCGTGAGCAGGGCGTCAACGGTCAGGTGGAAATGGCGGCCGCGTTCGACCGTGCCGGTTTCAACGCGATCGACGTGCACATGAGCGACATTCTGGCCGGTCGTGTCGACCTGAACGACTTCAAGGGCATGGTTGCTTGCGGCGGTTTCTCCTACGGCGACGTACTGGGTGCCGGTGAAGGCTGGGCCAAGTCCGCGCTGTTCAACAGCCGCGCTCGCGATGCCTTCCAGGGCTTCTTCGAACGTACCGACAGCTTCACCCTCGGCGTGTGCAACGGTTGCCAGATGATGTCCAACCTGCACGAGCTGATCCCGGGCAGCGAGTTCTGGCCGCACTTCGTGCGTAACCGTTCCGAGCAGTTCGAAGCCCGCGTGGCCATGGTTCAGATCCAGGAGTCGAACTCGATCTTCCTGCAGGGCATGGCCGGTTCGCGCATGCCGATCGCCATCGCCCACGGTGAAGGCCATGCCGAATTCGCCAGCGAAGAAGCCTTGCTGCAAGCCGATCTGTCGGGTTGCGTGGCGATGCGTTTCGTCGACAACCACGGCAAGGTCACCGAGAAATACCCGGCCAACCCGAACGGCTCGCCGCGCGGTATCACCGGTTTGACCAGCCGCGACGGTCGCGTGACCATCATGATGCCGCACCCGGAGCGTGTGTTCCGCGCGGTGCAGAACTCGTGGCGTTCGGAAGACTGGAACGAAGACGCACCTTGGATGCGTATGTTCCGTAACGCTCGCGTCTGGGTGAACTAAGAGCGGGGAGCTGATTGCCGTGTACAAGCTTTGCTTTTTTGTTCCGGCCAGTCATGTTGAAGTGGTCAAAAGCGCTGTATTCGCCGCCGGTGGCGGGCGGATCGGGGCTTATGACCACTGTGCATGGCAAGTATTTGGCCTGGGTCAGTTTCGTCCACTGGAGGGCAGTCAGCCGTTCATGGGTGAAGCTGGGCAGGTCGAGCAGGTTGAGGAGTGGAAGGTTGAGCTGGTGGTCAGCGATGAGTTGATTCGGGCGGTGGTGGTGGCTCTGAAAGAGAGTCATCCCTATGAGACGCCGGCTTATGAGGTATGGCGGTTGGAGGATTTCTGATCTTCCTGGCCGCTGAAATGAGAAACCTGCTGAAGTGATTTCAGCGGGTTTTTTATTGACTGCGATTTAGGGCGTGGCGGCCTTAGGGCCGACCAGGTTCTTGTTGATTGAGTACATATCCATTGCTGCGGTAACGGCGGCTTATGGTTTCGCCCTTACGGCGACTCCCTTTGGCAAACGCCCCAAAGGAAGCAAAGGTCTTCGCCCCAAGCGTCCGGCCCCTCGCTGAGGCTCGGCGTTCCTTCGCTCCGGTATCCATCTGGGGGCATCGCCCTACGGTCTGCTTCGCTACGACCTACATGCGATGGGTTCGACTGCGTCGAACGGCGCTGCGCGCCAATCCCCAGATGAACACCTGCGCTCAGCCTCCCGAAGGGGCGGGTGGGTCAAGATCAAAAGCGGCAGGCGAGCTAACGCTCGACCTGTAGTTTGGTGGGTGTACGCCGCTCCACTAATGTGGGAGCGGGCTTGCCCGCGATGGCGGTCTTACAGGCAATGATGTTTATTGATCTGTAAAAACTTCAGAACCTTCCCAGAAATTCATCAAGGCTGATTTCATTGTCATCGTTGCGGTTCACAACTTCCAACAACTGTTTGAGGCGTTCCGGCGAAAGATAACTGAAAGCCTCTTTAAATTCATCAACGGTGACAAGGCCATCTTTATTGAGGTCTTTTTCTTCAAAAGCCTTCTTGGCGCGCAGCTGCGCCGCTGTCAGTTCGCTCATACCGATTTCCTCCTTAAAAGTTACTGCTTGATGGGATCAACGTAGTGATGAGTGTTGTGATGGTCAACTGTCATATATGACAGTTGACAGTGCTGCGAATCAAGCGGTTGCGCCGTTCAACGGTGGGAGTGTGTTTGCTCGCGATGGCAACTTGATAGGCGTGGCGTTTAACGGCCAATCATCTATACGGAACCTTCCCACAAGATTTTCAGGTTGTCCGTCGGAAGTGTGCTTTCTAACCTCCCCGTGTCGCTGCCAATTCAGCGACCGGGACTGCAAGCCCGAAGAATTGTTAGGCGCTCATAGGCGCCGCATCAATAAGTGATGTCGGTCGCTCCAATGTTTTAGGAGCTCCACCATGATCAAAGACAATCCCGATCTCCCAGAAACCGACGTAGAAGATGTGGAAACAAACATGGAAAACGAATCCGTTTCCCCCTACACCTGCCTCAATTCCAAAAAACTCCACGATGCCGCAATCCGTGCACTCGATCACTATCTCGCGCCACCTTCCCAGAAGAAGGTCAAAGCCGAGCTGCGTCCAAGTACGATCTTCGTCGTCGCGCCCAACGTAGATTCAGAAACCCTGTTGGCCCATGCCTGTGAAACACTGGCTTCGGCGAATGTCATGGCCAGTGAGTTGGCGTTCGATCTCACCGGCCCAGCCTGCAATCTGGCCTTGGGCATTCAGCAGATGATTTCGTTGGCGGAGTTGTCGGTGAACCGGGTGCTGGATCAGGTCGATCCGCAGGGGTAGCACAATGAAAAAGCCCGCTGGACCAGTGACGGTCAGCGGGCTTTGAGATTTTCATTGGTAGTGCGGGGCTCTTCGCGGGCAAGCCTCGCTCCTACAGGGGAATGGTGTCGGACATCGACGTGCAAACAACACATACCTCGTAGGAGCGAGGCTTGCCCGCGAAGACTGACTGTCCCGCGCCTATGATCTAAACCCTGGCACTCACCTCACTGCGATTAACCAACGCTTCCAACGCACCACTCAAACTTGGCGCCTTGTCGCCAATCAACAGATGCCAAACGCCCCCCTCAAGTTGGCTGACACCCTGGCAACCAAGCGCTTTCAACTGGCCTTCCGACAACCCCGTGCCATCCGCCAGCTGCAACCGAATCCGGGTCATGGCGATGCAATCCATCTGCAGCACATTCTCGCCGCCGCCCAGCGCCTTCAACCATTGTTGGGCTTCAGTGTTCGTCACCGCCACAGGTTTTGGCTCATCGATATCAGCGGTAGGGGAGGCCACAACCGCGCGGCCCAAAGCCGGCATCGCCAACCGGATCTCGTCGGCAATGCTGTCTGCCATCGGCCCGACCACCACCTGCAAACTGCCGCCCTTGCCCGGACGCACTACCGCCATTGCACCCAACGCTTTCAAGTCCGCATCCGAGGCTTTGTTGCGATCAGCCATGTCCAACCGCAGTCGCGTGGTGCAAGCGCCGACCGTGATCAAATTCTCCGCACCGCCCAGCGCCTTGATATATGCCCCGGCGCGTTCATTCTCGGTGACCACAACTTTGTCGCCAGCCTGAACATCCTCACGCCCCGGCGTCTTCAGGTTGAAGCGGCGGATACAGAAATCAAACACCGCGTAGTAGATCACTGCATACGCCAGACCCACGGGAAGCACGCGCCAGCCGTTGGTGGATTCACCCCAGCCCAGAATCATGTCGATGAAACCGCCGGAAAAGGTAAACCCCAGGTGAATGTTCAGCAGGTTGGTGACGGCCATCGACAGTCCCGTTAGCAGCGCATGAAGCAAAAACAGTAGCGGTGCGAGGAACATGAAGGCGAATTCGATCGGCTCGGTGACGCCGGTCAAAAACGAGGTCAGGGCCATGGACAGGAAGATCCCGCCCATGACTTTGCGCCGTTCCGGCAGGGCGTTGCGGTACATCGCCAGGCACGCGGCGGGCAGGCCGAAGATCATCATCGGGAACATGCCGGTCATGAACTGGCCGCCTTTCGGGTCGCCGGCAAAGTAACGTGACAGGTCGCCGGTCACCAGTGCGCCCGTGGTCGGATCGGTGAAGTTGCCGAACACGAACCACGCCATGTTGTTGAGGATGTGGTGCAGGCCGGTGACGATCAGCAAGCGGTTGAACACGCCGAAGATGAACGCACCAAAGCTGCCGCTCTCCATCATCAACGTGCCGAAGCCGTTGATGCCGTGCTGGATCGGTGGCCAGATGAAACCGAAGATGACGCCCAGGCCGACGGCAGCGAACCCGGTGACTATCGGCACGAAACGCCGACCGCCGAAGAACGCCAGGTATTCCGGCAGCTTGATGTCTTTGAAGCGGTTGTACAGCGCACCGGCCATCAGGCCGCTGACGATCCCGGCCAGCATGCCCATGTTGATGCTCGAGTCGAGCACCTTGAGGGTGGAGATCATCACCAGATAACCAATGACCCCGGCCAGGCCTGCGGTGCCGTTGTTGTCCTTGGCAAAACCGACCGCGATGCCGATGGCGAAGATCAGCGCCAGGTTGGCGAAAATCACCTGGCCGGCGTCGTGGATGATCGCGATGTCCAGCAGGTCAGTGTCGCCCAGACGCAGCAGTAACCCGGCAATCGGCAGGATCGCGATCGGCAGCATCAGCGCGCGACCGAGGCGCTGCAGGCCTTCGATGAAGTATTGGTACATGGCGGATCTCCCTGGATTCTTATCGTTGTTGTTCAGCTCAGAGGCCATTGCTGGTGACAGGCGTGACGCACCGCGCCGGCGCTGCTCAGCTTGAGCAGGTCCTGGCTGATGCGTCGGCATTCGGTGGCGTCGAGGTGGCGTACGCGGTCCTTGATTTCACCGATTTGCACCGGGCTGACCGACAACTCGCTGACGCCCAGGCCAATCAGTACCGGCGTGGCCAACGGATCGGAGGCGAGGGCGCCGCAGACCCCGACCCACCGGTTATGCACCGCTGCACCGGCGCAGGTCTGGGCGATCAGCCGCAGCAGCGCCGGGTGCATCGCATCGACGCGGGAGGCGAGGCCGGCGTGGTCGCGGTCCATGGCCAGGGTGTATTGCGACAAGTCGTTGGTGCCGATGGACAGGAAGTCCGCGTGCTCGGCCAGTTGCTCGGCCAGCAGTGCGGCGGCCGGAACCTCGATCATCACGCCCAGCTGCGGGCGCTCACTCACATTAAGTTCAATGCACAACGCGTCGAGACGCTGGCGGATGTGCAGCAACTCATCGACTTCGGTGACCATCGGCAACAGGATCCGGCAGCGCGACAGCGGGCTGACCTGCAGCAGGGCGCGCAGTTGCTGATCCAGCAGTTCCGGGCGCACCTGAGCCAGACGAATGCCGCGCAAACCAAGCACCGGGTTCGCTTCGACAGGGAGCGGTAAATAGTCGAGCTGTTTATCGCCACCGACATCGATGGTGCGGATGATCACCGACTTGTCGCCCATGGCGTCGAGCACGGCTTGATAGGCGGCGTGCTGCTCCTGTTCGTCCGGCGCGGTTTGGCGGTCGACGAAGAGGAATTCGGTACGCAGCAGACCGACGCCATCGGCACCGTTGGCCAGGGCATCAGCTGCCTCGGCACTGGAAGCGACATTGGCGGCGACTTCGATTGGCAAACCATCAAGTGTCAGTGCCGGGACGTGAGCCTGAGACTGTTGAAGCGCGCGACGTTGCTGATGATCGAGTTGCGCCTGATGCACCTCGGCTAGGCGCTCGGCAGTCGGTATCAGTTCGAGGCGACCGCCGTCGGCATCCAGCACCACCGCTTGACCTTGCTCCTGATCGAGCAGCGTCGAGCCCAGTGCAACCATGCACGGCAAGCCTTTGCCGCGAGCGAGAATCGCCACATGGGACGTCGCGCCACCTTCGGCCATGCACAACCCGGCCACCCCTTGTTGGCTCAGTTGCAGCAAATCGGACGGGGTCAGTTCATGGGCGGCGACAATGGCGCCGGCCGGTACGTCGTAATGCCAGGCCTCACCCAGCAAGGCGCGCAGCACCCGTTGCTTGAGGTCACGCAGGTCGTTGGCGCGTTCGGCCAGCAACGGGCTGCCGAGTTGCAGCAGCACCTCGCATTGCACGTCGATGGATTGACTCCAGGCGTGAGTCGCGGCGATGCCTTGGTCGATGGATTGATGAGCCGCATCGAGCAGCGCCGGGTCTTCGAGCAATGCCAGGTGCGCGGCGAAGATCGCTTCTTCATCGGTGTTCTTGTGCTTCTTCGCTTGGGCCCGTGTGCCGTCGATTTCGCTGCGTACTTGAGTCAGCGCGGTGTCCAGCGCGTAACGTTGTTGCTTCGGCTCATGATTACCAGCATCTACTGGAAGACTGATCGAGTTCAGACGAAACAACGGCCCGCCCACCAGGCCTGGAGCTGCGCACACACCGTGCAGCACACCCGCTTCGGCGGGGCGATTGCGTTGGGCTATTGGCGTTGGTGCGGCAGCGTGGTTGTCTTCGGCCAGGGCTGTGGATAACGCGGCCAACAGGGCTTGCAGCGCCGCTTCGGCATCCGGCCCCTGGCAACTGACCCGGATTTCATCCCGCTCACCGACAGCCAGCCCCATCAGGCCGATCAAACTGTCGCAGGCCGCCGATTTACCGGCGAAGTGCAGCCAGGATTTGCTCTTGAACTGTTGGGCGGTTTGGCGGATCAGCGCCGCAGGCCGGGCGTGCAAGCCACCGCGATGGGCGACATGAACATGCCCTTGAACCTCGATGCCGAGCACTTCAATGTCGATCTGCGCGCTGTTCGTTACTTTCGGCACGATGTGCAGCAGCGGATCGCCCACCTTCACTGATTTCAGCGTAATCGGACGTGCTTGGAAGTCCTGACTGTTGGTCAGAATCATCAGGCTGACCAGGCTTTTGCACTGCTGCGCGACCTGGTCCAGGTCATAGCGCAGCAGCGGCTGGCCATTGCTGACCCGCGCACCTTCCTTGACCAGCATCGAGAAACCGACACCCTGCAACTCGACCGTATCAAGGCCCAGATGAAGCAGTAACTCGGCGCCGTTATCGGCGCGCAAGGTGATGGCGTGACCGGTGCGGGCGATGTGGATCACGACCGCTTCACAGGGCGAGTACAGAGTGTCGTTCAATGGATCGATGGCGATCCCGTCGCCCATGGCGCCACTGGCGAACACCGGGTCCGGGACTTTCGCGAGTGTGAGCACCGGGCCGCTGAGCGGGGCGCTGAGGGTCAGCTCTTTATTGTTGTTGTGCATGGCTCGGCCTCATCAGGAAAGCTTCAAATCGGACTCAGTGCGTGCGCGTCACTTTGCTCAAGTGACGCGGCTGGTCCGGGTCCATGCCACGGGCGACGGCCAAACCGGCGGCCATGACGTAGAAACTCTGGATCGCCAGAATCGGGTCCAGGGCCGGGTGTTCGGCGCGGGTCAGGGGCAGGTCGCGTTCGGCGACGTCATCTGGCGCGGCCAGCAGCACGCGGGCGCCGCGTTGACGCATGTCGGCGGCCAGGCTCAGCAACCCGGCCTGCTCGGCACCGCGCGGGGCGAAGATCAGCAGGTGGTAGTTCTCGTCGATCAACGCCATCGGGCCGTGCCGCACTTCGGCGCTGCTGAAGGCTTCGGCCTGGATCGCCGAGGTTTCCTTGAACTTGAGTGCCGCTTCCTGGGCAATAGCGAAGCCGGCGCCACGGCCGATCACCATCAAGCGCTGGCAATCGCGCAACGCATCGATGGCCTGGCTCCAGTCCTGTTGCGTCGCCTCACGCAAACCTTCCGGCAGGGCAAGGCCGGCCTCCAGCAATTCCACGTCTACTTTCCAATGGGTGATCAGGCGGGCGCTGGCGGTGAGGGTGGCGATAAAACTCTTGGTCGCGGCGACGCTGCTTTCGGTGCCGGCGCACAGCGGCAGGCTGAATTCGCAGGCCGCTTCCAAAGGCGAGTTCTCGGCGTTGACCATGGAAATGCTCAGGGCGCCGCGTTTGCGCAGCAAACGCAGGCTGTTCACCAAATCCGGGCTCTGCCCCGATTGCGAGAAAGCGAACGCGACCTGGCCGCTGACCTTCAACGGCGCCTGTTGCATGGTCACCACCGACATGGGCAACGACGCCACCGGAATGCCCAATTGCTGCATGGTCAGGTAGGCGAAATAGCTCGCCGCGTGGTCGGAACTGCCGCGAGCCACGGTCATTGCCACTTGCGGCGGCTGACGGCGCAGGCGCGCGGCAATCTCGATCATCTGCGGGTCGAGTTGCTGCAATTGGGCTTGCACGGCCTCGAACGAGGACAGCGCCTCTTCAAGCATTTTTGAAGTCAATGTCTTCTCCTTCGACCATGACGGCGGTCAGTGTGAGTGAGCGATCCAGCCGCACGCAGTCGGCCCAGGCGCCGGGTTGCAGGCGCCCGCGTTCTTGGAGGCCGAGGTAGTCGGCGGGGAATTGCGAAAGACGTTGCGAGGCTTCGCTGATCGGCAGGCCGATCTTCACCAGGTTGCGCAGGGCCTGATCCATGGTCAGGGTGCTGCCGGCCAGCGTGCCGTCGGGCAGGCGCACACCGCCCAGGCATTTGGTCACGGTGTGGCTGCCGAGTTTGTATTCGCCGTCGGGCATGCCGGCGGCGGCGGTGGAATCGGTGACGCAATACAGGCACGGGATCGAGCGCAAGGCCACGCGGATCGCACCGGGGTGTACGTGGAGCAAGTCCGGAATCAGTTCGGCGTACTTGGCGTGGGCCAGCGCCGCACCGACGATGCCGGGCTCGCGATGATGCAACGGGCTCATGGCGTTGTAGAGGTGGGTGAAACTGCTGGCGCCGGCGGCCAACGCGGCGACGCCTTCTTCGTAACTGCCCAGCGTGTGGCCGATTTGCATGCGCACGCCGCGAGCGCTGAGGGCGCGGATCAAACCGTCGTGGCCGGCGATTTCCGGGGCGATGGTGATCACCCGGATCGGAGCCAGTGCCAGGTATTCCTCGACTTCGGCCATCAGCGCGGTGTGGGCGAAATTCGGTTGGGCGCCGAGTTTGCCGGGGTTGATGTAGGGGCCTTCCAGATGCACGCCGAGTACCCGGGCGCTGCCTTTGGGTCGCTGCTCGCAGAACTCGCCGACGGCTTTGAGCACGCTGGAAATCTCTTCGCTCGGCGCGGTCATGGTGGTCGCCAGCAACGAGGTGGTGCCGAAGCGCACGTGGGTTCTGGTGATGGTTTCGAAGGCTGGCGCACCTTCCATGATGTCTTTGCCGCCACCGCCATGAACGTGCAGATCGATAAAGCCCGGGAGCAGATACGGCAGGTCGTTGTCCGCCGGATCGCAGGGTTCGCCTTCGATGGACACGACCTTGCCGTGTTCGTGAATCAGCCGGCCGCGAATCCAGCCGTGGGCGGTGAGGATGTTGTCTTCGGACATGATCGGCTCTCAGATTTAGCGGCGAAGCTCTGCGACGAAGTCGTAGTAGTCGTTGCGGCAATAGGTGTCGGTGACTTCGATCGGCGTGTTGTCTTCCAGGTAGCCGACCCGGGTCATCAGCAGCATGGCGGTGCCGGGGGCGATGCCCACCAGCGCGGCGAATTCGTCGGAGGCGTTGATCGCCTGAATGTGTTGCAGGGCGCGGACCACCGGTTTGCCGATGCCGTCGAGGTATTCGTAGAGGGAATCGCCCACCGCTTGCGGCTTGGGAATGATCGAGGCGGGCAGGGTGCTCATTTCGATCGCCATCACTGTGTCGTCGGCTTTGCGCAAGCGTTTGAGCCGCGCGACCTTGTCATTGGGCGAGAGGCCGAGGCGGATCAGTTCTTCGTGGGTCGGCGGGGTGATTTCTCGTTCCAGCCATTGCGAGCCGGGGACGAAACCCTTGAGCCGAAGCATTTCGCTGAAGCCCGAGAGGCGCGATAACGGCTGTTCCAGACGCGGGGTGATGAACGTTCCGGAACCCTGGTTGCGGCGGATCAGGCCTTGTTCGAACAGCACTTCCAGCGCTTTGCGTGCGGTGACGCGGGAGATGCCCAGTATTTCGCTGAGGTTGCGTTCCGACGGCATGGCCTGCTCGGCTTTCCACTGGCCGGCGTGGATCGCCGCTTCCAGATTGCGCGCCAGTTGCAGGTACAGCGGCGTGGGCTGGGTGTCGTCAGGGCGTAGTGCCTGTAGATCGTTCATGTGCGTTGGTCCGATGCGGATATTGGAGTGTTGTCGCCCGGTAATGCGGCGAAACTAATACCACTTAAATACCATGTCAATGCCGCTACTTTGCTGTTGACGCGTTAAAGCCAGCTCTGATTGATAGGGCCTAGAGGGGTTGGTTTGAAGTGGTATTAGAGGAGGGGGTATTGAAAGCAAAGATCGCAGCCTTTGATAGCGCCTACAGAGCGAATTGGTATCTACCCGCTAGGCGCTGACGAAGGCTGCGATCTTTTGAAATTATTTTTCGATGCCGACCGAAGGTAGCGGCCAGAACTTATACTGGAGTTCGCTCGATCGCTTGTGGTGAGGGGGCTTGCCCCCGTTGCGTTGCGAAGCGGCGCCAAAAACTGCCACCTCGTTCCAACTGAATCACCGCGCTTGCTGATTTTACGACTGCTTCGCAGCCGAACGGGGGCAAGCCCCCTCGCCACAAAAGCTCGTCGCCAGCCTTGAAGGTAGCCGTTACGGGCGGATTTCGATCATCGTGCCGTCCGGTACCAGACCCCAGACTTCACGCATGTCCATGTTGCGCATGGCGATGCAGCCATCGGTCCAGTCCAGCGTGTGGAACAGGTTTTCCGGGTTCTCTTCGGTGTCTGGAGTACCGTGGATCATGATCATGCCGCCAGGCTCGACGCCTTCGCGCCGGGCGCGGGCGGAGTCGCTGATGTTGGGATAGGAAATGTGCATCGCCAGGTTGAAACGGTCGCTGGTCTTGCGCCAGTCCAGCCAGTAAAGGCCTTCGGGGGTGCGTTTATCACCTTCCATCAGTTTTGGGCCAATGGGGCGTTTGCCCAATGAAATGCGATAGGTCTTGAACGGCTTGCCATCGTTGATCAACTGCAACTGATGGGCAGATTTGAGGACCAGAACTTTTTCGATGACTTTGCCGTCCGGGGCGGCCGCGACGGAAGCCTGGGAGACTGCGACGAACGATAAGCAAAACAGGGCAAGCAACCAGCGCATTGAAACGATATCCCTAAGAGGTGTCGCGACTATTTTATTTATAGATGGTTTTTTACTAACAAGTGCTTAGATGATGGCAGGCTGAGCGAGTGGCGGGATCGATTCGGACCGCACGGGGTAGACCTCGGTCCGCCGGTCAGCGAAGAAGCATTCTAATGTACGGCCCACCGTGCGGAAAGCCAGTTCGCCCCAAGGAATATCGGCCTCTTCGAACAGCTGCACTTCCAGGCTCTCGGGGCCTGCGGAAAAATCCAGATCCACCAGCTCAGCGCGAAAGAATACATGCACCTGACTGATGTGCGGCACATCGATCAGCGTATAGATGCTCAGGTTGCGTACCCGGGCGCAAGCTTCTTCGGCGGTCTCGCGAATGGCGGCCTGTTCGATGGTCTCACCGTTTTCCATGAAACCGGCGGGCAAGGTCCAGTAACCGAGCCTTGGCTCGATGGCGCGACGACACAGCAATACCTTCGAACCCCAGGTCGGCACGCAACCGGCGACGATATTGGGGTTCTGGTAATGAATGGTATGACAGCTGTCGCAGACAAAACGCAGGCGCGAATCGCCTTCGGGAATGCGCTGGGTCACCGGGTTGCCGCATTGACTGCAAAATTTCATGCTTGGGTTCCTGAATGCTGCGCCTATCTTGGCGTGCAGCGGTGTCGGTCGGCAAGTTGTCGTTTCGCGACATGAGGCTGTTCGGGGGTTGGGCGGCCGGTGCGATTGGTGCATGATGCAGGGTAAGGCACAGATCGAGAAGACTCATGCTGGACGAGCTACTGCACCGGGTAAGCAATCACACACCGCGAACGCTGGAAACCGACCGACGTTTCCCCGAAGCCGCGGTATTGGTGCCCATCACGCGCAGTGACGAACCGGAACTGGTCCTGACCCTTCGCGCGAGTGGGCTCTCGACCCATGGCGGTGAAGTCGCTTTTCCCGGCGGTCGACGCGACCCTGAAGACCCTGATCTGATCTTTACCGCTCTGCGCGAGGCTGAAGAAGAAATCGGCCTGCCACCGGGGCTGGTCGAAGTGATCGGCCCACTGAGCCCGCTGATCTCCCTGCACGGCATCAAGGTCACGCCCTATGTCGGCGTGATTCCGGATTTCGTCGAATACCTGGCCAACGATGCCGAGATCGCCGCAGTGTTCAGCGTGCCTCTGGAATTCTTCCGCAAGGACCCGCGCGAGCACACCCACCGCATCGACTATCAAGGCCACAGTTGGTACGTGCCGAGCTATCGTTATGGCGAGTACAAGATCTGGGGGCTGACGGCGATCATGATCGTCGAGTTGATCAACCTGCTCTATGACGCGAAAATCAGCCTGCACCAACCGCCCAAGAGTTTTATCAACACCTGAAGCCATCGCTCGTATGGCGTGAATCCCGCTTTTCGCTAGTGAGCCAGCCTGGCCTTGAGGACAACACGATGAAATACCGCTTGGGCGACGCCCGCGTCGAGACCCATCCGCAGAGCTGGGTCGCACCCAATGCCGTGCTGGTGGGCAAGGTCAAACTGGAAGAGGGCGCCAACGTCTGGTTCAACGCCGTGTTGCGTGGCGACAACGAATTGATCCTGATCGGCAAGAACAGCAACGTGCAGGACGGCACCGTGATGCACACCGACATGGGCTATCCGCTGACCATCGGTACCGGCGTGACCATCGGTCACAACGCGATGCTCCACGGCTGCACGGTGGGCGATTACAGCCTGATCGGCATCAATGCGGTAATCCTCAACGGCGCGAAAATCGGCAAGAACTGCATCATCGGCGCCAACTCGCTGATCGGTGAAGGCAAGGAAATTCCGGACGGTTCGTTGGTCATGGGCTCGCCGGGCAAGGTGGTGCGAGAGCTGACCGAGCCGCAGAAGAAGATGCTCGAAGCCAGCGCCGCGCACTATGTGCACAACTCGCAGCGTTATGCCCGCGATCTGGTCGAGCAGGAACAATGAGCACACCTGAACGTGAGCGACCGGTCTCGTCGCCGTGCGTGAGCATTTGTGCGCTGGATGAGGATGACATTTGCACCGGGTGTCAGCGTACGGTGGAAGAGATCACCCGCTGGAGCCGGATGGACAATGAGGAACGGCGCAAAGTGTTGGGGTTGTGTCATGAGCGGGCGAAATCGAGTGGGCTGATCTGGATGTTGCCTTCCAAATCCGATTCCTGATTTTTTGTGGTAGCGCGGCTTTTGTGGCGAGGGGGCTTGCCCCCGTTGCGTTGCGAAGCGGCGCTAAACCTGCGACTTCATTCTTTCAGTCGTACGGCGTTTGCTGATTTCACGACTGCTGCGCAGCCGAACGGGGGCAAGCCCCCTCGCCACAGGTTATCTGTGCGCTGAAGATGAAGTACCCTGTGCACAAAATTGACAGGTATCTCCCGTCCATGCTCTTCCTGATCGCCTACATCAGCAGCGTCGTGCTGATCAATTACGCCTTTTCCACCGCCCCGCACCTAGACATCATCTGGTCGGCCTGGGGTGGCCTGGTGTTCGTGCTGCGCGACATGGTGCAAACCCGCTTCGGCCATGGCGCGATCGCGGCGATGCTGGTGGCGCTGGGGCTGTCTTACGTTACCTCCGATCCCTCAATTGCTCTCGCCAGTGCCACGGCGTTCGCCGTGTCCGAGTGCATCGACTGGCTGGTGTTCAGCCTCACCAAGCGCCCGTTGCACGATCGCCTGTGGATAAGTTCGGCCCTGAGCATCCCGCTGGACACCTTCATCTTCTTCGGCATGATCGATGCGCTCACACCGGGCGTGATCTTCACTGCGCTGGGTTCGAAGTTCGCGGGCGTCACCGTGGTCTGGTTGGCCATGGCATGGCGCCTGCGCAAACAGGCTGTCGTCAGCTGAAGCCAAACCCTCAGGTTCATGTAAAATGCCGCGCTTTCTCCCCATGGGAAGCGCGCTTCCCTCGATGATCCGCTCCTTTGAGGACCTGAGATGACCCGTATCGGAACTCCATTGTCGCCAACCGCGACCCGCGTATTGATGTGTGGCTGTGGTGAGTTGGGCAAGGAAGTGGTGATCGAGCTGCAACGCCTGGGCGTTGAAGTGATTGCCGTGGATCGCTACGCCAATGCGCCGGCCATGCAAGTCGCCCATCGCAGCCATGTGATCAATATGCTCGACGGTGCCGCCCTGCGTGCGGTGATCGAAGCCGAGAAACCGCACTTCATCGTGCCGGAAATCGAAGCCATCGCCACCGCGACCCTGGTGGAGCTGGAGTCCGAAGGCTTCACCGTGATCCCCACCGCGCGTGCTGCACAGCTGACCATGAACCGCGAAGGCATCCGTCGCCTGGCCGCCGAAGAGCTGGACCTGCCGACATCGCCGTACCACTTCGCCGACACCTTCGAGGATTACCGCAAGGCAGTCGAAGACCTGGGTTTCCCGTGCGTGGTCAAACCGGTCATGAGTTCCTCGGGCAAGGGCCAGAGCCTGCTGCGCAGCGTCGATGACGTGCAGAAAGCCTGGGATTACGCTCAAGAAGGCGGCCGCGCCGGTAAAGGCCGCGTGATCATTGAAGGCTTCATTGACTTCGACTACGAAATCACTCTGCTGACCGTGCGTCACGTCGGCGGCACTACGTTCTGTGCGCCTGTTGGTCACCGTCAGGAGAAAGGCGACTACCAGGAATCCTGGCAGCCACAAGCCATGAGCCCGGTTGCTTTGGCCGAATCCGAGCGCGTTGCCAAAGCGGTCACCGAAGCCTTGGGCGGTCGTGGCCTGTTTGGCGTCGAGTTGTTCATCAAGGGTGATCAGGTGTGGTTCAGCGAAGTCTCGCCGCGCCCGCATGACACCGGTCTGGTGACCCTGATTTCCCAGGACCTGTCGCAGTTCGCACTGCACGCACGGGCGATCCTGGGCCTGCCGATTCCACTGATCCGTCAGTTCGGCCCATCGGCGTCGGCGGTGATTCTGGTGGAAGGGCAGTCGACTCAGACCGCTTTCGCCAACCTGGGTGCAGCGTTGAGCGAGCCGGATACTGCGTTGCGTCTGTTCGGCAAGCCTGAGGTCAATGGCCAGCGGCGGATGGGGGTGGCGTTGGCTCGCGACGAATCCATCGAGGCCGCTCGTGCCAAGGCGACCCGCGCGTCCCAAGCTGTCGTTGTAGAGCTGTAACCGCATCGCGGCATTCGCGGGCAAGCCTCGCTCCTTGTATGTTGGCCGAACACCCGGCGAGAGCAGCTAAGCTCCTCGGTGTTGTCTCAAAGATGTGTTTCTGGGGGANCCGCTCCCTCGAGAGGCCGAGTGGAGGTTCTGCGNAGTGGGCAACCCGGCATGGATGCCGGGTTAGCCGCCCCCGGCCATGGATGGCCGATGGCGGCGGGCCCACGGAGCAGGACCGGAGCGAGGGCATGCCGAGCCTGGGCGAGGCACCGAACGAAAGGGGCAAAAGCGCTTTGGTTACTTTGGCGCTTTTCCAAAGTGACCCGCTGTAAGAGCGGAACCAATAGCCGCCGTTACCGCAGAAACGGATATGTACCCCAGACCCCAGACCCCAGACTCCAATCACCGCTCCGAATGCCTCCCCATTCACCCACACCCCATATCCCCCCGGTTAACAAAACATAACGTGGCGTCGATTGTCAGACCTTTCCAAACCCCGATAGGATAAGCCCAGCTTCCGAAGGGGCTCTGGATTGCGGGTTTCAGGACTATGCTCTGGAATAGGGCAGTCCCGGTGAGCACCCCCTTACGGCGCCCTGAAAGGTTGAATGACCTAACAATAATAATGGGGGAAGGTCTATGAGTGAGCCTGTCATGGGTGTGAGTATTTGCCGCCCGCCGGCGTTACGCAGGTTCGCGTTGCTGGCTACAGCGCTCTCGCTGTTGGGTTGTGCCGTGTTGTCGGCTCCTGTGCTGGCCGCTGCCGCGCCGACCACCGACGTGGTTTATTCCATTGAATCCGCCAAGGCCAGCAAAGGCCTGATGCTCGATGTCGTGCATGCCGGCAAACGCCTGGTGGCGGTCGGCGATCGCGGGCACATTCTTTATTCCGATGACCAGGGCGCGACCTGGACCCAAGCCAAGGTGCCGACCCGGCAACTGCTGACAGCGGTATTTTTTGTCGATGACAAGCACGGTTGGGCCGTCGGCCATGACGCGCAGATCCTCGCCAGTGAAGACGGCGGTGTCACCTGGAGCAAACAATTCGAAGACCTGCGACGCGAATCGCCGCTGCTCGACGTCTGGTTCAAGGACGTCAACAGCGGCTTTGCCGTGGGCGCCTACGGTGCCTTGCTGGAAACCACCGACGGTGGCAAGAACTGGGAAGACGTCAGCGATCGCCTGGCCAACGAAGACCAGTACCACCTCAACGCCATCGCTGCAGTCAAGGATTCCGGCATTTTCATCGTCGGCGAGCAGGGCAGCATGTTCCGTTCCGGCGATGAAGGGCAGACCTGGGAAAAGCTTGAAGGCCCCTACGAGGGCTCGCTGTTCGGCGTCATCGGCACCGCGCAACCGGCCACGCTGCTGGTCTACGGCTTGCGGGGCAATCTTTACCGCTCCACGGATTTCGGCACCACGTGGGAGCAGGTCGAGCTCAAGGCTGCACGCGGTGCGCTGGAATTCGGCCTGTCCGGCGCCACGTTGCTCGACGACGGCTCCATCGTGATCGTCGGCAACGGCGGCAGTGTCATTCGCAGCAGCGACGACGGCGAAACCTTCAGTGTGTTCAACCGTCCCGATCGCATTTCCGTCTCGTCGGTCACGGCGGCGGGCAACGGTAATCTGATTCTGGCAGGTCAGGGCGGCGTTCGCGTCACCTCGCCAACGGGTGCAGAGAATGGAACAAACGGGTCGTCCAAATGAGCCGGGCAAATAATAAGAAGGCGGGTCTATGACATCCTTAAGCACTCCTCATCAGGACAAGGCGACGTTTCTTGAGCGCCTGATCTTCAACAACCGCCCGGCGGTGATCGTCATCTGCCTGCTGGTCAGTATTTTCCTGTTCTGGCAGGCGACGCTGATCCGGCCGTCCACCAGTTTCGAAAAAATGATCCCGCTCGAGCATCCGTTCATTGAAAAGATGATGGAGCACCGCAACGATCTGGCGAACCTGGGCAACACCGTACGGATTTCCGTTGAAGCCACCGATGGCGACATCTTCTCCAAGGAGTACATGGAGACTCTGCGCCAGATCAACGACGAGGTGTTCTACATCTCCGGCGTCGACCGTTCCGGCCTCAAGTCGCTGTGGAGCCCGAGCGTGCGCTGGACCGAGGTGACGGAGGAGGGCTTCGCCGGTGGTGAAGTGATCCCCCAGAGCTATAACGGTTCCCAGCAAAGCCTCGACCTGTTGCGCAACAATGTGCTCAAGTCCGGGCAGGTCGGGCGCCTGGTGGCCAACGACTTCAAGTCGAGCATCGTCGACATCCCGCTGCTGGAGTCCTATCCGGACCCGCAAGACCAGGGCAAGTTACTGGCGCTGGACTACCGCAAGTTCTCGCATGAACTTGAAGACAAGATCCGCAACAAGTTCGAAGCCCAGAACCCCAACGTGAAGATCCACATTGTCGGGTTCGCCAAGAAAGTCGGCGACCTGATCGATGGGCTGGTCATGGTGGTGATGTTCTTCGGCGTCGCCTTCGTCATTACCCTGATCCTGCTGTACTGGTTCACCAACTGCATGCGCAGCACCGTGGCAGTACTGAGCACGACGCTGGTGGCGGTGGTCTGGCAGCTCGGCTTGATGCACTTTTTCGGCTTCGGGCTGGATCCGTACTCGATGCTGGTGCCGTTCCTGATCTTCGCCATCGGGATTTCCCACGGCGTGCAGAAAATCAACGGTATCGCCTTGCAATCCAGCGAGGCAGAGAACGCACTGACCGCGGCGCGGCGAACATTCCGTCAGTTGTTCCTGCCGGGGATGATCGCGATCCTCGCGGATGCGGTGGGTTTTATCACGCTGCTGATCATCGACATCGGCGTGATTCGCGAACTGGCCATCGGCGCGTCCATCGGCGTGGCGGTGATCGTATTCACCAACCTGATCCTGCTGCCGGTAGCCATTTCCTACGTGGGTATCAGCAAACGCGCCGTCGACCGCAGCAAGAAAGACGCGCACCGAGAGCATCCTTTCTGGCGCCTGCTGTCGAACTTCGCCAGCGCGAAAGTCGCCCCGGTGTCCATTGTCCTGGCGCTGATCGCGTTCGGTGGTGGCCTCTGGTACAGCCAGAACCTGAAAATCGGTGACCTCGACCAGGGCGCGCCGGAACTGCGTCCGGACTCGCGCTACAACAAGGACAACAGCTTCATCATCAACAACTATTCCACCAGTTCCGACGTGCTGGTGGTAATGGTCAAGACCAAGCCCGAAGGTTGCTCGCGCTATGAGGCCATGGCACCGATCGACGAGCTGATGTGGAAGATGCAGAACACCGAGGGCGTGCAATCGGCGATCTCGCTGGTGACCGTGTCCAAGCAGATGATCAAGGGCATGAACGAGGGCAACCTGAAATGGGAAACCCTGTCGCGCAACCCGGACGTGTTGAACAACTCCATCGCCCGTGCCGATGGTCTGTACAACAACAATTGCTCCCTGGCGCCGGTGCTGGTGTTCCTCAACGATCACAAGGCCGAAACCCTGGATCGCGCGGTTCATGCGGTGCAGGACTTCGCCAAGGACAACAACAAGGAAGGCCTGGAATTCCTCCTCGCCGCCGGTAATGCCGGGATCGAGGCCGCCACCAACGAAGTGATCAAGCGTTCCGAACTGACGATACTGGTGCTGGTGTACATCTGCGTCGCGACCATGTGCATGATCACCTTCCGTTCCTGGGCGGCGACCTTGTGCATCGTGCTGCCGCTGGTGCTGACCTCGGTGCTCGGCAACGCACTGATGGCGTTCATGGGCATCGGTGTGAAAGTGGCGACCTTGCCAGTGGTGGCACTCGGGGTGGGGATCGGCGTGGATTACGGGATCTACATCTACAGTCGCCTGGAAAGCTTCCTGCGTGCCGGTCTGCCGCTGCAAGAGGCGTACTACCAGACGCTGAAATCCACCGGCAAGGCTGTGCTGTTCACCGGTCTGTGCCTGGCAATCGGCGTGTGCACCTGGATTTTCTCGGCGATCAAGTTCCAGGCCGACATGGGTCTGATGCTGACCTTCATGCTGCTCTGGAACATGTTCGGCGCGTTGTGGTTGTTGCCGGCGCTGGCGCGGTTCCTGATCAAGCCGGAAAAACTGGCAGGACAGAAGGGCAACTCGCTGTTTGCTCACTAGGCGTCAGCCTGACCCAAAAAGCCGCAACTCAGGTTGCGGCTTTTTTTATGGGGGACCGAGTCACTCAGCGTGGTTGTAGCGTCAGGAATGCACTGTTGGCCAGTTCCTTGCTGATGATCCCGCGGTGGATATCGATTTTCTGTTTCGGATCTGTAGCCTTGGCCATCGCCGACTCGTAGGTTTCGAAGCGTTGTTCCCTGGTTTTCAGATGGGCCTGGGTATATTGCGTCTTGGCATCATCGAAGCGCTCATAGTGAAAATGTGCGTACCCCCAGGGTTGATCGTCTTTGTTCAACAGGACGTACTCCTGCATGAAGTCTTTACGTCCGGTTTTCAGTTGTACGCGATTGCCAATCATGCGTGGGTAAACCTCCTTGCACCGTAACAGAAACTCCACACCCTCACTGCTGGGGGGCTGGGCCAGTGTCATGCGGATGCGCAGTTCCGATGCCTTACTGTCGAGGGCTCGCGCGTGATCGCGTAAATCGCGGATTAACGAGGCATCTTGTTCCCGGTTTGGCGAGGGTGCCTCGTGGTGTTCCAGGCCCTCGGCATACCCGGTCAGCTTTTGTGCTTCGCGTTGCAATTGCTCTTCAATTTCCTTGGGTGAGCTTGCGCGTTGCGCGTAACCTTCGATTTTCCTTACCTGCTTTTCGACATTGGCGATGGCCTTGCGGGCATCCCCTTTGAGCTGTGCGTAGGAGTGTGCGGAGGTCTTGGGCGCGGGCTGCCTGACCTCGACCATTTCTACCCAGACATTCGGTTCATGTTCATGGAACGAAGCCAGTGGTGCATCTTCGAGTGGGCCGTTGATATCAACAATGTCTCCACCCTGGTTAGCCACGCGGGGGCGAATATCACCGATCAGAGTGCCCTTGGCGGTTTTGATGACCCGCTTGCGACTGGCCCATGAAGAGGGGCGCTGGATCTGGGGCTTGCTGGCTCCGGGTGAAGACGGACCAGGCTCGGAGACCGAAGGTTGCGGGAGATATTGAAGGTCGTCGGCCAGACGTCGCTCGGCATCGAGGCGCAGTTCACCGATGATCTCTCGCAGGCGATTGAAGGCCGCCGGCTGTAATTCTTCGGCATTGAAGATGCCGATACTTTCAAGCCCGTCCAGTGCTTTGCGGTAGTGATCGACCAGGTTGTCCAGAACGGCGATCCGATCGCTGTTGTTATAAGTGCGAGACGTTTGCAGTTCGGAATGGGAGCGAGACAGTAACATCAGGGGATCGAGCGCGCGTTCGAGTGGGGTCATGGTGGCGCTTCCCAGTTCCTTCAGGCTGAGAATACGCAAGATGCTCAGTTGGTAGGATTTGACTCGCAATGCGGTCAATTCATTTTCGGAGCGATTGTCGGTCAACCGTTTCCAGTCCTCGAAGCCCAAGCGAGACAGGTGTTTAAGCTCCGCAAGTCGGCTCTCTGTTTCTTCGTAGAACCTGATCATGGTTTCGTTGACTTCGGAGGTCCTGCGCATGAATTCGAAGTATCGATCCAGCACGACGTTGCCCTTGTCCTTGATTGCTTCGCGCAAGTGTTCGATACCGCGGGTCAAGTCCGCGTAAGTTCGATGGGTGGCTTCCCGTTCCCGGTCGGCGATGACAATACGTTTGCGCGCGTTGTTGATGAGATTCTCCAGCAGGCTGCGCTGCAGGTTTGGATCGGGATCAGTTTTGCTCAGAGCGCTTTTTTCGCGGATTTCGGCAAGCGCCGTGACATAGGTTGCGCTCTGTTTATCCAGTTCGTCCGCGAACAGTTGGCGAAAAGTGGCGCGATCCTGCTCGCTGCTGGCGGGGTCGTTTCTTTTCAGCTCCATCAGCTTCTCCGCGATATCAACGCGTTTTTGCACCTGCGTCTGTTGCTGCAAAAAATCCTGGTGGTTCAGTGCCAGCAGGCTGATGCGTTGCTGTTTGCTCTCGCGCAAGGCATCCCGCCTGGCGTTACGTCCTCCGCCGAGCAGTTTCAGCCCTTGGTCCAGCGTCCACCGGCCGTACCCATCGGTTTTGAGTTTGATGCCCGGATGGTCGGGATGCTCGGGATGCACCAGGTAGGCCTCACCGAAACCGGGCACGACACTCACGCGAAACAGCAGGCCGGCGATCGTGGCGTGCCATTTGTTGTCGATCCGGTACAGACCCTTGAACGGACCGCTTGCAACAGGCTCTGGCAGGGACGCGGGCCATGCAACCTTGACCGCTTGCAGCCTGTTGAACAGCCGCGCCGAGGTCGAGTCCCGAGCGGTCGACAGATTGAAATCCAGCAACGTATCGCCACTGCCCGGCGGTTCGGAGGGCAGTCCGGGTGTTTCTTGAGTGATGTTTGTCTCGGGATTCAGCAAGTCCAGTGGCAACAGACGGCGCAGCGGATCGAGGGGCACCGGAGCGTTTTCGCCCATGCGCTCTGGCGCCAGTGCAGGCCGCTCACCTTGAGTTCGTGCGACATGCAAAAGGAGCAGGCCGATGTTCAAGAGCACATCGACCCAGGCCAGATTCCGGGTAGTTGGGTCATCACTGTCCAGTGCGGGCAGGTCGTTGATCAGGCTATGGGTGATTTGCAGCATCCAGCCCACCAGCATTGCCGGGCCGCGCAACAGTGGCAGTACCAGGTTGTTAAAGACCAGCCAGCCACCCTCAAGGATGATCGCCCAACGGCTTTCGGCATTGGACACCGATTGCCTGTCAGCCAGATCGGCCAGCGCCCGGGCGTTGCTGGTGAACAGGCTGGCCGGCAATCGACCTTCCTCCAGTGCGCTGAGCCACTGGGCCGCAGCTTCGTCGCCTGCCAGAATCGCCGGTTTCGGCTTGTCGGGCGGTGAGAACTCGTCGCCGATGTGAAAGTGGTTGATATGCGGTTCGTTGAAACCGTTGTTGTCGTAAACCGGACGTGCGCGGTCCGGGAGCCAGGTCAGCACGCTGGTTTGCAGCGCGCCCTGTTGCGCGACCGCTTTGAGCAAGTCGCTGCGTGCGGCGTATTGCTGCAGTGACGGGGTGTACAACGGGCGATAGAGGATATGCGGAGCACTGGCCTGCAAGTCTTTGGGCTCGATGATGAACATGTTGGCGGCCACATCACAGTCGGCGCCGTCCTTGCGTTGGAACGCCAGGGGCCGGATGACCACGGCCTGTTCGTTGACGACCCGTTCGGCGGCGGTGCGATTCATCAACGCATCGACATAGCGATACCCCAGATGGGTGAACCCGTGCTCACCCTTGATCGAATGTTCGAGGGCCAGCAGGGGGAGATGAACCGACAGTTCCAGCGCGAACAATCGTTCCCGCTCCCGTGCGTCGTCGGTCTCGCCGAGCAGCAAGGTTTCGATCAGTTCGGGATAGTGCTGGCCGACATTGACCCGGCTCACCAGGTCCAGCAGATAGGCGTCGGTAGTCCACTGCTGAATCAGTTGATCTCCGGTGTGACGGACAGTCATGCGGCCCTTGGGTTTTGTGGCGAGATTGTTGATCGCCAGCTCGGTCAGGGTCATTTTGACGGTTTCGATGTAGCCGCTGCCGAGGTCACCGACGGGTACATGAAAAGTCAGTTCCAGCTCGTCGGAGTTATAACCGGGCGCCAGCGGATAATCTTCCTGCATCTGCTTGTGCAAGGCTTTTCGGGCAAACGTACGAAGGTCGTCGATGCCATCGTTGAAGGTGCGCCCCTGGGTCTGTTGCTTGACGCTGGCCATGGCCAGGACGTGCTTGCGATAGGCCATGCGGTCAGTGGGTGTCGCCGCTTGCAACCACCTGGGAATCGATGCCTGTATCGGTTGAAAAACCGCATCGTCCGGTTGGCTGCCGATGAACAGCGTGGCGACTTCGGTGATCGTGTCAACGTGTTTCGCCAACTCGCCCAGGCCCTGGCTGGCGGGCAGTCTGAGCGCAGCCAGATCTTCCAGTTGCCGGTTCAGGAGCAGGGCAGCCTGAATGTCAAAGATGTTACCGTCCGGCTCAAACCGCTTCCAGGTGATGACATCGGCCTTGTATGCCTGCTGAAACCGTGCGCCCCAAGCCAGGCCGAAAGCTTTCAGGGAAGAGAAGGGCTCGATTTTGCCGGTCACGCTGCACAACAAGTGGGTTTCACCACAAGTCACCAGGAGCTCGGAGGCCAGCAGCGTAATCGAAACGTCACCTCTGGTCAGGGTGGTTTGCAGGGTGCAGGCTTGTATTGGGCCTTTTGACCGGGGCTGCTGGAGACGCTGCAGGTTGTCCGGGTAGCTGGCCAGTTCCGTGAGAATCCCGGCCTGCACCGGGTCGCTTTTCGACAGGCGGGTCGCGGATGCCTGCAGGACACCGGCCAGCAAGTCTCCCAGCCATTGCCAGCGGCTGACGCCGGTCTCGTCCTGCTGGTTCCAGTAAAGGGTCAGCGATTCCTGAAGCCCGATGTGCAGCAAGTCGGGCAGCTCAAGGATGACCCCCGCAATCACCTGGAGATCAGGCAGGCTCGATGTGGTTTTGCCGACAGTCAGTTGCGCGGGCGCACGGTTGGTCAGAAAGCAGGCACGACTGAACTGCTCGCTGAAATCGACAGGTGTGCCGCTGGCCAGATAATCCAGTACCAAGTCCAGCAGCAACGTGAGGCGCCAGGCCCCGTTGGGTATCGGCTGCGCGATTTTGGTTCGCTCAGGGTCGAAGTCCAGTTGCGGGTACTTTTCCAGTACGCCGTCCTTGAGCAGGCGAGCGGTTTCCGAGCGCAGGGTGGGGCGGGAGCTGAAGCGGGCGCTGACGGCGTGCGCGATGATGTTGGTCATGTCCGCCGTGGCAGGGGGGGATGCAGGTATCGGCATGATGCAATCCTTTGCATGGGTTGAGTTACGCAAAGTAAGGCGAGGCCGGAATGGATGTGCGGTAACGGGATACCGCAGATCCGACAATTCGATGATCTAAGTGATGACTACGTGGCGGCAATGAGCCCAGGGGAATTGTGGTGGTTATGAGGGATCGGTGCCGAGCACCACATTCAGCGCATTACGCGCATCGTCCAGTTGCACCAACGTCGCATGCCGCGCACCCAGCGCATCGCGATTCTCGATAGCCGTGAGAATCGCCTTGTGCCGAGGCAACGCCAGTTCATGCAGGTTCGGCCGCTGGTTGGAGTGTTTCAAGGCTTCGGCAATCGCCACCGACAACATGTTGCACAGGTTCGCCAGCAAGTCGTTGTGGGTCGCGTCGGCGATGCGGCTGTGGAAATCCAGGTCCGGTTGCAACAAGGCTTCAGGCGTCGGCGCGGCTTCCATGCGTTGGTAGGCTTCACCGATGGAGGCGATGTCTGCGTCGGTGGCGAACTGCGCGGCCAGGGCTGCCGCGGCCGGTTCGATGATGCTGCGCACGCTGGTCAGCAGGCTGAAGAACTCATTCTGCGGGCTGCTTTGCATCAACCAGTGCAACACGTCCGGGTCGAGCATGTGCCATTCCCGGCGCGGCTTGACCACGGTGCCGACCCGCGGACGGGAATACACCAGGCCCTTGGCAACCAGCACTCGGGTCGCTTCGCGCAGGACTGGCCGGCTGACCGCGTATTCCTCGCACAACAGGGCTTCGGCGGGCAGTTTGTCGTCCGGTTTGAAGCGTCCCGAGACAATCTGCATGCCCAGTTCCTGGACGATGCGCGAGTGCATGCTTTTGCGGTCGGAGGGTTTGCGGTAATCCATGGGGAACGGCGCGGTCCTGTGCGATGGGGTGCTGCGCATGATAGCAGGCGCGAGTGGTGGGCGATCCAGCCCTTTGATGATCGTTCCCACGCTCTGCGTGGGAATACAGACCGTGACGCTCCGCGTCACTTTCCGTGCGGGGACGCGGAGCGTCCCTTGAGGCATTCCCACGCGGAGCGTGGGAACGATCGGCGAAAGGGTCAGTGAGAGTGACGCGGCACCTCGGCTCCACGACAACCGACGAGGAAGTCGAAGTCGCAGCCCTGATCCGCCTGCAGCACATGGTCGATGTACAACTGGCGATAGCCGCCCACCAGCAACTGTTGTGGCGGTTGCAGATCGGCCATGCGCGCGGCCAGTTCGGCATCCGGAATGTCCAGATGCAAACGTCCACTGGCGCAATCGAGCTCGATCCAGTCGCCTTCCTTCACTGCCGCCAAAGGCCCGCCGGCGGCGGCTTCCGGTGCCACATGCAAGACCACGGTACCGTACGCCGTGCCGCTCATGCGTGCGTCGGAAATGCGCACCATATCCGTCACACCCTGGGCCAGCAGCTTGGCCGGCAAGCCCATGTTGCCGACTTCGGCCATGCCGGGATAACCCTTCGGCCCGCAGTTTTTCATCACCAGAATCGAGTTGGCGTCCACGTCCAGTTCCGGATCGTTGATCCGCGCCTTGTACATATCGAAGTTCTCGAACACCACCGCGCGCCCACGATGTTGCATCAGCTCGGCACTCGCTGCGGAGGGTTTGAGCACCGCACCCAGTGGCGCCAGGTTACCGCGCAGCACACAGATGCCGCCGTCGGCGCGGATCGGGTTGTCGAGGGTGCGGATCACTTCGTCCTGGCCATAGATCGGCGCGTCCTTGGTGTTTTCGCCGAGGGTTTTGCCGTTGACGGTGAGGGCGTTCGGGTTCGGAATCAGGTTGGCTTCGCCCAGGCGACGCAGCACCGCAGGCAAGCCACCAGCGTAGTAGAACTCTTCCATCAGGAAGCGCCCGGACGGTTGCAGGTCGACAATGGTCGGCATGCCGCGACCGATGCGGGTCCAGTCGTCCAGGTCCAGTTCGACACCGATGCGCCCGGCGATGGCCTTCAAGTGGATCACTGCGTTAGTCGATCCGCCGATGGCGGCATTCACCCGGATGGCGTTTTCGAAGGCTTCCTTGGTGAGGATTTTCGACAGCTTCAAATCTTCGCGAACCATCTCCACCGCACGCATGCCGGACATGTGCGCAAGTACATAACGGCGGGCATCCACCGCCGGAATCGCCGCGTTGTGGGGCAGGGAAGTGCCCAGTGCTTCAGCCATGCAAGCCATGGTCGAGGCGGTGCCCATGGTGTTGCAGGTGCCGGCGGAACGGGACATGCCACCCTCGGCCGCGAGGAAATCATCAAGGGTGATCGTGCCAGCCTTGACCTGTTCGCTGAGCTGCCACACCACCGTGCCCGAACCGATGTCCTGGCCCTTGTGCTTGCCGTTGAGCATCGGCCCACCGGTGACGACGATCGCCGGCACGTCGCAACTGGCCGCGCCCATCAGCAGCGCCGGAGTGGTTTTGTCGCAACCGGTGAGCAGTACCACGCCATCGATCGGGTTGCCGCGAATGGCTTCCTCGACGTCCATGCTCGCCAGGTTACGGGTGAGCATGGCGGTGGGGCGCAGGTTCGATTCGCCGTTGGAGAACACCGGGAATTCCACAGGAAAGCCACCGGCTTCGATCACCCCGCGTTTGACGTGCTCCGCGATCTGGCGGAAATGCGCGTTGCACGGGGTCAGTTCCGACCAGGTGTTGCAAATGCCGATGATCGGCTTGCCGTGGAACTGATGGTCGGCGATGCCCTGATTCTTCATCCAGCTGCGGTACATGAAGCCGTTCTTGTCGGCAGTGCCAAACCATTGGGCGGAGCGCAGGGTGGGTTTCTTATCAGTCATGATCGGTTCTCTTATTGTATGACTATATTGTTCGAGCTGTGGCGTAACATAAGCGCAATTTCGGCTGTTTGGAAGTGTTGTTGGTTAAATAGTAATACTATATAGTCGTTTTCAACGGAGGGATGGCCCTGATGGTTTTCCGCGAGAGGCGTCCCCCGAGGTTCTATAACAACAACAATCGGAGACCGAACTCATGAGCCAGGAATTGCGGCTTATCCGTCGCATCACGTTGAAACTGATTCCCTTCCTGATCCTGCTGTACCTGATCGCCTATGTGGATCGCTCCGCCGTGGGGTTCGCCAAGCTGCACATGGGCGCCGACGTCGGCATCGGTGATGCGGCTTACGGATTTGGTGCCGGGCTTTTCTTCATTGGCTACTTTCTGCTGGAGATCCCCAGCAACCTGATGCTCGACCGCTTCGGCGCCCGACGCTGGTTCGCGCGGATCATGGTCACCTGGGGCGCTATCACCATCGGCATGGCGTTCGTCCAGGGCCCGAACAGCTTCTATGTGATGCGTTTTCTGCTCGGCGCGGCCGAAGCCGGGTTCTTTCCAGGCGTGCTGTACTACATCACCCAATGGTTCCCGATTCGCCATCGCGGCAAGATCCTCGGGCTGTTCATCCTTTCCCAACCCATCGCCATGATGATCACCGGCCCGGTGTCCGGCGGTTTGCTCGGTATGGACGGCACGCTTGGCCTGCACGGCTGGCAGTGGCTGTTCATCGTTATCGGTACGCCAGCGATCCTGCTGACCTGGCCGGTGCTGCGCTACTTGCCGGACGGCCCGGACCAAGTGAAATGGCTGGATCAATCCGAGAAAGACTGGCTGACCGGGGAACTAAAAAAAGACCTCGCCGAGTATGGCCAGACCTGCCACGGCAATCCGTTGCATGCACTGAAGGACAAACGGGTGTTGCTGCTGGCGCTGTTCTATCTGCCGGTGACCTTGAGCATCTATGGCCTCGGTTTGTGGCTGCCGACGCTGATCAAGCAGTTCGGTGGCACAGACCTGGTGACCGGGTTCGTGTCATCGGTGCCATACATCTTCGGAATCATCGGTTTGCTGATCATTCCGCGCAGTTCCGACCGCCTCAATGATCGCTACGGTCATCTGGCGGTGCTGTATGTGTTGGGTGCCATCGGCCTGTTCCTCAGCGCCTGGCTGTCGGTGCCGGTGCTGCAACTGGCGGCGCTGTGCCTGGTGGCATTCGCGCTGTTTTCCTGCACGGCGGTGTTCTGGACCTTGCCGGGGCGCTTCTTCGCCGGCGCCAGTGCGGCGGCAGGAATCGCGTTGATCAATTCGGTGGGCAACCTCGGCGGCTACATCGGCCCGTTCGTGATCGGTGCGCTGAAGGAGTACACCGGCAACCTGGCGTCGGGGCTGTATTTCCTGTCCTGCGTGATGGTGTTCGGCCTGGTCCTGACCGGCGTGGTGTATCGCCTGCTCGAACGCAAGCACGTGCTGCCGGCCGACCAGTTCGCGGCAAGTGCTCGCGGTGCTACCCGTACCTGACGCGAGATTGGCCAACAAGTTCTGCATTAACAGGAGAAGGTTCATGCGTTTAGTTCAGTTCGAATTGAGTAATGGCGAACGCCGCGTCGGCGTGGTCGAAGACGGTCTGGTGCGTGAAGTGCAGGATGCGCACACGGTGCGGGATCTGGCGCTGGCGGCGATCGAGGCGGGCACCACTCTTGAGCGACAGGTTCAAACCCTGGGGCTGGGCATCAGCCACAACTATGCCGAGTTGCTGGCCAAGCTGCGCATCCTGCCGCCGCTGGATCACCCGGACCCGGCGCATATGCTGGTCAGCGGCACCGGCCTGACCCATTTGGGCAGCGCCTCGGCTCGGGACAAAATGCATCAGCAGGCCGGCGATGAAGCGGCGATGACCGACACCATGCGCATCTTCAAGTGGGGTGTGGAGGGCGGTAAACCTGCAGCCGGCCAGGCCGGCGTGCAACCGGAATGGTTCTACAAGGGCGATGGCAGCATCGTCGTGCGACCGGGCAAGCCTTTCCCGCTACCGCCCTTTGCTGAAGATGCCGGGGAAGAGCCGGAGCTCAGCGGCCTCTATGTCATTGGCCATGACGGCAAACCGTATCGCCTCGGCTTCGCGGTGGGCAATGAGTTCTCCGATCACGTGATGGAACGCAAGAATTACCTTTACCTGGCCCATTCGAAACTGCGCAGTTGCAGCTATGGCCCGGAGCTTCGGGTCGGCGAACTGCCGCAACACCTGGCAGGCACCAGTCGCATCCTGCGCGACGGCGAAGTGCTCTGGCAGAACGAGTTCCTCAGTGGCGAAGCCAACATGTGCCACAGCCTGGAAAACCTCGAGTATCACCATTTCAAGTACAGCCAGTTCCTGCGCCCCGGCGACGTGCACATCCACTTCTTTGGCACCGCGACCCTGTCCTTCGCCGATGGCATCCGTACCCGGCCGGGTGATGTGTTCGAGATCAGCCAGGCTGAGTTCGGCGCACCCTTGATCAACGGCATCGCTCCGGTTGAAGCAGCGTTCGAACCCGGCACCGTCGGCACACTTTAAGGAGACACCCATGACCCGGATTCTTGGTCACAACTACATTGGCGGTGAGCGCAGCGCTGCCGGCACCGTCAAACTGCAGAGCGCCGATGCCAGCACCGGCGAGGCCTTGCCCCACGATTTCTACCAAGCCACCGCTGCAGAAGTCGACGCCGCCGCGAAGGCTGCCGCCGCCGCTTACCCGGCCTATCGCAGCCTGAGCGCCGAGCGCCGTGCGCAATTTCTGGACACGATTGCCGATGAACTGGACGCCCTTGGCGATGAGTTCGTGGCCGTGGTCTGCCGCGAAACCGCGTTGCCGGCGGCGCGGATTCAAGGTGAGCGTGGGCGCACCAGCGGCCAGATGCGTCTGTTCGCCAAGGTGCTGCGGCGTGGTGATTTCTATGGCGCGCGGATCGATCTGGCGCTGCCGGAACGCCAGCCACTGCCGCGTCCGGACCTGCGTCAGTACCGTATCGGTCTGGGGCCGGTGGCGGTGTTTGGCGCGAGTAACTTTCCGTTGGCGTTTTCCACGGCTGGCGGTGACACCGCTTCGGCCTTGGCCGCCGGCTGCCCGGTGGTGTTCAAGGCCCACAGCGGCCACATGGCAACCGCTGAATGGGTGGCCGACGCGGTGATTCGCGCCGCTGAAAAAACCGCCATGCCCGCCGGTGTGTTCAACATGATCTACGGTGGTGGAGTAGGGGAAGCGCTGGTCAAGCACCCGGCGATTCAGGCGGTCGGTTTTACCGGTTCACTGAAAGGCGGTCGGGCGCTGTGCGACATGGCCGCGGCACGGCCGCAGCCGATTCCGGTGTTCGCCGAGATGTCGAGCATCAACCCGGTGATCGTGTTACCGCAGGCGCTGGATACTCGTGCTGAAAGCATCGCCCGTGACCTCACGGCTTCAGTGGTGCAGGGCTGCGGGCAGTTCTGTACCAATCCGGGGCTGGTGATCGGCATTCGTTCGCCGCAGTTCAGTGCGTTCGTGCAGCAGGTGGCCGGGCTGATCGGCGATCAGCCGGCGCAAACCATGCTCAACGCCGGCACCTTGAGCAGCTATGGCAAAGGCCTGCACAAGCTTCTTTCGCATCCGAAAATCGAGCACTTGGCCGGTAATCCGCAACAAGGCAATCAGGCGCAGCCGCAATTGTTCAAGGCGGATGTGAGTCTGTTGCTCGATGGCGATGAAGTGCTGCAAGAGGAAGTGTTCGGCCCGACCACGGTGTTTGTTGAAGTGGCGGATCAGGCGCAACTCAGTGCTGCGCTGAACGGCCTGCACGGGCAACTGACGGCAACGATTATCGGTGAGCCGGCGGACTTCGAACGTTTCGGTGAGCTGACGCCCTTGTTGGAGCAGAAGGTCGGGCGGATCTTGCTCAACGGTTATCCGACGGGTGTGGAAGTCTGCGATTCGATGGTCCATGGCGGACCGTATCCAGCGACTTCCGATGCGCGCGGCACTTCGGTGGGCACCCTGGCCATCGACCGTTTCCTGCGCCCGGTGTGCTTCCAGAACTACCCCGATAGCCTGCTGCCGGACGCGTTGAAGAATGGCAATCCTTTGCGCATCCAACGTTTGGTCGATGGCAAACCATCACGAGAAGCGCTCTAACGGCTGTGGCGAGGGGGCTTGTCGGAACGCCGCACCGCCCCGTTGGGCTGCAAAGCAGCCCCAAAATCTCTGATGTACCAAAGATTTTGTGAGTGCTACGCACTCAAACGGGGGCAAGCCCCCTCGCCACAGTCCGTTCCCGCATTGAGCTATCATTGCGTCTTTCCCATTCAAAGATTGACTGCCATGACTGCCGTAAACGACACCTTGCTCAACGCCCTCGAACATTGCGACATGCTGGAGATCGACGGGCTGCACGCTTTCGACTTCTCTCTCGATGAAGACGATAACCTGCACATCGAATGCATGGACGGCCGGGCGCTCAAGCGCTGGGAGTTCAGCATGGCGCAGATCAAGGCGGCGACTTTCGATCCCGATTTGAAGAGCTGGATCATCATCGGTGATTCCGGTGAACACCGGCTGGTGCCTATGGAAGCGTTCGGTGGTCAGGATGACGAGGACGAAACGAATGAGGATGCGTAACTTCTGGCCACTGTTGATCGCCGGCAGCGTCGGCGCGATGGGCGTGCAGGCGGCGCCGGTCGACAGCTACGAGTTGCTGGTGGGGTCGTACACCGCCGGCCAGAGCCAGGGGATTTATCGCCTGAACTTCGACAGCCGCACCGGGCAGATCGATGCCAAGCCGCTGCAAGTGGTGAAGAGCGCCAACCCGTCCTGGCTGACCGTGTCCAAGGATCAACGTCGCTTGTTCGCGGTCAACGAAAACGGCCCGGGGCAGGCCGATCCGGTAGGGCGCGTCAGCAGTTACGCAATCGATCCGAAAACCCATGAGCTGAGCCTGATCAATCAGATGCAAACCCTGGGCAACGAGCCGACCCATTCGAGCATCAGCGGTGATGCCAGCCATCTGTTTGTCAGCAACTACTCGGTGGCTGAAGACCCGGGTGGCACCCTGGCGGTGTTACCGGTGGGCAGCGATGGCACGCTTAAACCGGTGGTGCAGATGAGCAGTCATCCGGCCAGCCGAGTCAACCCCGAGCGGCAGATGTCGGCGCACGTGCATTCGGTGGTTTCTTCGCCGGACGGCCGCTACGTGTTTTCCAATGACCTGGGCGCGGACAAGGTCTTTGTCTATCGCTTCGACCCCAAGGCCAATCCGGAACTGCCGTTGACTGCCGCCAAGCCCGCGTCCGTCCAGTTGCCACCCGGCAGCGGGCCGCGACATTTGCTGTTCAGCGCTGATGGCAAGCACGCCTGGCTGACCTTGGAAATGAGCGCGCAGGTGGCGGTGTTCGACCATCAGGACGGCAAACTCGAGCAAACGCAGTTGGTCGATCTGGCGGCGGGGCTGCCCACATCGGGCAAGGCTGCGGCTGCGCTTCACGCCTCGGCTGATGGCAAGTTCCTTTACGTCAGCAACCGTGGCACCGCCAATCAGTTGCTGGTGTTCGCCATCGACCCGGCAACCGGCCACCTCAAGGAACTTCAGCGTCGCTCGGTGGACGGCGATCACCCGCGCGAGTTCAGTCTCGACCCGAGCGGCAAATTCGTGCTGATTGCCAACCAGAAGAGCAACCAGATTGTCGTCATCGAGCGTGACGCCAAGACCGGTTTGTTGGGCAAAACCGTGCAAAAACTGCCGATGGATGCCCCGAGCGATCTCAAGTTTCTGCTGCGTCAATAGGCCGCAGGCCCCGGTTGATGGGGCCTGCAACCTTCTATTAATGAGACTGATATCGGCTAATGCTACAAAGCATTTCAAGGCGCCGACCCTCGGGAGTTAAGTTTGCTTCACGGCCCAACCGGGCAAGCAAGCCAACTGAATCGAGGAATACCGCCATGAACTTCAATCTCTTCTCTGTTATCGCCGCTTCCGCTATTTCCGCCACTGTTGCACTGCCTGCCAGCGCCAACGTTGAAATCAGCGACAAAAAATCCCACACCCAAAGCTACACCCAGAAATACCTGCAACAGAGCGCCAACTTCTACGCCGCGCTGGATCACAAAACTCAACACTGAAATGTCAGCCCTGCACCCTTTATGCAGGAGCGAAGTCACTTGCCGATCGGCCCACAGGCGTCGAAAAGCCCCGAAGTGATGTCGCTCCTGCATAACGCATTTACGACAGCATCATATTGCTATCAATGTAGTGCTTGATATCACATGGCCATGCGTTTAAATTTGACGCTGATTTTTTGACTCCTTCCCTAAAAGGATCGACAGCATGGCGATGCGTCTGGCAGTGGTTCTCCTGTTTCTCTATTCCACCCCGATTCTGTCGGCTGCCCAGCCCGTTCCCAACGAGCCGGATGCGGCCCGTGAGCGCTTGATGAGTTTTATCGAGGACTGAAACACGCTGGGTTCAAGATCAATAAAACTGATAGCTACTATGCATAAAGGTCGCTAGTTATCTTCTGTTTTTTGATCGATTCTGTGGGCACTGAAACATGCCCACGGAGAACACCATGGCCAGCACCATCCTCACTTCTGCCAAACACGGCGCCTACCTGGCCATTGGTCTTTACGTGGCCATGGTGTTGGTCGTCAGCCTTTCGGCTCAATCGCAACACAGCCTTCAAGCACCGATTCAGATCGCTTATCCCGGCATCCAGTTCGAACACCGCGCCCAACACGCGGTGGTTGATGACGCCGACTTGGCGGGAGTGGCCGGGGCATGAAAGGACGCAGACTCTGGGTCATCGCCTTCCTGGCGTTCATGACCAACGGCGCTTCGTTGTTGGGGATCGGGCAGGGCTCGGCGGGGTCGGTGGCGCGGGCCATCGAATGCAACCACAACATCGCCCACAACATCCAGACCGCCAAAGCGCTGGAGTTGCTGGTGGGTAATCCGCCGAGCAAATCCAGTGGCGAATTCTTCGGGCCATTCCAGGTGGACTGCTCGGCGTTGGGGATGTGTGAAGTGTTGGCCTGATTCCCTTACCTGCACACACCCACACCTGTAGCAGCTGCCGAAGGCTGCGTTCGGCTGCGAAGCAGTCGTAAAACCAGAGCTTGCGGTGCATCAGTCAGACCGCATCAGCCGAGTTTACGACTGCTACGCAGCCGAACGCAGCCTCGCACGCTCGGCAGCTGCTACAAAGGCTACTTCTGCATCACACCCGTGAACAATTCTGACTCGATGAAGCGCTGCAACCAGCCCTGCAATCGCACATAAGGCGTCTGCCCGAACCACTCGCGATCCACATGGGCGAATTGGCGTACAAACGGCATCAAGGCGACATCCGCCAGGCTCGGGTGCGCGGCCAGCAAGTAGGCGCGCCCCTCCAGCAACTGATCCAGCTTGCGCAAGAACACCTCGCCCTCGGCGCGATAAAACGTCATTGGCTGCTCAGGATATCGTTCGGCGTATTTGTAGCGATTGAGGTGCACCTTGAACACCTGATCGTTTTCTTCGATCAGCCTGGCGATGTATTGCTGCCCGACAGGGTCATCCTTGAACAGCCAGTCCTGTGGATCGTTCTGCGCCAGCGCCCAGCGCATGATTTCCAGGCTTTCATCGATCACCCGGCCGTCCACGCTCAGCACCGGCACTGTGCCTTTGCTCGACAGCGCGAGCATTTCGGCCGGTTTGGCCTTGAGGCTGACCTCGACGATATTCACCGCAACCCCCGAATAACGCAGGGCCATGCGAGCGCGCATGGCGTAGGGGCAGCGGCGGAACGAATACAGCGTGATCATTTCACCTCCAGGGTACTCAGGCCGTTGCCCTGACGGTGGACCCGGATCTGCACCGGAATCCGTTCATGCATTTCCTGTACGTGGGAAATCACCGCGACCTTGCGTCCCTGCGCCTGCAGGCCGTCGAGGGCGTCCATGGCCAGTTGCAGGGATTCGGGGTCGAGGCTGCCGAAGCCTTCGTCGATGAACAGCGATTCGATTTTCAGCGTGCTCGATGCCATCGATGCCAAACCGAGCGCCAGCGCCAGCGACACCAGGAACGTCTCGCCGCCGGACAGCGAATGCACCGAGCGCAGTTCATCGCCCATCTCGGTGTCCATCACCAATAACCCGAGCATGCTGCCGCCCCGTTTCAGGCGATAGCGCCGCACCAGTTGCCGCAATTGGACGTTGGCGTGATGCACCAGCAGGTCGAGGTTGTAGGCCTGGGCGATTTTGCGGAAGGTGTCGCCGGTGGCCGAACCGATCAGCGCACTCAAGCGCGCCCAGCGCTGGTACTCGGCATAGGCGTCGGCGATCTGCTGCGCCAGCGCCTGATTGGCGTTTTGTCGACGCTGATCTTCGGTTTGTTCAGCACGCAATTCGGCGCAGCGATGCTCGCTGGCGGCGAACAGGTTTTGCAGCTCGGCCAGTGCAGTGGCCAGTTGTCCGGCGTCCAGGTTGCCGTTGTGCTGCGCCTGATGATCGCGCAAGCGCTGATCCCGCTCCTGCAACAGCACCTTGGCTTGCGCGATGTCTTGTTCGCTTTGCTGCAATCGTTGACGCAGCTCGCTGAGCTGTTGGTCGTTGACGCCGAGCAGCGCTTCCAGCCCGCCGTCGTCCAGTTCTGGATGCTGCGCGCGCCAGTCGGCGATCTTGCTGCTCAGCTCGCGGTCTTCGCTTTCCAGGGCTTGCGCACGTTCCTGTTGCGCCTTGAGTTCGGCGGCCAGTTGCACCAGCCCCGTGCGCACGCTTTGCAGTTCCTGATTGGCCGTCGCTTCGGCATTGCGTGCCTGCTCGACGGCGTGATCCAGTTGCTGCTGCCATTGTTCGGCGCTGGCGTGTTCGCCCAGCAGTTGCGTCAGTTTTTCCTGGCAAGCCTGTTGTTGCCCGGCCAGCGCGCTGAACTGCTGCTGCGCGGCGTCCAGTTGCTGGGTGCGGGTCTGCTGGCGGTCCTGTTCTTTGTCCAGCGTCTGCTGGCGTTGTTGCTGTTCAGCGAGTTCATCGCGCTGCTGTTCGAGTTGTTGCAGGCGCTGGGCGATCTGCTGGTCGAGCTGCATAAAAGTCGCGGCGGGTTCGTTGCGCAGCGCTTCCAGCGTCTCGGCTGGCAGCAGGCTGCTGAACGCGCTCAGTTCTTCGTCCAGGCGTTGGCGATCGCTGCTCAATTCCCGTTGCTGGTTGAGCAGGTGTTGTGTCGCCTGTTGGTTCGCCGCTTCGGCGCTGCGCAGTTGTTGCGCCAGTCGCGCGGCATCCTGTTGCAGGGTGAGCAGGGCGGTTTGCCGCTGTTCGTCCTGGGTGATGCTCTGGTTCAGCTGGCTGCTTTGTTGGGTCAGCCAGGCATCGCGTTTGTCTGCGTCCTGGGCCAACAGTTGGGCGGACAACGGGTGCGCTTCCAGGCTCGGCGCCAGGCTCTGTTGTTGAGTGGCGAGTTGTTCTTGCTGCTGCAGCAATTCCTTTTGCTGAGCAATCAGGCCACCAACTTCGGCGCGCAGCTCGGTGAGTTTTTCCTTGAACAGGTCGACGGCTTTCTGGGCGTTGGCCTGTTCGCTCTCATCGTGGCGGCCGAGACTTTGCAACAAGGCTTCGGGCTGATGATAAGGATGGTCCGGGCTGCCGCAAACCGGGCACGGCTGATCGTCCTGCAGTTGCGAACGCAGCTCTTCGACGCTGGCACTGCGTGCCAGGCGCTGACGTTCCAGCAGTTCGCGGGTGACGGTCAGGGTCTGTTCGGCAACGGTCAATTCGGCCTTGGTCTTCACCCCGTCCTGGGTCAGGCGATCACGCTCTTGCTGAGCCGCGAGCTGGCGCTGCTGAAGTTCGGCGCCGCGCTTGTCCAGTTCCTGTTGGCTGGCCCACAGCCGCGACAGTTCTTCAACGGCCCGCAGTTGCTTGCGGTTGTCCTGTAGCAGGCTGCCGAGGATCTGAATCTGCTCGGCCACAGCTTCGGGCTCGGCGCCGGCCTCTTTGTACAGCACCTCAAGGCTCTGGCGCTGGGTGGCCAGATCCTCGGCGGCGCGGGTGGCGCTTTGCTCCAGGGCAGCCAGTTCGGACTGGCCCTTGTTCAAGCGATTGCCGATCAGCATCAGTTGCTGCAGACGATCGCGGTAGGCATTCCACGCATCGCTCAGTGGCGCCAGATGAGTGCTTTGCTCAAGCTCCGCGGCGATACGCTGCAACCGTTCTGCGACCTGTTTCTGTTGGTCGAGCAAACCCTGAATCGTGTTTTGACCCTGCGCGCAGGCCAGTTCCGCCTGCTGCTTGAGGTCGGCACTGAGTTTGGCATCCTTGACCAGGCGGGCGAGGGTGCTTTGCTCTTCGAAGGCCTGACGCAGCAGTGGTGCGCTGTGGCTGTGTTGGCTTTGCGCCGCGGTCAGCGCCGTTTGCGCCGCACTCAGGCTGTGTTCGAGCTGAGCCTGACGCGCATTCAGTTCGGTCTGTTGTTGAATATGCTGCTGAATCTGCGCCGCCAGCGGTGTGAGCTGGGCGGTCAATTCGGTCTTGCGCGCGAATTGGTGCCGTTGCGGGGCCAATTGCTCCAGACGGGTCAGCTTCAAGCGCTCGCCGGCCAGGCTGTCCCAGTGTTGTTGAGCGGACTGCAGTTGCTCGGAGGCGCTCTGTTGCGCGTCCTGCAACTGACGCAAATCCTTGAGCCAGGTGTGTTGCAGCTCCAATTGCTTGAGCTGCGCCTGCTGGGTCTTGAGTTGCTGCTGCGCGTCATTGAAGCGCTCATCGAGCTCGGCCCGGGCTTCAGGCGACAGTGGCGTGACCCCAGTGGCCTGGTCCTGCAACAGCTTGTGGGCTTCGCGCGCTTCTTTGGTCTTGTCGAAGGCGCGGCGACCGAGGCGGGTGTAGAGCGCGGTGTCGGTGAGCTTTTCCAGCAGTTCGCTGCGGTCGTTGTCGTCCGCCTTGAGGAACGCACTGAACTCGCTCTGCGCCAACAACACGGCGCGGGTGAACTGTTCGAAGTTCAGGCCCAGTACGGACTCGATCTGACTCTTGAATTCAAGTTTCTGGCTGGCGAGCAGTTGATCCTGATCGATGTCGCGCAGGCTCTGGCGACTGGCTTGCAGCTTGCCAGCGGCCTTTTCCCTGGCGCGATTGGCTTCCCAGCGCGCGCGATAACGGCGGCCATCGATGCCAACAAAATCCACTTCGGCAAAGCCTTCACCGGTGCCGCGACGCAACAGCGTACGCGGATCGCCAGTGCTGATTTCACCATCGGCGTCCGGGGTTTTGGCGGAAGCTTGAGCGTTGTTCAGCCGCGGCACGGCGCCAAACAGCGCCAGGCACAGCGCATCGAGCAGGGTGCTTTTGCCGGCGCCGGTCGGCCCGGTAATCGCAAACAGGCCGGCACTGGCCAAGGGTTCGGCGGTGAAGTCGATTTCAAATGGCCCGGCCAGGGAGGCGAGGTTTTTCAGGCGGATCGCGAGGATTTTCATGGCTGTTCGCTCTCCATCTGCACATCTTGCAGCAGCTCGGCGAAGTCCCTGAGCGTTTGCTCGTCGACCTCGCTGCCGTAGTTGTCCTGCCAGGCGCGGCTGAACAGTTCCTGCGGCGTTAGTTGGTCCAGTTCGATCAAGGTGGCGCCGTCCTCGACGCCGTCGCGGCTGCCGTTGCCGGCGTATTCGGCGGCAATCCGCACCAGCCGTACCGCTTTGCCTTGCAGGGCCGTTTCCACTTGATGGCGCAGGTCCGGTTGCGGTTCATCGAGACGCACCCGCACTTCCAGCCACGGCTGGCGCTGGATATCGGCGAGCAGGTCGATGTTGGGCAGGTCGGCCAGTTGCAGCAGGATTTCCGCCAGCGGCGCGGGGCCGAGGCGTTGCAGGTTCACTGGTCGGGGAATGAGCTTCGGTTCGACGCTGAGCAGGGTTTCGCCATCCAGTTTGATGTCGAGAATCTGATGCTGATAACCGATCTCGGAGAATGACAGCGGGATCGGCGAGCCGCTGTAGCGGATGCGTTCTTCGCCGTTGACCTTCTGCGGCTTGTGCAAATGCCCGAGGGCGACATAGCTGATGCTCGGCCCGAACAGGCTGGCAGGCAGGGCTTCAGCGTTGCCGATGATCAGGCTGCGCTCGGAGTCCTCGGACACCGAACCGCCGGCCATGTGCGCATGGCTGATAGCGATCAGCGCCTGACCCGGTTTGCGCTTGGCGTTCGCCGCCTCGATCAGCCATTCGTGAACCTGGCCGATGCCGCGCAAATAGTTGTCACCCAGGTGCGCGCCGGTCACTTCGGCGGGGCGCAGGAACGGCAGCGCCAGGCACCAGGCAGCGATTGCGCCGCTGGCATCCGGCAACGGCAGCAACAGGCGTTCGGCATCCAGTTGGCCGTCATCCAGCCACAGCACGCGCCCGAGAGCGTGAGTGCGCAAGCGCCGCATCAACGGCGCGGGCAGTTCGATGCGCGAGCCGGAGTCGTGGTTGCCGGCGATCATCACGATGGTCAGCAAGGGTTGCTGCTCGTGGGCGCTGACGATGAAATCGTAGAGGCGTTCCTGGGCTTTGACCGGTGGGTTGACCGTATCGAAGATATCGCCGGCAATCAGCAGCACATCAGGCTGGTCCAGCTTCAGCTGACGCAGCAGCCAGTCGAGAAAACAGGCGTGCTCGAAATCGCGTTCCTGGCCGTGCAGGTTCTGCCCAAGGTGCCAGTCGGAGGTGTGGAACAGACGCAAGGCGTACTCCGCAACAAAATAAGGTGATGGCCGCGGGGGATATGATGGCGGCTAAAGAGGGGAGAGTTTACTGGCAAACACAGGGGATGTGGTCAGGCACTGATTTTGTGGCGAGGGGGCTTGCCCCCGTTCGGCTGCGAAGCAGTCGTGAATCCAGGCGACTCGGTGGCACTGAAGAATTGTAAGGGGCGCTTCGCACCCCAACGGGGGCAAGCCCCCTCGCCACAACAGCCCCTTCATCCCATTGGTCGGGATTATTTAGGGTAAAGCGGCGGCAACCCGCTATCGCCGACCACGCCTTGAACCCCTTCGGCCGTCGGGATCGCCCGGATGGCGCGCCAGAGTTCTTCACCTTGCCAATACTGCCCGGTCTCGCTGTAGAGCGCGCCGTTCAGGCCGTCGAGGGCATCGGACAGCGGCACGAAACGGGCAGCCATGTCGGCCAGGGTTTCCGGTTGTTGCCGGGCCCAGGCGTCGAGGGCCTGGCGGGTGGCGTGGGTGTCGTTGGCCTGGCAGGCGCGTTTGAGGTCGTCGAGCAGCGTGCGTGGGCTCGGGCCGGTCTGCGCTGCCCGCAGGACTGCCGGTTGCGAGCGGGCGCGCCACCAGAGGCCGAAGCCCAGCAGGGTGGTGCAGGCCAGAATTGCCGTGCTGAGTTTCCACCACCAAAGGGCTTCGTTGCTGGCGCCGGACATCACCAGCGGGCTGCTCGCCGGGGTGTCGACGATCAGGCTCGGATTGCTCGCCACTTGCAGCGTGCGGGCCGGCAGGCTGGTGTGTTCCAGGTGATCCTCGAAGGTGTTCCACCAGACCACTTCAACGCTCGGCAAGTCGATGTCGCCGGTGCGGATCGGAACCAGGGCTTCACGGTCCTCGCGACTGCCGACCAAGCCACGCTCCCCGCTCTGGTTGCTCAGCACCGGTTGATCCGGGTAGCGCCGCAGGCCGTTGATCTCGGTGGCGGGCAGTGGTGGCAGTTGAGAACTGGCGAGGCCTTCGGCACTCAAGGTCAGGCTGCGGGTCAGCGAGTCGCCGACCTGCGCATGATCCGGTTCCGGGCTCCAGCTTTCACTCAGGCTCAGGCTGCGGGCCGGTAGCCAGGGCGCATCGGCGGGGTAAGAATCGGGTTTAGCCTTGACGGTTAACGGGATCTCGGTGGAAGTGACGCGTATCAACTTGCCCGCTTTGGGCCCTTGGGATGTTGCGTCCGGGGACGGCTGGGTATCGACCAGCGTGGCACTGAACACCTGCGCCGGAATGGTCAATACGCCGCTGTGCTGCGGGTAGATCGCGTAGCGCATCTCGATCACGCCATGGCGCAGGCCGTTGATGGCTTTTTCGTAGGTGCGTGACTCGCCCAGTTGTTCGATGCGTGCATCGGGAATCTGCAGCGGGGTCAGGCTGCTGTCGTCGAACAGCGACACGGAATGGTAAATGCGCAAGGTCAGGACCGCCTGAGCCTGTACATAGACGCTGTTCTGGTCGAGGCTGGCTTCGATGAACACCGGTGCCAGCGTATTGCTGCTGTCCTGGGTTTCGCTCTTGATCACCTGCACGGTTATCGGTTGGCTCTGCGCCTCGCCCAATTGCAGCGACGGAATCACCACGCTACCGTTCTGCCGGGGCAGCAGGGTGATGATCCAGCGGGTAGTCGCTTGAGTGTTGCCGTTGAGGGTGTTCAGTTGGTTGACCTGACGGGTGCCGCGCACCTCGAACTGCGGCTCCAGCGGAGTCAGGTCGGGTTTGCCGAACTGGGTCACGTCGCTGGATTCCAGAGTCAGTTCGACCGTCTCCCCGGAATTCAGGCGACTGCGATCGACACTGGCGACCAGCTCCGCAGCCTGGGCCTGAGCGGTCCAGAAAAGCAGTGCAAGCAAGAAGGCGGTGAAGCGGGTCATCGAGTTTTTCCCTGATCCTGATGTTGTTGCTGTTCGTACCAGAATTTGCGTCTGAGCAGTTCGCCGGGGTCATCCGGGATCTTGCGCAACCATTGCTCCAGCGCCTGTTGCTGTTCGCCTTCGAGCATGTCGCTGGCGGGGCGCCGTGGTGGCGTGGTGCTTTGTTCATCCCCCAATTCGCTGCCCGGAACTTCATTGGCGCCCGGTTGCGGTGGTGCCGCGGGCGGCTGCTCGGCGTCCGGCGTGGCCTGTTGGGCATCGGTTTTCGGCTCGCCATCGCTCGGCTGGGTGGCGCTGCCCGGTGGCGGTTCCTGAGGCATGGTTTCGGTTTCGCCCTCGGCGGTTTTGTCCGGCTCGACGGGCGGTGTAGCGGTTTTCTGCTTGAGCAGTGTTTCCACCAGAGCCTTGTTGGTCAGCGCCGGGCGCAGGTCTGGCTGAAGTTCCAGCGCTTGCTCATAAGCGTCCAGCGCCGCTTCCAATTCGCCGCTTTTGGCCAGCGCGTTACCCCGATTGTAGTGGGCGTGGGCGTCGTTGCCTTGGGCAAACCGCTGGGCGGCGCCACTGTAGTCGCCGGCTTCATAGAGCGCCACACCTTGCCATTGCGGGTCTTCGAAATGCTGCGCGGCTTCGGCAGGGCGCTTTTGTTTGAGCAAGTGCAAACCCTGCTGATCAGGCCGCAGCCACAGGTCTTCGAAATCGAAGGCGTAACTCGGTTGCGGCAGCAGGAACAGCAGCGGCAAGCAGAACAGCCAGCCGCGACGCCCGGCACAGGCGGCCAGCAACAACAATGGCAGCAGCAGCCAGTAACCCTGATCAGCCCAAGTGTCGAGGCGCAACGTTTGGCCGTCGTTGCGCAGGTCCCGTGGGCCGTCGAGCAGGCCGAGGTCGCGCAGGTCGGCATCGTCCAGGCGTGCCTGGGCGTAACCTCCACCCAGGCCATTGGCAAAGGCTTTCAGGCTGGGGCCGTCCAGATGCGGCACCAGAATCGCGCCCTGATCGTCCTTGAGGAAACTGCCGTCGTCCTGCGCGACCGGCGCACCTTCGGCGGTACCGATGCCGAGCATCAGAAATTGTGTGGACTTGGCGTCCAGCGCCTGACGAATCCCTTGGCGTTCGTGTTCCGTCAGCGACGAACCGATCAGCAGGATCCGCCCCTGGCCGAGGGCACCCCGATCCAACAGCGTCAGGGCCTTGGCCACCGCCAGGTCGGCGCGATGACCGGCCTGGGGCATCAGCGACGGCTTGAGTGCATCCAAAAGATTGCGGCTGGTCGACAGGTCGTCCGACAGTGGCACCAGCGTGTGGGCGCTGCCGGCGTAGACGACGATGGCGGTCTGCGCGTCGCTGCGGTTTTGCAGCAGATCCAGCAGTTTGCGCCGGGCCTGTTCCAGCCGGTTTGGCGCAACGTCGGTGGCGAGCATTTCCGGGGTCAACTCAAGCAACACCACCAGCGGGTCAGCGGGTTTCTGGCCGGTTTGCTCGACGCGTTGCCAGCTCGGCCCCAGCAGGGCCAGCACGGTCAGCACCCAGGCCAAGCCCAGGGCGACCCACGGCAGTTTGCTCTCGCGACCGCTGCCACCGCTGAGCAAGGCGGCATGGAAGGCCGGTGGCAGAATCATTTGCCAGCGACCCGCGCGCTTCTGTCGGTGCCAGAGTTGCCAGAGCAACCAGCCCAGCAGCGGCAGCAATAACAGCCACCAGGGGCGGAACCAGTACGGCCAGAGAGCAATCATCGGCGCCTCCGCAGACGCAGGCGTTTGAGGCGCTGACGCCAGTCTGGCAGTTGCGTATGCAGAAACCGCTCTTTGGTAAACAGCTGCTTGGTTAACAGCCGTTGCAACGGGTTATCCGGCCAGCGCTCACGGATCACCAGCAGCATGCTCAACAGTAGCGCCATCGCCAGAGGCCAGTGATACAACGCCTGGGCCGGACGGGCCTGCGTAGGTTGCTGGGCTACCGGTTCCAGTTTGTCGAGGGTGGTCTTGATCGCCTGCAATTCCTGGCCGTCGCGGGCGCGGAAATACTGGCCTCCGGTGGCTTGGGCAATGGCTTTCAAGGCCGGCTCGTCGAGGTCCAGGCTCGGGTTGATGCCCAGGAAGCCCAGGGTGCCGCTTTGTTCCGGGTCGGCGCCAATGCCGATCGGGTAGATTTTTACGCCTTCATTCGCCGCCAGGCGTGCGGCGGTCAGCGGATCGATTTCGCCGCCATTGTTGGCACCGTCGGTGACCAGAATCAGCACGCGGCTTTGTGCCGGGCGTTGGCGCAGGCGTTTGAGGGCCAGGCCGATGGCGTCGCCGATGGCGGTGTTCTTGCCGGCAATACCGATTCGCGCTTCGTCGAGCCACACCCGCACGGTGTGGCGGTCGAAGGTCAGCGGCGCTTGCAGATAGGCCTGGCTGCCGAACAGGATCAACCCGACCCGGTCGCCATCGCGACTTTCGAGAAAATCACCGAGCAAATGCTGCACCAGTGACAGTCGGCTGACGTCTTCGTCCTGCCACTGCATGTCGGGGAAGTCCATTGAGCCGGAGACGTCCACCGCCACCAGCAAATCGCGGCCACTGGCGGCAATCGGTAGCGGTTCGCCGAGCCATTGCGGGCGCGCTGCGGCGATCAGCAGCAACAGCCACATCAGAATGAACGGGGCTTGCTGGCGCCAGGTCGGCAGGTTGGCCCGGGCGCGGCGGCGAGCGAGGCCTTCGAGGTCGCTGAGGAAGCTGACCTTGAGCGCCGGTTCGCCACTGTCGGCCACCGGTAACAGCACCCGCATCAGCCACGGTAGCGGCAGCAGGGCGAAAATCCACGGCCAGGCGAACTCAAACATGTTTGCGAATCCAGGTGTCGACGGCTTGGGTCAGGCCGGCGATGGCTTTGTCGTCGAGTTTGCATTCGGGCTTGTAGGCACCTTCCACCAGCACCATCCAGCGCGTGAGGCCGGCAGCCGGGCAGCGGTTATCAAGGAATGCCAGCCATTGGCGCCCGTTGAGGGTGTGGCTCTGGCTGTAGGGGTAATGGTTGCGGCACAGGCGTTTGAGCAAGCCGTTGAGTTGCTGCAGCCACGCACCGGCCGGGGCGCCGTCGTAGGGTTTGGGCATCAGTGCGAGTTCGGCCAGGGCGGCGAGGCGCACCGGGTCCAGCGGTTGTTCAGCGCGCACGACAGGGCGCTTGTCCGGAATGAAGCGTCGCAACTGCCATACGCCGAAACCGATCAGCGGCAGCAACAACAGCAGCAGCCACCAGCCCGGTGCCGGCGGCCAGAAGCCGATCGGTGGCGGGGAAATCAGCGGTTGCAGTTGATCGAGGCTGCTCATCGACCTTTCCCCGGACGTTGTGGGTTCAGGTATTCACGCAATTGCTCGACCATTTCGCTTTGGGTGCTCAACGGCATCAGCAACACCCGCAGCTTCTGCGCCAGCAGTTCCCAGCGGGCGATGCGTGCTTCCGCTTGGGCGCGATAGGCCTGGCGCAGGTCGAAATTCAAGGTGTCGAGTTCCAGTTGCGCGCCGTGTTCGGCAAAACGAAGCAGGCCGGCGGCGGGCAGGGCGTGATCCAGCGGGTCGGACACCGGCAGCAGCAACAGGTCGCAATGGCGCGACAACAGGCTCAGTTGCTGCTCGGCACTGTCGGACAAGGCGCGTTCGTCGCAGATCACAATCACCAGGCTGCCGGGGCGCAGCACTTCCCGGGCGCGGCGCAGGGCTATGCCGAAGGCGTCGCGGTCAGGTTCGCGCTCGGCGTGCAACGATTGATTGACCCGCACCAGCCGGTTGAGCAGTTGCAGCAGGCTCTGCTTACTGCGTCGCGGCTTTATTTCGTAATGCTCGTTGTCGCCGAACACCAGCCCGCCGACCCGGTCGTTATGCCCCAGCGCGGCCCAGCCAATCAGGCTCGCGGCCTGGGCGGCCAGCACCGACTTGAACATCAACCCGGAGCCGAAAAACAGCCGACGGCTCTGTTCAACCATGATGAAAATCGGTCGTTCGCGCTCCTCATGGAACAGCTTGGTGTGCGGTTCCTGGGTCCGGGCGGTGACGCGCCAGTCGATGCTGCGCACATCATCGCCGGCCTGATAGACCCGCACCTGATCGAAGTCCACCCCGCGCCCGCGCAGTTTGGAGTGGTGCAGGCCGATCAGCGGGCTGCGCTGGCTCGGCGTGGAAAACAGCTGCACTTCGCGCACGCGATGGCGCATCTCGATCAGCTCGGCGAGGCTGATGCGGATGCCCGGCTCGGGCGGCAGAAGGGTGTTCATCGGGGTCAAGCGACGGCTACGACGTCGAGAATCCGCTGGACCACCCGGTCCTGGTCGATGCCAGCGGCTTCGGCTTCAAAGGAAAGAATGATGCGGTGACGCAACACATCGAACAGCACCGCTTGAATGTCTTCGGGGCTGACGAAGTCGCGACCGGCCAGCCAGGCGTGGGCCCGGGCGCAACGGTCGAGGGCGATGGAACCGCGTGGACTGGCGCCGTAGGCGATCCATTCGGCCATTTCCGGGTCGAACTTGGCCGGGATCCGCGTGGCCATGACCAGTTGCACCAGGTATTCCTCCACGGCGTCGGCCATGTACAACCCGAGGATTTCCTTGCGCGCGGCGAAGATCGCCTGCTGGCTGACCCGGCGTTCAGGTTTGGTTTCGCCGTGCAGTGCTTCGCCACGGGCCTGTTGCAGAATCCGACGTTCGACGGTGGCGTCGGGGAAGCCGATTTTCACGTGCATCAGGAACCGGTCGAGCTGCGCTTCGGGCAACGGGTAGGTGCCTTCCTGCTCGATGGGGTTTTGCGTGGCCATGACCAGAAACAGCGGCGACAGCTCGTAGGTGCTGCGCCCGACGCTGACCTGGCGTTCGCCCATGGCTTCGAGCAGGGCCGACTGGACCTTGGCCGGGGCACGGTTGATTTCGTCCGCCAGCACCAGGTTATGGAAAATCGGGCCTTGCTGGAACACGAAGCTGCCGGTTTCCGGGCGATAGATTTCCGTGCCGGTGATGTCGGCCGGCAGCAGGTCGGGGGTGAACTGGATGCGATGGAACTGTGCTTCGATGCCTTCGGCGAGTTCTTTGATGGCCTTGGTCTTGGCCAGCCCCGGGGCGCCCTCGACCAGCATGTGACCGTCGGCGAGCAAGGCGATGAGCAAGCGCTCAATGAGTTTTTCCTGGCCGAGAATCTGCGTTGAAAGAAAGGTTCGCAGCGCGAGCAGCGCTTCACGATGTTCCATCGATGACTGTTCCTGGAAAGGGTGACCGAAGACGTTCGAATAACGCCAGGGCTGGGGGCGTTACTTTAATCCATCGCGGGGGGCGCCGACTAACGGCATTTTGTAGAAATGTGCGGATTAACGCTCGTTCCCACGCTCTGCGTGGGAATGCAGAGCGTGGGAACGATCACCTCAAAACCGGTAGGAGCGAGCGGTGCGGCGATCCGACTTGCCCGCGAGGGCGCCCATTCAGCCACCATCAGATTTCGCTGATGTAAGTACCAATCCCCTCGAGAATGTTCTGCAGCGTCTCTTCCACCTCGGCCAGATCGCTGGCATCGGTACTGTGCAGGATTTCCAGCGAATCATTGCCACCCAGCGCATCGGCGTCCACGGCGGCGATTTCGATCAGCAGACGGTCAGGGCTGAGGGTGACTTTCACGCCATCCAGGGCCGAAGGCTTGTCGTGGAAGATGATCTCCAGCTCGTCCTCGTCCGGGAAGCGGCTCATCAGGAACATTTCGCCCTCGGCGCTGGTGCAACAGAGCATGGCCAGATTGTCTTCTTCGTCGTCGCACGGGTTGACGATCAAGAGGTCGGTTGTCATTTGCATGGGAAAAATCCTGGCTCGGCGAGCGTTGTGAACACAACAAACGGCAATTCTGCCAGCCCTCGGGAATTTCTGCTTGGCTGAGTGTCAGAGGATGTGTCGTGAACATCCGATGCATCTCGAGTCATTTCTGGTACGAAGGTGCCGTAAATCCGGGCATAAAACGCCCATTTTTCTACACGGCTGCTAGTGTTGTTCGAGGCGCATGCCACGAGTTACGTGCCGATGACCGAATATGTCGCAGCGCTGCAAGCACGGCCCTTGCCGCACTGGTTAAGCTGCGCAACGGATGAGCACCCGTAAAGGCATTGTCGATGGCTCAATGGTAGCCCCGACAGTCGTTTTTGCAGATGCCCATTCAATGGAAGGTGAATGTGACCTGAGTGTCTCGTCCAGCTTCACCCAACTGTCGTCCTGTTTCCTCTGCCCGAGAATCAGGAACAGGGTGACGGAATACCCCGAAAGGGGTTTGCACGCGACGCTTCCATCAATAACAAGCCCAAGCGGAGTACCACAGATGGCGTTCTTCACCGCAGCCAGCAAAGCCGACTTCCAGCACCAACTGCAAGCGGCACTGGCGCAGCACATCAGTGAACAGGCACTGCCACAAGTGGCGCTGTTCGCCGAACAATTTTTCGGCATCATTTCCCTCGACGAGCTGACCCAACGTCGGTTGTCCGATCTCGCCGGTTGCACCCTTTCTGCATGGCGCCTGCTTGAGCGCTTTGATCACGCTCAATCGCAAGTGCGTGTCTACAACCCCGATTACGAACGCCACGGCTGGCAGTCGACCCACACCGCGGTCGAAGTGCTGCACCACGATCTGCCATTCCTGGTGGATTCGGTGCGTACCGAGCTGAACCGTCGCGGCTACAGCATTCATACCCTGCAAACCACTGTGCTGAGCGTGCGTCGCGGCAGCAAGGGTGAGCTACTGGAAATCCTGCCGAAAGGCACTCAGGGTGAAGGCATTCTGCAAGAATCGCTGATGTACCTGGAAATCGACCGTTGCGCCAACACGGCCGAATTGAATGTCCTGACCAAAGAGCTGGAGCAGGTTCTCGGTGAAGTCCGCGTTGCGGTCGCCGATTTCGAACCGATGAAAGCCAAGGTCCAGGAGCTGATCGAAGGCATCGACAATAGCCAGTTCGCCATCGACGCCGAAGAAAAATCCGAAATCAAGAGCTTCCTGGAATGGCTGGTGGGCAACCACTTCACCTTCCTGGGCTACGAAGAGTTCGTGGTGGGCGAGGATCAGAACGGCGGCCACATCGACTATGACCAGAGCTCGTTCCTCGGCCTGACCAAGCTGCTGCGCGCCGGTCTGACCGTCGATGACCTGCGCATCGAAGACTACGCCGTCAACTATCTGCGTGAACCGACGCCGCTGTCGTTCGCCAAGGCGGCACACCCAAGCCGTGTGCACCGTCCGGCCTACCCGGACTACGTGTCGATCCGCCAGATCGATGCCAACGGCAAGGTCATCAAGGAATGCCGCTTCATGGGCCTGTACACCTCGTCGGTGTATGGCGAAAGCGTGCGGGTCATTCCATACATCCGTCGCAAGGTCGAGATCATCGAGCAGCGTTCGGGCTTCCAGGCCAAGGCTCACTTGGGCAAGGAACTGGCCCAGGTGCTTGAAGTGTTGCCTCGCGATGACCTGTTCCAGACGCCGGTGGACGAGTTGTTCGCCACCGTGATGTCGATCGTGCAGATCCAGGAACGCAACAAGATCCGCGTATTCCTGCGCAAAGATCCGTACGGCCGTTTCTGCTACTGCCTGGCCTATGTGCCGCGTGACATCTACTCCACCGAAGTGCGCCAGAAGATCCAGCAAGTGCTGATGGATCGTCTGAAAGCCTCTGACTGCGAGTTCTGGACCTTCTTCTCCGAATCCGTGCTGGCCCGTGTGCAGCTGATTCTGCGGGTCGACCCGAAGAACCGTCTGGACATCGACCCGGTTCTGCTGGAAAAAGAAGTGGTGCAGGCCTGCCGCAGCTGGCAGGACGACTACGCCAGCCTGGTGGTCGAGAGCTTCGGCGAAGCCCAGGGCACCAACGTGCTGGCCGACTTCCCGAAAGGCTTCCCGGCTGGTTACCGCGAGCGCTTCGCCGCCCACTCGGCTGTGGTCGACATGCAGCACCTGCTGAGCCTGAGCGAAAAGAATCCGCTGGTGATGAGCTTCTATCAGCCGCTGGGTCAGGTATCGGGCCAACGTGAGCTGCACTGCAAGCTGTATCACGCCGACACGCCGCTGGCGTTGTCCGATGTACTGCCGATCCTGGAAAACCTTGGCCTGCGCGTACTGGGTGAATTCCCGTATCGCCTGCGCCACAACAGCGGCCGTGAGTTCTGGATTCACGACTTCGCGTTCACGGCTGCCGAAGGCCTGGAACTCGACATCCAGCAACTCAACGACACCTTGCAGGACGCTTTCGTCCACATCGTGCGTGGCGATGCCGAGAACGATGCCTTCAACCGTCTGGTACTGACCGCCGGCCTGCCATGGCGCGACGTGGCGCTGCTGCGTGCCTATGCCCGTTACATGAAGCAGATCCGTCTGGGCTTCGACCTGGGTTACATCGCCAGCACCCTGAACAACCACACCGACATCGCTCGCGAGTTGACCCGGTTGTTCAAGACCCGTTTCTACCTGGCGCGCAAACTGGCCAGTGACGACCTGGAAGACAAGCAACAGCGCCTGGAACACGCGATTCTGAGTGCACTGGACGACGTTCAGGTGCTCAACGAAGACCGCATCCTGCGTCGTTACCTGGACCTGATCAAAGCGACTCTGCGGACCAACTTCTACCAGACCGATGCACACGGTCAGAACAAGTCCTACTTCAGCTTCAAGTTCAACCCGCACCAGATTCCAGAACTGCCGAAGCCGGTTCCGAAGTTCGAAATCTTCGTTTACTCGCCGCGCGTCGAAGGCGTGCACCTGCGCTTCGGCAACGTGGCTCGCGGCGGTCTGCGCTGGTCCGACCGTGAAGAAGACTTCCGCACCGAAGTCCTGGGCCTGGTAAAAGCCCAGCAAGTGAAGAACTCGGTCATCGTGCCGGTGGGTGCGAAGGGCGGCTTCCTGCCGCGTCGCCTGCCACTGGGCGGCAGCCGTGACGAGATCGCGGCCGAGGGCATCGCCTGCTACCGCATCTTCATTTCGGGCCTGTTGGACATCACCGACAACCTGAAAGACGGTGCGCTGGTACCGCCGGCCAACGTCGTGCGTCATGACGACGATGACCCGTACCTGGTGGTGGCGGCGGACAAGGGCACTGCGACCTTCTCCGACATCGCCAACGGCATCGCCATCGACTACGGCTTCTGGCTCGGCGACGCGTTCGCATCTGGCGGTTCCGCCGGTTACGACCACAAGAAAATGGGCATCACCGCCAAGGGCGCGTGGGTCGGCGTTCAACGCCACTTCCGCGAGCGCGGCATCAATGTTCAGGAAGACAGCATCACCGTGGTGGGCGTCGGCGACATGGCCGGTGACGTGTTCGGTAACGGCTTGCTGATGTCCGACAAGCTGCAACTGGTTGCAGCGTTCAACCACCTGCACATCTTCATCGACCCGAATCCGGAGCCTGCCAGCAGCTTCGCCGAGCGTCAGCGCCTGTTCGACCTGCCGCGTTCGGCCTGGTCGGATTACGACACCAGCATCATGTCCGAAGGCGGCGGTATCTTCTCCCGTAGCGCGAAGAGCATTGCCATCTCCGAGCAGATGAAAGAGCGCTTCGACATTCAGGCCGACAAGCTGACCCCGACCGAACTGCTCAATGCCTTGCTCAAGGCTCCGGTGGACCTGTTGTGGAACGGCGGTATCGGCACGTACGTCAAAGCCAGCAGCGAAAGCCACGCCGATGTCGGCGACAAGGCCAACGATGCACTGCGCGTGAACGGTAACGAACTGCGCTGCAAGGTTGTGGGCGAGGGCGGTAACCTGGGCATGACCCAACTGGGTCGCGTCGAGTTCGGCCTCAATGGCGGCGGTTCCAACACCGACTTCATTGACAACGCCGGTGGCGTGGACTGCTCCGACCACGAAGTGAACATCAAGATCCTGCTGAACGAAGTGGTTCAGGCCGGCGACATGACCGACAAGCAACGTAACCAGTTGCTGGCGAGCATGACCGACGAAGTCGGTGGTCTGGTGTTGGGCAACAACTACAAGCAGACCCAGGCACTGTCGCTGGCGGCCCGTCGCGCGTTGCCACGGATCGCTGAATACAAGCGCCTGATGAACGATCTGGAAGCCCGTGGCAAGCTGGATCGCGCCATCGAGTTCCTGCCGTCGGAAGACGCGATCAACGAGCGCGTCGCGGCAGGCCATGGCCTGACCCGTGCCGAGCTGTCGGTGCTGATCTCCTACAGCAAGATCGACCTCAAGGAGCAGTTGCTGGGCTCCCTGGTGCCGGACGACGACTACCTGACCCGCGACATGGAAACCGCTTTCCCGCCGACGCTGGTCAGCAAGTTCTCTGCCGCCATGCGCCGTCACCGTCTGAAGCGCGAAATCGTCAGCACCCAGATCGCCAACGATCTGGTCAACCACATGGGCATCACCTTCGTTCAACGGCTCAAAGAGTCGACCGGCATGAGCCCGGCGAACGTGGCCGGCGCGTATGTGATCGTGCGTGACATTTTCCACCTCCCGCACTGGTTCCGTCAGATCGAGTCCCTGGACTACCTGGTCTCCGCTGATGTGCAACTGGAGCTGATGGACGAGCTGATGCGTCTGGGCCGTCGCGCTACGCGCTGGTTCCTGCGTGCCCGTCGCAACGAGCAGAACGCTGCCCGTGACGTCGCGCATTTCGGTCCGCACCTGAAGGAGTTGGGCCTCAAGCTTGACGAACTGCTCAGTGGCGAAATTCGCGACACCTGGCAGGCTCGCTATCAGGCGTACGTCGAAGCCGGTGTGCCGGAGTTGTTGGCACGCATGGTGGCTGGCACCACGCACCTGTACACCCTGCTGCCGATCATCGAGGCTTCCGATGTGACCGGCCAGGACCCGGCGGACGTGGCCAAGGCCTACTTTGCCGTGGGCAGTGCGCTGGACATCACCTGGTACCTGCAACAGATCAGCGCTCTGCCGGTTGAAAACAACTGGCAGGCCCTGGCCCGTGAAGCGTTCCGCGATGACGTCGACTGGCAACAACGTGCGATCACCATCTCGGTCCTGCAACAGGGCGACGGCACCCAGGACGTGGAAACACGCCTGGAGCTGTGGATGGAGCAGAACGAAGGCATGATCGAACGCTGGCGCGCCATGCTGGTGGAAATCCGTGCCGCCAGCGGCACTGACTACGCCATGTACGCGGTAGCCAACCGTGAATTGCTGGATGTCGCGTTGAGCGGTCAAACGGTAGTACCTGCCGTTATCACCGCCACTGCGGGTGCCGAGCTGGAACCGGCTGCCTGATTGAGCGTTGAATGAAAAAGCCCCGTCTCGAGAGAGGCGGGGCTTTTTTATGCCTGAAGGTTTTGTGGTGGCTGATGGCCTCAGCTATCAGTTTTCCAAAGGAATCAACACTTTCTCATCCGGGGCCAACACCATGAACACCAACAGCTTGGCGGGTTGGGTGGCGCTGGCGTTTTTCGACACCAGATGTTCCGAGCCGGCCGGCTCGTACCAGAATTCGCCGGCCTTGTAGGTGATCGCTTTTTCGCCTTTGACTTGAGAAGTGATCGCCCCCGACAGTACATAGGCCATGGCCGTGCCCTGGTGTTTATGGGCGATGGACGATTGGCCCGGCTGGTAATCGACTTCGATCATCAAGGCTTTTTTGCCGGGTGCGTTTTTCAGCATCTGGTCTTGCAGGATGGTGACATTTTCCGAAGGGGCGGCGGTTTCGTGGGCGAATGCCGAGGCTGAAACGGTTAGCGTCAGGACGGTGAAAGAGGCAGCAAAAAAGCGAAGCGCATTCATGGTTGATTACCTGAGGTGGTTAGTCGTCAGGGACCACAGTAAGCCGCGCCGTCGGGCAATCAAACGGCCAATTTTCCGGAAGGTGAGGGGACCATTCAAGAACATCAAGATCAAAAGATCGCAGCGTTCCGCAGCTCCTACATGGGATCGCGTACACCCGTGAAACATCGGGTGTACACAATTTCCGTAGGAGCTGCGGAATGCTGCGATCTTTTGATCTTGTTTTTTAAACGATTGGAAAACTGTTGAAGTCGACGGCATTGGCCAGTCGGCTGTCGATCAGGCCGATAAAACCTTGCACTTCGGGGCGATTGAAATGCGCTTGCATGGCCGCTTCCGATTGCCAGCGGGCGCTGACCGTCCAGCGGGTGTCGTCTTCGGGGCAGCGGTCGACCATATAGCCATCACAGCCCGGAAGTTCGCGCAGGGTGTCGACAATCTTTTGCAGTTGTTTGCCCAGTTCGTCCGAGCGACCGGCGGCAGCCCGTATCTTTACGGTGTTGAACACTTGGTTGGACATTACTCACACTCCTGAATCAGGCCGGACGAATCCTGCTCATTGAGGGATAACGCTCATTCAGGATAGGCCTGCACCCCCGGACCGCCAATAGCCAATCACCGGATAAACCCGCAGACCAATCCCTCAGCCAACCTGCTGCAGTATGTCCCGCAAGCGGTCCAGGGCGATGTCGATGTCCAGGGTTTCGATGGCCCCGAATCCCAGAAAAAGCCCGGCCCGTGGCGCTTGCTGGTAAAAAAAGTCGTCCAGGGTATAGAGCCCCACTTCGACTTTTTTCGCGAGTTCGATCACCAATGGAATATCGACCGGCACCTTGCACAGTACCGCCATGTGAAACCCAGCCGTGGTCGGCACCGCTTCGAACCATGGCGAAAGGTCGCCCGCCATCCGCGCCAGGATCCGTTCGCGGCGCCCGGCGTAAATCGTATGGCAGCGCCGGATGTGCTTGAGCAGACAGCCCTCGGCAATGAACTTGGCCAGCGCCCATTGGGGCAGGGTGGAGGTGTGCCGGTCGGTGAGTTGCTTGGCGCTGATCACCGCTTCGAGAATCGCCGGCGGCAAAATCGCATACCCCAGCCGCAACTCCGGCAACAGGGTCTTCGAGAAGGTGCCGACGTAGGCGACGATGCCTCGTTCATCCAGGCTTTGCAGCGAGTCGGTGGGCCGTCCTTCATAGCGGAACTCGCTGTCGTAATCGTCCTCGATGATGATCGAGCCCAGTTCGTGGGCCCGTTCCAGCAACGCCAGCCGACGCTCGTGGCTCATGGGCATGCCCAAGGGGAACTGGTGCGAGGGGGTGACATAAATCAGCCGCGTGCCGTCGGGAATGTGCTCGACCTGGATGCCTTGCGCATCGACCGGCACACCGACCACCGTTGCGCCATGAGTCCCGAACAACAGGCGCGCCGGAGGGTAACCGGGGTCCTCCATGGCCACGAGGCTGCCCGGTTGGGTCAACACCCGGGAAATCAGGTCCAGCGCTTGCTGCGCGCCATTGCACACCACCACGTCTTCGTCCTGACAATTGACCCCGCGGGAAAATGCGATGTGCTGTGCGATTGCATTGCGCAACGCCGGCAGGCCTTCGGGCTGGCTGTAGAAACCCTTGGAACCGGCGATCTGGCGCAAGGCATGGGAAGTACAACGGCGCCAGTCGTCCTGCGGAAACTGGCCCTTGCTGGTTGCACCACCGATAAAGTCGTAGCGCAGCGAGCCTTCCAGCGTCGGGTGGCGCAAGAACGTCGGCAGCTTGCGCCAGCTCTCGATGACATCGAAGCTGGCCAATTCCGAATGGCTCTGTTTACGGACGACTTTTGCCGCCCGGGCATTGACGTAGGTGCCTTTGCCGATCACCCCGGTGAGGAAGTTTTCGTAGGTCAGTTGCGCATACGTGTCGGAAATGGTCTTGCGCGAAATCCCCAGTTGTTCGGCCAGCAAACGGCTGGGCGGCAGCTGCGTGCCGGCTGCCAGGCGCCCGGATTCAATGGCGCTGCGCAGTTGCCGGTACAGCTGGCCTGCCAGATCCTTGCGGCCGTTGATGACAACGTGAAGTTCCATACCGGCGGGGCTCCTGGGCGATTGTGAGGCGACTGTGCGTCGCGCCAGATTACCTGCATGAGTGACTGCACAGAAGTTGTGCGGGCGAAAAACCGGCGATTGGTCTTCTGTCGGGTGGTCCATGGCTTTTTCGCCGAATTGGCTCTGTAACGCTCGTGCATCAGCGCCTAACGTGGAGATACCGATTCGCGCCACGAGGCCGCCGCCATGACCGTTCGCCTGGATTACTACAGCGCATCGCCCAAGGCGATGAAAGCCATGATCGCCATGGAGGCCTTGACCCGTGATCTGAGCATCGAACCGGCGTTGCTGAACCTGATCAAGATCCGCGCCTCGCAGCTCAATGGCTGCGCCTTCTGCACGGACATGCACTCGGTGGACGCACGTCGTATCGGCGAGACCGATCGGCGGCTGTATGCGATCGTGGTCTGGCGTGACAGCGGCTTTTTCAGCCCTCGGGAGCGGGCGGCCCTGGCCTGGACCGAAGCGGTGACCCTGCTTGCGCAAAGCCACGTGCCGGACGATGTTTATGCACTGGCCCGGGAGCAGTTCGGTGAAGGGGAACTGGTCGACCTGACGATGGCCATCAGCGCCATCAACAGCTGGAATCGCCTGGCGGTGAGTTTTCGGCAAACGCCCAGCAGTTGATTATTGGTTTGGTTTTTACCCGTTTGTCACATCAGATTCATGAACGATCAGCAGGATGAAACGGTCAAGGACAGATCGACAGGGAGTCATCGATGTCATTCATGGAATCCGCCGGGCGTCAGGGCGTGGCCGAGTACCGTTCGCCCGTAGAACACAGCAACGCCTCTCACGCACGGATAGCCGGAATCGATCCGGTGTTGCTGCAGGCTTTCAGGGTCAGCGCCCGCTGTGGCTGTTTCATGCAAGCGGCCCGCAGTCTCAACATCAAGTCGACCCAGTTGCGTAAACAATTGGCGCAACTTGAAGCACAACTGCAGCGCTCGCTGTTCTGCCATTCGGGCAATGGCTTTGCCCTCAGTCGTGACGGGTTGCAGCTTCAGGCGCAGTTGATGGCCTTGGCCCGTGAGCGCGATTTGCCAGTGATCGAACAGCCGTTGGTGCGCCTGGCTGTGGCCGAGTCGATCCTGCACGACATCCTCGGTCGCGACCTGGTCGCGCTGCTACGGCGCAACGCCAGTGTGCGCCTGGACATCATTTCCCTCGATAGCGAGTTGTCCCTGCGGGCGATCAGCGCCGATGTGGTGGTGTGGCTGACGGGCACTGATTCGCCGTTACCAGGCCCCAGTTTTGCCATCACCGAGCCCCAGCGCCTGGCACGGCTGGACTATCTGCCGCACATTGCCAAACGTTACTCGCGGGTCGCGGCCCGCCCGGACAGCCTGGGTGACCTGGCCGATTTCATGCTGGTGCAATGGCAGCACGACCGCCAGGTTGAGACCTTTGGGCCGTGGAACCGTCTGGTGGAGCAGCGTCTGGCGGGGGTGGTGCAGCTGCATTCCTATGAGTTGATGCTGGAGATGATCCGTTGCAGCGCCTGCATCGGTTTGCTGCCGCACTACATGAGCCGATTCGATCGAGGGCTGCTGGCGTTGCCCGGGCTGTTCAACCAACCGATGCAACGCCAGGTGTGGATGGCGGTCAATGCTGCCTCCCGGGACGAGGCTGAGGTGAAGGGGATCGTCGAGCTGATCCACAACACTTTCAATGAGCGGCGGGAGTGGTTCGAACAGCTCGACTGATCTTCTGGCAAGAGCATTTTTGTGGCGAGGGGGCTTGCCCCCGTTGAGTTGCGAAGCAGCCCCCATTCTGAGAACCCGGTTTGCCTGATGCACCGAGTCGAATGGTTTGGGGCCGCTGCGCAACCCAACGGGGGCAAGCCCCCTCGCCACATGGGTTTGCACCGTTATAGAGTAAGCGGCCATGTACGCATCAAGGACGAAATACTCATGCCCGCTGACTCCGTCATTACCCTCGAACGCTTCAACGAATCCCACATCGAGGGCATCACCGCCCTCTATAACGACCCGGCCGTGGCCCGTCAGGTGCTGCAAATGCCGTTTCAGTCCACCGAAGTCTGGCGCCAACGCCTGATGGCGGACAACGAACGGGCGGTGAAATTGGTGGCGCTGCATCAGGGCTCGGTCATCGGTAACATCGGCCTGGAACAGTTTTCGCGAATCCGCCGCAGCCATGCAGGCAGCTTCGGCATGGGGGTTGCCGTGGCTTGGCAGGGCAAGGGTGTCGGTTCGAAACTGCTGGCGGCGGCGCTTGATGTCGCCGACAACTGGATGAACCTGCAACGGGTCGAACTCTCGGTGTACGCCGACAACGAAGCGGCCATCGGCCTGTACCGGAAATTCGGCTTCGAGACCGAAGGCCTGTTTCGCGACTATGCGGTGCGTGACGGTCGCTTGGTCGATACCCTGAGCATGGCGCGCCTGCGTCGCACGCCCAAGGCCGATTGAGTCAGTCGCCCAAGGCAAACGCCACCGCCGCCTGCGCATGCAGTTCGGTGGTGTCGAGCAGGGGCAGGGCGCTGTGCTCGGGTTTGATCAGCAGGCCGATTTCGGTACAGCCGAGGATGATCGCCTGGGCGCCGCGTTTGGTCAGCGTTTCGATCACCCGTTGATAGACTTGGCGCGATGCCTCGCTGATTACCCCGACGCACAACTCGTCATAGATGATCCGGTGCACCGCCTGACGCTCTTCAGCCTCCGGCACCAGCACCGTCAGGCCCTTGGCCGTCAGACGTGCCTTGAGAAAGTCCTGCTCCATGGTGAATGCAGTACCGAGCAGGCCCACCCGCAGAGCTCCGGCGTCCAGCGCCGCCTGAGCGGCCGGGTCGGCAATGTGCAGGAACGGAATATCAATCGCAGACTGAATCTGCCCGGCCACCTTGTGCATGGTGTTGGTACACAGCACCACGCACTCGGCGCCACCCGCTTCCAGACGCCGCGCGGCATCCACCAGAATCGCCGCCGCATCGTCCCAGCGCCCGGCATGCTGGGCCTGTTCGACAGGGCCGAAGTCGACGCTGTACATTAGCAATTTCGCCGAACGCAACGGCCCGAGGCGGTCGCGTACCTGCTGGTTGATAAGACGGTAATACTCGGCGCTGGACTCCCAGCTCATGCCGCCGATAAGGCCGATGGTGTGCATGTCGTGCTCCTGTGAATGGCAAACCCTTGGGGAGAGTGTCCAGTGGATCCTTGTTCCGATCTATCAGGAAATTTCACATGCCCGGTGTGCTGAGCGAGAACCTGTTGGGCGGCAGACTCTGCCTGCAACTCTTGCCCCGTGCGCCGTACAGCGCGCGGGATCCGGCGCAGTCGCAAACCCTCGGGGTGACGCTGGAACGTCAGCAGGGCGTGCATGCGATCGATTCTGACCGGCGGACGGATTTCGATACCTGGCCGGGCGTATTGGCGTATACGCCGGTCGGCGTGGAGGTGTTTTCCGAATCGGCCAGCGGTGGCGAGTATCTGCTGATGCTGCTGGACGAACAGTTCGCCAGCGAACAATTACCCAGTGTCGCCCACCGTGTGCAGTCTTGCGGCAATCGACGTGCGTTGACCATCGCACGTGAGATTCGTCGTCAGTTGCTTGCCACGCAGCCCGACCTGCTGGCGCTTGAGCAATGTGCCGTGGCGCTGGTTGACGTCGCGGGTTCGATAACCGATACAACGCAGCGTGCCACGCCCAAGGCCTTTGCCCGAGTCATGGAACAGATCGCCGAGCAGTTCCAGCATCCCCTGACGCTGGAACAATTGGCTGCCACCTATGGGCACAACGAACTGCGCTTTCTGCGCGATTTCACCCAGGCTATTGGCCTGACGCCTCACGCCTACCTCATTGAAGTGCGGCTTCAGGCCGCACGCAGGCTGATCGAGCGCACGGCTCTGCCCTTGGCCAGCATCGCTCTGGATGTCGGCTTCGCCCATCAGTCCCACATGGGCAGTGCCTTTCGCAAATACCTGGCCATGACCCCCAGCCAGTACCGCTCGCGCTTTTAGTCGTACGCCGGCAGCGCGCATCTGCCATGCTCAAAGTCCGCAGCACCGCTTCAACCAAAGGAACACCGCAATGGACGACGTACAGCAACTGGGCGAGATGCTTCGCCACTACGCAGAAAGCGAAGCGCACAAGAAGCAACTGTTTGAGGCGCAATCGGCCGTGTGGGCGACGCGCATCGGGGAGTTGTTCGATCAGATCCAGCAGTGGCTGGCACCGGTCCTGGCGCCGAACCTGCTGGAAGTGAACCGCGAGGCGTATGTCGCGTCCGGGCCGAGCGTGCCGGTGGAGACGTCGACGTTCAAGACCGAGAAACTGAGCGTCGTTATCGCCGGAAAACCGGTGGAGTTTGTGCCGGACGTGATGGGTGTTGGTGGGCAGATTTCCCTTGCCGTGATGGGGTTGACCGCGGCGCGCTATGGCAGTATTTCGCTGGTGTGCCTGCCACCGTCCAGCGCCTGGCAATGGCGCAAGACCAACGGCCTGAAAGACCCGGACACGTTTGCCTTCGATGCAAACTTTTTGGCGCAGCAACTGCAGAGCCTGATTCCCCGCGAGCGCAACTAATGTCCATGTGATCGACACTCAACCCTGTGGGAACGGGCTTTTGTGGCGAGGGGGCTTGCCCCCGTTGGGCCGCGCAGCGGACCCAGAACCTGCGAGCGCTGCGCACTCGAACGGGGGCAAGCCCCCTCGCCACAAGCCCGCTCCCACAGTGAATTGGGTGTACCTCAGATTTCGAGGTTGCCCCAGCCCGGCTTCGCCTCTTCCGGCGCCACCGCTTTCACTGTCTTGCCGGTAGCCAATTCCACCCGCCGCGCCACCTCGGGGTCATCGGCAAACGGAATCAGGCTGGCATCGTCCAGGCTTTCGGCCGTCTGGTGTTTCAGGCAGTACTCGATCGCCAGCCAAAGCCCCAGCACGCCCAATAGATTCAACGCCATTTCGATCATGTCAGGCTCCTTGCCTCAGGCATACTGCGCTTCAAGTTCGGCCATCTTCACATCCGCAACCCGCACCGTACGCCACACGTTATACGCCATCAGCAGCATGCCGCTGAGGAAGAACACCCCGCCGACAAACCGCACGATGAAGCCTGGATGACTGGCCTGCAACGCCTCGACGAACGAGTAGGTCAACGTGCCGTCGTCGTTGATCGCGCGCCACATCAAACCCTGGGTGATGCCGTTGACCCACATCGAGGCGATGTACAGCACAGTGCCGATGGTCGCCAGCCAGAAGTGCAGGTTGATCAGCGGCACGCTGTGCATTTGCGCCCGGCCGAAGACTTTCGGAACCATGTGGTAGATGGCGCCGAAGGTGATCATCGCTACCCAGCCGAGCGCGCCGGCGTGCACGTGGCCGATGGTCCAGTCGGTGTAGTGGGAGAGGGCATTGACCGTCTTGATCGCCATCATTGGCCCTTCGAAGGTCGACATGCCGTAGAAGGCCAGGGATAGCACGAGGAAGCGCAGGATCGGGTCGGTGCGCAACTTATGCCAGGCCCCCGACAGCGTCATCATGCCGTTGATCATCCCGCCCCAGCTCGGCGCCAGCAGAATCAGCGACATCGCCATGCCCAGAGACTGCGCCCAGTCCGGCAACGCGGTGTAGTGCAAATGGTGCGGACCGGCCCAGATGTACAGGGTGATCAGCGCCCAGAAATGCACGATCGACAAGCGATAGGAATACACCGGCCGACCCACCTGTTTCGGCACGAAGTAATACATCATGCCGAGGAACCCGGTGGTGAGGAAAAAGCCCACCGCGTTGTGCCCGTACCACCACTGCACCATGGCGTCGGTGGCCCCGGAGTACACCGGATACGACTTGAACCAGTCCACCGGAATCGACAGGTGATTGACCACGTGCAGCATGGCGATCACCACGATGAACGCGCCGAAGAACCAGTTGCCGACGTAGATATGCTTGGTCTTGCGGCGCACCACGGTGGTGAAAAACACGATGGCATAGGCGAGCCAGACCACCGTCATCCACACCGCGCCGGAGAACTCGATCTCGGCGTATTCCTTGGTGGTCGTGTAGCCCAGCGGCAGGCTGATCAGCATCACCACGATCACCGATTGCCAGCCCCAGAAGGTGAATGCAGCGAGTTTGTCCGAGAACAGCCGAGCCTGGCAGGTGCGCTGCACGGCGTAGTAACTGGCGGCGAATTGCGCGCTGCCGGCAAAGCCGAAAATCACCAGGCTGGTGTGCAGCGGGCGCAAGCGGCCGAAGGTGGTCCACGGCAGGTCGAGGTTCATCTCGGGCCATACCAGTTGCGAGGCGATCCATACCCCCATCGCCATCCCGACGACGCCCCATACCACGGTTGCCACGACGAATTGGCGGACGACCTTGTAGTTATAGGCCAGTCCGATTGTTGCTGTGCTCATGGTCAGTTCTTCCACGGTTGCAAAGTCTTGCCAGGCCACCCGGTCTGGCATGCGATGAACTGTAGAAACCCTGCCGGAAACAAAACAGTCTCAGGAAACTTTCATTTATACGGATCAGATGCGGGGCACGCCTGCGGCCATCAGTCGCGTCCTGATACGGTTTTTTAGTGTTTAGCTGAATCTGTAACACGCTGCGCTGCTGCCGCATAGTTGCACCCCAAGAACGAGCCGCAGAGTTCGATCCACCGCAACTCCTGTGGGAGCGGCCTGTGGCGAGGGGGCTTGCCCCCGTTTGAGTGCGTAGCACTCACAAGATCTTCGGTGTATCAGAGATTTTGGGGCTGCTTCGCAACCCAACGGGGGCAAGCCCCCTCGCCACAGGAGCTCCCACTGGTTCTGCGCAAAATTCCTGATGAGGTGGCAGCCACATGTATCAATACGATGACTATGACCGGGCCCTGGTGTTCGAGCGTGTTGCGCAGTTTCGCGATCAGGTCGAACGTTTCATGGCCGGCGAATTGAGCGAAGAAGAGTTCCTGCCCCTGCGTTTGCAGAATGGCCTGTACATGCAAAAACACGCCTACATGCTGCGCGTGGCGATTCCTTACGGCACCCTCGGCGCACAGCAGATGCGCACCCTGGCGAGCATTGCCCGGGACTACGATCGTGGCTATGGCCATTTCACCACCCGGCAAAACATGCAGTTCAACTGGATCGAACTGGCCCAGGTCCCGGACATCCTCGAACGCCTTGCCCAAGTGGAAATGCACGCGATCCAGACCTCCGGCAACTGCGTGCGCAACATCACCACCGAAGCCTTCGCCGGCGTTGCGGCGGACGAGCTGATGGACCCGCGCCCGCTGGCGGAGATCCTGCGGCAATGGTCGACCATCAACCCGGAATTCCTGTTCCTGCCGCGCAAGTTCAAGATCGCCATCCGCTCGGCGAAACAGGACCGCGCGGCGATCATGATGCATGACATCGGTCTTTATCTTTATCGTGACGACAGCGGGCAAATGCTCTTGCGGGTGATCGTGGGCGGCGGGTTGGGGCGTACGCCGATTCTCGGTCTGCAGATTCGCGAAGGCTTGCCGTGGCAGCATTTGCTGTCTTATGTCGAGGCGGTGCTGCGGGTCTACAACCGCCACGGACGGCGCGATAACAAGTACAAGGCGCGGATCAAGATTCTGGTCAAGGCCCTGGGGATCGAAGCGTTCGCCAAGGAAGTGGAGGAGGAGTGGCAACACCTCAAGGACGGCCCGGCGCAGTTGACCGACGTCGAGTATGAGCGTGTCGCCAGTGCCTTTGTGCCCCCCGATTACCGTTCACTGGCCGGCACCGACCTGGACTTCGGCACGCGCCTGGCCGAGCACCCGGCGTTCGCCCGTTGGGTGGCGCGCAACGTTCAGCCGCACAAGGTGCCGGGTTACGCCAGTGTGGTGCTGTCGACCAAACCGGGTATCGCCGCGCCGCCGGGGGATGTCACGGCCGAACAAATGCAAGCGGTGGCGCAATGGTCCGAGCAGTTCGGTTTCGGCGAAATCCGCATCGCCCATGAACAGAACATCGTCCTGCCGGACGTGCCCAAGGCCGATCTTTATGCGCTGTGGTGCCTGGCCTGCGAGCAAGGCCTGGGGAGTGCCAACATCGGCTTGCTGACTGACATCATCGCTTGCCCCGGCGGCGACTTCTGCGCCCTGGCCAACGCCAAGTCGATCCCCATCGCGCAAGCGATTCAGGCACGTTTCGACGATCTTGATTACCTGCATGACCTGGGCGACATCAGCCTGAACATCTCCGGCTGCATGAACGCCTGCGGTCACCACCACATCGGCAACATCGGCATTCTTGGCGTCGACAAGAACGGCAGCGAGTGGTACCAGATCACCCTCGGCGGCGCCCAGGGCAAGGACAGCGCGCTGGGCAAGGTCATTGGTCCGTCCTTCAGCGCCGCCGAAGTGCCCGATGTGATTGAACGGATCATCGGCACGTTCGTGCGCTACCGCGAGAGCGAAGAACTGTTCGTCGATACCCTGGCGCGCATCGGTCTGGAGCCGTTCAAGGAACGTGTCTACCCGAAAGTGCTGGAGGTGTCGGTATGAACAATCTGCTGCGTTTGCGAGAGGGCGGCGCCGAGTGGGTGCGCGACGACCCATGGCAGTTGATTCGTGAAACGACCGGTGAACTCCCGGCCGGGCCGCTGATCCTGCCGTTACCCCAGTGGCTGGCCCTTAATGCCGACACCACAACCGCGCTCGAAGGTGTCTGGCTCGGTCCTGACGACGAAGTGGCAAATCTGATTCCGTGGTTCCCCGACCTGCCGCTGATTGCCCTGGACTTCCCGAGTTTTCGTGACGGACGCGCTTACAGCCAGGCCTATCTGTTGCGCACGCGATTCGGATGGCAAGGCGAATTGCGCGCGATTGGCGATGTGCTGCGCGATCAACTCAGCCACATGCGCCAATGCGGTTTCGACAGCTTTGCCGTGCGTGAAGACAAGTCTGCCGAAGATGCGCTGAAGGGACTGGCGGGGATGAGCGTGTTGTATGGGCGTTCGGTGATTGAGCCGCGGCCGTTGTTTCGGCGACGCTGACAAGTCAAGACGCAGAACCTGGAGCGAGGCTTACCCGCGAAGAATGCGCCGAGGTGTCCAGGTATTACGCGTCATCGTTCTTCGCGGGCAAGCCTCGCTCCAGGGATTTCCCTCGTATGGGCATTTTTGCTTGGGCCACTGATGGCATTTTGATAGGGTCCGCGTCTCATAAGGAGTGTGGAGCCGCTGCAGTGGTCCTATGGCGTTGCGCCGATTTTCATGGAACAGGTCAAGATCACCCCCCTGAGCCGTAACCTGTCTTCGGTCAACAAAAGTGCCTACGCCGAACTTGAGTCCCGGCCCATCGACGTCCAGGGGCGTGCGACCGACTTTCCGTTCGACACCTACCGCTACGGTTACAAACCGGTGTTGTACTACCTCAAGGGTAACGAGCGCGTCGACCTGCGCTTCAAAAACGTCACCACCAGCATGCAGATGTCCAACACCTTTACGCCGATCCAGAAGTACAACCGTGTCGAGTACATCAACGAGAAAAATTCGTTGATCAGTGAGCAGGACTACAAGCCCTACGGCGCCAACGAATGCGCGTTCAGCGTCGAGCGCAAGGGCTCGTTCAAGGTGATTGTGTTGCTGTTGTTGCTGGTGATGTGCCTGCCGCTGCTGCACGTGTTCTATCGCGACGAGCCGGGCATCGACTTTCTCGCGACGCTGGTGAGTATTGGCGCGATCCGGGTGTTCCTGGTGGGGCCGTTGAACGATTTCCAGTTGTACACCATCGACTTCCTGTTCGGCGCGGTGATCATCCTGGTGGGCACGGTATCGTTGATCAAGGCGATGCGGGCCAATAGCCGGCGGGAGTTGGCAGCGAAAAGCGGGTCTTCGTGGTGATGGCCGCAACCGTGGCGAGAGCTGAAAATTGTGATTTTCGATACAAAAACGCCGGGCATTAGCTATACCTGTAACTCTCGTAGGCAATACCGTTGCCGTCCTTCTGACAGGAGTTAAAGCATGAAGCTTGCGTTAATGATGAGCACACTGTGCATCGCCTCTCTCGGGGTGGCGGGTTGCGCCAGCAAAGTCGTCGAGCCAGACCAGTACTCCGGCTTTCTCAAGGACTACAGCCAGCTCAAGGAAGCCAAGTCGCCATCGGGCGCCGTGGTGATGCGCTGGGTCGATCCCAAGCTCAACGTCAACAAATACACCAGTGCCTACATCGAGCCGACTCAGCTCTATCCCAAACCGCAGCCAACAGCGAAAATCCCTCAGACCACGTTGAACGGCATCACCAGCTACTACGATCAGGCGCTCAAGCGCGAACTGGGTAAATCCCTGCCACTGGCCAGCGGCCCCGGCCCAGGCGTGATCGTGGTGCGTGCGGCGATTACCGCCGTCAGCAGCAAGACCGAAAGCCTCAAGCCTTATGAAGTGATCCCGATTGCCTTGGTGGCGGCAGCCGTCAGCACCGCGAGCGGTATTCGCGATCAGCAAACCGATCTGGCCACCGAAGCGGTGTTTCTCGATGGCAGCACCAATAAAGTCATCGCCCAGGTGGTGCGCAAGGGCACCGGCAAACCGCTGGAAAACGAAGATCAGGTGATGAAGGCCGATGACGTGAAAAACGTGATCGATGGCTGGGCTTCGGACATGAATCAGTCGTTTGTAAAATTCAAGTCCAAGTAACGCGGGTTTATTGTTCGCGCAAGATCGTTCCCAGGCATGGGAACGATCAATCCCCTTGGCTATTCCCCCGGGATGTCGGCCGGTATGACAGTGAGCGCAACCGGCGCCGCATGACTTTGCATTGTCTGGGCACCGACACCACAACTTGCGAAAAGCGCCATCAGGCTGAATCCCGCAACGCGAAGCAAACCTTTCATAGACGTTTCCTCATTTTCCGAAGATGACATTCAGTCTGGCCAATAGCGTGAACGGTGGCTGGTCATTGCCGCCAAAACCAGGGGATGCAGTGGTCGTTTCTCAAGTGAAGGCCCTTTTTTACTCTAGCAGCTGGTTGTCGCGTCAACCGTCTGATCGTGCCGCTCTTTTATCGAACTCATCCTTTTGATGTGTCGGCTTGGTGGCCGATCCTTCGATATAAATCCCATCCGATAACTATGTACCGCACCTGACCACTGCTCCATCGACATGCTGTGCCCTACAGACAAGGAGTGACTGTATGGCACAACAAATACATAACGATGGATCGTCAGGAAGTGTCGTCATCAGGTCGGGACCGCCCGCTTCGAATGGTGGTTCTGGCGGTGGTTTTGGCGGTGGCGGAGGGGTTTCAGGCGGGTTCGGTAAAACCAGCAAGAACAAGCAAAAGGCCCGAAGGCGGGCCATAGAAGCGGATCGTCAGAAAAAGCAAAAAGAGCGCGAGCAGGCCGAGGCGGCTCAAGCACAGGCTCAGGAACAGGCCCGTGTTCAGGCCCTTCACCAGTTTCTTGCGGGGCTGGCGCAGCGTCATGACGCCATCAGAGTCGAGGTGGATCGTCGCTTTGCCGACAAGGCCGGTCAACTCGCGTCATCTCTCGAACACGAAATATCGGCTGCGCGACGGCCACCCAATAGCGACTCGAGCGAACGCTGGCAGCTTTATCTGATAACCAAGGAAAAAAACGAGATCGACGGGCTTACCACCCGTAAAACCGCCGAGCTCGATGCAAAAAACGCGGTTGCTCGGTCCTTCGATGGACACGATCCATTCGCCCGCACCTCGAACGATTACCTGACGCGACTGGGGCAGTTTGGTCAGGCACTCAATGACGGCCATCAGATATGGGAAAACGCCTATAACGCGGCCCATGAAGCCCGATTGCTGACATCGCAAATCAATGCGCTCACGGACAAATCCAATGCGCTGGCAAGGCATCACGCCGAGCAGACAGTCGTCTGGCGCGAAAGGGAAGCCGTGTGGGAGGCCCAGCGTCAGTACGCCGAGCAGCGTGAAGCACGGGTTCGCTTCAAGCAGCAAGCCGATGAAGATGTACGGGTTGAACGGGTCAGGCAGGCTAACACGCTGACTATTCCCGTTACCTCGGTTGCCGCTGGCGGGATGGTTTTGACGCGTGACGGCGCATTCGTGGCGCGGCAAGCGGCGGCAGTGCTTGAGGCGGCGGTACAGTCTGCCGTCAGCACCCTCATCGATTTCGGACGCATTGCCGCAAAAACGGGGCCGGTGTTCGTCACCGCGATGGTGTACTCGCCCACCCTCGGCAACAGTGAGTTGAGCGTCGAGCAACGTCGGCGTTTGTTCCAGGCTGTCGCCATTCCCGCGCAAGCGCTGGGGCTTTCCGATGGTCGAGCACTGCAATCGATTGCTGATTCCGGTGGCTCGGTGGAGGCGGCATACCGGCTCAAACCCGAAGCCGTGTCAGAGGGCACCGCCATCATTGCTGTCGCTACCGGCGATGAGATTGATGCTGATGTGCCGGTCATCAATGCGGTACTCGACCCGCTGACCGGGTTCTACAACGCAAAGATCCCCGGATTCCCGACCAGGCACCTTCAATTCGCGCCGGGCGCTGCCGCTCAGGCTGCCACGACGAGCCAGGCGGGGCTGGCGAAGTTGACGCCGCAGATCCAGCACATCCCGGTAGGTGTCGACCTGCGCATTCAGGACTGCATTGTTTGCGTACCAGGCTTACCACCGACTTACCTGTCCTTCAATCAGCCACCCATGGGTTCGGGTGTCGTCACTGGGAGCGGTCAACCGGCCACGGCTGACTGGTGGAAAACGGCACGCAAGGTGACAGGCGCCGCCATTCCGACACAGATCGGCGATCAGTTTCGAGGTCGCGAAATCAACTCGTGCGGCGCTTTTGACGAGACGCTGTGGCGAACGCTGGGCGAGCATCCGGCGCTCACGGCCCAGTTCGATGAGGTCAATAAAAAACGCATCGAACAAGGTTTTGCACCCTATGCGCCAAAAAGCACTTGGGTTGGTGAACGGCGTGAATTCGAGCTGCGTTATCAAGAGCTTGCGGAGTTGGGTGAAACCCCCTTCAACCTCGACAAAATCAGCATCACCACGCCGCAAAGCACCCACGGACAGTTGGGGATCACCCCTGCGGTTCTGCCTTGGCCGATTAACCCCGTTGGCGTCGGAACCTGGACACCTCTCGTTCCGCCGGGTATCGAACACCTCGATCCTACAACCTCACCGGTTACACCGTCGATTCCAGCGGTTTATCCCGGCACCCCGGTCATCCCGGTCCTACCGCAAAACGAGACCTTTCCGGCTGTTGACGAAGGGCAGATCGGTGCCAGTATTCCTGGGTATCCGGCGGATATGGAGTTGCCCTCGTCGGATGTGTTGTTTCTGGATCGGCGGGATGATCCGGGGGTTGCTACGGGGGTTGGGCAGACGGTTACAGGGATTTGGTTGGGGGAGGCTGCAAAAGCAGAGGGTGCGGCGGTTCCTGTCCAGATTGCGGATCAGCTAAGGGGTAGGGAATTTGCCAATTTTCATCGGTTCAGGGAGGCATTTTGGAGGGCAGTGGCGATGGATGAAAAACTTGCCAAACAATTTAATGAAATCAATTTGAAACATATGCTCAATGGCGCCGCACCTTATCCAGATCGTCGGGGGCAGGTCGGCGGTAGGAAAAAGTTTGAGATCCATCATAAAGATGAAGTAGCTAAGGGGGGCGCGGTCTATGACATGGAAAATCTTGTGATTCTCACCGCGAAGCGCCATATCGACCTTCATAAGGGGACGAAGCAATGATTACTTTCAAGGACAAACTAGAAGATTACACAGAAACTGAGTTTTTATTGTTTTTACGGGAGTTCTTTGAGAATACCAACAATCTCGAAGGCGATGCTTTGAATGATTACACCGATAGCTTGTTGGATCATTTCGAGGCAATTACGGAGCACCCCGACCGTTCGGACGTTCTCTTCTATCCCAAGGAAGGCCAAGAAGACAGTCCTGAGGGCATCATGAAAGTAATCAAAGAATGGCGCGCACTCAATAACAAACCCGGCTTCAAACCAGAGTAATCGCGCTGATCCAAATGCAAACAATTCACACGCATCTGCTCATCACAATATGAGCAGATGTCGTTACTTGGGCAGTTGTGAGCCAGAAACAAGGGAGACAACAAAGATGGAACTTAAAACAACACTCAAGGATTACACCGAACCGGAATTCCAGGCTCTGGTCGACAGGATCTGGGCTGTCGATTTACCGAAAACGGACCACGATCAATTGATCAATCATTTCGACCGCATCGCCGGTCACCCCAAAGGTGCGGACCTGCTGTTTTATCCGCCAGAGGCTAGCTACAACGCCTACTCATCCGGCTCGGTCGTGTATTACGTCAAAGGCTGGCACCACAAACAGGGCCGTGCTGCGTTCAAGGGGGAAAGTGTTCCCGTCCCCAAACCTGTTGCGACAGGGCCCAAAGCGTCGTTGACCCTGGCGCAGATGACGCAGCGGCGTATTGCACACAACCTGGCTGACGTACAAAAAGTCGCTGTAGATCTGACGGTCTCCGAGCGAGCGGCAGAAGCGGCACTCACTGTGTTCGAGCAACGAATAAAGCACCTGCGTCAACGACAGAGCGCACACGTGGACATTCGTGAGCGTGAAGCGGACATCCGTGCCCTGGAGGCTTCTGAACTTGAAGCGCGCCTGGCAGCCCACCGGTACGAATTCTGGAAAATGCGCATCGAGTTCAAACGAGACAGCGCCCACCGTGAACTGCCCTACGCCGGGTCCGAACACGCGCAGTGGCAAAGCATCGCCCAGCAGATCAACGCCACTTACGACCGTTATCTGACGAAATTGAATGAGATCAATCAACGCCTCCGCGGCTTTCAAGTGGACGCTGAAGCGTTGCTGGTGACGGCGCAAACACAACTCGTCGATCAGCGTTATCAGCAGGGAACAGGGCCGACTCAGACGTCCGGGCTGCTTTTTGCACCGCTCGCCTTTGCCAATGCGCGACCGGGTATTTTCCTCGATGGCGGCCTTTCGCAACCCTTGGAGACCCATCGGGTTGCGCTGCAAAAAGCCATACGTTCGGCGGTGGCGGAGTTTACCTGGCAGATCACCTCGGGAACCGATGAGCATCAAGGTCAATACGCAGCCGTTCTGCAATTCGATTTTTCCAGTCGGGCCGAAGTGGGGAGGTATGGGCTCAGTGTTCCTCTGTCCGAGTTGCTGCCGATCGAGGGCCAGGATTGGCAAGGCCTGGCCGCGATGGAGGCCGAAGTCGATCTTCCGTTCAGGATGAGCAGCGGCACATACGCCGTTCCACCAGGGACGATGTCCCGAGGGCTTAGAGAAATAAAGACGTTGCTACAAGTGGCCATTACGCCAACGAATGGCAGCGTATTGTCGTCCAGGGTGAGGGTGCGAGCCGCCATCTGGAATGAGCAACTGAAGACCTACTGCTTCACCGCTGACGGGCCGGCCCCGGAGACTGTGAGCTGGAGCGCGCCGGCCCCCTTCGAAAGCACATCGACCCTGGCACCAGCCCCCGAGTATCGACTGGGATTCCTCCGATCTTCACCCGTGCCAGTATTGGAGTCCTTCAGCGACTTGGCTGCGATTGGTTTCGATGACTATGTCGTCGTCTTTCCGCCAGCGTCTGGCCTGGACCCGCTTTACATCCTGTTCAGAGACCGGCGCGAATATCCCGAAATGGCCCTGGCTGCAGCAAAGTCTTAAGGCGACTTTGCCCTAACGTATCTGCTGTTCCGTCATCTCGCCAAACAAAGGAATGCTTCTCGTCTATGCCTGTTCTGGAACTCACCACCTTAATCCCCAACCGCACGCCTGAGTTCGTCCTCGACTTTTGCCTGGAAGGTCTCAGCTTCCCGAAGATCTTTCCGGAGCGTGTCACACTGTTGAGCGATCTCGACTTGAGTAACCTGCGCATTGAAGCGGGTCGTCAATTGCGCTTTTGCCACTGGATGTTCAATCTCATCCCGGCTAACTGGACGGTGGTGATACGTGAAGTCGGCGATCACCATTTCATCGATGAAATGCTCAAAGGCCCGATGGCTGAGTATCGTCATGAACATCGGGTCGAGGCGGCACAGGGCGGGACGCTGTACACCGACCGGGTCACCTACAAGGTGATTGGCGGCGCCCTTGTGGAGTGGTTGCTGGTTAATGGCTACATGCGGAGGGTTTTTGCGGCACGGCACCGTAATATGCTGAAGTTGCTCGGTTAAGCCGCCCATATGCGGTCTTGTGGGAGCTGGCTTGCTCGCGAAGGCGCGACAGCTCCCACGGGTGTCAGATGTGCATCAGTGTTTCTTCGCCTGTGCCCGCACGCGCTCTTCCTGTTCACGCAGTTCCGGGGTGAACTCGGCACCGAAATCTTCGGCCTCGAACACCTGGCGAATCTCGATCTCGGCCTCTGTACCCGGCATCGGATTGGGGCAGCGCTTGACCCACTCGATCGCTTCCTCTTTCGACTTCACCTGCCACAGCCAGTAGCCGGCGATCAGCTCTTTGGTTTCGGCGAACGGGCCGTCGATCACTGTGCGTTTATCTCCCGAGAAGCGCACACGGGCACCTTTACTGCTGGGCTGCAGGCCATCGCAATCGATGAGGATGCCGGCCTTGGCCAGTTCCTCGTTGTAATTGCCCATTGCGGTCATCAGTTCTTCGCTGGGCATCACGCCGGCCTCGGAATCGGGGCTGGCTTTTACAATGATCATGAATCGCATGGTCTTGTCTCCGTTGAAGTTGAGTGATTCATTGCATAGTCGAATGGGCGTGACTTGAATCGACAATGCGCCTAAACAAAAATTGTCCTTTTCGTTTTAGTCGATGTTGTAGAGAACAGTTGTATTTTCGACATCCTCCTCGCGATCAAATATTCCTGTGCAACCCATCCAACGACCAACGGAAGGTGCCCTTCATGCCCGTACTGGAACTCACCACACTGATCCCCGACCGAACTCCCGGGCAAGTTCTCGACTTCTGCCTGGAAGGCGCCAATTTCCCGAAGATCTTTCCGGAACGGGTCACGTCGCGGGGTGATATCGACCTGGATAACCTGCGCATCGAAGCCGGGCACGAGTTTCGCTTCAGGCACTGGATGTTCAACCTGATCCCGTCGAACTGGACGGTGGTGATCCGGGAGGTTGGCGACACGCATTTCATCGATGAAATGCTCAAGGGGCCGCTGCGTGCCTTTCGTCATGAACATCGGGTGGCGGCGGGTGAGGGCGGTACGCTGTACACCGACCGCGTGACCTATGCGGCGATTGGCGGTGCCTTGACTGAAGGGCTGCTGGTGAATGCCTACATGCGGCGGATTTTCGCGGCGCGGCACCGCAATATGCTGCGGTTGCTTGGGTAGTGCACGTGCATCCAGCCCTGTGGAATTGCAGGTTTGCCTCTCCCGCCACTCATGACAATTTGTGTTTTTGCATAGGTCCCCGGCCCATTTCGTGGTTAACTTCGGCCTCGTCAAAATTCTCTACATCAACGTTCAGAAGGACTCCGTTCATGGCTCAAGTCACTCTCAAAGGCAACCCGGTTCAAGTCAACGGCCAACTGCCACAAGCCGGTTCCCAGGCGCCAGCCTTTTCCCTGGTTGCCGGCAATCTGTCCGACGTGACCCTGGCGAGCTTCGCCGGCAAGCGCAAAGTGTTGAACATCTTCCCAAGCGTCGACACCCCGACCTGCGCCACCTCGGTGCGTAAGTTCAACGCCCAGGCCAATGACGTGGCCAACACCGTCGTGCTGTGCATCTCCGCTGACCTGCCGTTCGCCCAAGCCCGCTTCTGCGGCGCCGAAGGCCTGGAAAACGTACAGAACCTGTCGACCCTGCGCGGTGCCGAGTTCAAGGAAAACTACGGCGTAGCCATTGCCGACGGTCCACTCAAAGGCTTGACCGCCCGTGCCGTCGTGGTTCTGGACGAAAACGACAAGGTTCTGCACAGCGAACTGGTCAAGGAAATTGCTGAAGAACCGAACTACGACGCAGCGCTCGCCGTTCTGAAGTAAGCAAAGTTTTTACAATTGTTAACGGCCTGGCCCTGTCCAGGCCGTTTTCATTTGTGCTTCAGTGTCTTAGCCAAAACTCCTGTTAGGTAAGCCAAAGGTAAATTGCCGGTAAAGGCGCTTTGCTTAATACCCGCCAGTGCTTATCGTTCAGCCTCCCGTAGAAAAAAGCGCACGCGCCCAATGGTTGATCATTCCATGCAATCCTCCGCTTCCCGCAATCCTCGTCGCTGGCTGTTCGGCCTGCTTGTCCTGTTGGTCATCGCCGGCCTGTGCTGGAAGTTCTGGCCCGCTGGCAGCACCCCGAAGGAGGGCGCAGGGCAGAAAGCCGTTGCCGGGCATACCGGTCGGTCGGGGGGGATGCGTCCGGGATTCGGCGGGGCGACGGGACCGGTTCCGGTGCGCGTGGCGCCGGTGGTCAAAGGCGATTTTCCGCTGTATTACAAGGCGCTGGGCACGGTCACGGCGCTGAACACCATCAATGTGCGCAGCCGCGTCGGTGGCGAACTGGTCAAGGTCTATTTCGATGAAGGGCAGATGGTCAAGGCGGGTGACCTGCTGGCCGAGATCGATCCACGTCCCTATCAGAATGCCTTGCTCCAGGCCGAAGGCACCTTGCTGCAGAATCAGGCGCAATTGAAAAACGCCCAGGTCGACGTCGAGCGCTATCGTGGCCTGTACCGCGAAGACAGTATCGCCAAGCAAACCCTGGACACCGCCGAAGCGCTGGTCGCCCAGTACCAGGGCACGGTCAAGACCAATCAGGCGGCGGTCAACGACGCCAAGCTCAATCTCGAATTCACCAAGATCCGCGCTCCGATCACCGGGCGTGTGGGCCTGCGGCAGTTGGACGTCGGCAACCTCGTGGCGGCCAACGACACCACGGCGCTGGTGATCATCACCCAGACCCAACCGATCAGCGTGGCGTTTACCTTGCCGGAAAACAGCCTGGACACCGTGCTGACCCGCTATCGCACCGGCGCCAAGCTGCCCGCCGAAGCCTGGGACCGCGGCGACACCCAGTTGCAGGCCACTGGCGTGTTGCAGAGCCTCGATAACCAGATCGACGTCACCACCGGCACCCTGAAATTCAAGGCCCGCTACGAGAACCGCGATCAAGCGCTGTTCCCGAATCAGTTCGTCAACGTGCACCTGCTGGCCGATACCCTTAAAGATGTGGTGCTTGCACCCTCGGCGGCGATCCAGTTCGGCACCAACGGCACATTCGTCTATGCGCTGGACGGCGACAAGAAGGTCACCATCCGCCAGTTGAAAGTCGGCGCCAGTGACGGGGAAAACACCGTGATCACCGAAGGCCTGGCCATCGGTGATCGGGTGGTGCTGGAAGGCACCGACCGCCTGAAGGACGGCAGTGAAGTGGAAGTGGTCAACGACAGCAAGGATGTACCGACCACTCCGACCGAACATCTGCAAGGCAAATCGGCGGCGACCCCAGGCGAGCCGGCGACCACCGACAAGGCGAAAAAGGGCGGCGCATGAACATCTCGCGGCTGTTCATCCTTCGCCCGGTCGCCACGACCCTGAGCATGCTGGCCATTATTCTGGCCGGTGTGATCGCTTATCGGCTGCTGCCGGTGTCGGCATTGCCCCAGGTCGATTACCCGACCATCCGCGTCATGACGCTCTATCCCGGCGCCAGCCCGGATGTCATGACCAGCGCCGTGACCGCGCCGCTGGAGCGTCAATTCGGCCAGATGCCCGGCCTGACCCAGATGGCTTCGACCAGTTCCGGAGGTGCCTCGGTGCTGACCCTGCGGTTCAGCCTCGACATCAACATGGACGTCGCCGAGCAGCAAGTGCAGGCCGCGATCAACGCCGCGACCAATTTGCTGCCCAAGGATTTGCCGGCACCGCCGGTGTACAACAAGGTCAACCCGGCGGATACCCCGGTGCTGACCCTGGCCATCACCTCCAAAACCATGCTGCTGCCCAAGCTCAATGACTTGGTCGATACCCGTATGGCGCAGAAAATCGCCCAGATCAGCGGCGTCGGCATGGTCAGCATTGCCGGTGGTCAGCGTCAGGCGGTGCGGATCAAGGTCAACCCCGAGGCCCTGGCGGCCAACGGCCTGAACCTGTCGGACGTGCGCACCTTGATCGGTGCCTCCAACGTCAACCAGCCCAAGGGCAACTTCGACGGCCCGACCCGGGTGTCGATGCTCGACGCCAACGACCAGCTGACGTCACCCAAGGACTACGCCAACCTGATTCTGGCCTATAAAAACGGCGCGCCGTTGCGGCTCAAGGACGTGGCGGAAATTGTCGATGGCGCCGAGAACGAACGCCTGGCGGCATGGGCCAATGAAAACCAGGCCGTGCTGCTGAACATCCAGCGTCAGCCCGGCGCCAACGTCATCGAGGTGGTCGACCGGATCAAGGCCTTGCTGCCGAGCATCACCGACAACCTGCCGGCCGGCCTCGACGTCACGGTGCTCACCGATCGCACCCAGACCATCCGCGCCTCGGTCACCGACGTGCAACACGAACTGCTGATCGCCATCGCCCTGGTGGTGATGGTCACGTTCCTGTTTTTGCGGCGAGCCAGTGCCACGATCATTCCGTCGGTGGCGGTGCCGCTGTCGTTGATCGGCACCTTCGGCGTGATGTACCTCGCCGGGTTTTCGGTCAACAACCTGACCCTGATGGCGCTGACCATCGCCACCGGTTTCGTGGTGGATGATGCGATCGTGATGCTGGAGAACATTTCCCGCTTCATCGAAGAGGGCGACAGCCCGCTGCAAGCGGCGCTCAAGGGCGCCAAGCAGATTGGCTTCACCCTTATTTCCCTGACGCTGTCGTTGATCGCGGTGCTGATTCCGCTACTGTTCATGGCTGATGTGGTGGGGCGTTTATTCCGCGAGTTCGCGATCACGTTGGCGGTGGCGATCCTGATTTCGCTGGTGGTGTCCCTGACCCTGACGCCGATGATGTGCGCGCGGTTGCTCAAGCGTGAGCCCAAGGAAAAAGATCAGGGCTGGTTCTACCGCTCCAGTGGCGCGACCATCGACTGGATGATCGCCGCCTACGGGCGCAAGTTGCAGTGGGTGCTCAAGCATCAGCCGCTGACCTTGCTGGTGGCCATCGGCACGTTGGCATTGACCGTTTTCCTGTACATGGTGGTGCCCAAGGGGTTCTTCCCGGTGCAGGACACCGGGGTGATCCAGGGGATTTCCGAGGCGCCGCAGTCGATTTCCTTCGCGGCGATGAGCGAGCGCCAGCAGGAACTGGCCAAGGTGATTCTGGCTGACCCGGCGGTCGAAAGCCTGTCGTCCTATATTGGCGTCGACGGTGATAACTCGACGCTCAACAGCGGCCGGTTACTGATCAACCTCAAGTCCCACAGCCACCGCAACCTGAGCGCCACCCAAGTCATTGCCCGCTTGCAACCGGAGCTGGACAAGCTGGTCGGCATTCGCCTGTTCATGCAGCCGGTGCAGGACCTGACCATCGAAGATCGGGTCAGCCGTACGCAGTACCAGTTCAGCATGTCGTCGCCGGATGCTGAGTTGCTTAGCTTGTGGAGCGGGCGTCTGGTCGAAGCCCTGGCGCAACGGCCGGAACTGACCGATGTCGCCAGCGATTTGCAGGACAAGGGCTTGCAGGTTTATCTGGTGATCGACCGCGATGCGGCGTCGCGGGTTGGCGTATCGGTGTCGAACATCACCGACGCGCTGTATGACGCCTTCGGCCAGCGGCAGATTTCCACCATTTACACCCAGGCCAGCCAGTACCGCGTGGTGCTGCAATCGCAGTCCGGCGAGAAGATCGGCCCCGATGCGCTGAACCAGATTCACGTCAAGACCACCGATGGCGGCCAGGTCCGTTTGTCCAGCCTGGCGCATGTCGAGGAGCGTCAGGCGCAACTGGCGATCACCCACATCGGCCAGTTTCCGGCGGTGATGATGTCGTTCAACCTGGCGCCCGGCGTGGCGCTGGGGCAGGCGGTGCAGATCATCGATCAGGTGCAGAAAGACATCGGCATGCCGATTGGCGTGCAGACCCAGTTCCAGGGCGCGGCCGAAGCGTTCCAGGCGTCGCTGTCGAGCACCTTGCTGCTGATTCTGGCGGCGGTGGTGACCATGTACATCGTGCTCGGCGTGCTCTACGAGAGCTATATTCACCCGATCACCATCCTCTCGACCTTGCCCTCGGCGGCGGTCGGCGCCTTGCTGGCGCTGCTGTTGAGCGGTAATGACCTGGGGATGATCGCGATCATCGGCATCATCTTGCTGATCGGTATCGTGAAAAAGAACGCGATCATGATGATCGACTTCGCCCTTGAAGCCGAACGTAATCAGGGCATGGACCCGCAGGCTGCGATCTATCAGGCGGCGCTGCTGCGCTTCCGGCCGATTCTGATGACCACCCTGGCAGCATTGTTCGGCGCGGTGCCGCTGATGCTCGCCACCGGCTCCGGCGCGGAGTTGCGCCAGCCTTTGGGTCTGGTGATGGTCGGTGGCTTGCTGGTGAGTCAGGTGCTGACGCTGTTTACCACGCCCGTCATTTACCTGTACTTCGACCGCCTCGGGCGGCGCTGGGGTCGTAAGGCCCAGTCCGTGGACCCGGTAGAGCAGCCATGAACCTGTCCGGACCTTTCATCAAGCGCCCGGTCGCGACGATGTTGCTGAGCCTGGCGATCATGCTGCTGGGCGGCGTGAGCTTCGGACTGTTGCCGGTATCGCCACTGCCGCAGATGGATTTCCCGGTGATCGTGGTTCAGGCCAGTCTGCCTGGCGCGAGCCCGGAGGTCATGGCCTCAACCGTGGCCACGCCGCTGGAGCGTTCCTTCGGTACCATCGCCGGGGTCAACACCATGAGCAGCCGTTCCAGCCAAGGCTCGACCCGGGTGATTCTGCAGTTCGACCTGGACCGCGACATCAACGGCGCGGCGCGGGAAGTGCAGGCGGCGATCAACGCCTCGCGCAACCTGCTGCCCAGCGGGATGCGCAGCATGCCGACCTACAAGAAGGTCAACCCATCGCAAGCGCCGATCATGGTGCTGTCGCTGACCTCGGATGTGCTGGAAAAAGGCCAGCTCTACGACTTGGCCTCGACCATTCTGTCCCAGAGCCTGTCCCAGGTGCAGGGCGTAGGTGAAGTGCAGATCGGCGGCAGTTCGTTGCCAGCGGTGCGCATCGAGCTCGAACCCCAGGCGCTCAACCAGTACGGCGTGGCACTGGACGATGTGCGCACCACCATCGCCAACGCCAACGTGCGCCGGCCCAAGGGCTCGGTCGAAGACGGCCAGCGGCTGTGGCAGGTCCAGGCCAACGATCAGCTGGAAAAGGCCAAGGATTACGAGTCGCTGATCATTCACTACGCAGACGGCGCGGCCCTGCGATTGAAGGATGTGGCCAAGGTCAGCGACGGCGTCGAGGACCGCTACAACAGCGGGTTCTTCAATGACGACGCAGCGGTGTTGCTGGTGATCAACCGCCAGGCCGGCGCCAACATCATCGAGACGGTCAACGAGATCAAGGCGCAGTTGCCGGCCTTGCAGGCGGTGCTGCCGGCCAGCGTCAAGCTCAACCTGGCGATGGACCGTTCGCCGGTGATCAAGGCCACCCTGCACGAAGCGGAAATGACCCTGCTGATTGCGGTGGCGCTGGTGATTCTGGTGGTGTTCCTGTTCCTCGGTAACTTGCGCGCCTCGCTGATCCCGACCCTGGCGGTGCCGGTATCGTTGGTGGGCACGTTTGCGGTGATGTACCTCTATGGCTTCTCCCTGAACAACCTGTCGCTGATGGCGCTGATTCTGGCCACCGGGTTGGTAGTGGACGATGCCATCGTGGTGCTGGAGAACATTTCCCGGCACATCGACAAGGGCGTACCGCCGATGAAGGCCGCGTACCTCGGGGCGCAGGAAGTCGGCTTCACGCTGCTGTCGATGAACGTCTCGCTGGTGGCGGTGTTTCTGTCGATCCTGTTCATGGGCGGGATCATCGAAAGCCTGTTCCGCGAGTTTTCCATCACCCTGGCGGCGGCCATCGTGGTGTCGTTGCTGGTGTCGCTGACGCTGACGCCGATGCTCTGCGCGCGCTGGCTCAAGCCGCATACGCCGGGGCAGGAAAACCGTCTGCAACGCTGGAGCCAGCGGGCCAATGAGTGGATGGTCGGCAAATACGCCACCAGTCTCGACTGGGTGCTGCGTCATCGCCGACTGACCTTGCTCAGTCTGATCGTGACAGTTGGCGTAAACATTGCGCTGTATGTTGTTGTTCCTAAAACCTTTCTTCCTCAGCAAGACACCGGCCAGCTGATCGGTTTCGTGCGCGGCGATAATGGCCTGTCGTTCAGCGTGATGCAGCCGAAGATGGAAACCTTCCGCCGCGCGGTGTTGAAGGACGAAGCGGTGCAAAGCGTCGCCGGGTTCATCGGTGGCAACAACGGCACCAATAACGCGTTCATGCTGGTGCGGCTCAAGCCGATCAAGGAACGCAACCTGTCCGCGCAGAAAGTCATCGAGCGTTTGCGCAAGGAAATGCCCAAGGTGCCCGGTGCGCAATTGATGCTGATGGCTGACCAGGACCTGCAATTCGGCGGCGGTCGCGAGCAGACCACCTCGCAGTATTCCTACATCCTGCAAAGTGGCGATCTCGGCGCTTTACGCGAGTGGTATCCGAAAGTCGTTGCCGCCTTCAAGGCCCTGCCTGAGCTGACGGCGATTGACGCCCGCGAAGGCCGTGGCGCCCAGCAAGTGACGCTGATTGTCGATCGCGATCAGGCCAAGCGGCTGGGCGTGGACATGAACATGGTCACGGCAGTGCTGAACAATGCCTACAGCCAGCGGCAGATTTCGACGATCTACGACAGCCTCAACCAGTATCAGGTGGTGATGGAGGTCAATCCGAAATACGCCCAGGACCCGGTCACCCTGAACCAGGTCAAAGTGATCACTGCCGACGGCGCACGAATTCCGTTGTCGACCATCGCCCACTATGAGAGCAGCCTGGAAAACGACCGGGTCAGCCACGAAGGCCAGTTCGCTTCGGAAAGCATTGCCTTCGACATGGCCGAAGGGGTGACGGTGGAGCAGGGCTCGGCGGCCATCGAACGGGCGATTGCCAAGGTTGGCCTGCCGGAAGACGTGATCGCGAAAATGGCCGGCACCGCCGACGCCTTCGCCGCCGCACAGAAGAGCCAGCCGTGGATGATTCTCGGCGCGCTGGTGGCGGTGTATCTGGTGCTGGGCGTGCTGTACGAAAGCTACATTCATCCGCTGACGATCCTGTCGACCTTGCCGTCGGCCGGTGTCGGTGCGTTGCTGTCAATCTATGTGCTGGGCGGCGAGTTCAGCCTGATCTCCTTGCTCGGGCTGTTTCTGCTGATCGGCGTGGTGAAGAAAAACGCCATCCTGATGATCGACCTGGCGCTGCAACTGGAACGGCATCAAGGCCTGGAGCCGCTGGAATCGATCCGCAGCGCCTGCCTGCAACGGCTGCGACCGATTCTGATGACCACCCTGGCAGCGATTCTCGGCGCCTTGCCGTTGCTGCTGAGCCGCGCTGAGGGCGCGGAAATGCGTCAGCCGCTGGGCCTGACCATCATCGGTGGGCTGGTCTTCAGCCAGGTGCTGACCCTTTACACCACCCCGGTGGTTTACCTCTATCTCGACAAACTGCGCCATCGTTTCAACCACTGGCGTGGGGTGCGTACCGATGCTGCTCTGGAAACTCCGCTATGACTGACCGTTCGCTTCTCAACCTGGCTGCACCGCTGATCACGGCCCGAGGCTCGCGTTTGCTGAGCCTGTCGCTGTGCGTGGCGATGCTCAGCGCCTGCGCCATCGGCCCGGATTACCAGCGCCCGCAAGCCGCTGCGCCTGCGCAGTACAAAGAGGCGGCCGGCTGGCGTCAGGCCAACCCCAGCGATTCGTTGGCGCGCGGTGCCTGGTGGGAGCTGTACGGCGATCAGCAGCTCAACGGCCTGATCGAAAAGCTCAACAGCGCCAACCAGACCGTTGCCCAGTCCGAGGCCCAGTACCGTCAGGCCCAGGCCTTGGTGCGCAGTGCCCGGGGGGCATTTTTCCCGACGGTGGACCTGACCGTCAGCAAGAACCGCTCCAGCCAGGGCACCGGCAGCAGCAGTTCGAGCTTGAGCAGTTCGTCCAGCGGCATCCGTGACACTTACTCGGCCCAGGCCGGGGTCAGTTGGGAAGCCGACATCTGGGGCAAATTACGTCGAGGCCTGGAAGCCGACACGGCCAACGCCCAGGCGAGCTTTGCCGACCTGGCGGCGATGCGCCTGAGCCAGCAATCGGAGCTGGTGCAGAACTACCTGCAATTACGGGTGATCGATGAGCAGAAACGCCTGCTGGAAGCGACAGTCGAGGCCTATCAGCGCTCGCTGAAAATGACCGAAAACCAGTACCGCGCCGGCGTCTCCGGCAAGGATGCGGTGGCCCAGGCCACCACTCAGCTCAAAACCACTCAGGCGGAAATGGTCGACCTGATCTGGCAGCGCGCGCAGTTCGAGAACGCCATCGCCGTGCTGATCGGCCTGCCGCCAGCGGAATTCAGCCTGGCTGAAACCTCGGACATCCCGGCGTTGCCCCAGGTGCCGCTAAGCCTGCCTTCGCAGTTGTTGGAGCGCCGCCCGGACATCGCCGCCGCCGAGCGCTCGGTGATGGCCGCCAACGCCAACATCGGAGTGGCCAAAGCTGCCTACTACCCGGACCTGACTCTGAACATGAACGGCGGTTATAGCAGTAGCACCTACGCCAACTGGATCAGCCTGCCGAACCGCTTCTGGTCGGTCGGCCCACAACTGGCCATGACCCTGTTCGACGGTGGCCAGCGCTCGGCGGAAGTCGACCGTAGTGAAGCGGCCTACGACGAGACTGTCGCCAAATACCGCCAGACCGTGCTCGATGGTTTTCGTGAGGTAGAAAATTACCTGGTGCAGCTCAAGGTGCTGGAAGACGAAGCGGTCGTGCGCCAGGAAGCTCTGGATGCGGCGCGCGAATCCCTTCGCTTGACCCGGAATCAGTACAAGGCCGGGTTGATCGCTTATCTGGATGTGGTGGTGGTTCAAGCCACGGCGTTGAACAACGAACGCAACGTGCTGAGCTTGTTGCAGAGCCGGCTGATTGCCAGCGTGCAGTTGATTGCCGCGCTGGGTGGTGGGTGGGACGGGCAGCTTCAGGTGAGTGACAAGCAATAGCACCACCCTGTGGCGAGGGGGCTTGCCCCCGTTGGGGCGCGAAGCGGCCCCCTGCATTCTTCAGATATACCGAACCGCCTTATTTTACGACTGCTGCGCAGCCGAACGGGGCGATGCGGCGTTCCGACAAGCCCCCTCGCCACAGGGTCACACAACAGCTTCATCATCTTGGTGGCCTTTTGATTACTTTGTGAGTGCGTTCGTCCGCGGAATCAGTACAATCGCCGGCTTTGCTCCCCGAGAACAAACACAGTATGGCGGGGGCTGTTGCGAGAAATCCCATGCTCATTGGTAGTTATTCCCTTCCGCTGGTTTTCATATCGCTGTGCGTGGCGATACTGGCCTCTTATACCGCGCTTGACCTCACCGGACGCATCGCCACGGCCAAGGGCCGAGCGGTGCATTTATGGACGGCGGGCGGCGCTTTTGCGATGGGCATCGGCGTGTGGTCGATGCATTTCATCGGCATGCTTGCGTTCACATTGCCGATCGACCTGGGCTACGACACCACCCTCACGGCACTGTCGCTGTTGATCGCGGTGCTGTCTTGCGGCTTTGCCCTATGGCTGGTCAGTCAGCCACGGCTGCCGGCCTGGCAACTGGCGTTCGGCGCGCTGGTCATGGGCGCTGGTATCAGCGCCATGCATTACACCGGCATGGCCGCCATGCGCATGCAGCCGGGCATCGATTACGACCCGACTCTGTTTGGCGCGTCGCTGCTGATTGCCGTCGGCGCGTCGGGCGCGGCGTTATGGATCGCTTTCCGCCTGCGCCAGCACACGCCGCATGTTCGCCTGTTCCGTGCGGGTGCGGCAGTCATCATGGGCATTGCCATCGTCGGCATGCACTACACCGGCATGGCCGCGGCGCGCTTTGCCGCCGGCAGTTTCTGTGGTGCGGCGGTAAGCGGCTTGAACGGCAAGGGGCTGGACAGCCTGGTGCTGATCACCACCTTGGCGATATTGAGCATCGCCTTGCTGACATCGATCCTCGATGCCCGCCTGGAGGCTCGCACTGCGGACCTCGCCCACTCGCTGACCGTGGCCAACCGTGAACTCACTCAACTGGCCTTGCACGACACCCTGACCGGTCTGCCCAACCGCATGTTGCTGGCTGACCGTATCGATCAGGCCATATCGAAAGTGCAGGAGCAGGGCGGCTGTTTTGCGTTGATGTTCATTGATCTGGATGGATTCAAACCGGTCAACGATGCGTTTGGCCATCACATGGGCGACCAGCTGTTGCGTGAAGTTGCACTGCGCCTGCGCGAAGACCTGCGTAGCCAGGACACCCTGGCGCGGATCGGCGGCGACGAGTTCGTGTTGCTGGTGCGCCTGAACGAGCCGAATGATGCGCTGAGCCTGGCGGAGCGTCAGGTCGGGTTGATTGCGCGCTCGTTCCGGGTCGCCGAACATGACTTGCAGATTTCCGCCAGTGTCGGCATCGCGCTCTATCCGGGCAACGGTCAGACGGCCGATGAGTTGCTGATGAACGCCGATGCCGCGATGTACCACGCTAAAGGCGCCGGGAAAAACGGTCATCGCTTCTTCGACGCCTCGATGAACAGCAACGCGCGCAAACAGCTGCAATTGCTCCAGGACTTGCGCAGTGCCGTCGATCAGCAGCAGTTCAAACTTTATTACCAGCCCAAATTCGACGCCGGTCATGGCCGACCAGTGGGCGCCGAGGCGTTACTGCGCTGGGAGCATCCGACCCAGGGCCTGCTGCAGCCGGACACGTTCATTGACCTTGCGGAGAAGACCGGGCTGATCATTCCGATTGGCGAGTGGGTGCTCAACGAGGCCTGCCGGCAGATGCGCGAGTGGTACGTGCTCGGTTACACCGATTGGCGTATCGCGGTGAACCTCTCGGCCTTGCAATTCTGCCATGCGGGGCTGGTGCAGAGCGTTGCCAAAGCCCTGGCCACCCATCATCTGCCGGCCAACAGCCTGACCCTGGAAATCACCGAAACCACCGCCATGAGCGACGCCGATGCGAGCATGACGGTGTTGCAGGAGCTGTCGGAAATGGGCGTCGACCTGTCCATCGATGACTTCGGTACCGGCTATTCGAGCTTGATGTACCTCAAGCGCCTGCCGGCTAATGAGCTGAAGATCGACCGGGGTTTTGTCCGCGATCTGGAGCACGACAGCGACGATGCGGCCATTGTCTCGGCCATCGTCGCCCTGGGCCAGGCGCTGGGCCTGCGGATCGTCGCCGAAGGGGTGGAAACCGGCGTCCAGCAAGACTTCCTGACCCAGCTGGGCTGCGACTCGTTGCAGGGCTACCTGCTCGGGCATCCGCTGCCGGCCGATCGCTTCATGGTCGACATACACCGGGGGGAGCAATTGGCAACGGGCTGATTGATCCTTGTGGTGAGGAGAGCTTGCCTGTGGTGAGGGGGCTTGCCCCCGTTGGACCGCGAAGCGGTCCCTCTTCGATTTTTCATGTTCACCGAGTTGCCTGAATTTACGACTGCTTCGCAGCCGAACGGGGGCAAGCCCCCTCACCACAGCAAGCTCCCTCGCCACAGGTTTGTCATCACAGGGTTGATGCAGGCCCATGCAAAACCGCGCAATGGCGGTTATTCTTGGCCCCGACTGCTTACGCTTGGAACGGGGGAAAGCCAGCATGGACAAAGTTATCGTCATCACCGGCGGCAGCCGTGGAATCGGCGCCGCCACGGCCCTGTTGGCCGCCGAACAAGGTTATCGGATCTGCATCAATTATCAGTCCGACGAACAGGCGGCGCTCAGTGTGCTGGAGCAAGTCCGCGCACGCGGTGCCCAAGCCATCGCCGTGCGTGCTGACGTCAGCATTGAAGACGAAGTGATCGCTCTGTTTCATCGGGTGGACACCGAACTGGGCCGGGTCACCGCGCTGGTGAACAACGCCGGCACCGTCGGACAAAAGTCGCGGATCGACGAAATGTCGGAATTCCGCATTCTGAAAATCCTCAAGACCAACGTCCTGGCGCCGATCCTCTGCGCCAAACACGCGATTTTGCGCATGTCGCCCAAACACGGCGGGCAGGGCGGCAGCATCGTCAATGTTTCCTCGGTCGCCTCGCGTTTGGGCTCACCCAACGAGTACGTGGATTACGCCGCGTCCAAGGGGGCGCTGGACACCTTCACCATTGGCCTGTCCAAGGAAGTGGCGGGCGAGGGGATTCGCGTCAATGCGGTGCGTCCGGGTTACATCTACACCGATTTCCATGCATTGAGCGGCGATCCGGACCGGGTCAGCAAGCTGGAATCGGCGATCCCGATGGCACGCGGTGGGCGGCCGGATGAAGTGGCGGAGGCGATTGTGTGGTTGTTGTCGGATAAGGCGTCGTATGCGACGGGGACTTTCGTCGATCTTGGTGGTGGGCGGTAAAGATCAGAAGCAAGATCAAAAGATCGCAGCCTTCGGCAGCTCCCACGCGCCTGTGGGCGCCGCGATCTTTTGCTGTTAAAAGGACCTGACAATCCGCCCCAACGTCTCCATCGCCTTCTCCGAATCCTCGGTCCACGGGCTGCCGTAATTCAACCGAATACAATTCCTGAACCGCTGGGTCGGTGAAAAAATCGGCCCCGGTGCAATGCTGATCCCCTGCGCCAATGCCATCTGGAACAACTTCAACGAATCCATCTGCGGTGGCAGTTCCAGCCACAGGAAGTAACCGCCGGCCGGTTGGCTGACGCGGGTCTGGGCCGGGAAGTAGCGGGCGATGGCGGCGAGCATCGCACTTTGCTGTTCTTCCAGGGCGTAACGCAGTTTGCGCAGGTGCCGGTCGTAGCCGCCGTGTTGCAGGTAATCGGCGATGGCGGCCTGGGCGGGCATCGAAGCGCACAGCGAGGTCATGAGTTTCAGCCGTTCGATTTTCTGCGCATAGCGCCCGGCGGCGACCCAGCCGATGCGGTAGCCGGGGGCCAGGCTCTTGGCGAACGAACCGCAATGCATCACCAGCCCTTCGGTGTCGAACGCCTTGGCCGGTTTCGGCGCCTGTTGGCCGTAATAGAGCTCGGCGTAAACGTCATCCTCGATCAGCGGCACCTGATGGCTGCGCAACAACTCCACCAGTTCCTGTTTCTTCGCCTCGGGCATGGTCGCGCCCATGGGGTTCTGGAAACTGGTCATGCACCAGCACGCCTTGATCGGGTGCCGTTCCAGGGTCTGGGCGAGTACGCCGAGGTCGATGCCGTCTCGCGGGTGGACGGGGATTTCCACGGCTTTGAGCTTCAGCCGTTCCAGCACTTGCAGGCTGGCGTAAAAGGCCGGGGCTTCGATGGCCACCAGATCGCCAGGCTCGGTGACGGCTTGCAGGCACAGGTTCAGCGCTTCCAGCGCACCGTTGGTGATCAGCAGTTCCTCCATCGGCAGCATCAGCCCGCCGACCATGTAGCGCAGGGCGATTTGCCGACGCAGTTGCGGGTTGCCCGGCGACATGTCGGTGACCACCATGCGCGGGTCCATCTCCCGGGCGGCACTGGCCAGCGAGCGGGACAAGCGCTGCAGCGGGAACAGCGTGGGGCTGGGGAAGGCCGAGCCGAAGGGCACGGTGGTGGGGTCCTTGATCGAGTCCAGCACTGAGAACACCAGTTCGCTGACGTCGACTTCGGTGGACTCGTTGACCTGGCTGCTGATCACCGGCTCCGAGAACGGGCTCGGTGCATGGGCGTTGACGAAGTAGCCAGAACGCGGCCGGGCGCGGATCAAACCGCGACGTTCGAGCAGATAATAGGCCTGGAACACCGTGGACGGGCTGACGCCGTAGGTCTGGCTGGCGTAGCGCACCGACGGCACCCGATGGCCGGGGCCAAGAACGCCGGAGCGGATCAGTTCAGCGATGTCGTCGGCGAATTTTTCGTAGCGTTTCATCGAGTGCCCGGTTAGTGAATTGTGCATTTTGTGGCGAGGGGGCTTGCCCCCGTTGGGTCGCGAAGCGGCCCCCTACATTTTTCAGACATACCGAGTTGTCTGGTTTTGCGACTGCTTCGCAGCCGAACGGGGGCAAGCCCCCTCGCCACAGGACAAAGGATTGCATCTTAAAGGCTCAGCGGTTCATCGGTGCAACAAACCGGCTCTTGGCCACGCTATAGATACCCGGCTCATCGCTGTCGACAATCTTGAAACTGATCGTCTGCGAGCTGCTGCTCGGCCGTTCCGTGGTCATCGCCACCGACACCGGCACATCGACAATTTCACCGGGGGCCAGGCTCAGTTCGGTCTTGCCTTGCAACTGGAAGCCGTCGTCATCGACCAGCGTCAGACGGTAATCCTGACGTTGCTGGGTCTTGTTAATGACCTTCAGGCTGTAGATGTTTTCGATCTGGCCTTCACTGTTCTCGCGGAACAGGCCACGGTCCTTGCTCACGTCCAGCGACACCATCGGCCGCTCCACCAAGGCCAGGGCGAAGGCGCCGATCATCACCAGCAGCACCGCGGTGTAACCGATCAGGCGCGGGCGCAGCAGGTGGGTCTTGCCACCCTGCAATTGATGCTCCGAGGTGTAGCTGATCAGCCCTCGGGCGTAGCCCATTTTGTCCATGATCGAATCGCAGGCGTCGATGCATGCGGCGCAACCGATGCATTCCATCTGCAAGCCATCGCGGATGTCGATGCCAGTCGGGCAAACCTGGACGCACACCTGACAGTCGATGCAATCGCCCAGTCCGACCTCGGCGGGTTTCACTTCACGTTTACGCGGGCCACGGTTTTCGCCGCGAGCCACGTCGTAGGAAATGGTCAGGGTGTCCTTGTCGAACATCACGCTCTGGAACCGTGCATATGGGCACATGTGCATGCACACGGCTTCACGTAGCCAGCCGGCGTTGATGTAAGTGGCACCGGTGAAAAACAGCACCCAAAACAGGCTGACACCGCCGATTTGCAAAGTCAGCAGCTCTTCGGCCAGGGGCCGGATCGGTGTGAAATAGCCGACAAAGGTCAGGCCGGTGAGCAGGCTGATCGCCAGCCACAAGGTGTGTTTGGCCGAGCGGCGGAGCAGTTTGTTCAGGCCCCAGGGCGCGGCTTGCAGCTTGATCCGCTGGTTGCGCTCGCCTTCGGTGATCTTCTCGCACCACATGAAGATCCAGGTCCAGGAGCTCTGCGGGCAGGTGTAACCGCACCAGACCCGGCCTGCGAACACGGTGATCGCAAACAGACCGAAGGCGGCGATGATCAGCAGCGCCGACAGCAGGATGAAATCCTGGGGCCAGAAGGTCGCGCCGAAGATGTGGAATTTGCTTTCGGACAGGTCCCAAAGCACCGCCTGGCGGCCGCCCCAGTTCAGCCACACCGTGCCGAAGAACAGCAGAAACAGAAACCCCGCGCCGCTCATGCGCAGGGTGCGGAACAGGCCGGTGAAGCTGCGGGTGTGGATCAGGTTGTCGCTGGATTTGGCCTTCATCTTTGGACGCGAAGGCTCATTGTTTTTTATAAACGAGGCAGGTTCAACGGTTCGGACGGGGATTCTATCGCTCATGGTCTTTCGCTCATCAGCCTCCATCAGGCCTGAGCACTATGACCAGCGATCTGTTTGCATAACAGACTCAGCTAGCGCAATAAAAAGCGGATCAGATGGATTGCCCACACCCGCCTGCGACAACTTGATGCACCCGCAAGGGCGGGCTGCAAGTACCTATGTCAGGCGCTGGCGGGATGTGTTGATGCGGGTCAGTCAAATCACCGAATCACTGTTCGTGGCCTTCAAATGCCGGCGACCGTCCACGGCGCCTGCTACGGTCAATGCGTCGGCTTCTGCTTCGGTGATGTAGAAGCGCCGGCCGTCGAAGTCCACTGCCGACATGGATTTTTCCTCATCAGTGATTATGGTGATATCAGGGCAAAGGCGAATTTCTTCACTGTCCTCGGTGATGAAAAAGCAGGTCTGGTTTTCGATTCGCACGGTCATGGAGGAGGCCTTTTTTGCGGATTCATTAAGTGTTAGGACGCATTTGCCGGTGATTGTTCTGTGCAACCGATAGATGGCGTGAGTCGTGCTTAAGTAGGTTGACCCGTGCCCGAAGGATTCGATTCCCCGAAGAGCCTGGCAAATCCCTCTGAACTTTGCCGGCGCCTGTGGCTCGGAACTTATGTGTGTTCATACCCTTGAGTTCATCTCGGGGCAGATTGCTTCGTGTGAGTGATGACCAGGCACAAGAGCGTCCTTGGGGCGTAAGGAGAGATGCTCGATGACCGCTGAAAAACCCACAGAACTGAGCTACAACCCGCATATACCGCTGTCCCAGGCGTTACTGCTGCCGCGTATCGTGATCGAAAACACCATGCCGACCCTCGATGGCGGGCAATTTGCCGTTAAAGCCGTGGTCGATCAGGACGTGGTGGTGACCAGCAAAGTGTTTGCCGACGGTCATGACAAACTGGCCGTGCGCATCCGTTGGCGTGCCGAAGGCGACGACACCTGGCAGAGCGAGGTGATGGCCGAGTTGGGCAATAACGGCTGGCAGGGTCAGTTCCGTGTCAAGAAGCAGGGCCGCTATACGTTCTGCATCGAAGCCTGGATCGATCAGTACGCCAGTTTTTGCTATGAGCTGAAAAAAAAGCACGAGGCCTGCATGTCGGTCAGCCTGGAATTGCAGGAAGGGCGCCTGCACGTCCAGCAGGCAGCCGAACGCAGCGAAGGCCACCTCAGCGAGCAGCTGACAGCGTTGCACCATGAGTTGTCCGGTCTGCTCGAAACCGAGCAGGTGGCCTTGTTTCTGCACCAACGCAGCGCGGACTTGATGGCCCAGGCCGATCATCGTCCTTTCGTGAGCCTGAGTCCTGAATACCCGGTGGACGTGGAGCGGGAGTTGGCGCAGTTCGCCAGTTGGTATGAATTGTTCCCACGCTCGATCACTGATGATCCGACCCGTCATGGCACCTTCAATGACGTGCATACGCGACTGGCGATGATTCAGGACATGGGCTTCGACGTGCTGTACTTCACGCCGATCCACCCGATCGGCCGCAGCTATCGCAAAGGCCCGAACAACTCGTTGACCGCCGGCCCCGACGACCCGGGCAGTCCTTACGCCATCGGCAGCGAAGAAGGCGGGCATGAGGCGATTCACTCGGAGCTGGGCAGCCGCGAGGACTTTCGCCGGCTCGTCGCGGCGGCTGCCGAACATGGGCTGGAAGTGGCCCTCGACTTTGCGATTCAGTGTTCCCAGGATCACCCATGGCTCAAAGAGCATCCAGGCTGGTTCAACTGGCGACCGGACGGCACGATTAAATACGCCGAGAACCCGCCGAAGAAATATCAGGACATCGTCAACGTCGATTTCTATGCCGTGGACGCGATTCCCAGCCTGTGGGTTGAATTGCGCGACATCGTGGTGGGCTGGGTCGAAGAGGGCGTGAAGCTGTTTCGCGTTGATAACCCCCACACCAAACCGTTGCCGTTCTGGCAGTGGTTGATCGCCGATGTGCGGGCGCTGTACCCCGATGTGATTTTTCTGGCGGAAGCCTTTACCACGCCGGCAATGATGGCGCGTCTGGGCAAGGTCGGTTATTCCCAGAGCTACACCTATTTCACCTGGCGCAACACCAAGACCGAACTGGCGACCTATTTCACCGAACTCAACGAGTCGCCGTGGCGCGAATGCTACCGACCGAATTTTTTCGTCAATACGCCGGACATCAACCCGGCATTCCTGCATGACTCCGGGCGCCCCGGTTTTCTGATTCGCGCGGCGCTTGCGACCATGGGTTCCGGGTTATGGGGCATGTATTCGGGCTTCGAGTTGTGTGAAGCGGCACCGGTGCCGGGCAAGGAGGAGTACCTCAATTCCGAGAAGTACGAGATCCGCCCACGGGACTTCACCGCGCCGGGCAACATCATTGCCGAAATCGCCCAGCTCAACCGCATCCGCCGGCAGAACCCGGCGCTGCATACGCATCTGGGCCTGAAGGTCTACAACGCCTGGAACGACAACATTCTGTATTTCGGCAAGCGCAGTGAGGATGGCAGCAATTTCATTCTGGTGGCCGTCAGCCTCGATCCGAATAACGCCCAGGAAGCGAATTTTGAATTGCCGCTGTGGGAAATGGGCCTGCCCGACGATGCCAGCACCCAAGGCGAAGACTTGATGAACGGCCACCGCTGGACCTGGCACGGCAAGTACCAGTTCATGCGGATCGAACCGTGGCATCTGCCGTTCGGGATTTGGCGGATTACTCATTCCTGAGGGTGGTAAGGGGGCTTTCTCCTGTACCGGTAAGTGAAGCGGCAAGTGCGATCTGTAGCAGCTGCCGAGCCTGCGAGGCTGCGTTCGGCTGCGCAGCCGTCGTAAAACATGAGTGCACGGTATATCTGCAAGACCGCGTCGTTTGATTTCACGACTGCTTCGCAGCCGAACGCAGCCTCGCAGGCTCGGCAGCTGCTACAGCCGGACGCAGCCTTCGGCTCATGACGAACTCGAATTCAACAGGAGTTACAAATGGCGAAGAAACCCAGGTCAGCCACCTTCATCAAAGACCCGCTCTGGTACAAGGATGCGGTGATCTACCAGGTTCACGTTAAGTCTTTTTTCGACTCCAACAATGACGGGATCGGCGACTTTCCCGGCCTTATCGCCAAACTCGATTACATTGCCGATCTGGGCGTCAACACTATCTGGCTGTTGCCGTTCTACCCCTCGCCACGCCGTGACGATGGCTACGACATCGCCGAATACCGTGGCGTGCACGCCGATTACGGCACTCTGGCCGATGCCAAGCGTTTCATTGCCGAGGCCCACGAACGCGGCTTGCGGGTGATTACCGAACTGGTCATCAACCACACCTCGGACCAACACCCGTGGTTCCAGCGTGCGCGCAAGGCCAAGCCCGGCTCGGCGGCCCGCGACTTCTATGTCTGGTCCGATAACGACCAGAAATACGACGGCACTCGCATCATCTTTCTCGACACCGAAAAGTCCAACTGGACCTGGGACCCGGTGGCCGGTCAGTACTTCTGGCACCGCTTCTATTCCCACCAGCCGGACCTGAATTTCGACAACCCGCAAGTGATGAAAGCGGTGCTGTCGGTGATGCGCTACTGGCTCGACATGGGCATCGACGGCTTGCGGCTGGACGCGATCCCGTACCTGATCGAGCGCGACGGCACCAACAACGAAAACCTCCCCGAGACCCACGACGTCCTCAAGCAGATCCGCGCCGAGATAGACGCCAATTACCCCGATCGCATGCTGCTGGCCGAGGCTAATCAGTGGCCGGAAGACACTCAGCTGTATTTTGGTAACACCGACGCCAAAGGCCAGAACGGCGACGAATGCCACATGGCGTTTCACTTCCCGCTGATGCCGCGCATGTACATGGCGCTGGCCCAGGAAGATCGTTTCCCGATCACCGACATTCTGCGCCAAACTCCGGAAATCCCTGCCAACTGCCAGTGGGCGATTTTCCTGCGCAACCACGATGAATTGACCCTGGAAATGGTCACCGACAAGGAGCGCGATTACCTGTGGAACTACTACGCGGCCGACCGTCGGGCGCGGATCAACCTGGGGATTCGCCGGCGTCTGGCGCCACTGATGGAGCGTGATCGTCGCCGTGTGGAGCTGCTCAACAGCCTGCTGCTGTCGATGCCCGGAACGCCGACCTTGTATTACGGCGATGAAATCGGCATGGGTGACAACATCTACCTCGGCGACCGCGACGGTGTGCGCACGCCGATGCAATGGTCAATCGACCGTAACGGCGGCTTTTCCCGCGCCGACCCGGCCAGCCTGGTGTTGCCGCCGATTATGGACCCGCAATACGGCTATCTGTCGGTCAACGTCGAAACCCAGGCCGGTGATCCTCATTCATTGTTGAACTGGACCCGGCGCATGCTCGCGATACGCAAGCAGTCCAAGGCTTTTGGTCGCGGCACGCTGAAGATGCTGTCGCCGAGCAATCGACGGATTCTGGCCTATACCCGCGAATTCACTGGCGCGGACGGCAAGCACGAGATCATTTTGTGCGTGGCCAACGTGTCCCGCAGCGCGCAAGCAGCGGAGCTGGATTTGTCGGCGTATGTCGGCATGGTCCCGGTGGAGATGCTCGGCGGCAATGCGTTCCCGCCGATCGGCCAGTTGAATTTCCTGCTGACGCTGGCGCCTTACGGCTTCTATTGGTTCGGCCTGGCGGCAGAGAACCAGATGCCGAGCTGGCACGTGGAGCCGGCGCAAAGCCTGCCGGATTTCACCACCCTGGTGCTGATGAAACGCATGGAAGAGCTGCTCGAAGCACCGTCCCGGCAATCGTTGGAGCAGGGCATTTTGCCGAGCTGGTTGCAGAATCGCCGCTGGTTCGCCGGCAAGGACGGCACCATCGACAGCGTCAATCTCGCTTACGGCGTGCGCTTCGGCGACCCGCAGCATCCAGTGCTGTTGAGTGAAATCGACGTTACCAGCGCTGGCCAGACCAGCCGCTATCAGTTGCCGTTCGGCTTTATTTCCGAGGAGCAGGTCGGCGCGGCGTTGCCGCAGCAATTGGCGCTGGCAAGGGTCCGGCGCGGTCGCCAGGTCGGCCTGATCACTGACGCCTTCAGCCTCGACAGCTTTGTTCATGCGGTGTTGCAAGGGTTGCAGGCCAGCACGGTGCTGCCGTCGGACGGAGGCGAGATCCGTTTCGAGCCAACCGACGAATTGGCCAAACTGGGGCTGAGTGCCGAGTCGGAAGTGCGTTACCTGTCTGCAGAGCAATCCAACAGTTCGGTGGTGATCGGCGCCAGTCTGGTGTTGAAGTTGATCCGCAAGGTCGCGTCAGGGGTACACCCGGAACTGGAAATGAGCGCGTACCTGACCCACGCCGGTTTCAAAAATATTTCGCCGCTGCTGGGGGCAGTGATCCGTCGCGATGCGGCGGGTGAGGACACGCTGTTGATGATTGCCCAAGGTTACCTGAGCAATCAGGGCGACGCGTGGGAGTGGACCCAGAACAACCTCGAACGGGCGCTTCGCGATGAGCTCGCCGATGCCGTGTCCGAGCAGGAGCAGCACTACAACGCCCTCGGCGAGCTGAAGGATTTTGCCGGCATGCTCGGCCAGCGCCTGGGGGAGATGCATCAGGTACTGGCGACCCCGAGCGCCAACCCGGACTTTGCCCCACACATCATGAGTCAGAAAGATGCCCTGGCCTCGGCCAAGGACGTGGCGGCGCAGCTGGAGCATGCACTGAAGCTGCTCAAGCAACATCAAACAGAACTGAGCGCGGCGGACCAGACGTTGGTCAGCCGATTGCTGGACAACAAAAAAGCCATTCTCGGTCATGTTCAGGAGTTGGGTAAAAAGACTGCTGGCGGCTTGCGTATTCGCGTCCATGGCGACTTGCACCTGGGGCAAGTGCTGGTGATCAAGGGCGATGCCTACCTGATCGATTTTGAGGGTGAACCCGCGCGGCCGCTGCGTGAGCGCCGCGGTAAACACAGCCCCTATAAAGACGTCAGCGGCGTGTTGCGCTCCTTCGATTACGCCGCGGCGATGGCGATAAATGTACACAACGTCGACAACACGGCGGATGCCCAGGCGGCGCGTCAACGGGTCGCCGATCGCTATTTGAAAGAGGCGCGACAATCATTTGTCGACGCTTATCGGCTGGCGGCAGCTAGTCTTGCTCATGCATGGCAAGATCCCGAAGGCGAGGACGCTGCGCTGGCGTTGTTCGGGCTGGAGAAGGCGGCTTATGAAGTGGCTTATGAGGCGGAAAATCGCCCCACCTGGCTACCGGTGCCGTTACACGGTTTATATGGATTATTGAGTGGGCTTAAACCCTTTTCCGATCTTGGTGGAGAGTAGTCATGAGTTTCTCGAACAAGGAACAGGGGCACGTTAAAGAGGCGCTGCTGCCCAGGGCGCGGGACATCGACGCATTGGTACGCGCCGAACATCAGGATCCCTTCGCAATTCTCGGCCCGCACAGCGATGGCGCTGGCGGGCAATTCATACGGGCCTATCTGCCGGACGCCTTGAGCGTGCAGGTGGTGGACAAGGCGTCCGGGGAAGAACTCGGCAGCCTTGAGGCGACCCAGACTCCGGGGTTGTTCGTCGGGCACTTCGAGCGGGCCCAACCCTATCTGTTGCGGACCCGTTGGGCCGGCGGCGAGCAACTGGCCGAAGACCCTTACAGCTTTGGCCCGTTACTCGGCGAGATGGATTTGTACCTGTTCGCCGAGGGCAATCACCGGGATCTGAGCAGTTGCCTCGGCGCGCAGTTGAAGACGGTCGATGGCGTGGAGGGTGTGCGCTTCGCCGTGTGGGCGCCGAACGCCAGAAGGGTCTCGGTGGTCGGCGATTTCAACGTCTGGGACGGTCGTCGGCATCCGATGCGCCTGCGCCATCCCACTGGGGTCTGGGAGTTGTTCATCCCGCGCCTGCAAGCGGGGGAGGCCTACAAATACGAAATCCTCGGCGCCCACGGCATTCTGCCGCTCAAGGCCGACCCGGTGGCCCTGGCCACAGCGCTGCCGCCAGACACCGCGTCGAAAGTCGCTTCGCCGCTGCAAGTCGACTGGCAGGATCAGGACTGGATGCAGTCGCGGGGCGAGCGTCAGCGAACCAGTGCACCGCTGTCGATCTATGAGTTGCACGCCGGTTCCTGGCAATGCGAGCTGGATGACCTGGGCGAAGTCGCCCGTCAGTACACCTGGCCCGAGTTGGCCGAGCGGCTGATTCCGTATGTCAAAGAGCTGGGTTTCACCCACATCGAACTGATGCCGATCATGGAGCATCCGTTCGGTGGCTCCTGGGGTTATCAATTGTTGTCGCAGTTTGCCCCGAGCGCCCGTTACGGCTCGCCGGATGAGTTCGCCGCTTTCGTCAACGCGTGTCACCAGGCCGAAATCGGCGTGATCCTTGATTGGGTGCCGGCGCATTTCCCCACCGATGTCCACGGCCTGGCGCAGTTCGACGGCACCGCGCTGTACGAATACGGCAACCCGATGGAGGGCTTTCACCAGGACTGGGACACGCTGATCTACAACCTGGGCCGCACCGAGGTGCACGGCTACATGCTGGCGTCGGCGCTGCACTGGCTCAAGCATTTCCATGTCGATGGGCTGCGGGTCGACGCAGTGGCGTCGATGCTGTATCGCGATTACTCGCGCAAGGCCGGCGAGTGGGTGCCCAACCGTCACGGCGGTCGGGAAAACCTGGAAGCCATCGATTTCCTGCGTCATCTCAACGACGTAGTGGCGCTGGAAGCACCGGGTGCACTGGTGATTGCCGAGGAATCCACCGCGTGGCCGGGTGTCAGCCAGAGCACGCAACAGGGCGGGCTGGGTTTTGCCTATAAGTGGAACATGGGCTGGATGCACGATTCGCTGCATTACATTCAGCAGGATCCGGTGTACCGCGCCCATCATCACAATGAACTGAGTTTCGGCCTGGTGTATGCCTGGTCCGAGCGTTTCATCCTGCCGATTTCCCACGACGAAGTGGTACACGGCAAGCATTCGCTGATCGACAAAATGCCCGGCGACCGTTGGCAGAAGTTTGCCAACCTGCGGGCTTACCTGAGTTTCATGTGGACCCATCCGGGCAAGAAACTGTTGTTCATGGGCTGCGAGTTCGGCCAATGGCGCGAATGGAATCACGATCAGCAACTGGACTGGTATCTGCTGCAATACCCGGAACACCAGGGTGTGCGCAAACTGGTCGGCGACTTGAATCGGTTGTATCGCGAAGAGCCGGCCCTGCACGATCAGGACGATGTACCGCAGGGTTTCCAGTGGTTGATCGGTGACGACGCGATCAACAGCGTTTATGCCTGGCTACGCTGGAGCAAGGAGGGCAGGCCGGTATTGGTGGTGGCCAACTTCACCCCGGTGCCGCGTCAGTCCTACCGCGTCGGCGTGCCGTTTGCCGGGCGCTGGGTCGAGTTGATCAACAGCGACGCCGACACCTATGCCGGGTCCAATTACGGTAACGGTGGCGGGGTGTTCACCGAGGAGGAACCGAGCCATGGGCAGGCACTTTCCCTGGTGTTGAATTTGCCGCCGTTGGCGGTGTTGATCCTGCGACCGGAGGGTTGATCGAAAAGATCGCAGGCTTCGCCGGCTCCTACAGGATCGGGTCGCCCCAGGTGGGCGGGACAACGTTGAACTGTAGGAGCTGCCGAAGGCTGCGATCTTTTGATTTTTTACCAACGCATCCGCACCCCAAGGCTACCAATCAACCCATTCAAATCATTGTCATCCACATTGCTGCTGTAATCGGCGCTGACGTACAGGCTGACCAAAGGCGTCACTCTGGCCACTAATCCCAGACCCACATCCACCGTTGATGAATTGCGACTGCTGCTGATTTTGTCGACCTGATCCAGGCTCACGGTATTACCGGTGTACACCGTGTGCCACACGTTGGTCCGCACATAGGGTTCGACCGGCAAGCCATTGATATCGTAACTGCCTTTCAAGCGTGCACCGACCCGTCCGCTCCAGGACGTCAGGTCGCTGGACGAGGCGTTGCCTGACCCGGCATACGGCGTATCCAGCGTGATGCGTTGATTGATCAACTGCGCCTGGGGTTCAACCACCCAGTTTTCGCTCAGGCCTATCGGGAAACCACCTTCCACCGACACTGTCATCGCGCTGCCTTCGGTGGTTTGTCGCACACCCTGGTCGTTGCGGCTAAAACCGCTGACCCGGCCGCCGCTGGCCGTCAAGTCGACGTGCCAGCCTTGCGGCCCGGTCAGGCTCCAGTAGGCACCAAGGCTTTGACCTTGAAGGTTGAGCGTGTCGTGGCTGGGGTCGGCGAGGGCGCGGCTGGTCAGCAGGCCGTTGTCGTTGCCCTGGAATTGAGCGGTGCCGCCGATCAGTCCGACCCGTTGGGTACTACCGCTGTTGCTTTGCACGGTCAGGAGCGCCGGGCCTTTGAATTCGCTGGCTCCGGGGATCGTGCCCTGGGCCAGATAATCGGTTTGGGCCTGCCGCGACGTCGGGCCATAGGCGTGGTCCCAGGCCAGGGGCGCAGCGTCTTCGATCGTCAGGCGTGAGCTGGGTAAGTCTGAGTTGACGCGTAAGCGGTCGGGATACGTGGCCAAGCCGAAGGGCAAGGTAATTGTCGGCGGTTGCTGGCTGTACCAGGGCGTTGTTTCGTCCTCGGCAGACGACGCTCGCACCTCCATGGATGAGCACAGCAGGAGTGAACCGGAGACAACGCAAAAAGTGAATTTTATCTCTTGTGGGGTGAATGAAGTTCTCATGGAGGTCTACCTTGCAATCGCATGCGTATCTCGCTGTGGCGTCTCTCCTACCCCGAATGAGGGGCGACCGAATGGATTGAGGCAAGGTCCGACCCGCCCGTTTTACGGGTGTCTGGAGGCTTGCCCCTGATGGATTTCCGGGGGTAGTAAGGACTAGCTAAGAAGACCGATGACGCTGCGTCAAGAAAATGGCCGATAAGTGGTACGGCTATTTTAGACTCTGTAAGTGACTGATTTTTGGCGCTGATCTAAGTTGTTGTTTGTGCGAAAAATCATCCTGAAAGGTGCAATCCAGACGTGTTGGGTAGTGGGCTATCGGTTGCGTGACGGATGAACAGTGCAAAATTCATGAGCAAGTCCGTGACGTGATTACTGTCATTTTCTCTGCTTCAGGCAGCAGTTCTTGGCGCCTGTCGCTTGACGGTCTTACAGGCGCACCTCCACCGCCAGCGGCAAATGGTCCGACAGGTGCGTCCAGGGCTTGTAGCCGAGTATGCGTGGCTCATGGCTGCTGGCATTGCGCAGGTAGATGCGGTCCAGGCGCAACAGGGGAAACCGTGCCGGGTACGTTTTCGCTGGGCGGCCGTGGTGGCGTTCGAATGCTTCATGCAGGTAGTCGCGTTGGGCGAGGGTGGCATTGCCTTGCAACTGCCAGTCGTTGAAGTCGCCGGCAATGATTACCGGGGCGTCGTCTGGCAACGATTCGAGTAACAGGCAGAGCAACTGCAGCTGGAGTTGTCGATGGCTTTCCAACAGGCTCAGGTGCACGCAAATGGCATGCACTTCAGCATGGCCCGGCACATCCAGCACACAGTGCAGCAAACCGCGCCGCTCGGGGCCGGTGATCGAGACATCGAGGTTGCGAAATTCGCGGATCGGGTATTTCGACAGCAGGGCATTGCCGTGATGGCCGTCGGGGTAGACCGCGTTGCGACCGTAAGCGAAATCGCTCCACATACTGTCGGCCAGGAATTCGTACTGCAAGGTCGGTGGCCAGTCGTTGTAACGGGAAGAATGGCGGTCGTGCTCACCGACCACTTCCTGCAAAAACACCAGGTCCGCCGACGTACTGCGTACCGCTTCGCGCAGTTCCGGGAGGATGAAGCGTCGGTTGAGGGCGGTGAAACCCTTGTGAGTATTGACCGTCAGTACTCTGAGTCGGCGAATCGCCGGGGGCGTGTTCGATGGCACTGATTCGACGGCTTGGCGTTCGGCATCGTGGGTCACGTTCACTCCTCTGAATCAGGGCTGCTGTATGTATGCGACTGATGCGTGGGCGAGCAGTTCAGTTTGAGCTACGCCAATCCATGTGGGAGCGGGCTACTGTGGCGAGGGGGCTTGCCCCCGTTGGGTCGCGAAGCGGCCCCAAAAACTTTGCGACTGCTTCGCAGCCGAACGGGGCGATGCGGCGTTCCGACAAGCTCCCTCGCCACAAAAAACATTCTTCGAGTCATTCAGACAAACACAATTTCATACGGCAACCGCATGCGTTCCAGAATCACTCGCGGCAGCAGCGGGGCGATGCCGATCGCCGGTTCGCCGTCGAGCTGGCTGGCGTAGGCATAAGTGGCGTGGCTTTTGCGCGCGACAGTCCAGGTGTCGAGGCGTAGCTTGCGCGCGCGATGCCAAGGAAGTTGCCCGTGGTCGCGCATCGGCCAGTGCCAGGCCCAGACCGGTATTTCGTTGAGCGTCGCCCCGACCAGGGCGGCGGCCCTGGCGCTGGCCCGACCGACAGCGTCGTGGTCGACGTTGCCGTCTTCGCGCCAGGTGGTGAACACCACATCGCCGGGGCGCAGGTAGCGGACGATGAATTGGGTCAATTCTGACTCCCGCTCGTCCAGAGCGTTGTCGGTGAAGCCGCCGCGAATCCACTTCAGGCTGTGCATCGGCAAGCCTAGCCGGCGCAAGGCTTCGACACTTTCCTGGGGGCGGAACACGCTCAGGCGCTTTTCCGACCACTGACGCGACCCCGGATGGCTGGCGCTGCCATCGGTAATCGAGATCAGTTGCAGAGGATGACCGAGGGAGCACAACAGTTGCAGCAGGCCGCCGCAAGTCACCACTTCATCGCCGGGATGCGGGGCGATCACCACCGCGCGAGCTCCAGTCGGGACGAGTGTTTCGGTGTTGATGACGGGGATGTTGTCCAGTTGTGGGGCGCTGTTCCAGATCTGCGCAGACAAGCTGTTTTCGCTGATGGAAACCGGTTTCATAGGCGCTACATCCTTGTTCTGTCTGGCCCTCAGTCGTGCGCAATGCTTGCAAGGGCGCAAGCCTGGCAGACCCGTGAAGGCGGGTAGATAGCAATGTGCGGCGCTCCGAACCCTGGATTGCCGCGGTCAGAGTATTGCCCATGAAACGCTATTCGTCGCCTCAGCCTTTGGTCTGATGCCGTTTTTTTAACCCTGGCTGTGTCGGGGTTCGCAAAAAGTCACCGAAACCGTCCCTTGGTAGCAGCTGCCGAGCCTGCGTTCGGCTGCGCAGCCGCCGTAAAACCTGAGTGCACGGTATATCTGCAAGATCGCATCGTTTGACTTCACGACTGCTTCGCAGCCGAACGAAGCCTCGCAGGCTCGGCAGCTGCTACAGATGTTATGGCGATCACTTTCACTCTTCTTCCTCATGCTGCAGTTCAAACAACAGCAGCGAACGGCCAGTAACCGAGTATTGGCGACCAAACTCAAAACGTTCCTGGCCCCGAATCGACGGTTGATTGGTATCGATCATGCAGGTCCAGAAACCGCCGTCAGGCACTTCCGGCAGCAGGAAGTTGACGATGTCATGGTGCGCGTTGACCACCAGCAGCAGGGTTGCGTCGGCACCCTTGCGGCGAATGCCGGTTTCCTGGGCGCGGCCATCGAGCAGTATGCCCATGCAGCGACCGTGGCCTTCTTCCCATTGCTCATTGGACATTTCGCTGCCGTCCGGGGCCAGCCAGGTCACGTCCTTGACCCCGATGTCCTCGTTGTAATTACCCACCAGGAAGCGCCCGCGCCGCAGGATCGGATAGGCCAGGCGCAACTTGATCAGGCGTTTGACGAACTTGAGCAGCGCCTTGCCATCTTCGCTCAGGTCCCAATTGACCCAACCGATCTCGCTGTCCTGGCAATAGGCATTGTTGTTGCCTTTCTGGGTGCGGGCGAACTCGTCGCCGGCCACCAGCATCGGCGTACCCTGGGACAGCAGCAACGTGGCGAAGAAGTTGCGCATCTGCCGCAGGCGCAGGGCATTGATCTCGGGATCGTCGGTGGGGCCTTCGACGCCGTGGTTCCACGACAGGTTGTTGTTGCTGCCGTCCTGATTGTTCTCGTCGTTGGCCTCGTTGTGCTTGTCGTTGTACGACACCAGATCGTTGAGGGTGAAGCCGTCATGGGCGGTGACGAAGTTCAGCGAGGCATACGGTCGACGGCCGCGCTGGTTGAACATCTCTCCGGAGGCGGTCATGCGGCTGGCGAAGTCGGCGAGCTGGCCGTCGTCACCTTTCCAGAACGCGCGCACGGTGTCGCGAAATTTGTCGTTCCATTCGACCCAGCCCGGCGGGAAGTTCCCGACCTGATAACCGCCGGGGCCACAGTCCCAGGATTCGGAAATCAATTTCACCTGACGCAGCACCGGGTCCTGACGACAGGCAACAAGGAAGCTGTGCCGTTCGTCGAAGCCGTCATGGTAGCGGCCGAGGATGGTTGCCAGATCGAAACGGAAACCGTCCACGTGCATTTCCGTGGCCCAGTAACGCAGCGAGTCAGTGACCATTTGCAGCACGCACGGGTGGCTCAGGTCCAGGGTGTTGCCGGTGCCGGAATCGTTGATGTAGTAGCGTTTGTCGTCGGGCCTCAAACGGTAGTAAGAGGCGTTGTCGATGCCGCGCATGGACAGGGTCGGGCCTTGTTCGTTGCCCTCTGCGGTGTGGTTGTAGACCACGTCGAGGATCACTTCCAGATTGGCCTCGTGCAGGTGCGCGACCATCTCCTTGAACTCGGCGATCTTGCCGCTGGCCAGGTAGCGCGGGTCCGGGGCAAAGAACGCGATGCTGTTGTAACCCCAGTAATTGGTCATGCCTTTGTGCAGCAGATGCTGGTCGTTGACGAAGGCATGGATCGGCAGCAACTCCACAGTCGATACGCCGAGCTTGCGGATGTGTTCCAGCACGTCATCGACCATCAACCCGGCGAAGGTGCCACGCAGATTCTCGGGAACGGCGGGGTGAAGCATGCTGAAACCGCGTACGTGAGTCTCATAAATGATCGTCTTGTCCCATGGCACGCTGACCCGATGGTCATGGCCCCAGGTGTGGGCCGGGTCGATCACTTTGCACTTGGGCACGAAGGGCGCGCTGTCCCGCTCATCGAAACTGAGGTCGGCGTCGGGGTGGCCGATGGTGAAGCCGAACAACGCTTCGGACCATTTCAATTGGCCGACCAACTGTTTGGCGTAGGGGTCGATCAGCAATTTGTTCGGGTTGAAGCGATGACCGTTGGCCGGGTCGTACGGCCCGTACACGCGATAGCCGTAAATCAGCCCCGGATGGGCGTCGGGCAAGTAGCCGTGGTAGATCTCGTCGGTGTATTCCGGCAGCTCGATACGCTCCAGTTCCACCTCGCCGGCATCGTCGAAGATGCACAGTTCGACCTTGGTCGCGTTAGCCGAAAACAGCGCGAAATTGACCCCCAGGCCATCCCAGGTCGCACCTAGCGGGAAGGGCAAGCCTTCTCGGATTCGCGAGGCCTCGTGAGGTTCGGGTGCGGTTTTCTTTGGACTGGTCATAGCTGCTCCTGCAACGTTTTTTTTCGAGGGCGAATGCGCTCTCGGTGGCGAGCGGACTCGCCACGAAGTCAATCAGGACAAGACAGTGAAGCGTCAGACCTCGGGTGGTTTACGCGCGGTGCGCGGTTTTTTCACTGTGGTTTTTTCGCCCGGCGGGATCACTGCCGAAGCAGCAGCGGGTTTGGCTTTGGGCTTGGCGCGGGGTTTGGTTTCGAGGCCCTTGCCATTGACCAGCTTGCCGTCGGGTTTGCCGGCCGCGGGCTTGGCGCTTGCGGTTTTGCCGCCGCTGGCTTTGGCTGGTTTGCCGGGCGCCAGGGCTTCGGCCTCGGCCAATTTGCAGGCCATCTCCCAATGACGGGCTTCCTGACCCTCGGGCTTTCCTTCGGATTCCCAGATTTGATAGGCAAATTCGCGAATGCGTTTTTCGTCGGTACTCATCGCAATGCTCCTGAACTGAACTCAAGTTTGGGTAAAGAGATTGACCGGGAAATCCCCCAGCGCGGCGCCGACCATCAGCTCCTTGTGTTTTGTGACTGCGACGCTGGTAAAAAGTCCCTTCAGATTTTCTTCGGTGGCCGTGAACGGCAATTTGATTCGGGTATCGCCCCACAGCGACGCGTCAATCTGGGGGGCGGCACTGTTTTCCAGCAGTCCGGCACAACGTATCGGTACGGCCACGATGGCCCGTTTTCCCTGCCATTCTCGAGCAAACGCCAGTACCCGGTGAGCCTGGCTGCCAATCACTTCAAGGGCTTGATAAGTGCCTTTTTGAAACAGTTCGGCATGCTCGGCACGTCGGTTTAACGCCCGGGCGATCAAGGTTTGCTTGATGCGCCCGTTACGCCAGTTCGCCAACAGAGCGGGCAGGTCAAGCGGTAGGTGCATGGCCTGCTGACGGCTGACGTAATCCACCGGCCGGCGGTTATCCGGATCGACCAGGGTGAAGTCCCAGAACTCGTTGCCCTGATAGAGATCCGGCACTCCCGGCACGGTCATTCGCAGCAAGGTTTGCGCCAATCCATTCAGTGCACCCGGGACGGCAATGCGTTGAGCGGCTGCCTCGATGGCCGCGCGCAATGGCTGACCTTCGTGGCTCAGCAGCAGGCGTTCGAGAAACCCGTGGGTCGCCTGTTCATATACCTCGTTTGACGCGCTCCAGCTGCTTTGCAACTTGGCTTCGCGCAGGGCTTTGCGTTGCCACTGCCAGAGGCGTTTGGCGTAGTCCTCGAGCGCAGGTTGATCGTCGCTACACAATTCCAGTGGCCAACTGCCGAGGATTGCTTGATAGAGAATCAGCTCGTCGCCCGCCGAGGGCGCGCCGGGGTCGCTGCGCAGTTCGCCCGCGAGGGTTCGCCAGTGCTCGACCTGTTCGGCGTACCAGGCGCTGCGCTCGCTCAACACCGCCAGCCGCGCGCGGGTGTCTTCACCGCGTTTGTGGTCGTGGGTCGCAGTGGCCAGCAGGTTGTCGGGGAACTCGGCGAGGCGATTGGCGCAGGCGGCATGGAAGTCGGCAACCGGGGCGCTGAACTGCTCGGTGTTGTAGCCGACATCGTTGCGCGACAGCAGCACCGCCGAGCGATAAAGCGCGGTGTCTTCCACCGCTTTGGCCGCCGTCGGTGAGGTCAGTTGCTGGAAGCGCACGCACGCATGCTTGAGCAGTTTACGTGGACGGCCCACCGGGCGCTTGCGCCAGGGTTGGCCACCGAGCCAGCCGGCCAGGCAATCGAGCACCGGCCAGTCGGCCTCGCCAAGGGTTTGCCTGGCACCGGCCATGGCCTGCTGGAAAAACACCTCATCCTGGGCCGCACGACCCAACGGGCTGATGTAAGTGCGGTACACCGGGAAGTGCACGATCAGTTCCTGCAAGGCCCGTCGGATCGCGCCGAGGGTCAGGTCCCGGGTCATCAGGTCGTCCCGGGCCACTTGCAACAGGGCGTGGGCAACACTTTCGAAATCTCCGGCGAGGGAGCCGTTGAGAATCTGCTGGCGCGCCAGTTGTGCTTCCTGGCGGAAATCGGCGGGCCGTTCGCTGTGCCGGCTCCAGAGTTCGCCCAAAGTCTGGGCGCCTTCGGGGGCGTGTTGCAGCAGCGACAACTGGTTCATGAATTCGTAACCGGTACTGCCATCGACGCACCAGTCGCGGTGCAGGGTTTCGCCTTCGCCGAGGATCTTTTCGACGTAGATCGGCAGGTGTCGGCCGGGTGCCAGTCGATCGACTCGACGTCGCAGTTTGCGGCAGTAGCCCCGCGGGTCGGCGAGGCCGTCGATGTGGTCGATGCGCAGTCCGTCGACCAGACCTTCGGCCACCAGCTCGAAGATTTTTGCATGGGTCGCTTCGAACACCGCTGGCCGCTCGACGCGCAGGCCTCCCAGTTCATTGATATCGAAAAAGCGCCGCCAGTTGATGTCGTCCGCCGCGGTGCGCCAACTGGCCAGGCGATAACTCTGGCGCTCCAGCAGGTTATGCAGGCGCTGGAAACCGTCGGGAGTGAGCGAGTCGTAAGTGTCGAGGGTGTGCTGGATGGCGTGCAGAATGGCCGGATCACTGGCCAGTTCCCGTAGCTCGGCTTTCAGTGGAATCGCCAGGCTGTACACGTCGGACTGATAACTCAAGGTGTCGAAGCGATCTGCCAGGGATTTGAGCCGTTCAGCCTGCTCGGCATTCAATCGGTCATCGGCCTTGAGCAGTTCGCCGTAGTCGGTGGGGCATATCGGGAAGTGGTGTTCATAGTGCTCGACATGAAAGGCGCCGCGCCGGGCATCGAAACGCAAGGGCAGGGTGCCGTCCTGCAAGGCGATGCCGTAGTCGCTGCCCAGAAAAGGCAGCAGCAACTGGCCTTCCATCAACGGATCGGGCGAGTGCCATTGAATGTCGAAGAACTCGCCGTAAGGGCTCAGTCGTCCCCATTCCAGCAAGTCGAGCCACCAGGGATTGTCGCCCCCGCCGACGGCCATGTGGTTGGAAACGATATCGAGGATCAGCCCCATGTGCTGTTCGCGCAACGCAGCGACCAAACGGCGTAACGCCGCTTCGCCGCCCAGTTCAGGGTTGACCGTGGTCGGGTCTACCACATCGTAGCCGTGCATGGAGCCGGCGCGGGCGGCGAGCAGCGGCGAGGCATAGAGATGACTGATGCCCAGGCTGGAAAAATACGGCACCAGCGGCACCGCTTGATCCAGGGTGAAGCCTTTATGAAATTGCAGCCGCAGGGTCGCCCGCAGCGGCTGGCTGAGCGGTTGATTCATTGGTCACGCTCGGCCGCCTGAAGTCGCGCACAGGCGAGCAGTTCCAGGCGGCGGGCGGCGTCCGGATCATCGAGCAGGCTTTCGCTGTCGCCGGGCAATCGGCGGGACCAATTGGGGTGGGTGTCGGTGGTGCCGGGCAGATTGGCTTGCTGTTCGATACCCAGGGCATCTTCCAGCGGCAACAACACCAGCGGCGCGCGGGTATGCCCGAGGAACCGGATGGCGGCGTCGAGCACCTGATCGGTTTCATGGTGCTCTTCGCGAAAGTTCTGCGGGTCCTGGCTCAGCACCCGGCGCAAGCCTTCACGCTCGCGTTCGCGATGTTGACGCCATTCGATTTCACCCGTGGCGTCGACCAGGCCCAGGCGTGCGCTCCAATCGATATCGCGGCCATGCCACCAGCCATTGAGCGTCGGCAGGTCGTGGGTGCTGGTGGTGGCCAGGGCGTTGTCCGGCCAGTCGAGAATCGGTTTGAAGTGCGTGTTGTCCTGTTCGAACAACAGCACGCGCATGCCGAGGATCGAGCGCGCGATGAGTTTTTCGCGCAGGCCATCAGGCACGGTGCCGAGGTCTTCACCGAGGACGATGGCCTGATGCCGATGGGATTCGAGGGTCAGAAGGCGCAGCAGATCATCCACCGGATAATAAAGGTACGCTCCGTCGCTGGGCGGTGCGTCTTTAGGGATCACCCACAGCCGTTGCAGGCCCATGACGTGATCGATGCGCAGGCCGCCGGCATGGGCGAAATTGGCCCGCAGCATTTCGATGAACGCGCGAAAGCCGTTACGCACCAGACCTTCGGGGGAAAACGCGGAAATCCCCCAGCCCTGGCCGGTGCGGTTGAGGATGTCGGGTGGCGCACCCACGGTCAGCGAGGCGAGTAATTCGTCCTGGCGACTCCAGGCCTGGCTGCCGCCGCCGTCAGCGCCCACCGCCAGGTCGGCGATCAGGCCGATGCCCATGCCGGCACCACGGGCGGCGGTTTGTGCGCGCTCCAGGCTGCGCGCAATCAGCCATTGGCAGAACGCGTAATAGCCGATGCGGGCCGAGTTTTCTTCGGCAAATTGCGCCAGAGCGGCGCTGCGCGGGTTACGCCATTGTTCGGGCCACTCGCGCCAGTCGAGGCTTTCACCGCGCCTTGCACGGGTTTCCTGGATCGCTTCGAAACGGCAATGATTCTCCAGCGCTTCGCCACCGGCGTGACGGAAGCTGCTGAAGTCGGCATGCAAGGGGTGTGCGCCGTGGGTGAATCCTTCGTACAAGGCTTCCAGCAAGCGATGTTTGGCCTCGGCGGCGGTGGGCCAGTCGATCAGCGGCAATGCCTCGAGGTGCTTGAGTTCGGCGGCAAGGTCGGTGGCGTCGATCGCGGTGCGCAGGGCACGCTCACCGAGAATCGCACCGGGCGCCGCGTACAGGCTATTGAGGAACAAACGGCTGGACGGCGAGTAAGGGCTGTAACGCTGGGTGTCGCCGCTGAACATCGCATGCAGCGGGCTGATCGCCAACGCTTCGGCGCCCCGTTCGCCGGCCACCCGGGCCAGATCTTCGAGGGCCTGGGTGTCGCCGAAACCGCCATCGCCGGGGCGGCGCAGCGAATATAACTGCACGCTCAGGCCCCAGGCGCGCGGGGTTTGACTGTCAACGGCGTCGCCGACGCTGTAGCAGCGCTCGGGCGCCACCGCCAGGGTGAACGACTGATCGTCGATGCTGACGTGCTGATAACCCACCGGCACCAAACCGGGCAAAACAGCGTTGTCATCGAGCTTGAGGTTGAGCCGCGAGCCGTCTTCAAGATGGATCTCACACGGGGTTTGCGGTGCGAAGTAGTGGGCCAGATCAAGACCGACGCCAACGTCGCAGGTCAGCAGCGGCGGCAGGTGCCGGGTTTGTTGCACCTCCTGCAGTTGCAGCAGGCTGGCGTCGATTTCCTGGGCGGTGCTGGCGGGATGGCCAAGCCCGATAAGCACTGAGCGCAGCACCGCCGGCGTGACTTTTTGTGGCCGGCCGTTGGCGTCGATCCAGTCGACGGCCAGGCCGGCTTGGCTGGCCAGTATTTCCAGTTGCGCATCGCTCATGGTCGCTCTCCATCCGGGGGTAGCAAAGGGGCTGCGGCTGTGAGGCTGACGAGCGCGCAATACGGGGCAAGGGTGCCCTGATCCAACAGACCGGCCGAGTGCGGCGGGTATTCGAACAGCAGTGTCGCGTCGGCCTGTGGGGTGTGGACCACGGGCGCGCCGCTGAGGTTCAGGTCAATGCGCAGCTGACTGCCATCGCCCAACCGCCAGCGGGCCGTCACCGCGCCTTCGGCCAGTACCTGCGCGCCCTGCGCGTGGGCGCCGGGCAACTGCGGGATGATGTGTTGATGGCGGATTTGCAGCAGTCGACGATACAGCTCATGAATGGCCGGTTGCCGGGTGGCGGTCAGCTTCGGCCGCGACGCTTCGAAAGTCTGCATCGCGTTCGGGTCGGGAATCTGCTCGCGTTTGTGCGGGTCGGCAAAGGCGCTGAAGGCTGCGAATTCATTGCGTCGACCTTCGCGCACCAACTCCGCCAGCTCACCATGGTGGCTGGTGAAGAACAGGAACGGTTGTTCGGCGGCGAACTCATCGCCCATGAACATCAGCGGAATCATCGGCGACAACAGCAGTAACACGGTGGCGGCGTTGAGGGCCTCAGGCCGGGCCAGTTGATGCAGGCGCTCGCCAAAGGCGCGGTTGCCGATCTGGTCGTGGTTCTGCAGGAACAGCACGAAGGCCGTCGGCGGCAAGTGACCGCTCGGCTCACCGCGCGGCGTACCGTGGCGGGTGATATGGCCTTGAAACACGAAGCCCTGGCTCAGGCAACGGGCGAGTTGTTCGGTGGGGTTTTGGGCATAGTCGGCGTAATAGGCGTCGGTTTCACCGGTGAGCAACACGTGCAGGGCGTTATGGCCATCGTCGTTCCACTGCGCATCGAAACCTTGCTCCAATAGGCTGGCCTGGTTGTGCTCGTTTTCCGCCATCAGCCACACATGCCGCGCTGGGTCGATTTGCCGGCGAACCCGTTGCGCCAGCTCTTGAAGGAAGTCCGGGTCTTCGATGGCGTGCACGGCATCCAGGCGCAGGCCGTCGAAACGGTACTCCAGCAACCACATCAACGCGTTGTCGATAAAGAAGTCACGCACCTCGCGCCGGCGGAAGTCGATGGCTGCGCCCCACGGGGTGTGTTGGTCTTCGCGGAAAAAGCCTTTGGCATAGCGATGCAGGTAATTGCCGTCCGGGCCGAAGTGGTTGTAGACCACGTCGAGAATCACCGCCAGGCCATAGCCGTGGGCCGTGTCGATCAGGTGTTTGAGTTGTTCGGGCGAACCGTAGGAGGCCTGCGGTGCGTAAGGCAGAACCCCGTCATAGCCCCAATTGCGCTCGCCGGGAAACTGCGCCAACGGCATCAGTTCGATGGCGGTAATCCCCAACTCGACCAAGCGCGCCAGATGCTGCTCGACCTCGCTGAAACCGCCGAGCGCACCAACATGCAGTTCGTAGATCACCGCCTCGTTCCATGGCCGACCTTGCCAGGCACTGTGTTGCCAGCGATAGGCGAGGGGATCGACCACCACGCTAGGGTCGCCGATATCGCCCGCCTGGGCGCGGGAAGCTGGGTCCGGTACGTCCAGCTCACCATCGATGTTGTAGCGGTAGAGGGTACCCGCGGGGCAGCGGGTCTTGATCACAAACCAGCCGTCGGCCTGAGGCAGCAGTGGCAGGGATTGTCCGTTTTCAAGTTCAAGACTGACGTAAAACGCATCTGGCGCCCACAAGGCAAAACGCGTGTGTTCAGCGTCCAGCATGATTGCGCCGTGGGGCCAGGTTTCAAGAGTCCGTAACGGCATCGTTGAAAACCTCTTACTGTTTGCCCGATTTACCCAGCGCTTTAGCCACCAGTTGTTCGTAGAGTTCGGCGTAGGGTTCGACCGCCTTGCACCAGTTGAAAGGCGCCGCCATGGCCCGGCAACGCATGGCGTTGAGCAGGCCGGGGAAGGCGAACACCTTGAACGCGCGGCTCAGGGCTTCGCGATAGCTCTCCACGGTGGATTCGTCGAAAAGAAAACCGGTCACGCCGTTTTCAATGGTGTCGGCCAGGCCGCCGGTATTGCGCGCCACCGGCAATGAACCGAAGCGCTGGGCATACATCTGGCTCAGGCCGCAAGGTTCGTAACGCGAAGGCATCAGCAGGAAATCACTGCCGGCAAACATCCGGCGGGCGTCGGTTTCATTGAAGCCGATGTGCACGCCGATTTGCCCGGGGAAGCGCAACGCCAGCTCACGCATGGCTTGTTCTTCTTCCGGTTCGCCACGGCCGATAATCGCGATCTGCCCGCCGTTGGCGACAATGTATTCGGCCACCGCTTCGGTCAGGTCCAGGCCTTTCTGGTAGACAAGTCGCGAGACCACGGCGAACAGCGGGCCTTCGGAATCATCCAGGCCGAACAACCGGCGAACGTGCGCCGCGTTGACTGCTTTACCGTCCCAGTCGCCGATGCCGAACGGGCAGAACAGGTGCGGATCGGTGGCGGCGTCCCAGCTTTCATCGATGCCATTGGGAATCCCGCTGAGCAGACCTTGCTGGGTCTTGGCGGCGAGAAAACCGTCGAGACCGCAGCCGAAGGCCGGCGTGGTGATTTCCTGGGCATAGGTGGCGCTGACGGTGGTGATGTGACTCGAGTAGGCCATGCCGGCCTTGAGGAACGACATCTTGCCGTAAAACTCCATGCCTTCCTGCTGCAAGGCATGCACGGGAATACCGAGTTCCGGGCACGAACCGAGGCTGGTGACGCCCTGGTACGCCAGGTTGTGGATGGTGAATAGGGTCGGGGTGCGTTGGCCACGCCAGTGCATATAGGCAGGGGCCAGGCCGGCGGGCCAATCGTGGGCGTGCACCAGATCCGGGCACCAGTGAATTTGTGCGAGGTTGGCGGCGATATCGGCGGCCGCAAGGCCCAGGCGGGCGAAACGAATATGGTTGTCTGGCCAGTCACGGCCATTGTTGGCGCCGTAGGGTGAACCTTCGCGCTCGTACAGTTCAGGGCAGATCAACACGTAAATGACCAGGCCGTCGGGCATGTCCATGCGCCCGATCTTGCAGGGCGGCAGCGCGGCGTGCCCGCCCAGTTCACCGATGATATGAATCGGATTTTCGCTGTTCAGCACTTGCGGGTAACCGGGGATCAACACCCGGACATCGTGCAGGTGGGCCATCGCTCGCGGCAGCGCGGCGGAAACGTCGCCCAGGCCTCCGGTCTTCACCAGGTCGGCAATCTCCGAGGTAACGAACAACACTTTCTTCTTGTTGGGATTCTGACGGACTACCGGTGCCAACGCCTTGGTGACCGGGACGCTGACCGATTTGGCGGTAAGGGCTCCCACGGTGTTGGCTTCGCCGACCTGCTGAAGAGCACGTTCTCCCTGAACATCTAACGCCGTACTGATCATATGCATCTCCCCGTGTTGTTGATCTGATTCCAGGCCTGGCACAAACGGTGTTGGCCAATTCCTGTGGCCGGGCGCAAACGCGCTACGCATCGGTGAGCAAGTGCTGCCCATGCGCTGAAGCTCAATGGGTGAAGTGGCTGTTGCAAGGAATGCACCAGTCGCTGTGCCCTACCTTTCAGCTGACCTGAAGCCAGCACCAAAAGTTTCTATTTATTTCACCGAATGACCAGTCGGTTTTATTCCCCGAAAACAGTCTAGGCCAGAACCTAGAGCGGGGTGGTCAACCGGACAAATTGTTCGACAATCGGTTGGAGGAGGGTACAAAACACACGGGCTTTATGGGGAAACGCACCGACGAAGGGCAGGTTTGTTTTTTGGGGTGGGTCAAATCGGGACCGGGAGGTCACGATAGTTGGGCACGATGGAATAGGGATTGCACCATTGCGGTGCGCAGAATTTAGGGGGGGATTTGAGGGCCTCTTCGCGGGCAGGCCTCGCTCTCACAGGGGAATGCATTTCACATGTGGGCGCGCGGCTTGCCCGCGAAGAACGATAACGCCGTCTCAGCCCAACAACCGAATCGGCGCCTCGGCCGCCCAAGCCTGAATGTCCTCGATCATCTGCGAAAAGAACAGCTGATAGTTCTGTCGGCTGACGTACCCGACATGGGGTGTGGCGAGCACATTGTCCAGGGTTCTGAACGGATGATGGCGGGGCAACGGCTCGTGCTCGAACACATCCAGCGCAGCACCCGCCAGGCGTTGTTTCTGCAGGGCCTTGATCAGCGCCGCTTCATCGACAATCGGCCCGCGCGCGGTATTGACCAGCCATGCCGTGGGCTTCATCCAGTCCAGCGCCTGAGCGTCCACCAACCCGCGACTGCGCTCGCTGAGCACCAGATGGACCGACAGCACATCAGCCTGTTCGAACAGTTCCTGCTTGCTGACATAGGTCACGCCGACTTCGGCCGCTCGTTCACTGGTGAGGTTTTCGCTCCACGCAATGACGCGCATGCCGAACACCTGGCCGAATTGGGCGACCCGTTGACCGATGCTGCCCAGGCCGAGGATCGCCAGCGTCTTGCCCTGCAAGTCGCCGCCCAGGCCTTGCTGCCAAAGGCCCGCGCGCAAGGCGTTGGCTTCGGCCACCAGGTTGCGGGTCGCGGCCATGATCAGTGCCCAGGTCAGTTCTGGCGCGGCATGTTTGTAGCTGTCGGTGCCGCAGACCTGGATGCCCAGCGCGGCGGCGGCCTTCAGGTCCAGGGCGGCGTTGCGCATGCCGCCGGTGACCAACAGTTTGAGGGTGGGCAAGCGGCGCAGCAGGTCTTCGTCGAACCGGGTGCGCTCGCGCATCACGCAGATCACCTCGAATGCGCCCAGGCGCTCGGCCAGGGTTTCGTTGTCGGCCGGGTAGTCATGGATAAAACTCACCTGGCCGATGCTGTCCAGCACCGACCAGTCCACCACGTCACGCGCCACGTCCTGCCAGTCATCGATCACTGCAATCTGCACCGCCATCAGCCTTACCTCATCAACGAACGGGATTGGTTTTGTTCAGCCAGTCGGGAAACCCATCCAGCCTAGTGTGGCCATTGCCAACACGCCATAGCGGGCACCCTTGGCGAGGGTCACGATCATCAGGAAACGCCCCAGCGGTTCGCGCATGACGCCGGCCACCAGTGTCAGCGGGTCGCCGATGATCGGCACCCAGCTCAGCAGCAAGGACCAATGACCGTAGCGCTGATAGTGTTTTTGGGCTTGTTGAAGATGACGAGGGCTGACCGGAAACCAGCGCCGCTCGCGAAACCGCTCGATGCCGCGCCCCAGCCACCAGTTCAGCAGCGATCCCAGCACGTTGCCCAGCGTTGCCACTGCCAACAGCGACCAGAGCCAATACCGGTCGCTGAGCAACAGCCCCACCAACACCGCTTCGGACTGCAAGGGCAGCAGGCTCGCGGCGCCGAACGCCGCGAGAAACAACCCGATGTAGGCACCGAACATCAATGGGCGGGGTAGTCCGCCACCACTACGTCAGTGCCGTCCTTTTTCAGGCCGATCACCTGGTAGGCATCGCTCATGCCGTCCATTTCCATCCCGGGCGAGCCCATCGGCATGCCGGGTGCGGCAACCCCCAACAGATCGTCGCGCTTGCTCAAGGCCAGCACTTGATCGGCCGGCACATGGCCTTCGACGAACTTGCCGTTGATCAAGGCGGTGTGGCACGACGCCAGGCGAGGCGGCACGCCGTGTTGTTGCTTGAACTGGCTCATGTCGGCTTCGACGTGGTCTTCGACCTTGAAGCCGTTGGCTTCCAGATGGCTGACCCATTTTTTGCAGCAGCCGCAATTGGCGTCGCGGTGCACTTCGATCGGGATCAGGTCGGCGGCCTGGGCCAGGGAGGAGATGAAGAGGGCGCTCAGGGCGGCCAGACGCAGGTGGATTCGCATGGGAGTCTCGTCTCGGGTTGCGGCCAAAAAAGATGCATTTTGACTCTTTTATCCGACTGGGCATTGCGCGAGTGTTTCTAAGTTATACAAGGTCGGCTGGCCAGATCATCACAGATCAATGCTGTCAGCTGAATGAGCGCGCAATGACAAAATTGTCAGGTTTGCCTCCTGAGCGTCGAAAACCGGTGCTCAGTAGGCAACAGTCAACGCACCTTGAACCGATCCGCATGTTCGTTGACGCGCTGGGTGACGGGCGCTGTAAGGCGGTAAGTGTCGAGGCTGATAAAAACGAACTAACTAACGCGTACATAAAGTTGTTTTTAGTTGTCCGCTGCTCTACTTGCAAGGTCATCTGGGTCAATGAAAAAAGGCGTTTTTTGATAAGTATCGTAAATGTATAAAAATTGTTAAAAAGAGGAAATATTAGTTGGTGACACTAGTTTGCGCGTCGATACTCGCCCGCACCTAACTCGGTCAAACAAGGAACTTTTTATGGTCGCCTCACAAGGACGTCTGTGTGTTTTGGATGATGGTCATCCGGTCACGCAGTCGGGAGCCCGGTCATGACAATCGGTTACACAGGTAGCTGGACGAGCAAGGCAGGATTACTGGTCAGGGATGCGGGCAGCAGCAAGCCTGTCACCCATAGCGCCAGGGTCAAGCAGATGCTGGCAATGGTGGGAAACAATCCTAATGCGCTGAACACGGCGAAAATGGATGAACAGAAACTGCACCGGAACATCAAGGGCTTCGATCCGGAAAATGTCTCCGCCAAGCAACTGGGCAATCTCAGTGCCTTCTTGAGAAGCAAAGGACTGATTTCCGATATTACTTCGATGACCTTATTGAATGCCGGTGACAAGTTCGATCGGTTTGGCGTACAGAAAGATCCGGATGCGAAGTTCAATGCACTGGAGTATTTCGCCACACAACTGGACGCCATCCAGAGCAACAGCATCAAGGGTGACAAGTACGCCGCTGGCTTGATCCCGGAATACAAGACGGCGATCTACGTACTGCAGAACCTGCAAACTTACGGCAAGGGCAACGGAACAACGGTGGCGCCCAATGACAAGGGCGTCAAGTCCAGGGCCTGACGTTTGGCTGCATTGGCCCGCTCGAGCTGTCGAGCGGGCCAGGCAACGGCTACCGGTCGAGCAACTTCATGACCTCTTCCGGATAGCGCAAGCCAGCGGTGGCATTGGCCGGGAATATCGCTTCCAGGGCCTGCAACTCTTCGCGGCTCAGTTTCACCTCCAGCGCGGCCACATTTTCCTCCAGGTATTTACGCTGTTTGGTGCCCGGAATCGGGATCAGGTAATCCCCTTGAGCCAAAACCCAGGCTAAGGCCAGTTGGCCGGCTGTCACGCCTTTGTCGGCGGCCAGCGTTTGTACCTGCTGCACCAGCAACAGATTTTTGGCGAAGTTTTCCCCTTGGAAACGCGGGCTGAAGCGACGGTAGTCGTCGGCGGCGAAGTCATCCGGGCTGTTCAGTGCCCCGGTCAAAAAGCCCCGGCCCAACGGGCTGTAAGGTACGAAGGCCACGCCCAGACGCTGGCATGCGGCCAGGCAACCGTTATCTTCCTGATCGCGGCTCCACAGCGAATACTCACTTTGCAGGGCGCTGATCGGATGAACCTTGTTCGCTCGCTCCAGTGTGTCGACCGAGGCCTCACTCAATCCCAGGTAACGCACCTTGCCGGCCTTCACCAGTTCGGCCATGGCGCCAACGGTTTCCTCGATGGCCACCTGCGGATCGATGCGGTGCTGGTAATACAAATCCAGGGTTTCCACGCCCAGGCGCTTCAGGGTGCCGTCGATCGCTGCGCGAATGTATTCCGGGCGACCGTTGACACCCCGTGCACCAGGGTTGGACGGGTCTCGGACAATGCCGAACTTGCTGGCCAGAAACACCTGGTCGCGCTTGCCGACAATCGCCTTGCCGATCAGCTCTTCGTTGGTGTGTGGGCCGTACATGTCTGCCGTGTCGAGCAGGTTGATCCCCAACTCCAGCGCGCGATGCAGCGTTGCCGTGGCTTCGCGGGTGTCTACGCCAGTGGTGTAGAAATCGGTCATGCCCATGCAGCCCAGACCGATGGCTGACACCTTTGGTCCGTTCTTGCCCAGTTGACGTGTTTGCATGAAATGAACTCCCTGTGGATGTAGGCGCTTAGTGTCGATCTCGACAGAACGAAGATAAACCGGCTAAAAGTGCTATCACTGTTCGTAATTTCTAAATAATCATCGAGTCCTGACCATGGATCGTTTAAACGCCATGCGTGTATTCACGCGTATCGTCGAACTGGGCGGCTTCGCCAAGGCGGCGGACAGCCTGCAATTGCCGCGTGCCTCCGTGACCATTCTGATCAAGCAACTTGAGGCCCATCTGGGCGTGCAACTGCTGCAACGCACCACCCGGCAAATCAGCCTGACGCTCGATGGCGCAGCCTATTACCCGCGTTGCGTGCAGTTGCTGGCGGATCTGGAGGAAACCGAAGCCGTGTTTTCCGCTGCTCGCCACAACCCCAAAGGCCTGTTGCGAGTGGATATGCCGGCGGGAGTGGGGCGTTTGATGGTGATCCCGGCATTGCCGCAATTCACTGCACGCTATCCCTTGATCGAGCTGGAAATCGGTTTGAATGACCGGACTGTGGATCTGATCCGCGAAGGTGTCGATTGCGTGTTGCGGGGCGGCTCGGCCCTGGACGAATCACTGGTGGCGCGACCGCTGGCCACACTGGATCAGGTCACGTGTGCGAGTCCCGAATACTTGCAGCGTTGCGGGACTCCGCGGTGTCTGGAGGATCTGAAGGGGCATCAGATGGTGGAGTACTTTTCCAATAGCACAGGCAAACGCTACGGACTGGAGTTTGTCGTCGATGGGCAGTTGCGGTTGATCGACCTGCCCAAGCACGTCGCGGTCAACAGCTCCGATGGCTATCTGGCGGCGTGTGAGGCGGGGTATGGCTTGGTCCAGGCTCCGTATTATCACGTTGCCCGTCAATTGAAGGAGGGGCGGTTGATCGAGGTCCTGAGGGATGTGCCGCCACCGGGTATGCCGCTGACGGCGCTCTATCCTCCTCACCGCCAGTTGTCCCGGCGGGTTAGGGTGTTTGTCGACTGGCTGGTGGAACTTTGCGCTCAGTCGGGTAATGGTTTTTACAGAGAAGACTCACGCGGCTGAGCGGGCACCGATGGGGGCGTCGGCGCAGCGGTGGCCTATCGTGGCGTTGGCGTTGTGTTGTAGATCGTCATGCAACTGTTGCATGTGTGGGCAGTTCAGGTTGAGGGGGCGAGACTGGACACCCCGATGAAACAGGGCGAACCAGCCATTGCCACCCGGCGTGGGCATCAGGCCGGTGAAGGCGAAGCCCAGCGCCGAAAAGCTTCGCAAGTCTCTTGTGAAGTGCCGGGACAGTTCGAGTCTGGCGCAGATCGCCCACTGCCTGGGCAGCTGCGAGAGTTGTTGGAGCAAGTGTCTGTTCAAGCGCGGAATGACAATATCGAACCGATGCTGGTGTTGCTTTATTTGCAAAGGCATCTCTGACCGCGACGCTATAGCCTGCCGGGTTCCGAACACCGAGCACAGGTGCTTCATGAGCGCCCGGTAGCGTTCGGGCCAGGGAATGTCGGGGAGCGGGTGCTCACATCCTTCGACCATGCGACACCCCATCACGATGGTTTCCGGGAGTGGTTCAGCGAATGGCGAAGGGACATAGTCGGGAAGCAATCCAGTGCTGTGAAAACCGATCTTTTCTGCCATGCGTTGAGTGTAGGGATGGTGGGTCACTTGCTTGATCGAAACGCTCGTGAGCCCCAGAGAACCTGACTGCCTCAATAACTCTCGGCCCAGGCGGGTTGCGATACTTTGTCCCTGTGCGGCGGGATGCACCACGCTTAGGGCCAGTTCCGCGGTATTCGAAAGCGTGTCGCAACACAATGCGGCATGCCCCAGAACGCGTGCGTCGTCCACGGCCAGCATCGATTGCCAGCGCCCCGCGGCGTGGTGCTGACTGATCATGTTCGGCAGGTAGACATCCGGCTGAACGTAATGATCGCCGTAGACCTCTCGAAACAGTTGACTCACGGCACCTGCGTCGGAGGGGCGGTAGGCGCGAAATATCAACCGGGTCATCACACAGTCTCCAGCGAGGGAGTGTCATACACTCGCAAATCCAGCACCCTGAGTTGTTTGCCCGAGCGAGGGTGAAGCTTCAGATCGGTGGTTGCACAGGTCTGCACCCGCAACTCCAGCAGGCCCTCGCGGCTTAGCTCGACGATGGCGGGGTAGTGGGCAAGCAGCGCCTCACGCAGTGCGTGGCGATCCGGTTCGACGGTTTGCAAGTGAGGTTCAGGCACCCACATCACGCTCAACAGATCTTTGTGGCCGGTCTGCTCGATCAGCAATTGCCATTGCTCAGTGCGTGCTGCACGCTGAACAATCTCGTGTATTTCTTCGGTAAACAGCGACAACACACCTACTCGTATACGTTGACTATGGGCACTGCGCCCCTTGAGGGCGAATTTACGCATCGGGGTTGCGGTCGGTTCACGCCAACAAGCACGGTCTCCTACCGGGTAACGCAGCAGCGGCATGAGCTGGCGTGTAAGGTTGGTCAGTACCAACAACCCGATGCGATCGCATTCTTCAATCACTTCACCAGTGTCTTCATCGATGATTTCCAGCAGGGTTTGTGGTTCGAATACCCGATGCTCGCCCAATGCACAGTCGCGATCGCTGGCGCCAATGAGTCCGGCGTCTACGCTGGCATAGCCAATAGAGGCGATGCGTGCGTTGGGGAACACTTCTGCGAGCATTGCCAACTGCGCGGTAAACAGGCTTTCGCCGCCGTACAGCAGCGTCTCGACCCCGCACAACACAAGCCGGTGCTGCGCCAGGTAAGCTGCGAATCGCAATAACTGTGCCGGCACTCCGGCCAGAACATTGATCCGATGTCGTGCGATGGCATCCGCCAGTACGTCGAGCTCGACGCTGCCGGTAAACGGAAACTCACAGATAGGTCGCCCGACATGAGCCAGGGAGTCGTGGATAAACAGAAAGCTGGCGTAGAGATCCCCTGAAAAAAACAGGTTGGCAACCCGGTCGCCGTTGTTCAGTTGAGCTGAGAGGCTGGCGCCGAACGTGCTGACCAAAGTGTGCCATTCCTCGGAGGAGTAAACTGCAAGTTTGCCCTGGCTGGTCGAACCGCCGGTTTTAAATACCAGTGCGTCATCGACATCTCCGGTCAGGACTGACCAATGACTCAAGTCGTTGCTACCGGACCAATAGTCGGCCACATTGGTTAATGGCAGATTTTTTAAAGTAAGCCTGTTCGCGGGCAAGTGCTCCAGATGTTTACGGTAGAAGTTGGAGTGTTGTCTTATATAAGGTAAAAGTTGATCAAGCGAATAAGTTGGCTTCACGGCATTCTCTTTTATGGTGAGCGTCTTGCGTCGACTTTTTTATTTTCGTTGATCGATAATTAACGGTGTTTTGCCACTGTGTTTGTTTCGGGTGAATGCTTGTTCAGCGCATGTCGTCACCTCCACAATTAAAAGTTCAGCACGCACCGCATTCGCCAAGGCTTCGTGGGTCAGCAGTTTTTCGTGTACCCACGCGGCGTCTGCATCCGCGCGAACGTGCATTCGTTCGATCCCGTCGGCGTTGTGGTCCAGGACCACTTGAATGGGGGATCCCACACTGAGTTCCAGCGCCGCAGGCGCAATGAATTCCGTGCCAATGCGCACCAGCTTGCCGTGCCGCTGCAGCAGTTCGAATCGTGGCGTCTCCAGTCCGCAAGCGCAGGCTCCGGGTATCCAGCGGCCGGTGTCGCCGATGTCATATCGGCGCACGTGCTGACCTTGCCGGGCGCGGGACGTAAACAGCAGCCGGCCGATCTCATTGGCCTGTACCGGCACATCCTGTTCGAGCTGAACGATTTCCAGATGCTGGGTTTCGCTCATCAAATGGAATACACCGTCCGCCGTTGCCCGGCAGGCATGCCCCAGGGGGCCGGCATCGACGGAGCCATACATGGCGGAGCGAATCGTCGACACCCCACAACTTTCCATCAGGCGCCGACTGGCTTCTCCCGGATGTTCGCCGCCAAGGAATACTTTGCCGATACCGGCATAAGCGCGAAGTCGGGCCTGCTCTTTGAGAAACAGCCGATGCAGCGTACTGGGCATGCCGATCAGCACGGTGACGCGCTGCTCCACGATCAGTCGGGCGATTTCGCTGAAGTCATCGTCCTGGGGAGCCCCCATGGGCAAATGCACAACACCCATCTGTTGAAGAATGTTGGAAAAGCTGAAAAAACCACCATAAAGGTTGCCGCCGTAGAACAGGTTCATCACCCGGTCCAGTGACGGATCGAGGCCGACGCAGAACATGCCATCGGCTGCGGCGCGCATTTGTCGTTGAAAGTCTTGATAGCTGAATCCAGCCAACGCCGGCGTCCCGCTGCTTCCGCCGGAACGGAAGTACAGCTGTGCTGCGGACCCGATCGGCTGGGCCATAAAAGTGCATTTGTCCATGATCGGGTCATTAGATGTGTCAGGGGCAGGCGGAACCGGGTCGAGCGTCGCACGGCCCGTCGACACATGCGGGGGCAAACTCACCGAGAGGCGGCGACTCAGACGCGACAGCGCGTAGACGCCATCGTGGGGCTCACCGGCGTAGCCGTCATGGATCGACTCACAAGGCGCAATGCGGCTGACGCCGGCGTTGACCAATGTTCGAACAGTCTCAGGCGTTTTTGCCGGGGGGCACATCAACGCGCAACTTTGCAGGACGTTGCGCCAGGGCTGCAGTGTCTCGGCGAGCAGATGTTGCGGAACCGGTTTGAGCATAATCGTACGAAACAGTGGTGACGGCGCGAGCGTTTGATGGTGCTCCCAGATGACACGCCATCCGAGGCCGGTCCACACCTGGCCGGTCTGATTGGCAAAGCACTGGCCGAGCCGCGCCATGGCGGTTCGGGTAGTGATTTCCGATGCTTCCTGATCTGTCGGGCTTAACGCCGGCCAGTGTGGGGCGCGACGGATGAAGGCTTCGGCCAGTCGATCTCCAAGGTTCTGCAAGACGGCTGGATCGTTGCTGTCCACCAGCACCCACTGAGGGCTGGAGCACGCCTGCTGATCCAGTCGACAGACTTCATCCACCAACGCATCGAGCGCCGAAGGGGTCGCCGCGTCAGGTGACAGATAGGCAAAGCTGATTTTGTGTCCCCAATCGATCCAGCGACAGCCGGACGGGATCTGCTGACGGATAGATTTAAGCGCCGCTTCCCCGCCCCAGGCGGACACTCCATCGGCCTTGGCGCAGAGTTGAGCGATGTACGAGGTGTTCACCGGCAGAACCGCTACGAATTCGGCCAGTCTGCCGCTGGTGTCGCACTGCACAAGGGCGGCGAGCAACTGTGCGGTCAAACCCTGATCGCTGGAGCTGGGGCGAAGCCAGTTGATGTTGCCGGCCAGCAGGCTTTCGAGGATCGCGCAGAACGCCAGCATCGGCGCATTGCCCGGGGTGATATGCACCACCAGCCCCAACGGGTGCCAGCTTTCGAAGCACGGTTGTCGGTAGTCGATGCGTCGCAGCGAACGCGGTAGCTGGCCCAGTTCCCGCTCAAGCTTGGTGCTCAGGTTGCTGTGTTGGCAGAAATCGATCAGCCCTTGATATTGATCGTCGTCGAGGGACAGATCCAGGCTACGAGTTTGCAACTGCGCCGCAAAGCGAGCGGCAGACTCGATGACGGTCTCGCTATCGATCGGTGCGCAAAGCAATCGAGGCAATGATTCTTGAAGGAGTTGCAGGGCGCTTTGCGGGGTGACGTCATCACGCAACTGGCCATTGATCAGGTACATATCAAGCCCCCCCGATCAGTTCTGAAGCGGCCATGGCACAGCTGCGACTGGCGGTGGTGCCGGCACGTCCATGCAGTTCGAACCAATCGGTCGCCAAGCCGCATCCGCAACTTGTGCCGGGGTGCAATGTCGCCAGATCGCCCATGACCACAGCATGAGCAGGGCTGGACGAGATGTACGGGGAGACGAATCCCAGCAAGCCGCGCTGGCCGTAGGGCTGGACAGTGAAATCGGATGGGTTGCGCACGAAAACCCTCGAGTAAATCGGTACATGAAAATGATGGTGGGCACACTGGATATAGGGCACGGCATGCTCTACGGCGCCGTAGCCGTCCCGACAGCGGGACAGGTCGATACCCAATTGCCGGTTGATGCGGGCATACAACTTATGCAGGGGAATCTCCTGCGCGGCCTGGGTTTTCCAGCCACCGCCCAGAAACACCAGTGACTGGGCAGGCAACTGCAAATCGGCGACGCTGGTGTCCTCCATGCATTGAAGCGCATGCGAAAGGAATGCCGGAAAACCGATAATGCGAACGGGCAATCCTTCCTCGGCAAACTCCTGCAAGGCACGAATCACACCGAAAAGGTCGAATTCGTGGCCTTTTCCGGTCAGGCGCAAGCCGTAAACGACTCGATTGACGGGGGCATAGCTGCAAAGAAACTGATCGGTGTAGGCCGTGCCCAATGTGGTGGCAGCCTCGGGTTCATAGCTCAGAAGCAGGTAATTGCAGGGGGTGTGCGGAGTATCCCAGCCGTAATGCCGGAAGATGTGGTTCACCATGCCTTGTGCCGCGGTCATGCTGCGATGGTCGTAGCGCATGCGACTCTTCTGGCCGCTGGTGCCGGATGATGTCAGCTCCAACGCGTCTTCGCCTGTGGGGCCGAACAACAAATGACGTTTGAAGTAATTGGCGAAAATCGGCGGCAGCCTGGACCAGTCATCCAGTGTCTCCAGGGTGTTGGCAGCAAGCCCATTGGCGTTCAGCCAGCGTTCATATCCGGGCGTGTGATGACAATGAAACAGGCTGATTTCACCCATTGCCTGATCGAACAGACCTTCTGGCATGGATTCCAGGCAATAGGGTTGTGCTAACGCGCAAAGCGCATCGGTGTGGGGTAGATGGATCATCAAGAGACCTGTGGGGTGGTGTCAGACGGCAAGCGTGATATGAGAGCGGCGCAGAAACAGTCGTAAGGGCACCAGGCACAAGAGTCCCGTGAGACCGGCCATCAGGGCGAAAGCTTCAAGGCTGTCGCCGGCACCCAGAGCGGCAATGATCGAGCCGCCACCACCCATCACGGCGATGGAGATCATGCCGATCATGGCCGAGACCAGGCCTTTACTGTCGTCGCTGGAGAACAGGGCGAGCCGGTACAGCGCGGCATTGCTCATGCCAAGACCGATGGCGTAAAGCGATAGGCAACTGACCAACAGCACCGTTGAAGCACCGGTGAACGTTATGGTGATCAATGCAATGAGCCCGCCGCAAAATGGCCAGAGCGCATATCGAATCAGTTGGGGCAGTTCAGTGTTGGCAAGCAATCGATTGAGTATCAGATTGCCGAGAATGACGGACGCAAATACCGGGATTTGCCACAGGCCGTACTGCAGAGGAGAAAGTCCTTGGCCCTGGATCAGCAAGATTGGCGCCAAGCCGATCCAGGCAATCAACGGCAGGCTCATGAGTCCGAGGGCGACGGTAGCGCTCAGGAATTGCGTGTTGCTGAGCAACGCGGCGTATCGGCGCACAGTGCCGTTCCATTCAAAGGGCACTGCGGCCAATTGTTGACCGTCCTGGCGCACAGTACCCACGGTTTCCGGCATGAACAGGTAAAGCCCGAACCAGACCGTCGCGCCACCGGCGCCCAACACTAAAAACAGCTCCCGCCAGGAAAGCCATTCCAGCGCCAGGCTGCCGAGCAGGGGGCCGAGAAGCGGGGAGAGCAGCGCAACGTTCCCCAGCAACGCCATGATTTTTACCGCGTCGGCTTCGCAGAAGACCTCTTGCAGGGCTGGATAACTGACTGCAATGACAAATCCCAATCCGATGCCCTGAATCAGGCGCAAGCCGTTGAAGGCAAGAATGCTCTGCACGTAGAACGCCGCGGCACAGGCCAGAGCAAACGCCGCACAACCGATGAGCAACAGCCTGCGACGACCGAAGTGATCGGACAATGGACCGATCAGCCACTGCAGCAGAATGCCGCCAATCAAGTAAAGGTTGAAGGCATATGGGACGTGACTCGGACTGGCATCCAGTTGATGGGTTACGGTCAACATGGCCGGCATGATCATATCGCTGGCCATATAAGTCAGCAGCTCGAAAAGAGTGATCGCAAGGCAAAAACCAAATAATCGAGGCGGACTTATATCTATCAAAGGTTTGCGCATGGTGTTCCTGTCGGTGCTGGAAGTTGGATAAAGCAGCGGAGCAAGAATAACCATGGCTCATGAATGATTACATGTGCTTATTTGAGGCTAAGAGTTTCAATGTTTTTCGTTATATGTCTGGTTGGGAGGTCAAGAGAAAGAAGAGTAAATTTGTAAATAAAATTACAGCGAAATAATAACGGTTCTACCCAAAAATGCCTGCTATAGAGCAGGCATTTTTACGCGAGGTGTAGGAAAGTTCTTCGTCTTGTGAGTGAACAGTAAATTGCTCTCTGGTCAAGAAAGCAAATTAACGTTATCGACGCTGATAGTAGCCGTGTCCGTCACGGTCGTAATGGTGGCTGCCATGCCAGCCGTTATTAGGAAAAATGATGCAGCCACTCAGGGTCAGGAGGGCGAGCAGTGGAATCAGCCGTGTGATTCGACGGAGCATTTTAAAAATCCTCATGGTTATCGCCGCAATGAAGTCAAAACTCTTCATCGGCTGTAACATGAGACCCCGTTTGCAGCCCCGCATTCGCACAGAACTGTAGGGGTTTGGTATGCAGTCGGATACAAACCGGATACATTTTTTTGGTTCAGGAACCCGTAATGACCCAGTCGCAACGTTTGAAATACTCGATTCTGATTTCCCTGGTGGTACTGGGGATCATGTTCGGCCTTTCCTGGCTGCAGAACGCAGGGTTCATCAGTGAGAAGCTGTTCCAGTACATCGCCATTGGCGTGGCGGTGGTTGTGGTGGTGATCAATGGCGTGATGCGTCGCAAGGTCAAGCCTTGAGCGACGCCTGCTGGCCTGATTGCTCACCATGAAGGACGGCGACAGCCTGTGGATGCAGGCTGTAGCTTTTGTCTGGATTGAGCGTGATCACGCCTTCACTGCACAGGCGTTTCAACACTTCGCGGACACTGAGAAAGGACAGGGGAATGTCCAGGTCCAGCAAATGACTGTGCACACCGCGCACACCCAGGCTGCGGTCGCCTTCGGCGGCGCTTAGCAAGGCGTCGATGACTTTCAGGCGAATCAGGCTGGTCCGCAGGCCAAAGCACTTGAGCAAAAACCTGATCCGTTCGTTGCCCTGGCGTTCGGTCTGTTGATTGCAAGCACCGGAGCTCATGGCGCTGCCCTTTGATGCATGGCTACCATCCGTTGGCAGTTGCGGGTTGTACATGCAAAAACTCCTTTCCAGAGCCTGATCATGAAAATGTGATGGGTGCTCTTGATCAATAAGACGAACGAGCCGGGAAATAATGAAGACCTGCATGTAGAAAATTTGTCGCCGCGACGTCAGCGCTCTGTGAGAAGGGCATTGGGGATGCCCTCAAAGACCTAATTTTTTTGGTGTTTGCTTCGTTTTTCTGGAAGGCGCATTGCGTGTCATACGTCTTTTCGATCAGGAGCGAGCGTGATTATTTCCAGGCAGTTAACCAGGTTGAGCCTGGCGGGTGTGTTTCTGGGGCTGAGCCTTGCGGCAAACGCGCGCAGCCAGCCAGAGCAGGCGACGGCCGACATCCGTCGTACCAGTTTCGGCGTACCGCATATCCGCGCCGAAAACGAGCGTGGGCTCGGCTATGGCATTGGCTATGCCTACGCTCAAGACAACTTGTGCTTGCTGGCCAATGAGATCGTCACCGTCAATGGCGAGCGTTCGCGGTATTTTGGCCCGGAGCAGGTGACGCTCGAGGAGCGCGGCAACCTGGCCAGCGATCTGTTTTTCAACTGGCTGAACACCCCTGAGGCTGTCGCCGGTTTCTGGCAGGCGCAAACTCCGGAAGTCCGTGAGCTCATTGAAGGTTATGTGGCGGGTTACAACCGTTCGCTGACAGAGCGTCGAGCGCAAGGTTTACCGCAGCAATGCCAGGGCGAATGGGTGCGCGCAATTACCGCCCAGGACCTGGTCAAGTTGACTCGTCGATTGTTGGTCGAAGGCGGCGTGGGGCAGTTTGCCGAAGCACTGGCCGGCGCGACTCCGCCTAACGCCGTCGCTCATGTGGCAGGCGACCCGGAGTCGTTCCAGTTGGCGGCTTCGCGCATGCAACGCTTCGCTCTGGATCGCGGCAGCAACGCCGTGGCGGTTGGCAGTGAGCGTTCGTTCAACGGTCGCGGAATGCTGCTGGCCAATCCGCACTTCCCTTGGGTGGGCGGGATGCGTTTTTATCAGATGCACCTGACCATTCCCGGCAAACTGGATGTGATGGGCGCCGCGTTGCCCGGTCTGCCGATGATTAACATCGGGTTCAATCAGCATCTGGCATGGACCCACACCGTGGATTCGTCCAAGCACTTCACCTTGTATCGCCTGCAACTCGATCCGAAGGAGCCGACCCGCTACCTGCTCGATGGCAAGTCCTTGCCGATGAAAAAGCAGACGCTGGCGGTCAGCGTGAAGCAACCCGATGGCCAGACCCGGCAGATTTCTCATGTGGTCTATAGCTCGGCGTTCGGGCCGATTGTGCAATGGCCCGGAAAACTGGACTGGAACAATCAGTTTGCCTACAGCCTGCGCGATGCCAACCTGGATAACGACCGGGTCTTGCAGCAGTGGTACGCGATGAATCGTGCCGCCAGCCTCAAGGATTTACAGGCTTCGGTGCACAAGATTCAGGGGATCCCGTGGGTCAACACCCTGGCAGTGGACGATCAGGGGCAGACGCTTTACATGAACCTGTCGGTGGTGCCGAACGTCAGTGCCGAGAAGTTGGCCAAGTGCAGCGATCCGCGAGCGGGGTTACAGATGATCCTGCTCGACGGCTCCAACGGTGCTTGTGCCTGGGACATCGACCCGCACGCTGCGCAAAAAGGCATTTATGCGGCAGACAAGTTGCCGCAACTGTTGCGCAAGGATTTTGTGCAGCATTCCAACGATTCGGCCTGGATGGCTAATCCGGCACAACCGCTCACCGGTTTCTCGCCATTGATCAGTCAGGACAGCCAGCCATTGGGGCTGCGTTCGCGCTTCGCCCTGGAGCGCCTGAGCTTTTTGAACAAGGCGGGTCCTATAGCAGCGGCGGATCTGCAACACATGGTGATGGACGATCAGGTGTATCAGGCGGCCCTGGTGATGCCGGACCTGCTGCAATTCTGTGCCGCGGACCTCGGCACCGATGCGCCGACGCTGACGCCCTTGTGTGCGAGTCTCAAGGCTTGGGATCACCGAGTGAATCTGGACAGTGGGCTGGGCTTTGTGCATTTTCAGAACGTCATGCTGGCGTTGCAGCAAACCCCTGACTTCTGGCGTGTGGCGTTCGATACGAAGGACCCGCAAACCACACCGCGTGGCCTGGCAATCGAACGGCCGGAAGTCGCCAAAGCGGTTCGGGCGGCGATGCTGGCTTCGGTAGAAAAGGTCAAGAGCCTTGGCTTGAAGGCCGATAGCCGCTGGGGCGATATCCAGGTGGCCAGCAGTGGCGGGCAGCAAACGCCGATCCACGGCGGGCCAGGCACGCTGGGTGTGTATAACGCCATTCAAAGCGTGCCGAGAACCGACGGCAAACGTGAAGTCGTCAGTGGCACCAGCTATTTGCAGGTGGTGACGTTCGATGACAAGGGGCCGCAGGCTCAGGGGTTGCTGGCATTCTCGTTGTCCAGTGACCCGGCGTCGAAGTATTCCCGGGACCAGACACAGGCCTTTTCGAAGAAACAGTTGAGTGTGTTGCCGTTCAGCGAGCAGCAGATCACGGCTGATCCGCAGTACCAGGCTCAGACGATCCGCGAGCAGGATGAAAAAGCAGGGAAGATCGCCGCGCAATAACAGCGATAGCATTTAAATGAAAAGGTGAAGGCCGCACCCCGCAAGGGTCGCGGCCTTCAGCTTTTTGGGGCTTGTTGAGGCATTGAGTTGAGGACCGGATTGCCGTCCTGGTTGCGGGTCAGGTAGACCGGCAGCACCTTGGGCAGCGAAGCCACCAGGTTATTGAGTTCTTTGATGTTGTAGATACCGCCGAGGCGAATCGAACCAGCGCTATGGTCCGCGAGCATCACCGGTTTGTTCAGATAACGATTGATCAAGGGCAGGGCGTCGGTCAGCGCCAGGTTATCAAGCACCAGTTTGCCGCTGCGCCAGGCCAGCGATTGGTCGTTGGCATAGGTCTGGCTGATTTGTGGCGTGAAGTCGCCGTGCCTGTAACGTGCCTGCATCGCAGGTTCCAGGCGTAGACCGTCGCCGGGCAGGGCATCGTTGCTGGTCACCAGCACGGAACCCTCGATCAGGTTCACACGTACTTGGTCTTCATACATCCAGACATTGAATTGGGTGCCGGTGACGCGAATCCTGCCGTCGCCCGCCCTGACAATGAACGGGTGCTGCAGGTCGTGGCTGACGCTGAAGAAGGCTTCGCCTTTTTTCAGCGTGACACGACGTTGATCCTTGTAATTGCTGAACGTCAGTTCACTGCCCAGGTTCAGCTCCACCTGGCTGCCGTCACCCAGCGTGACCTGACGAACATTATCGGTCGCCTCGAAATGCTGGTAGGCATTGGGCAGCCACCCCAGGTTCCATCCGGTATACGCCGCCAGTGGCAGCGCCAGGGCGCAGACAGTGGCGGCGATGCCGAAGGTGCGCCAGGGCGTTGTCGGTTTGAGCCGAACAGCCGGTGTGGCGGATTCAGGACGAGGTAAATCCCCCGCAACATCCCAGATCTCCAGCATGGCTTCGTACTCGAAGGCGTGCAGCGGATGAGCATCACGCCATTGCTCGAACGCCAGGCGTTCCTCTTCTGTGCAGTCGGTGGCGTGCAGACGCATGCACCAGTGCGCAGCGGCATCGGTGATGGCGTCGTATTGGGCTTGCGAGAGAGAGTGGTCGGTCATTGACTCATCCTGATTTCCTGCATTCTAACCTTGAGGGGAAGTCTGCGAGAACAGCCGTCATGGCATTTCCCCATCAAAGTGGCGCTTATTTTTATGGTTCAAGGAGTGCTGGTGTGCAATTGTCGCCCTAACTGACCGATTAGCCAGGACACGCTATCAGCATTGCTGAGTTGCACAGCCAGTCTGGTCGTTGAGTCCCTCATGAAGCGCTTGCGGGCATCGTCCAGAGTCTGTTCACCCGTTAATTTCAAAACATGTTCCAGCATCCGATCAGTATTGTCATAAGTAGTACTGCCAAAATCTTCCCATAGCCCGGAATCAGCATTCTCGAGCTTGAACAGCTGATTCAAGGGCGACTTGCTCGATAAGGCGGTCCGCTGAACGTCAGTCAGTGCTTTTTTAAGGTCTCTGGCCCGGGAGCTCGACGTTTCTATCAAGTCGGCAAAAGGTCTGGAGGCGTCGAGATAACCAAGGTCTTCTGTGTCGCACACAATGTGCGACAGTTCGTGGATCAAGGTGGAGGCACGGGCATGAGGCCGGATGGGGAAGGATGCATCAGACATGTAATTGCGGTAATGGTCGAAATACGGGAGAAAGAATTTCTCTGCCAGATAGACTTTGCGCTTGCGGTCCGAAGGAATCGTGAAGGCAAAGGTGGTTTCCCTGCCTTCATGGACGCTTCCGACCACAAACCGCTCGGACCTGGCTTCCCTGAGTGTGGGATCCAGCAAAGCACCAAAAATATCGCCGACGACTTTTTCGAGCATCGTCATATGCTCGGGTAGCACTGTCGGTACATCGAGAAACTCCATAATGAGCTGATGCACAGGAGTGACCTTGTTACCCGAGGTTCTGAGTAGTTGCAGGTTGCGAAAAGCGTTCCAGGCATACGTGGTCGCCTGGTCAAGACTTTCGTCGATCAATCGAGCCCTGACGGGAAACAGCATGCGGATTTCTGCCATCCCATCGGCTTCGACATTCATTCCTTCCCTTACAGCAAGAGCGGTCTCCAATCGGTTGAGCATGCTGTAGCGCGGAGCCAGCGCTTTCAAATCCAGCACCCATTGTTTGGAGGTGTTCAGGCGAAGATTGGGGCCATGGGCATCGTCGCCGCCGATGCACCAACGCGCGCCCCGTTTTTCGAGTGGATACACTTTGCCTTCAACCGGGGCATAGTGTTTTTTTGTCGTCGGATGGGTGTAAAGCCCAAGCGTCGGGTTCGGCGTCAATGAGCCCAGATCGACATCGGGACTCTCATAGCGCTGCAAGTGAGTGCGTTCGGGAGCGGTGATGTCGACATCTTTCCATTTGAACCGGGTGTCGGGTGCTGCGGGTGTCGGCTCAGTCACGGACAAGGATGAGGGCGTCTGGTTTTCCATCGATTGACGCAAGGTGGCGAGTTGCGCAATACCGCTGATGAACGCCTTTATCGCGGGCCCCCACTTGTGCGTTTGCAGGTCTTCGGCAGACTGCTTGATGTCCCGGTAACTGCGCCATACCGTGATCGGATAAGCGAGTTTGCCCATGAAAAACGTAAAAGCCTGATGCAAGTCCTCACCCAATACATGCTTGATGGTTGCCCATTCGCCCTGAGCATGGTTGTCCGACTGACACCCCAGTAAACGAGCGAGTAATGCGGCGTTGTCGTTGAATAAGTGCCTGAACAGGTTTCCCTTGATCGGACTGGACGCCAGGGTGACTTCGTTGAGGCGATTACTGGTGTGCGCCATCCGGTTTTCCACCAGGATCCGATCAGGCTGCGGCAGATTCTTGAGTACCCAGTGATGCAGCGCGCCCCGGGTCTTCATTTCGGTCACCAGTTGTTGTTCATTGTCATATTCTTTCACCCCATGCCGAGGACTATAGGGCGCTATAAGCACCTGTGGTCCTGCGCTGTCCGACGTTGAACCGATCAAATAGAGGCTTGGCACTTTGATGGTCTGGCCACTCTTGATACCGATGAACTCAAGTGGGCGGATGATCGCATTTGCACCGTCGACTGCGGCACGGGCGATGGCGTCGGGCATGTCCATGACTTGCCGGATCAGATCAAACCCGGTCTCGCTCAGGCGCTCCTGCAGTTTTTCCGAATGGGCGTAGTGCATCAATTGCCAGGGCAATTGCGTGGCGAACCGCTTTCTGCGATCCACCGCGCTGATGTGTGTATCGGCAAACTCTGTGTTCAATATCACTTGCTGATGCTCGCCCAGCTTCAGGTTACGTATCAGGTCTTTGATGTAACTCTGGTCCATGTCGTCAGGAATGGTGGTGGCATTAAGCGACACCAGCTTGAAGGCGGCTTGTTCCAGATCCTTAATGTGGGTCAGCGCAAACTCTGTCAGGGTTTGTATCACTGGCCCAGATGTCGGACGTGGTCTGATGTGTATCTCCACATTGTCTGGGTCAATGTCGAAGGCGTCTGCCTTGAGTTGCTTCTGCAATTCATGGTGTGCCGTGCGCGCCAACGTGCGAACGCCGCTCAGGTAGTCCTTGTCGTCGGTGGTGTTATTCAGATATTGCTGAAGCAGTTCTCCGTGCAGCATCTGGTCTGCGATAGAGGCCTTTGCCAGCCATGCCGGAAGCATTTGCTGGGTTGTCAGGGACCGGGCGATGTCCGTTGCACGTTGTAACCCTGTCTTCGGTTCACGCAGTGCCACCAGGTTCAGCAACCTGGATAGGTTCGTAACGCAAAGCGGTGTCTTCAGCGCATCCTCGATGGACGTCAGGTCGAGGTGGACATTGGGCCTTTGTACATGATCGAAGAAATTGCCGTGTACCCGCTGCAGAGGTGCCAGGTTCACTATCTGCCTGGGCAATCGCTGGTCGCGTCCGAGGTTTTCCAGCAGCGTGCTACGTTCATCTTGGTCTTGCAGGCGTCTTTCTAGTTCGGTCAGCAAGGGTTTGAGTGACGGGAATGCTTCGAAGCCAAGCGCCGGGGTCCATACAATGGCCTTGCCCGAATGTATCGGGTCCAGTCCGCCTCGTTCAGTCAGCACAAAACAACTGGCCAGTTTCAATAAGTCGGCGGAGTCGTCCACCTTGAGCGCCAGAGAAAACACGTCGGGCAGAAAACCGTTAAGTGCAGTGCGTTGCAGGTGCACCGGGGCATCGAGCACCGTTTTGATGATCGCCTGTTCCGTTGCACCTAACGTATGGGCGACGGTTCGCAGTTTGAGTTCGCTGCGCAGTGCCGTTGACAGGGTATGGGTGAAGCTCGATTGCAAGCCTTCCAGCGATGAACCGACAATACGCTGCGCTTCAGCGACCGTGCGGGTTAGGGCGGGAATGGTGGGGTGGTTTTCAAGGCGTTGTTCGAGCGCCTGTTCGACCGTGGAGAGCAGGCTCAGCTGTTCTTTGGCCGACTCGGCGCGCACGGTGGCCGGTTGCGCGCTCCAGCGCTGGTCTGCTTGGGTGCTCCAGCGCCCGGCAGTGTCGGGGACCAGCAGCCGATCGTCGATCAGGCCTCGAACATCCAGCGCCTTGTCGAGCAGGGCGTGGAGGTTGAGCGTGCCTTCGCTTTCACGGTACCGGCTCAAGGCGTAGCTCAGGTTTTGCGATTGTTTGGCAAGCACGTCCGCCATCAGTTGTTCAAACACCGGACCGACAATCGGTTCACCGATAAGCATTGTGTCATGGGGTTTCAGGTCAAGAAACGTGCCGCGCTCATCCAGCGACATGAAATTGAGCAGCGTGTCTTCATGACCTTCGCTTTTCAGCATGCGCAACACGATGCTCTTGATGGCGGGCAGGTCGCTCGTGGCTTCGATGCCTCGGGATTGGGTGTACAAAAAACCGAGCGTATCGTCACCGCCAATCATCAAGGTCGAGGCCAGTTCCGCATAGTGCTTATAGGGGGCGGTGACGCGCACTTTTTCAATACGCAGAGACGCGCCCGGGGTGGGCATGAGGCTGATGTTCATAAGGCGCAGGTATTGCTGCACGGACAAAACACCTTGCTGGCATCTGAGCAACAGATTCACGTGATAGGTGTCGCGCATGCACTCGGTTAAAAACTCAGCACGAGATTGTCCGCCATTCATGGGCATGTTCCAGAACGTCTCGAGCAGGCTTTGCAGGTGTGGTGTAAAACTTTGCGCGATTTCCGTGATCGCACTTTCCCATACCTGGTTATCGGCGTCGCTGCTCACGCCGTGTCGGGGGTGGGAAAAAATCCGGTAGTCGCCAACGGGCCATTGATTGGTCAGGTAGTACTGCAGGAGGGCGGTGCCCAGCGGTAGCGCGGACATCTTGTGGCTATATTCGGTATTGTCGAAGGCGGAAACGGTGTTGATAAAGCTCTCCAGTCGCGTGTGGCGTTGGTCCAATTCGGGGAAGGACCTGGCCAAGGCAATCTTGAGGGTTTCATCGAGCATCGCCTGCAGGGTCGGAGTCTTTATCAGCTCGCCCATCATTACCTGGATGTTGTGGGCCCCATTGCGTTCGAGGACAGCCTCCTGATCCTGAAATACCGCCCCTTCGATGGCTTGTAGGGTGATGTCTGGCGTGGCGGCTGCCAGCAAAGCGGTGCGTTGTTCGATTGAGAGGTAGCGCAGTAATTCTCGCTTTCCGGTGTCCTGCACCAGCCACTCCTTGAGTTTGCTTTTCACGTCGTCCATGTCGGCGAATTTGATCAGACCTTTCCAGGGTGTGTAGAGCGTTACCTCGCCGTCATTGGGCCGGCTTATTGCGAAGGCTCCGGCCAGTGGAATATCGGCCGCACCGGTTTGGCTTAGAAGCAATCGGTCGACGTGCATAGGTTTGCTGTGTGTCTTGCGCGCTACTTGGGTCGGGAGGTAAACGCCCTTTAACCATTTCAGGTCATCAAGGGTGAAGTTCAGCGCTTTCTCGCGATCACCGGGTTGTTTGGCATTGGATGCACGTTCTGCCTCGTCGAAAAAATACGGCAGTGCTGGAGCAGTCATGATTTTTCCTCGATGGGCTGCGATCGATGGCGATCGCAGGTCGTTGGGTCGAGGGAAAACAGTAGGGTCAATGGAAAGCCCGGGTGCGGTACATATTGCTTGAGCTTATCCTTTGTCGCAGGCTTGACAGGACGCCGGTAAAACAGCGCTTAATCGACGACTTTTTTCGGTTGCCCTGCAACCTCGCTTGACCTGTTGCCCATACCCAATAATAAAACCGGAGCTTCAGATGACCGCATCGCCTGAAATGGCCGTCAACTCGAACACACAAAACCTCGATTTCGACGCGCTCGTTCAATTGCTCGAACAGATTTTCCTGCGCCATGGCACCTCAGCCGATGTGGCCAGAACCCTGGCCCTCAACTGCGCCAGCGCCGAACGTGACGGGGCTCACAGTCACGGTGTGTTCCGGATTCCCGGTTATGTGTCGACGCTGCAAAGCGGCTGGGTCAATGGCCAGGCCGTGCCGGTGGTCGAGGACGTGGCCTCGGGTTTTGTCCGGGTTGACGCCGGTAATGGATTTGCCCAACCGGCCCTCGCGGCGGCGCGGCCCTTGCTGGTGGAAAAAGCCCGCAGTGCCGGCATTGCGGTGTTGGCGATCCGCAATTCCCATCACTTCGCAGCCTTGTGGCCGGACGTCGAGCCGTTTGCCGACGAAGGATTGGTGGCGCTGAGCGTGGTCAACAGCATGACCTGCGTGGTGCCGCACGGTGCCGATCGTCCGCTGTTCGGCACCAACCCGATTGCCTTCGCCGCGCCCAGGGCCGGCGGTGCGCCGATTGTCTTCGACTTGGCGACCAGCGCCATCGCCCATGGCGACGTGCAGATCGCCGCGCGTAAAGGCGAACGCTTGCCAGCGGGCATGGGTGTGGACAGCCTCGGCCAGCCGACTCAGGACCCGAAAGCCATTCTCGAAGGTGGCGCGTTGCTGCCGTTTGGCGGGCACAAGGGCTCGGCGCTGTCGATGATGGTGGAGTTGTTGGCGGCGGCGTTGACGGGTGGCAACTTTTCTTTCGAGTTCGACTGGTCGAACCATCCGGGGGCCAAAACCCCCTGGACCGGGCAACTGCTGATCGTGATCGATCCGAGCAAAGCGGCGGGGCAGAATTTTGCCGAACGCAGTCAGGAACTGGTCCGGCAGATGCATGGTGTGGGGCTCAAGCGTTTACCGGGTGATCGGCGTCACCTGCAACGCGCCAAAGCCAATGTTGAAGGCATTGCGCTCGATCCACAGACGCTGGCGAATCTGCGGGAACTGGCCGGGCTTTGAGCCCGATCCCACAGGTTTCGCAGTGGTCAATGGTTTAACGCCGACCCAACAACAGACCAACCACCAAGCCGAAGCCCGCAGAAATGGCCACGGTTTGCCATGGATGACCGCCGATGTAGGTTTCGGTGGCGTCGACTGCGGGTTGGGTTCGGTCGCGGACGCTGGAAACTGAGCTTCGGGCTTGCTGGAGTTTCTGGGCGATTTGTCCACGTAGGGTGTCCGCTTCCTCGCCGACCAGTGAAGCACTGCTTTTCAGCAGTTTTTCCGATTCTTCGATCAGGGCCTGAAGTTCGCTGAAGACCTGATCCTTGATTTGATCCTCGGCGATTTGATCGGTGTATTTGCGGGCCATTGGTGTACTCCTTACAGATGAATGGACAGTGAGCAATGGAGTCTGCGGCGATTGAAAAAGTTGCAGCAATTTTGCGCGGTGGCGTAACCCTGAAGAAAAATCCAGCGCAGGACATTTCTTCCTACAGTGTAAGATGTCGCCTATTTTACGCAGCAGGTAATTCCCCATGAGCTTCAATCTGGCCGACAAACCCCTCGCCGAGCGCGCGGCGCTTGAAGATGAAAAATCCCGTCTGTTCGAACTCTGGCAAAACAACCTGGGCAAAGCCAAGGGCGAAGCCGCACGGTTGTTCGGTGAGCGCGCCAAGCGCAAAGGCAAATGGGCGGAATGGGTACGCTCCGAACTCGACGGCATGTCGCCGCCGGAATTCGCGAACATGGTGCGCAGTGAAGTCAATCGCTTGATGGCCGCTAAATAAACGCCCCGGAAAAAATCGCGGCAATCGCTTCACGCACTTTCAACACCACCGGATCGAGCTGCGTGCTGGTACGCCAGCCCAGTTCGATCGGGTAACGCGGCAGCGCCAAAGGGCAGAGCAGCAGCGCCAGTCCACTGAGGGCGGCGATACTTTGCGCCGCATGGGCCGGAATGGTCGCCACTGCCTGACTGCCCTTGAGCAGATAGGGCAGTGCGGCAAAGTGGGTGGTCGATGCGCATACCCGCCGACTCAATCCCAGCGCAGCCAGACCTTCATCGGTAATCCCGATAAAACCACCCGAGGACACCAGAATGTGTTCGCGGGTGACGAATTCTTCAAGACTGAGACTCTGTTGTCCCTCGGCCAGACTGAGGGGATCCACCAGGCACAGATAACCCCCTTCACCCAGCACCTGACGGCTGAGCAAACGCTCGGCAAACCCGCCTGCGGTGATCGCCAGATCGATACTGCGTTCCATCAAGGCCCGGGCGACGATCTGGCTGTGGGTCTGGCGAAAGATCAGGCGCAGTTTCGGCGCACGGTGAGCGATTTCCTCGATCAATCGTCGCCCGTAGGCGATTTCGAAGTCATCCGACAAACCCACGGTCACTGAGCGCCCGTCGTATTGATGGGCCGCCGGATCAACCATCGCCAGGCTCTGGCGGCATTTGTTCAGCGCATCGCTGACCACCGGTTTGAGCTGGTTGGCCTTGAGCGTCGGCGCAAGACCTCGGCCAGTGCGCACGAACAACTGATCGCCATACACCTCGCGCAACCGGCGCAATGCCGCGCTGACCGCCGATTGCGTCACGCCAAGACGCAGCGCGGCGCGGCTGGCGCTGGACTCCTCGTGCAGCGCTTCGAAGACTTTGAGCAAGTTGAGGTCGATGGTGGCGATATTCATTTGGCTCATATCATTCAGCAGTGAGTCGGGCTTTATTCATGATCCTGTGGCGCCGGAGAATGAGCAACACCTCATTCCTGACGGAGCCACCGTAATGCCCAAGTCAATCGTTGCTGCCCTGCAAATCGGCGCCTTGCCCGGCGGCAAGGCCGACACCCTCGATCAAATCCTCTCTTGGGAAACCGCCATTATCGAATCCGGCGCGGCGCTGGTGGTCATGCCTGAGGCGTTGCTAGGTGGCTACCCCAAAGGCGAGAGCTTCGGCACGCAACTCGGCTATCGACTGCCGGAAGGTCGTGAAGCGTTTGCCCGGTATTTCGCCAACGCCATCGACGTGCCCGGTACCGAGACCGACGCCTTGGCCGGGTTGTCGGCCCGCACCGGGGCCAACCTGGTGATCGGTGTGATCGAACGCGCCGGCAGCACCTTGTACTGCACCGCGTTGTATTTCGACCCGCAGGCAGGGCTGATTGCCAAGCACCGCAAACTGATGCCCACCGGCACCGAGCGACTGATCTGGGGCAAGGGCGATGGCTCGACCTTGCCGGTGATCGACAGCCAGGTCGGGCGGATCGGCGCGGTGGTGTGCTGGGAAAACATGATGCCGTTGCTGCGCACCGCGATGTACGCCAAGGGCGTGGAGGTCTGGTGCGCGCCGACTGTGGACGAGCGCGAGATGTGGCAGGTCAGCATGCGTCACATCGCCCATGAAGGGCGCTGCTTTGTGGTCAGTGCCTGTCAGGTTCAGGACTCGCCACAAGCCTTGGGCGTGGACGTTGCCAACTGGCCGGCGGAGCGCCCGTTGATTGCCGGCGGCAGCGTGATTGTCGGGCCGATGGGCGACATTCTCGCTGGGCCGCTGCGTGGCGAGGCGGGATTGCTGACCGCCGAAATCGACACCGATGACCTGATCCGCGCCCGGTACGACTACGACGTGGTCGGGCACTATGCGCGCCCGGACGTGTTTGAGTTGACGGTGGATGAGCGAGCCAAACCGGGTGTTCGGTTCAACACATAATCCGTCGGGGGGTGTGATTGTCGTCTAGTCTCCAGACGTTCACACCCCCGTCAACGGATGGACTCGCCATGAGTTTGTTACTCGGCCCGATTCTGCAGTTTCGTGGCATCAATAATAATATCTACAACGTGTCTGCCTTGGTGGTTTCACCCTTGGGCGAGCCACCTCCCACGGTAAAAGTACCCAAGGGTGTGACTGCCGACACACCCTTGGCCATCGCCGATATCCCGCTGCTCAACCCTAATTCCCGCGTCTGGCGCATCGATTTCAAAGTGGCGCAGGATCAGGCCGTTGCCACCAGTTACACGGTCACCGTAGACGGTGCGCAGGCCAACTTCGTCGTTCCGGCCAAGGGCCAGTCGCCGCGCATTGCCTATGTATCGTGCAACGGTTTCTCCGACCCCAAGGAGATGGAGAAGGTAGACCGGAACAACGAGCGTTGGGAGCACATGTGGGGCGCTCACCAGGGCGAGCCCTATCATCTGCTGTTGATGGGCGGCGATCAGGTTTACAGCGACGACATGCGCAGCAGTGTGCCGTCGATGAAAGCATGGTTCGCCAAACCCTTCGCCGACCGTCAAAAGGCCGCTTACAGCAAGGTGATCGAAGCCGATCTGGACAAGTTTTTCACCAGGCTCTACCTGGAATGCTGGAAACAGCCCGAGATGGCCAAGGTGTTCGGCGCCATTCCGACGGTGATGATGTGGGATGACCATGACATCATCGATGGCTGGGGTTCCTACGATGAGATATTGCATTCGAGCCCGGTGTTCCAGGGGTTATTTGCCACAGCCAAACGCTATTTCAGGATTTTCCAGCAGCAACTGATCCAGACGCATCCTCACCTCAAACCGTCCGCTGATACCCATCCGTGTGCGATTCCCGGCACTGCTGATGGCTTTCACCTGGGGTTCACCGGCCTGGGCGAGTTGGCCTTGCTGGTTCCCGATCTACGCAGCGAACGTGCGCCGGACTTGACCACCCCGCAGGCCCAACAAACCCGGGTCATTTCCCCGGTCAGTTGGGATGCGATTTATGCCTGGCTGGACAAGGTCCCTGCGCACAAGCACCTGTTGCTGATGTCGAGTATTCCGGTGGGCTACCTTGATTTGCAGGCGGCCGAAAAGGCGCTGGACGTGATGGTGGGGCAACAGGAGCTCGAGGACGATTTACGCGACCACTGGCGAAGCCTGCCGCACCGCAGTGAACGCAGGCGCTTGATCATGCGGCTGCTGGATTTCGCCAAAGCCCAATCATGCAAGGTCACGCTGGTGTCTGGCGACGTTCATGTGGCCGGGGCCTGTGTGATCGAATCGAAATTGCCCCGGCATGGCAGCGATGGTGCGGGGAAAATCTACCAATTGATTTCCACCGGCGTCGTGCATCCTGCGCCGCCAGTGTTGGCGGTGCACTTTCTGGAGTCCATCGGTGGCAATCAGGAACAGATCGACTACGGCATCACCGGAACCATGTTGCCTGTTGGCGCAAGGGGGCGTTACCTGATCGCCGCACGAAACTGGCTGGCGATAGAGCCGGATGAAGGCGGCAACGGCAAGACCCGACTGTGGGCCAATTGGCACGTAGAAGGTCTGAAGCATAGTGTGACGCAGGTGATCGACCCCGTTACATAGCGGGGGCGTTACCAGGTGCCGGAGATCGAGCCCGGCAGGCTGAGCTTGCCGCTATCGACAAAACGCATGGTGCCGAACGCACCTCCGGCCAGTTTGCCGCGCAGTACGTAAGGCAGATTGTCCAGTGTCTGCGTCTGACTCAGCCCGAGGGTCTGACGCAGCACCGAGAAGGCCGAAACGCTCACCGGCACCACGATCACTGCTTCGGAGAATCGTGGGATCGAGCCCGACTGGTCGCTGACGCCGGAAGCTAGCGGCTGGCCATTAACCTCCAGGTCCAGCGCCACGCCGTTGTAGGCGATTGCGGTTTCATTGGGGTTTTGCACGCGCAGTTTTACTGCGAAGCGCACTTCCAGCTCCTGGCTTTGCAGCGGCTCGATACCGACCACGTTGATGTGCAGCGGGTCGCGACTGGGGAACAGGGCGCAGGCGCTCAGGGAGAGCAATAGAAGGGATAGGGACAGGGCTAGCAATCTGCGCATGAACATATTCTCGTAAAGAAAAAGGCCGAACCGCTCAAAGCTCGGCCTTCGAGCATTACGCACGGTTCAACTGTGCGACAGCCACAGGTGACGCGGGTTCACCCTTGGCCGCAACATCCGGGTTCTGCATCACCTGAAGCACCGAGGCTTCTGGGTCGAACTCGTCTTCTTCCAGCTCGATGAACTCTTCGGGCAGGAAGATATTCAGCACGATAGCGCACAACGCACCGACAGTGATCGGCGATTCGAAGATGTTGTGCAGCGCCTTCGGCAGCTCGCGCAAGACTTCAGGCACCGCCGCGACACCCAGGCCCATGCCGAGGGAAATCGCCACGATCAGCATGTTGCGCCGATGCAGGCCGGCCTCGGCGAGGATCTTGATCCCGGCCACGGCCACAGTGCCGAACATCACCAGTTCGGCACCGCCGAGCACCGGTTTCGGCATCAATTGCAGCACGGCGCCGATCATCGGGAACAAGCCCAGCAGCACCAACAGACCGGCAATGAAAAACGCCACATAACGGCTGGCCACGCCAGTGAGCTGAATCACCCCGTTGTTCTGGGCGAAGGTCACCATCGGCATGCTGTTGAACACCGCCGCCATGGCTGAGTTGAGGCCGTCGGCCAGCAGCCCGGATTTGATCCGACGGATATAGACCGGGCCTTTGACCGGCTGCCGGGAAATCATCGAGTTGGCCGTCAGGTCACCGGCGGCTTCCAGGGGCGACACCAGGAAAATCACCGCCACCGGCACGAACGCGACCCAATCGAAGGAGAAGCCGTACTTGAACGGCACAGGCACGCTCATCAGCGGCACGGCGGGCAGGCTGGCGAAATCGACCTGGCCCATGAACCATGCGACTGCATAGCCGAGGGCGAGGCCGATGACGATCGCCCCCAGGCGCAGGAATGGTACGTCCACCCGGTTCAACACCACGATGGTCCCCAGCACCAATGCCGCCAGCGCCAGGTGGCTGGCCGCGCCGAGATCCGTCGCGCCGAAACCGCCGGCGATGTCGGTCATGGCAACCTTGATCAGCGACAGACCCATGAGGGTGATGATGGTGCCGGTCACCACCGGGGTGATCAGCATCCGCAGCTTGCCGATGAACTGGCTCAACACCACTTCGATGAACGCGGCGAAAAAGCACACACCGAAAATCGTCGACAGGATTTCATCGGTGCCGCCGCCTCGCGCCTTGACCATGAACCCGGCGCTGAGGATCACGCTGATGAACGAAAAACTGGTGCCTTGCAGGCACAACAGGCCGGAGCCGACCGGGCCGAACCGCCGCGCCTGCACAAACGTGCCCAGCCCCGAAACGAACAGCGCCATGCTGATCAGATAAGGCACTTCACTTTGCAGGCCCAAGGCACTGCCCATGATCAGCGTCGGGGTGATGATGCCGACGAAACTCGCCAGTACGTGTTGCAGGGCGGCGAAGACCGTGGCGGTCAGGTGAGGGCGGTCGTCGAGGCCGTAAATCAGATCGTTGTGGCGTTGGGAAGCGGTTTGTTCAGCTGCGGTCATGGTCAGGTGCGTGCCAGAAGGCGGGCCGGTCAGAAAAGGGAGCGCAGGATGCCAGAACGGTCTGGCCACGGCAAAAGCAAGGTCAAATGATTGCAGCCTTCGGCAGCTGCGCGATGAAAGTATTGTAGGAGCGAGGCTTGCCCGCGAAGAATGCGCCGCGGTTTTTCAGGTATTACGCGTCATCGTTCTTCGCGGGCAAGCCCACTTGCTCTTCAAGCAAACGCCGCAAGCAGATCCTCTTCAAACGCCTTTTGCGCATCCCCCGGCACCTGTGCGCGATGGCGCGCCAGGTGGAACGCTACCTCGAAGCTCATATCACCCTGGCGCACGGCACGCAGTAACCCTTTGTCTTCCCAGCTCCGGGCGAAGTGATCGGGCAGGTAGCCAACGTGCTTGCCGGACAGAATGAAGGCGAGGGTGCCTTCGACCTGCTCGGATCGCGCTGAACAGAGCTTGCCCTGAAACGGCTCATCGCTGCGCAGAAAGCGGTAGGGATGATCAACCCGGTCGCAGGTCTGGAGCGCTTGATCGTCAGGTGCGTCATCGGTGAACAGCGGATGCCCGGAGGCGCAATACAAGTGCTGGGTTTCGGTGAACAGTTCGCGGTAGTCAAAAGCACGCTGCGCCTGTGAGAAATAGCCGATCGCCAGGTCCAGCCGTTGTTGCAGTAACAGCCGTTCCATTTCGCCGGGCATGGCGCTGATCAACTCGATGCGCACCGATTCGTCCCGTTCGCGAAAGCGTCGGATCGCCTCGGCCACCCGTTGCAGCACCGACTGGTCAAGCGCTTCGGACAAACCCAGGCGCACTTCGCCGATCAAGCGTCCGGCCACACCGTTGGATTGATGGCGGAACGCTTCAATGGATTCGAACAAGGCACGGGTGGCAACGAGCAACTGTTCGCCCTTGGGCGTGATCTTGAACCCGCCCTTGCCGCGACTGCACAGGCGATAACCGAGTCGGGTTTCGAGCTTGGCCATCTGCTGGCTGATGCTCGACTGACTCAACCCCAAGTCACCCTGGGCTGCGCTGAAGCCTCCGCATTCCACCACGCTGACAAACAGGCGCAGCAGGTGCAGGTCCAGATCATGCAGTTGACCGAGCATCAAACATTACTCCGCTATAAAGTCAGGATAACTAACTTGGTATTTTTCCAATGTAATCGACGAAGCATCCTGCAACCACTTCCTCCGGTCAGGTGTTCGTCATGGCTCCGCTCTTCAAGCTGTGTTTACCCGCACTGTTCCTCGCCATGGCCGTGCCGGCCCAGGCTGAAGAAAAAGTCCTCAATCTCTACAGTTGGGCCGATTACGTCGCGCCCGAGACCTTGCAGCGGTTCGAAAAGGAAACCGGCATCCACGTGCGCTACGACACGTTCGATACGCCGGAAGTGCTGGAAACCAAACTGCTCACCGGCGGCAGCGGTTACGACGTGGTGGTGCCGTCGTCCAGCGTCCTGGCGCGCGGCCTGGCGGCGGGAGCGCTGAAGGAAATTCCTCACGATGGCCTCAAGGGATACGCCAACCTCGACCCGGACATGCTGGAAAAACTGGCGGCGGTCGATCCCGGCAATCGGTATGGCGTGCCTTACACCTGGGGCACGCTCGGGCTAGGGATGAATGTTGAAGCGGTAAAACAACGCTTGCCCAACGTACCGCTCAACAGCCTGGACCTGCTGTTCAAGCCCGAATACGCCAGCAAACTGAAAGACTGCGGCATCGCGATTCTCGATTCGCCGCAAGAGGTGATTGGCCTGGCGCTGCATTATTTGGGTAAAGATCCCTACAGCACCGACAAGGCTGATCTGACAGCCGCCGACGCCCTGTTGCGTCAGCTACAGCCGTCGGTGCTGTACGTCGCCACCGGGCGGCAGATCAATGATCTGGCCAATGGTAGCGTTTGCCTGGCACTGACCTACAACGGCGACGCGAGCATGGCCGCCGATCAGGCGCGCAAGGCCAATAAACCGTTCGAGGTGGCTTACCGCATTCCACGTGAAGGCACACTGGTATGGCAGGACAACCTGGCAATTCCCAAGGACGCGCCGCACCCCGAAGCCGCCCGAGCCTTCATAGAGTTCATGTTGCGCCCCGAATCCGTTGCCGCACTGACCAATACGCTGTTCTTCGCCACGGCCAATCAGGCGGCGACGCCACTGGTGGATGAGGCGGTGCGCAGCGATCCCGACATCTACCCGCAGGCCGAGGTGCGTGAGCGGCTGTATGCCGACCGCAGCATGAGCCTCAAGGACATGCGTCAGCGCACCCGCCTGTGGACCACTTTCCGTAGTCGCCAATAAACCAACAATAAGGAACACGCCCATGGACGTCCCTGCACAGAACGATCAGGCCATGACCCGCGACAGTCTTTACGGGACTGCCGCCGAAAGCACCTACGCCGGTATCACCAGTTTCATGCGCCGGCGCTACAGCCGCGACTTGCGTGGCGTCGACGTGGTGGTCAGCGGCGTGCCGTTCGACACCGCCACCAGTAACCGCCCCGGTGCGCGTTTCGGACCTCGCGGTATTCGGGCGGCGTCCACTGGTATTGCCTGGGAACGCCATTGGCCGTGGACGTTCGACCCGTTCGATCACTTGGCTGTCATCGACTACGGCGATTGCGCTTTCGATTACGGCGCGCCGCATTCGGTGCCGGAAAGCATCGAAGCCCACGCCGGGCACATCCTGGATAACGGTTGCGCGATGCTGACCTTCGGCGGCGATCACTTCATCAGTTATCCGCTGCTCAAGGCCCATGCCCGCCAGCACGGCCCGTTGTCATTGATTCACTTCGACGCCCATAGCGACACCTGGCCGGATGAAGAGGGCAAGCGTGTCGATCACGGCACGATGTTCTGGCACGCGGCCAAAGAAGGGCTGGTGGATCCGTCGCGTTCGGTGCAAATCGGCTTGCGCACCACCAATGACGATCATCAGGGCTTTCAGGTGCTGGATGCGCGGCAGGTGCATCGGCAAGGGTGCGAGGCGATTGTCGAGGCGATTCGTGCGCGGGTCGGCGATCACCCGGTGTATTTGACCTTCGACATCGACTGCCTCGACCCAGCCTTCGCGCCCGGCACCGGGACGCCGGTGTGCGGCGGCTTGAGCACGGTGCAGGCGCTGGAGATTCTTGGCGGTTTGCGCGGGATCAACCTGGTGGGAATGGATGTGGTGGAGGTGGCGCCGGCCTACGACCACGCCGACATTACCTCACTGGCTGCGGCGACCCTGGCCATGGAAATGCTGTGCTTGTATGCGGCCAGGCATAAGGTCAATCGGTAACGGGCAAGCCGATGTGGCGGGTGGGGCTTGTGTGGCGAGGGGGCTTGCCGGACCGCCGCACCGCCCCGTTCGATTGCGAAGCAATCGTAAACCGGTCACTGCATTTTCTAATGCAAGACCGCGAAGGCTGGTTTTAGGGGCGCTTCGCACCCCAACGGGGGCAAGCCCCCTCGCCACATAAACCCGCTCCGGGCTGTGTCAGACTTTCGCTCCTGCCACTTTCTGACAGCAGCCTCTGCTAAGCTCCGGCGACTTCCAGAAAGGAGCCTGCCGACCGTGTCGCGAACCACTCGTTTACTGACCTTGTTACAAGTGCTACGCGGCAAAAGTCGTCCGGTGACTGCCGCGACACTGGCCAGCGAGCTGGAGATTTCCGAGCGCACGCTGTACCGCGACATCGCTGAACTCACCGCACTCGGCGCGCCGATCTTTGGCGAGGCGGGGATTGGCTATGTGTTGCGCAGCGGTCTGTTTCTGCCGCCCTTGATGCTCAATGCCGATGAGACCGAAGCCATCGTGCTCGGCCTGCGCTACGTGGATCAGCGGGGCGATGAGGTGTTGAGCAAAGCGGCGGCCGATGCCCTGGCAAAAATCGCCGCGGTGCTCGACCCGACGGCCCAGGACGCCTTGCGTAACCCGACGGTGTTGCCGGGGCCGCCGGGTTATGGCTATCCGCAAAACGCCGTGCCGTTGAATGTGTTTCGCCAAGCCATCCGCGATCAGGCCAAGTTGCATATCGATTACGCAGACGCCAACCAGGTGCCCAGCCAACGGTTGATCTGGCCACTGGCCCTGGGGTTTCTCAATGAGGTGCGGATCATCGTCGCCTGGTGTGAGTTGCGCAGTGCCTATCGCACCTTTCGCACCGACCGGATCTCGGCCGCCAGTGAACAGGGTGAGCGCTACCCGGGGCGGCGCAGCGACCTGTTGCGCACCTGGCGCAAGCAGATGCAACTGGACGAAGCAGGGCGTTTCACTCCTGACAAGAACTGACACTGACTTGTTTTAGCATGGCTCCAGAATCAACTCACAAGGAGCCGTAAACATGTCCAATCCAGCCTCTTCACTGGCCCCCGCCATTGCCGCCTACATTGCTGCCGCCAATGCTCGCGACACCTCGAGGATCGCCAGTTTTTTCGCTGAGGATGCCAACGTGTTCGATGAGGGGCAGCATCAGGTCGGCACGCAAGCCATCGCCCAATGGATGCAAGACACTGCGCAACGTTATCAGCCGCGGGTCGAGGTGCTTGACGTTCAACTGCGCACCGGCAAAGTGCTGGTGCACAACCTGATCTCCGGCACCTTTCCCGGCAGCCCGCTGGAATTGCGCTACATGTTCCGCCTCAATGAACAGGGCAAGATCGCCCGGCTGGACATCTCGCTGTAAGCCGACGCAGAACCTGTGGGAGTGGGCTCGTGTGGTGAGGGGCTTATGTGGCGAGGGGGCTTGCCCCCGTTGGGGTGCGAAGCACCCCCAGCATTCTCAACGTTAAACCGCATGTAAAGGTTGTACGACTGCTTCGCAGCCGAACGGGGGCAAGCCCCCTCGCCACACAAGTCCTCTTCACTACAATAAGCCCGTTCCCACATGAATCGCGCTTTGCCTATACTGCCGCGCATGAATGTCGACTCTCCCTTAACCGCCTGGCAACACGCCATCGAACAGAAGGGCTTCGTCCAGGACGAAGCCCAGGAACATGCCGTGTGGGCGCTGCAAAAATGCCACGAAGCCTTGCAGGAAGGCCGCGCGCCCATCACCGGCGTGTACCTCTGGGGGCCGGTTGGGCGCGGCAAGACCTGGTTGATGGATCAGTTCTATCAAAACCTGCGCGTCCCGGCCCGGCGGCAGCACTTCCACCACTTCATGGGTTGGGTGCACCAGCGCTCCTTCCAGTTGACCGGCACCGCCGACCCGCTGAAGGCCCTGGCCCGCGAGTTGAGCCAGGAAGTGCGGGTGCTGTGTTTCGATGAACTGTTCGTCAACGACATCGGTGACGCGATCATTCTCGGGCGCTTGTTCCAAGTGATGTTCGAGCAGGGCGTGGTGGTGGTCTGCACTTCCAACCAACCGCCGGATCAGCTGTACGCCGATGGCTTCAACCGCGACCGCTTTGTGCCGGCGATTAGCGCGATCAAGCAACACATGCAGGTGATTGCGGTGGATGGCGGGGAAGATCATCGGCTGCACCCCGGCGCCGGCCTGCAGCGTTACTGGGTGAACGTTCCGGGTCAGCCCGGTGCCCTCGGCGACGTGTTCAAGGCCTTGACCGTCGGCCAGGCGCTGTCCAGCGCTCCGGTGCAGATCGGCTACCGTTCGGTCAATGTCATGCAGGCCAGTCGAACCGTGCTCTGGTGCCGTTACACCGAGGTCTGCGAGCAGCCTTTTGCCGCCATGGACTTCATGGCCCTGTGCGACACCTTCAGCGCTATTCTGTTGAGTGACGTGCCCAATCTCAGCGCGCAAAAACGCGAAGGACGCATCGCCCGCGGCACTGAAGACGGTGTCGAGCGGGTGGCGGCGGGGGATCGCGAGTTGCCGCAATTGTCTGTGCATGACGACGGCGTGCGGCGGTTCATTGCCCTGGTGGACGAATGCTACGACCGCAAGGTGCCGCTGTACCTCGAAGCGCAGGTACCGATGGAGGCGTTGTACACCGAGGGCTATCTGGAATTCCCGTTTCGCCGCACCCTCAGCCGTTTGCAGGAGATGCAGCTAAAACGTTTTGCCGAGGCTTGATGGCCGGGAGCAGTGAACATGAATCAGCCCTTGTCCCACCATTTGCTGACCATGGCCTATCAGAACGCCTGGGCCAATCACCGACTGGCCAAGGCCTGGATGCAACTGAGCCCGGCTGAGTTGGCGGCGCCGCGCGTCAGTTTTTTCCCCAGCCTGCGCGCAACCCTCAACCACATTCTGACGTGCGACTGGTTCTATGCGGACGCCCTGGAGCGGGAGTTGCGCGGTGACGAGCCGCATCCCGATTGCTATGTGTTTTTCAACCAGGATGAGCCATTCACCGACGGCACCGATCTCAAGCGCGAGCAAGCGCTGGTCGACCGTCGACTGATTGCCTACTGCGAGCAATTGCGTGACGCAGAGCTCGGGCGAATCGTGACCATTGCGCGCGATACCCCGCAACACGACAGCCGATTACGCCTGCTGTCCCATCTGTTCGAGCACCAGATTCACCATCGCGGGCAGGTTCACGCGATGCTCAGCGGCACTTCGGTCAAGCCGCCGCAACTGGACGAGTTTTTCTGTGCCGGTGAGGCGGGGTTGAGGGCCGAGGATTTTGCCGAGCTGGGATGGACCGAGGCACTGATCTGGGGTGCTTGAGCACGCGCGATCACAACAGGATCCAGTTGTCGGCACCCCGGTGCTCGCGATAAGGTCGCAGGACCCTTCAGTGCGCAAGAAGCGAACTGGGGCAACTTCATGTGTGATCGAGGGTGGAAATGGAATCCGCAGAAATTCTTGTGCTTCAGGCCAGTTACAGCAATCCGACACATGCCGAGGCGATTTGTCTTGTATTGAACCATTACGCCGAAGACCCGATGGGTGGCGGTAAGTCGTTGCCTACCCATGTGTTGCAACAACTGCCGGGGGAGCTGGCCAAGCGGCCCCATGCCTTCAGTGTATTGGCGTTTGTCGGTGGCGAGCCGGCAGGGCTGGTCAATTGCTTCGAAGGCTTTTCGACCTTTGCCTGTCGGCCATTGGTCAACGTGCACGATGTGGTCGTGGTGTCGAAGTTTCGCGGGTTGGGACTGAGCCAGAAAATGCTGCACAAAGTCGAGGACATCGCACGTCAGCGCGGCTCCTGCAAAATCACCCTGGAAGTGCTGGAAGGCAATCCAGTGGCCCAGGCATCTTATGGCAAATTCGGTTTTTCGCCAGGCATGTTCGACCCGGCGCATGGCCGGATGCTGTTCTGGACCAAAGCGCTTTAGTCCGCAATCCATGCGGGAGTGTGTGGCGAGGGAGCTTGCTCCCGTTGGGTCGCGCAACGACCCCGGTATTTCAAAGTTAAACCGCATGTAAAGGGTTTACGACTGCTTCGCAGCCGAGCGGGAGCAAGCTCCCTCGCCACAGAAACCCCTCGCCACGCAGGCCCTCTTTGCCACACAAGCCCGCACCCACAGGGGGCGCGCCAAAACTACTGCTTAACGACCGTCGGAGTGACAGGCGCAACCTTGGGTTTTATCAGGCTGAAGTCGATCAACGGCCGCTGCTCACGCTCGTAAGGGTTGCCGATCATCAATGGCCGAGGCTTGAAGCTGTCGCTGACCAGGCTTTTGCTGCGGTCCAGTTCATCGAAACTCAGGCCGGCCAGATCCGCCCAGGTGTGAATCAGCTGGGAGCTGCTGTACGGCCGACCCAGATCAGCGGCAAAACTCCAGTCATGGGTTTCGCGCCATTTCGGCGAGGCCCAGGCCATGAATGGAATGGTGTACATCGGCGCGGTCGGCTTGTTCTCGTTGCGGCCCAGGGTGTTGTGGCCCGCGGAGTCGAACACGTCTTCGCCGTGGTCGGAGAGGTACAGCAGGAAGCCGTTCGGATCGGTCTTGGCGTAGTCCTTGATCAGGCTCGAGACCACGAAGTCGTTGTACAACACCGCGTTGTCATAGCTGTTGTACGTCGGCACCTGATCGTCACGTACACCGTCCGGCACGCCTTTGCGGTCGGTGAACTTGTTGAACGTCGGCGGGTAACGGTACTGGTAGCTCATATGCGTGCCGAGCAAATGCACGACGATCAGCTTGCGTGGCGCCGCATCGGCCAGCGCCTTGTTGAACGGCTCGATCACATCGCCATCGTACTGGGCGGCGTTCTGGTTGCGGTTGTTGTTCAGGTACGCCTGCTCGTCGGCCTGTTCGGAGAAGGTCGTGAGCATGGTGTTGCGCTTGGTCATGGTCTGCTGGTTGGTGATCCAGAAGGTTTTGTAACCCGCCTGCTTCATCATGCTGACCAATGACGGCGTCGTCAGGTAGAGGTTCGGGTTTTCTTCGTCGGCGAACGTCAGCACCTGCTGCAACGCTTCAATGGTGTAGGGGCGTGGGGTAATGACGTTATCGAAAACCGCCAGTTGGTCCTTGAGCTTATCCAGTTCCGGAGTGGTTTCCCGCGGGTAGCCGTACAGGCTCATGCGCTGACGGTTGGTGGACTCGCCGATCACCAATACCAGGGTCGCCGGCTGATTGGCCATTGAGTCGGTGAAGTTCTTCAGCGGCGGGATCTTGCTGGTGCTGTCGAGCATGTCTTGCATGCCGGCCAGGGTACCGAGGTAACGGTGATAGGCCACGGCCATTTGCCACGGCACCGCGGGCTCGATGCGGGTTTCGAATTTCTCGAAGCCTTCCGCAAGGCTGCCGGTGTGCGCGGTCTGCTTGATCAGCGGGTAACCGATCACGGCCAGCACAATCGCCGTCGCGGCAATCAGGGCCTGGGCGCGTGGCAGGTGCACCGGACGCACGCGGGTCCAAAGGAAATACGCGAATGCGGTGTGGGCGAGGAACGCCAGCACCATCCACCAGGCAAAATACTGTGTCATGTACTCGCCGGCTTCAGACACGTTCGATTCGAACATGATGAAGATGACGCTCTGGGAGAATTCCTGCTGATAGATGAAGAAATAACCCAGGCTGGCCATCGAACAGGCCCACAGCACCACGCCGATCAGCGCGGACATCACACGGGTTTGTTTGGGGAATAACAGCATTGGCGCGAGCCAGACGGCGCTCATCACAAAGGCCTGGCGGAACCCGCTAAAACCGGAGGTGCCCGTCAGTTGAATCAGCAGTTGGGTGATACCGGAGAAATACCAGAAGAACAAAAATAACCAGAGAAATCCTGCCCAATCAAAACCAGTCGCAGACGTTTTGCTGCGTTTAAGCAAAGCCATTCAACACTCCAGCCTGATGATCGGCCGTCGGCACTCTCCTTGTCACAGACGAACGGATGCCGCTCGCAAAGCAAGCAGCCACAAGGGCCGGAGTATCGCCAAGCAAGTGTGAAAACTTTGTGAGATGTCGCAGCGGACAGGATTGCAGCGAGTCAGAAACAGCAGTGACTGTTTCTGACTCAAGCGAGGGGATCAGGCGTGAGGAGCACGTTGGGTGATGGGCAAGGGCTGAGCCTGATTGCCTTGGGTCAGCAGGCGCAATTGCGCAACTTCCCGTTTCAACTGATCGCGCTCGTCTTTCAACTGGCGCAGTTCATCGCGACGGATCGTGACGTAAAGGGTTTGTGCTGGCAGTGCTGTGTGTACGGTGCCCATTGCTCACCTCGCAAATGGCGGTATCAACTGTAAGTCGGCTCCCGAAATCGGGTGCTCACTTACTATCGGCGCCAATTTTGATTTCTTTTGCCCCTGAAGGGAACTTTTTTATTTTTCATGGTCGTTGTGTCTTCGGCACGATTCCCGACGTTATCAGTCTGGATCGGGCACAATGCCCGGAAACTTCATCCCACCGCTCTGGACTAACCTTCACTAGTCGCGTTGGGCTATAACCTTAGACACACTTTATTTGTAGTAGGGAGCATCAGTACATGCAACTCGGGATTATTGGACTGGGCCGCATGGGCGGTAATATTGCGCGGCGCCTGATGCTCAACGGGCACACCACCGTTGTTTACGACCGCAATACCGCTTTTGTCGACACCCTGGCCGAAGAGGGCGCCACCGGCGTCGCCGATTTGCCAGCCCTGGTCGCTGGCCTGGCCAAGCCGCGCGCGGTGTGGGTCATGCTGCCCGCCGGCGCACCGACCGAAGACACCATCGACACCCTGAGCACCCTGCTTGAAGCGGGCGATACCATCATTGATGGCGGCAACACCTTCTATAAGGACGATATCCGTCGGGCCAAAACCCTGTCGGAAAAAGGTCTGCATTACATCGACGTCGGCACCTCCGGCGGCGTCTGGGGCCTGGAACGAGGCTACTGCATGATGATCGGCGGCGATGCCGAGACGGTTAAGCGTCTTGACCCGTTATTCGAGTCCCTGGCCCCGGGTATGGGCGACATTCCGCGCACCAAGGATCGCAAGTCCGATGACGATCGCGCCGAGCGCGGTTACATCCACGCAGGCCCCGCCGGTGCCGGCCACTTCGTCAAGATGATCCATAACGGCATCGAATACGGAATGATGCAGGCCTTCGCCGAAGGCTTCGACATCCTCAAGACCAAAGCCAGCACCAACCTGCCGGTAGATCAGCGTTTCGACCTGAACGTGGCCGACATCGCCGAAGTCTGGCGTCGTGGCAGCGTGGTCTCGTCGTGGCTGCTCGACCTGACCGCCGATGCGCTGGCGTCCGATCCGAAACTCGACGGCTACTCGGGTGAAGTGGCCGACAGCGGTGAAGGGCGCTGGACCATCGAAGCCGCCATGGAACAAGCGGTGCCGGTACCGGTGCTGTCGAACTCGCTGTTCTCTCGCTACCGTTCGCGCGGGCAAGGCAACTTTGGCGACAAGATTCTCTCGGCCCAGCGCTTCGGCTTCGGCGGCCATGTGGAGACTGCGAAAAAATGACCCACGTGATCCGCAGGAAATCCAAGGCAGAACCCGCACCGCCCACCACGCTGTTTTTGTTCGGTGCCCATGGTGATCTGGTCAAGCGCCTGCTGATGCCGGCGCTGTACAACCTGAGTCGCGATGGTTTGCTGGGGAATGGACTGCGGATCGTCGGCGTTGATCACAACGCCATCAGTGACGAAGCCTTTGCCAAAAAACTCGAAGATTTCATTCGGGCGGAAGTGGCAGCCAAGGTCGGCAAGGGCGATCAGGCCCTTGATCCGGCGTTGTGGGCCAAATTGGCCAAACACATCAGCTACGTCCAGGGCGATTTCCTGGATGAACGCACTTATGACGCGCTGGCGGCGAAAATCGACGCCAGCGGCACCGGCAACGCCATCTTCTACCTGGCCACCGCCCCGCGCTTTTTCAGCGAAGTGGTGCGGCGTCTCGGGGCTGCCGGATTGTTGCAAGAAGCCCCTGAAGCGTTCAGAAGGGTGGTGATCGAAAAGCCTTTCGGCTCGGATCTGTATACCGCTGAAGCCTTGAACGCGTGCTTGCTCAAAGTGATGACGGAAAAGCAGATCTACCGGATCGATCACTATCTGGGCAAGGAAACCGTGCAGAACATTCTGGTCAGCCGGTTCTCCAACAGCCTGTTCGAAGCCTTCTGGAACAACCATTACATCGACCACGTACAAATCACCGCCGCCGAAACCGTCGGCGTGGAAACCCGTGGCAGTTTTTATGAGGTCACCGGCGCCCTGCGGGACATGGTGCCTAATCACCTGTTCCAATTATTGGCGATGGTCGCCATGGAACCGCCAGCGGCGTTTGGCGCCGATGCGGTACGCGGCGAGAAGGCCAAAGTGATCGGCGCGATTCGCCCCTGGTCGACCGAGGAAGCGCGAGCCAACTCAGTGCGTGGCCAATACACCGCCGGCGAAATCGATGGCAATTCGCTGCGCGGTTATCGTGACGAAGCCAACGTCGCGCCCGACAGCACCACCGAAACCTATGTCGCGCTCAAAGTGATGATCGACAACTGGCGCTGGGTCGGCGTGCCGTTCTACCTGCGGACCGGCAAGCGCATGAGCGTGCGCGACACCGAGATCGTCATTTGCTTCAAGCCGGCGCCGTATGCGCAGTTCCGTGACACCGAGGTCGAAGAATTGCAGCCGACCTACCTGCGGATCCAGATCCAGCCCAACGAAGGCATGTGGTTCGACCTACTGGCCAAACGGCCGGGACCGGCGTTGAACATGGCCAATATCGAACTGGGTTTTGCCTACAAGGATTACTTTGAAATGCAGCCGTCCACCGGCTACGAAACCTTGATCTACGATTGCCTGACCGGTGATCAGACGCTGTTCCAGCGTGCCGACAACATCGAGAATGGCTGGCGTGCCGTGCAGCCGTTTCTCGACGCCTGGCAGCAGGACGCAACCCTGGAGCGCTATGCGGCCGGCGAAGACGGGCCACAGGCCGCTGACGAGCTGCTGACCCGTGATGGTCGCGTGTGGCATAGCGTCGGATGAGTGACGTCACGCGACAACCCATCCGTTTTCTGCTCAGCGACATGGACGGCACGTTGTTGTTGCCCGATCACAGCCTCAGCCAACGCACGATCGAGGCGGTCAGTGCCTTGCGCGAAGCCGGTGTGCTGTTCAGCCTGGCCACCGGGCGTCCGCCCAAAGCCATGTTGCAGCAGATCGAAGCCCTGGGCATTGATCTGCCGACGGCGGCGTTCAATGGTGGCACGATCGTCAACCCGGACGGCAGTTTGCTGGTGGCGCATTATCTACCGGCAACCGCAGCGCTGACGGCGTTGGCGCTGTTTGCCGATCAGCCGGACATTGAAGTCTGGGTGTTCAGCGGTGGCGACTGGCTGTTGAAGGACTCAAGCGGCCCGATGGTCCCGCGAGAGCAGCATGGCCTGGGTTATCCGCCGGTGGTGGTCGAGAGTTTCGAGCCTTGCCTGGCACGCATCGACAAGATCGTCGCTGCCAGCAATAACACCGAACTGTTGATCGAGCTGGAGGCGCGGTTGCTGCCCAAGGTCGAAGGGCAGGCGCAGGTGTCGCGTTCGCAACCGGTCTATCTGGATGTGACGGCGGTGCAGGCCAACAAGGGCGCGGCACTGGCGACGCTGGCCGAGTTTCTCGGGGTGTCGCTGGAACAGACTGCCGCCATGGGCGACGGCGGCAATGACCCGGCGATGTTTCATCGTGCCGGGCTGTCGATTGCGATGGGGCAGGCGGAAGAGGCGGTGAAGCGTCAGGCCGACGTGGTGACCGGGGCCAATACCGAAGACGGCGCGGCCCAGGCGATCGAGCGATACATCCTGAGTTCAGTCTGAACCGCGTTATCGTTCTTCGCGGGCAAGCCTCGCTCTACAGGTTTTACACATTCCGTAGGAGCGAGGCTTGCCCGCGAAGGCGTCAGACCTGCCACCTCAAAGCCAATAGCTTACGGCGTACCAGCCAAGCCCTCCCATCACCACGGTGTATGGCAGCGCCATCCACACCATCCGCCCGTACGACAGACGAATCAGCGGGGCAATCGCCGAGGTCAGCAGGAACAGGAACGCCGCCTGACCATTAGGCGTCGCCACGCTCGGCAGGTTGGTCCCGGTATTGATCGCAATCGCCAGGGTTTCAAAGTGCTCGCGGCTCATGTGGCCGGAGATGAATGCCTGTTTCACTTCGGTGATGTAAATGGTCGCCACAAACACGTTGTCGCTGATGGCCGACAGCAAGCCGTTGGCAATAAACAGCATGCCCGGCTGTTGATCCGCCGGCAGCGCTAACACCCACTGGATCAGCGGCGCGAACAGCTGCTGATCGTGAATCACCGCCACCACGGCGAAAAATACCACCAGCAGCGAGGTGAACGGCATGGCGTCCTTGAAGGCGGTGCCGAGGCGGTGTTCGTCAGTGATACCGGTGAACGCGGTGATCAGCACGATCACCATCAAACCGATCAGGCCGACTTCGGCGATGTGAAACGCCAGCCCGGCAATCAGAATCAGCGCCGCCGCCCCTTGAACCAGCAGCGCAGCGCGCTGACGCGAAGTACGCTCGGCGTTGTCTTCAGCGGCGTAGTTGGCCAGCACCGCACGCACGTTGTCCGGCAGCAGCGTGCCATAACCGAACCAGCGCAGTTTCTCCAGCAGTACGCAGGTCACCAGGCCCGCTGTCAGCACCGGCAACGACACCGGGGCGATCTTCAGAAAGAACTCGGCAAAGTGCCAGCCCATCTCATGGCCGATCAGCAGGTTTTGCGGCTCGCCAACCAGCGTGCAAACACCACCCAACGCTGTGCCGACCGCGCCGTGCATCAGCAGGCTGCGCAGGAAGGCGCGGAATTGTTCGAGGTCGGCATGGTGCAATGTCGGTAACTGCCGGTCATCGCCGAACTCACTGTCCTGACGCGGATCGTTGCCCGAGGCAACGCGGTGATACACCGAGTAAAACCCCACGGCCGCGCTGATGATGACCGCGGTCACGGTCAATGCATCGAGAAACGCCGAGAGAAACGCTGACAGGAAACAGAACATCAATGCCAGCAGCGCCTTGGAGCGAACTCCCAGCAGCAGGCGCGAGAACAGAAACAGCAGCAGGTCTTTCATGAAGTAGATGCCCGCCACCATGAACATCAGCAGCAGGATCACCGGGAAGTTGTGCACCAGTTCGTCATAGAGCGCCTGGGGCGTGGTCATTTTCAGCAGCAGAGCTTCGATCAGCAGCAACCCGCCGGGCATCAGCGGGTAACACTTGAGCGCCATGGCCAGGGTGAAGATGAACTCCAGCACCAACAACCAGCCGGCCGCCACCGGGCCGATCGTCCACAACACCAGGGCGTTGAGAATCAGGAATCCGATAATGCTTGCTTTGTACCAGCGGGGTGAATGCCCAAGAAAATTGTGTGCGAAGGCCTGGGCCATTGAGCCGGACATCGGCTACTCCTTGTATTAAGAAGCGCGCAACTTGCCGTAAGCGGAAGGGAAGATCAAGTGCAGGAGACTAGGGTTGATAACGGGCGACGACGGCGCGGTAGTTGCCATCCAGTGAATAACCGCCGACGACGATGCAACCATCGGCCTGCAAGGCCAATGAAGTGGCGGTGTCCGGGCCTCGACTCAGGCGTGTGCGGACCCAGCCCATGCCATTGGCGAAGCTGCGATCCAGCGCCCCATTGGGTAAGTACCGGGCGAGAATGAAATCGCCCTCGAGCCCGCCGCCCGTCGCTCCGACCGTCAGCACACAGTCGTCCGGTTGTATCTGGGCGGCGGTCCACTGGCAGCCGCTGTGGCTGATTTCCAACAGTTGTGGCTGGCCGCTATTGCAATGCATGTCAGGTCGGCCATTGCTGTGAACGTTCAGGGCGAGGCAGTGCATCGGGTCGCGACTGCTGCCAAAACAATGCAAATCACCATTTTCGTGCTGGACGATCTGGCAGACCTGGGCACTCTGACCCCAGGCCTTGAAGGTCATGAAGCCATCCACGGCGAAGCCGTCATCCAGCTGGCCATCGGCGTGATAACGCGCCAGCAAACCTTCCTCGGGGAAGTTGATCGATCCGCCCACCAGGATTCGGCCGTCATGTTGCACCATCAGACTGTTCAGCCAGGTGTTCATCAATAAGTGCCGGACCATGACAAAGCCACGACCATTGAAGGTGCTGTCCAGCGAGCCGTCGGCATTGAGTCGAATCAGCATGCCGACGTGATCGGCCAATTCAAAGTGATGATTGGCCAGCAGCAGGATTCGACCATCGTCCTGCACGCAGATATCACAGGCCTCGGTACCCGGCACGCCGGGTGGTAACCAGGCATCGCGAGCGCCTTCGGAAAGCTTCCCCGGCAGGCGCACCACGCAGCGGCCGTGCTCACCAAAACCCTGTATCGGACAGCCCCGTTGATCAAACATCGCCAGGGCGGGCAGCGTACGATGAGCATTTTCGTAGTGCAGGCCGGCCACCAGAATGGTCCCGTCGGCCAGCACCCGCACCGTGCCTGCCATAGCCTCGTAGCCGTGGGCGAATTGCCCGATGATGCTGCCTTGTTTGCCGAAGGCCAGATCCGCCGAACCATCCTCACGCAGGCGTGCCAGGCCAAAGCGGCAGCCACCTGGCGTGCCGACCTTGGCTGCCACCAGAATTCGGCCGGTGTGGTCAATCGCCACACCATTGACCCTGCTGGAGGTACTGCCGGCGAAATACACTTGAGTCTTGCCGCTGCCGGCGAAATGGCTATCGAGTTGCCCGGCGTCTTTCACCGCTGCCTGTATGGCAAAAGCAGTCTGGAGTGACATGCACGCATCTCCTTGCCAGTCGTCCTTGTCCGGGTGTCCGGAGGTTGACTGCATGAGAAGAACATTCAATCCCTGAAAGCGATGATGCGCAACTGCCATTACGCTCGGGAGGAGCGGCGTTTTGTGCCAGAACAGTGTCTTCTCGAACCACTGACAAGCCTGCCAAGTAATCTGGCGGCTAGAAGTTGGAAAATGTAAATGGCGTTATGCAGCGGACCGTAGAAAACCGTCAACTAAGGAGAAGAAGGGGCGCGGATTACCGGGCGGTAATCCGCGAAAAAGATTAATGCGGCATGGACCACGATTGCAGTGTGTAACCTTCCTCGCTCAGCTCGGCGCGGGCTTGTTCCAGCAAGTGTGCAAGTTGCTGCGGATCGGAATAGGCACTGCTGGGGATTTGTTTGCTGCTGATGCGAGTGTTAGTGCGATCAATGATGGCCAGGCTGAGCTCGCCATTACCGTCTTGTGGGGCCCAGGCCACGCATTGAAAGGGTTGGAATGCGCGGTCGGCAATCAAAAGAGCTTCGTTGATACGGAGCGGGGCGTTCATGGGGTCTTCTCTCTGTGTGCCCAATCAAGTGATGTGCCGTCGGTTGGGCTTACCGTTCGGCTGGTTACTTGTACTGATGTCCGCAACCGGGGGTTGGGTCACACACAATCAAAAGAAATTTCAACTTTCTTTGATTTGCCGGCGATTCAGGCAGTTGCTGAAAGCTGAATGAAAGGTTCAATTCGTTAGGCAACTCATTAAGTGATTTTTTATAACTAATAAGCCGACGTCCCTATAAGCAATCGATACAAGCCCGCGTCAATATTTTGCTAGTGTTACACCGAAGCCCGCCAAATGACTGTTTTTAATAATATTTCCTAAAATTTGGCGCCAAGGAACAGTCATGATCGAAGCGCCTGCTTTACGACGTCTTTTAGTAGTGGATCCTTGCGACGACTGCCACCGTTTGCTGCCGGGTTTACGCGCTGTGGGTTGGGATGTCGACAGCTGTACCCTGGAAAACGCCGTGGAACGAACCTGCGACGTCGGCCTGCTGCGCTTGCAGCCATTTCATCTGGAACGTCCGGAAGCCGTCAAGGAACTGATCACCCGTAGCGGTACCGAGTGGATCGCCGTGCTCGATCAGGATGTCCTGCGAATGCAGAATGTCGGGGATTTCGTCTGCGAATGGTTTTTTGACTTCCATACCTTGCCGTTCGATGTTTCAAGGGTTCAGGTCACTCTGGGCCGAGCGTTCGGCATGGCGCGCCTGCGCGGGCAGGGCACGGTTCATATCGATCAGCCTGAACACGAACTGCTCGGCGACAGCAAACCGATTCGCGAGCTGCGCAAATTGCTGAGCAAACTGGCGCCCACCGAATCGCCGGTGCTGATCCGCGGCGAAAGCGGCACCGGTAAAGAATTGGTCGCCCGTACCCTGCATCAACAATCCCAGCGCCACAGCAAGCCATTCGTGGCGATCAACTGTGGCGCGATTCCCGAACATTTGATCCAGTCCGAATTGTTTGGTCACGAGAAGGGGGCCTTTACCGGCGCCCATCAGCGCAAGGTCGGGCGGATAGAAGCGGCCCATGGCGGCACCCTGTTTCTCGATGAAATAGGCGATCTGCCCCTGGAGCTGCAAGCCAATCTGCTGCGCTTCCTGCAGGAAAAACACATCGAGCGGGTTGGCGGCCATCAACCTATTCCGGTGGATGTGCGGGTATTGGCGGCGACGCACGTCGACCTTGAAGAGGCCATCGAGAACAAACGCTTTCGCGAAGATTTGTACTACCGTTTGAACGTCCTGCAAGTGGTCACCGTGCCGCTGCGTGAGCGCCATGGTGATCTATTGATGCTGGCCAACCACTTTTCCCATTTCTACAGCAGTGAAACCGGCCGTCGTCCGCGCAGCTTCAGCGAAGATGCATTGGTGGCCATGGGCAAGCACGACTGGCCGGGCAATGTCCGCGAGCTGGCCAATCGGGTACGTCGTGGGCTGGTATTGGCCGAAGGACGGCAGATCGAGGCGCGAGACCTGGGGCTGCTCAGTCAACACGCCTTCGCCACGCCGATGGGCACCCTTGAAGACTACAAGACCCGCGCCGAACGCCAGGCGCTGTGCGATGTGTTGAACCGGCACAGCGACAACCTGAGTGTTGCTGCCCGAGTCCTGGGCGTGTCACGGCCGACTTTTTACCGATTGCTGCACAAGCACCAGATCCGCTAGGGCGGGTAAACGAAAAGGCCCGCTGCGACATCCATCGCAGCGGGCCTTTTCCATTGGGGTGAAGCGATCAGAAGTAGTACGGGAATTTCAGGCTGAAGGAAAAGTCCGGCGCATCGTCCGTGATGCCGATGGACAGGTTGGGAACGATGGTCAGGTTGTCGCTGGCGGCGATGGTCATGCCGACGTTGAAGTAGCCGGCGTTGGCGTCACTGGACACCACAGACTCCCAATCCCCGCCATCCTGCTTGAGCTTGCTTTTGCGTTGCACCAGGTCAGACATCGAGAACGACATACTCATTTTTTCGTTCAGTGCAAACGCGATCCCCGCGCCAATCTGGAAGCTGTCCCCGATCCGCACCTTGCCCGGGACTTTCTGATTGACGGTGGCGCTGATGTCGTCGAAGGATTCTTCGAAGTTGTGGGTATAGGACAGGCTTCCGAACAGAACCGCCGGATCGTAAGTCTTGACCAGCGAGATACCGGGGCTGATCGACCAGACGCCGTTGCCGGTCGGCAAGGTGTCAGGCACGAACAGGTTGGTATTGGCGTCGCTCTGGCGCAGCTTGATCCCGAACGGGTCCTTGCCGGTCGGTGCCTTGACCCGGAAGGTGAACACCGCATCCGGGGTGTTGACCGATTCGTCCATGAATTTGTAGGCGATCCCGAAGTTGACATCGCCGAGCGTCGGATCCCGGGTGACGGTTTCTTCGCTGGTCACCCCCGCTGCACCGTTGTTGGCACCGCCGGACTGATACGTTGATTCGCGGTACACCACCGGTACGTTCAGGTCGAATTGCCAGCGATTGTCGAAGTTGTAGCGCCCGGTGAGGTCCAGCGTCCAGGTGTCGGCCTTGATTCGGTCCAGATTGATGTTGCCCAGAAAGATCGAGTCCAGTGCGAGGAAGCCGTTGAGGATCAGCTGTCGGGTGTCGTAACGCGAATAGGTCAGCCCGGTTTCGAGGCTGAACTTGCCGCCGCCGAAGAATCCGCTGGCCTCGTCATACAGGTTGGAAACACTCTGTGCCGGTTGAGAGTCATCGGCCAGTGATTGTCCATAGGAACTGCCGCTGCCTGCGGCGCCTCCTGAAGCCGCAGCCGCTCCCGTCCCGGTGGCCACTTGCGGGTTGCCTTTCATGTCGGCTGGCGACTTGGCCAGACGTTTAGGCGGTGCCGCCGCCGGTTGTTCCTCCACTTGGCGGACTCGTTGTTCGAGTACTGCCAAGGCCTTTTGTTGTACTTCGTATCGTTGCTTGAGCTCCATGAGTTGTTGCTTCAAAGCCTCCACGTCCGCATCGGACGCTGCTTGCAGCAGCGCCGACGGGAACAAAGTACTCAGACAAACAATCGCGCGCAGTGGTACTGACCGATACATGATAAGCCGTCCCCCATGAAGCCCGATGATCGAACATCAGCGTAGTTCAATATCCCAGGCTGCGAAGTGCCTTGAGTTGATTCAAATTGCAGTTGACTGCTCCGGCATTTCGGCCGTTGTTGTTAAGCACCACATTAAGTTGCGTCAGGTTATTGACCCTGTTGCTGTTGCCCAGAAGCCGGGTGTTCTGCACCAGCCCCCCCTGAGCCGCCTGTTGCATGGCCGTGCCTTGGTTGTTGTTGGCCTGGATCGCCATTTGCACGCCACCACCGGTGGCCGCCACTGCGACGTTACCGGCGGCATTGCTGTCGGTAATGGTTTGCCCGCTCGTCAGCACCTGCCCTTGGACGGGACTCGGCGCCGGCGCCTGGTTGGCCTCCTGGACGTTGATGGCGACATTGTTGTAGGCGGTATTGCCGTCACCAGCGGCGCGCACAGTTTGGGTGACTCCCTGGGTGGTGGTCAGTCCTGCGCCACCGATTACATTCCCGGTGCCCGATGGCGGCGTACTGCCGTTACCGGACTCTTTAATGGTCGACACGTAAAACTGCGGCTTTACGGTAGAGGCCTGGATCTGCATCAACGTCGTTGCGCCAATCAGGTCCCCACTGGCATTGCGCCAGGTACTGCTCATGACAATGCCGAAGCTGATGATCCGCCCTGGCATGACATAACGACCGCGTAGCTCGGCGAGCTCATGGTCCTTGAGTTCGATGGGTTTGAATCCTGCATTGGCATAGCCCGATGCGCTTGCTGCCAGGCAAGCGGCGGCCAGCCAGTATGAGGTTTTCATTTGCTGCTCCCGGGGCATCCGGCCCTCTCTATCATCAGTGGGCGATTAGAAGAAGTCGCTCTGAATGAAGCCAAAGTCCATCAATTCGGCATCTTTGACCGGGTTGAAAGTGTCCAGTTTGTTCTTGGCCGTCAGCGGTTCCGGAGGGCTGCGCAATGCATTGGTTTTGTCGTACCCGGGACCCACGATAGCGAAGACGATGCCGTTCCAGCCTTTGACAAAGTCATCATGGGAATAGCGTTTGTGCCCAAGCACCGGGTCGCCGATATAGACCCAGTTCTTGTCCGCCCGCTGCATCACCACGAAATGCTTGTAGCCGCGAATTTCCATCAGCACCACCACCGGAATGGTCACCGCTTCGAGTTTCTCGGGCGGTATCCGGTAGCCACGCGCGCGCATGCCGATTGCTTCGATGTAGCGCTTCATGTCCAGCATGGAGAAACCTTGAGTACGGACAAGGTTCTGATCAGCATTGACCAGCATGCCTTTGATGATGTGTTCCTCATCGACATCGAGCCAGTAAGCCTGGCGTAGCACCGTGGCCAGTGCGGCGGCGCCGCAGCTGAAGTCGGTTTTTTGTTCGACGATGTCGCTGAACTTGCGCTCACGCACGCTTTGCACCTGCTTGTAAACCAGCATGCCGCCCGGTAAGGCGGCCACCGGCATCTGTGCCGCCTGAGTCAGGCCGCACAGGCACAGCAGGGCGAAACATGCTGTCGTACGCATGATCGATACGCCTTTGGTGAACCGTGGAAAGAAAGCCCCGTTGCCGGGGCTTTCATTTCGATCGCGATTACATGCAGGCTCTGCAGCCGGCAGCAATGGACAGAGAGTTGCTTTGTTGGTTGCCCACACCCGCCGACACGTTGGCACCGCCGTTGCCGGAGAAGCTGTTCATCGAGTTGGTCATGGAGGCGTTGTTCACAACAGGGTTTTTCCAGCCGTCTGGAGTCAGCACTTGATGGGTGGTGACGCCAGCCAGATCGAAGGTGCCCACGGCGCTGAATTTGAACTTGTCATCGCCTCTGTGACCCCAGCCACTGTCGTCGATCGTCCCGGTGCCTTTGGCCTTGAAGGTGCCCGAGGACGTGGTGGTATCGGTGAGGGTGGTGGTGACGTGGGTCCGGTCAGCCTTGTTGTCGACATCCAGGCCGGTGGTGGATTGGTAAGCGTCAGCCGAGGCTGTTGCTACCCGGCCGCCAGACACGGCAATCGCCAGGTTGTTTTTCTGTTGGTTGAAGTTGCCGGCAGTCACGTTGATGCCAATGTTGCCGGAGCCGTTGTTGCCAGCATTGTTGAGCGTGGCGTTATTTTGAGTAGAGCGGTTTTTGACGTAGTTATTGGTGTTGTACTGATACGCGGTGGAGGTTGCCTCGGCAGAACCGAAGATGAAACTTTCATCAGCGGTAGCCAGCGCGGCGGCGTTGTCTTGTTGGTTGCCATCGCCACCCGCGACGTTGGCGCCCATGTTGCCGTTGGAACCGTTGAGCGAGTTGTCAGCCTCGGCGGTGTTGTTGGTGCCTTGGTTGAGTACCGAGTTGCCGCTGCTGTCCTGTGTATCCCCTACATAGGCGCTGGCGGCGGAGTCGATTGACAGTTGCTGTTCCCAGGTTGGGCCTTTGGGGCCGTGATGATGGTGGCCGTGACCACCGTCGTGATCGTTATCGTTGGCTTGCGCAGCCATCGCCATGACGGCTGCCAGGGCGAAGACGAGAGGCTTGAGAGCCATTGTGGGTTTCATGGTGTTTCTCCGTGCTTATTAGTTGGTTAAGTGTTGGTTACTTTCTAATCGCACTGCGTTCGGGTCAGTCAGCGACCCGTATGCTCAGGGTGTTAGCCATTCGGTTCCCCACCCCGGCACTCTGGTTCACCTGAATCACTCCTCGGCTGCCGGTGAAGGCCTGGTCGCTTGTCACGACCTGGCGACTGCCTTTTGAAGCGTCAGTTGCCCCTGAGCTTGGTAACAACGCCACGTTCTGTTGAGAAAGGGCGCTATCGTCGACGCTTTGCGGCGCAGCACTGATGCTGATGCGCATTGCGTTGGCCATCTGGTTATTGGCCCCGGCGCCCTGGTTGACACCCAGTGCACCGTTGCCTTGACTGAAAGAGTTGCCGCCGATGGTGGTCGTCGCGTTCATCGACGGGTTGGCGGGCGTGTCGAGTTTCTGGATGACACGAGTGGTCGCCGAGGCATCGGTGCCGATGGCGATAGCGCGGGTGTTGGCCTGTTGCTGTTGATCGCCGGAGGCCTGGTTGACGTTGAAGTTGCCGTTGTACCGGGCGCCGGAATCCAGGATGTTGGCGGTGTTGACCACCGGAACGCTGGAGTCGGCCATGGCGCCTGGGCTCACACTGGCACCGATGACCAGGGCGAGAAGGATCAGGGAGCGGCTCATGTCATTGACCTCCCGCCAGTCTGCCCAACGGCGCGAGGCCGGAACTCATGGCATGGTTGATCGTTCCCGAAATCGCGCCACCGCTACCGCCGCCGTGACCGGCGCTCATGCCGGGCATGCCATTGGGATTGGTCACGACATTGAGGCTGCCGGGTATATTGCCGTTCTGGTTGATGCTGTTGCTGATGGACGAACCGCTGGCCACGCTGGCGAACTCACCATCGCTCAGTTCGGTGCTGTTGAGTGTCGAGGTGACACGATCCGAAGGGTTGGCGTTGACAGTGGTCGGGTAGGGGTCTTTCTGGAACGGCGGCCTGCCGACGGTGTGGGGCTGTACATCACGGGTGAGTACGATGACGCCATTGCCTTCAGCCTGAACGTCAAAACTGAGGAGTGAGACGGTGGCACATCCGAGCAGCATCAAGCGCGTAAAGCCTTTACGAAAAGTCCCCACGACTGCGATTCCTTCTGTTGTGCGCTGGCCCTAATCAGCGTTGTGAAGGAGAGAGCGAAAGTCGTGCCGCTTTTTGACTGTTGTTTTGATTCAATAGGTTATCGATCAAGGGAAATGGATCCTTGATCGAGCTGTTTCAGGCCTGAGACAAAAGCGGGGGGCTATAACGGGGAAAAGGAGGCGCAACGCTCTGGATCCATAGCTTGCGTTGTGATGTATCAGCGCGTTAACACAGATCATGACGCAATGATGAATAGCGCTGAAACGGGCTGTTCGAGTGTAAAGGTATGTTTCACAAACGGACGCATTTGCAAAAATATCGCAACAAATGCTGGGGGGCTGTAGCAGCTGCTAAAGCCGAATTCAGAAACCTAGCAGCAGAGTGACGGCCTGCAACGCTTGGGCTCGGCGTTCTGCCCAGTCACCCTGGATCACTTGAACAGGTTGGCGATGCTGCTCCAGCCATGCCTGAGTCGCGTTGAAAAAAGCCCGGCGTTGATCCAGCTGCGGCTGACAGCGCTGACCATCGTCGGTCCAGTCGACGAGTTCAGGCGACAACAGCAAGTGCAAGTCGTAATGCCGGGCCAGCAGCGCTTGTTCGAGCCAGGCCGGGCAATCGCTAAACAGGGTCTGGCTCCAAAGCATGTTGCTCAGCAAGTGCGTGTCGAGAATCAGCAACGGTGGCGCAAGGGCGCGGGCATCATCTTCCCATTGCAACTGGCCGCGGGCGATCTCGGGGATATCCGCGAGGCAGGTGTCCCGTGCCTCCTGTTCAATGAACCAACGCACGTATTCGCCCACCAGAACGCCGCCGAATTGCTGTTGCAGCTCGGTGGCGAGCCAGCTCTTGCCGCTCGATTCGGGGCCCGTGAGCACCAGCACTTTCATGTGCGCAACGCCGGGTCGGCGCGCCACGTCCGCCAGCCTTGCACCGCCAGCAGGGCGAAAACCCCATAGAGGGCGGCGGTCAGGTACAGCTCTTTGTAGATGAACAGGCCGACGAAGATGACGTCCAGCGCGATCCACAGCGGCCAGCATTGCAGGCGTTTTTGCGCCATCCATAACTGTGCTACCAGGCTGAAACCGGTCAAGGCAGCGTCGAGCCAGGGCTGGGCGGCGTCGGTCCAGTGAGCCATCGCAGCCCCCAGCAGCAGGCTGCCGACCGCGCCCACGGCCAGACCGAGCGCGACGGATTTGCCATCGAGCACGCTGACATGCCGCCCGTCATGCGTCACGCCCGCGCGAGTCCACTGCCTCCAGCCGTAAAGCTGCAACGCGGCGTAGATCACTTGCAGCAACATGTCCGAATACAGCTTCACCTCGAAAAAGATCCAGCTATACAGCAGCACCATGACCAGACCGACCGGCCAGCACCAGGGGTTCTGCTTGACCGTCAGCCAGACGGCAATCACACCGAGGGCGGCGGCAAACAGTTCAAGCCCGGACATGGAGGATCCTTGGTGAAGACGAGTAGGGGGGCGGATTGTAGCGGCAGGCGCTGCCAAGTAGAACCGGCTTGCGCGGTCCGGTGTAGCAGCTGCCGAGCCTGCGAGGCTACGTTCGGTGTGGGCCGCATTCGGACGAAGCCGTCGTAAATTCTGCGCACACGGTCTATCTGGAACCGGCGTCGCCTGATTTCACGACTGCTGCGCAGCCGAACGCAGGCTGCGGCAGCTGCTACAAGTGATCAGACCCGAAACTGCTTGAGCAACCCGTTCAACTGTTCGCTCAATTCCTTGAGATGAACACTGGCCACGCTCGACTGCTCGGCCGCCAATGCCGTGCTGTGGGACAACCCGGCGGCCTGGGTGACGTTCTGATTGATGTCTTCCACCACATGCGCCTGCTGCAAGGTTGCACTGGCAATCGAGGCATTCAAGCCGTTGAGGTTGCGCAAGGCCTGGCCGATGGCATTCAGGCTGGCACCGGCCAGACCGGCCTGCTCGATGGTCAGTTGCGAGGCGCGGCTGCTGTCGCCAATCACCTTGACCGCCGCCTCGGAATGGCTTTGCAGGCGTTCGATCATCGACTGGATTTCTGCCGTCGACTTCTGGGTGCGCTGGGCCAGCAGGCGCACTTCATCGGCGACCACCGCAAACCCTCGACCTTGCTCACCGGCCCGGGCGGCTTCGATGGCGGCGTTGAGGGCCAGCAGGTTGGTTTGCTCGGCGATAGAGCGAATCACTTCCAGGACACTGCCGATTTGCGTGCTTTCGCCGGCCAGCGTACGAATCACTTCTACCGCTTGATCGATGGTCGAAGACAGCTTGTCGATCTGCTGCAGGCTGCCATCAATATTGATCTGTCCCTGCTGCGCCTGAGATTCGGCATCGCGCATTTCACTGGCCGCGTGTTCGGCGTTTTTCGCCACATCCTGCACGCCGTAGGTCACTTCGTTGATCGCGGTCGCCACCAGTTCCATTTGCTGGGACTGCTGCTGGCTGCGTTGCTGGGCTTGCACGGCGTCGTTGCCCAGTTCGCTGGAAGACTGGCCCAGCGCGCCGGCGGACACTTGCAATTGACTGATCACCAGGCGCAGCTTGGCGGTAAAGGCATTGAAGTGCCGGGCCAGTTGCGTGACTTCGTCCTGACCGTGGGTATCGAGGCTGCGGGTCAGGTCGCTTTCACCGCTGGCGATATTGGCCATGGCATTCACGGTTTCCTGCAACGGGCGCACGATGCTGCGGGCAATCATGATCACCAGCAGCGCCATGATCAGGGCAATCACCAGGCCGACGAAAGACGCCTTCCAGACCTGCGCATTAAACTCGGCCTGCATGTCGTCGATGTACACGCCCGAGCCGATCACCCAACCCCAGGGCTCGAACAGTTTGACGTAGGAGGTTTTTTCCACCGGCGCACTGGCGCCCGGTTTCGGCCAGCGGTAGTTGACCATGCCGGCGCCCTTGGCCTTGGCGATGGCGGCCATTTCGTTGAACAGTGCAAAACCGTCCGGGTCGCGGATCGTCGAGAGGTTCTGGCCTTCAAGTTTTGGATTGGTCGGGTGCATGACCATGACCGGCGTCAGGTCGTTGATCCAGAAATAGTCATTCTGGTCGTAGCGCAAACCACGCACGGCGGTCAGTGCCTGCTGTTGCGCGGCGGCGCGGGTGAGGGTGCCGGCGGTTTCCAGGCCGTGGTAGTAGGTCAGGATGCCACTGGCGGTCTGCACCACATGCTGGGTCTTCTGGGCCTTGGCCTGATAAAGGTCGTCGTGGATCTGTTTGAGCATCAACGCGCCCAACGTCAACAGCATCACCACGGCCACGATCAAGATAAGCCACAAGCGTCGGCTGATCGACACACTGCGCAAGCTGTTCATAACGCTGTTACTCCGTTTTCTTGTTCTTGTCATAAACGATCGCCAGCATCCAACCACACTGTGCCGATCGGAGCCTATACGACTCAGGTCCTATTACACGGCAGCGCAAATGAGGCTTGTCTGATAGGATTTCGGCCCCGCGCGGAAAAACCTGAGTCCAAGTCGATTTTTCACGGAATTTTTACGGTTTTGTGTGGATCTTGTGCGCGCGGGGTTTCAGCGCACGCTGATCGCGAATAACGCTCTACAAATTATTAACGGGGCATGCCTGGGGGCATGGCTTCTTGGGGGAACGATGGATCTTTGGACAGCCTTTCAGGCATTGATTTTAGGCGTTATAGAAGGGCTGACCGAGTTCTTGCCCATTTCCAGTACCGGGCACCAGATCATTGTGGCGGACTTGCTCAATTTCGGCGGTGAACGAGCGATGGCCTTCAACATCATCATTCAGCTCGGCGCGATCCTGGCGGTGGTCTGGGAGTTCCGTCGCAAGATCCTCGACGTGATCATCGGTTTGCCGACGCAGCCCAGCGCTCGACGCTTTACCGCGAACCTGTTGATCGCCTTCCTGCCGGCGGTGGTATTAGGGGTGATTTTTGCCGACCTGATCCACAAGTACCTGTTCAACCCGATCACCGTGGCCAGCGCATTGGTCGTGGGCGGGATCATCATGTTGTGGGCTGAGCGCCGGCAGCATGTCGTGCATGCCGAAAGCGTCGATGACATCACCTGGAAAGAAGCCCTGAAAGTCGGCTTCGCCCAGTGCCTGGCGATGATCCCGGGGACCTCACGTTCCGGTTCGACGATCATCGGCGGTTTGCTGTTCGGGTTGTCGCGCAAGACGGCTACTGAGTTTTCGTTTTTCCTCGCCATGCCAACCATGGTCGGCGCGGCAGTGTACTCGGGCTATAAATACCGCCACCTGTTTGTACCGGCTGATTTCCCGGTGTTCGCCATCGGCTTCGTCACCGCGTTTATCTTTGCAATGATCGCCGTCCGGGGGCTGCTCAAGTTCATCGCTAGCCACAGCTACGCGGCGTTCGCCTGGTACCGCATCGTGTTCGGCCTGGTGATCCTGGCGACCTGGCAGTTCGGTTGGGTCGACTGGACCGCGGCCAAGCCATGAGCGACGCCACCGCACGCAACAACCCCGGGCGCAAGTCCGGGGGAGCGATTCAAAACCTGCGGTTGAAATTGCTGGTGTTCGTTGCGCTGTGCGCAGTGCCGTTGTTTGGCTCGGTGTCGCTGTGGCTGCGCGGGGTGTCGGTGATTCCCCTGGCCGCCTATGGCGTCGTCAGCGTGCTGGCGTTTTTCCTGTACTGGGGCGACAAGTACAAGGCCCGCGCCGACAGCTGGCGTACGCCGGAGAACGTCTTGCACGCAGTGGAACTGGCGGGCGGTTGGCCGGGTGCCTTGCTGGCCCAGCAAGTGTTTCGGCACAAGACCCGCAAGGTTTCGTTTCAACTGGTGTTCTGGCTCATCGTGCTGATGCATCAGGTGTTCTGGATCGACCAGTTGTTTTTGGGTGCCCAGCTGTTCGCGCTGTTCTAAAGCTGTTTTAAAGCAGCAAGCCAACCTGTGTGCGTTTGGGCAACTTGCTCACCACCAGTTGGTGGGAGCGTTGCAGCAAGCCTTGCAGCTCCTCGGTGCCCAGCGGGTAGGGCGTGTCCATAATGATCCACTGCGCCCGGGCCAGATATGGCGCCGGGTGTATACCCGGTCGGTCGCAATGACCGAGGAACAGGTCCTTGTCGACCTTGAAAGCCAGGGACTGGCCCCGCAGGTTCTGCAAGGCGAACATCTTGCTCCCGGCAATCGAAAACACCCTCACGCCACCCCACTTGTAATCCTCCCGCGCGCCGGGCAGCGCCAGGCAGAATTGCGCGACATCCTCTTCGCTCATTGGTCTTGCCTTCATAACAGTCGGTCCCCACAGGCATTGAATGATTCGATCAAATGGTCGATCCAGGCGCGTACTGCCGGCATTACCCCGCGCCGATGAGGGTAGACCGCTTGCAGCCAGCCGCCCGGCAATGACCAGTCGGGCAGCAATTGCACCAGCGAGCCGCTTTCCAGTTCCTGCTCGCAGTACATCATCGGCAACACGGTGAAACCCAGCCCGGACAGGGTACACGCCTTGCGCACGAGAAAATCGTCGATGCCCAATCGGGCTTCGAATGTCATTTCACAGGCCTTGCCCTGCTGGTCGAGCATCCGCAGATGCACCAGCCGATCGGCTTCCAGTGCGCCCAATATCGGCACGTTTTTCAAGTCGTCCGGGGTCTTGATCTGCCGCTCGCGAAGAAACGCCGGGCTGGCGACCATGACAGTCTGCGCCTGACGTAAGCGGCGGGTGACCAGCAGTGGGTCTTCATCTCCCAGTTCCCGCACTCTCAAGGCGACATCGACGCCTTCGGTCACCAGGTCAACCCGGCGATTGAGCAGCAGCATCTCCAGCTGAACCTGCGGGAATTTCTCCAGGAACTTGCTGATCACCGACGGGAACATGTCGTGGGCCAACCCCACCGGGCAGGAAACCCGCAGTCTGCCGCGCGGTTCGCTGGACATGCTGGCCACTGCTTCGTCGGCCATCTCGGCCTCCAGCAGCATCGCCTGACAGTGCCGCAAGTAGCGCTCGCCCACGGCGGTCAGGTTGAGTTGGCGGGTGGTGCGTTGCAGCAGGCGCGCGCCAAGGCGTTCTTCCAGTTCGGCGATGCGTCGTGACAGCCGGGACTTGGGAATCCCGAGCAAACGCCCGGCCGCCGCGAAGCCGCCGGCGTCGACCACCTTGGCGAAGTAGTAGAGGTCGTTGAGATCTTGCATGCTTTAAATCCAACTGTTCTATCGGTGGGACGAACTATCGCATTATTGCCATCTAATCAGCTATTGGTTTCGTCGGTAGGATTGTCTCCATCAGATCGCCGGGTGGCGATCCTCACCTTGGAGATCCCACATGAAATTACTGCATATCGATTCGAGCATTCTGGGTGACAACTCGGCTTCCCGTCAGTTGAGCGGTGAAGTCGTCAAAGCCTGGCAAGCCGCCGAGCCTGGCGTTGTGGTGACTTACCGCGACCTGGCCGCCGATGCCATCAGCCATTTTTCCGCCGCCACGCTGGTCGCCGCTGGCACCGCCGCTGAGCTACGCAATGCCGCGCAACAGCATGAAGCCGATTTGGGTGCGCAGGCCCTGGCCGAATTCCTCGCCGCCGATGCCGTCGTGATTGCAGCGCCGATGTACAACTTCACCATCCCGACCCAACTCAAGGCCTGGATCGACCGCATCGCCGTAGCCGGCCAGACTTTCCGCTACACCGAAGCCGGCCCTGAAGGCCTGTGCGGCGGCAAGAAAGTGGTGATCGTTTCGACGGCTGGCGGTTTGCACGCTGGCCAACCGACCGGCACTGCTCACGAAGAGTACTTGAAGGTGATGTTCGGCTTCCTCGGTATCACCGACATCGAGTTCGTCCGCGCCCATGGCCTGGCCTACGGTGATGAAGTACGCAACAAAGCCATGAGCGACGCTCAGGCGCAAATCAGCGAACAATTGTTCGCCGCCGCGTAAGGCTTGCGTAAAGACGTCAAACGACGCAGGCAATACCCCTGAAACTCTGTATTCTGGTCATCGTGATGGCCAGGTACAGAGTTTTTTGTTTCTGGCGGCGATCAGTTTCTGGCCCAGGTTATGCAGTCGAGGGTTAATATCTGCGGTCAGGTAATAAGGTGGGGCATCCCATGGTGCGTCTTTGTGCAACATTACTGATTTGCCTGTTCGGCAGCCTGAATTCAGTGCACGCCGCGCCTGTGCTGTTTCCTCACTGGAGCGTCGGTTTCCATGAGATGACATTCCTCGACCCGCTGGACTTGCAGCCGATGCGCGCCATCGCCTTTTATCCGTCCAGTGAGAGGGAGCACTCCAGCAAGCTCGAGGGTTACACGGTCGAAGCCGGTGAAGACACCAAAGTCGCTATCGGACGCTTCCCGATGCTGATGCTGTCCCATGGCAACACCGGAACCCCGCTGGCGCTGCACGATCTGGCCACCTCGCTGGCACGCAAGGGGTTTGTGGTGGTGGCGGTGATCCATCCCGGCGACAACTCCAAAGACCACAGCCGCCTCGGCACCTTGAGCAATCTTTACGGGCGGCCGATCCAGATTTCCGAAGCCATTACCGCGACCCTGGGCGACCGTATGCTTGCGCCCTTCGTCAATGCCGATCAGGTTGGGGTGATCGGCTATTCGGCGGGCGGTGAGACCGCGTTGATCTTGTCCGGCGCCACTCCGGACCTGGACCGTCTGCGCCGTTATTGCCATGAGCGCCCGGACGATCATGATGCCTGCAACACGCAAGGTGAATTGATCGTCGACCGCGATGACTTGCAGCCAGTGCCAGACCCGCGAGTGCATGCCTTGTTGCTGATGGCGCCACTGAGCCTGAAGTTCGGCCGTCATACCCTGGCCGATGTGCATGTGCCGGTGCTTCTATACAGCGGCGATGGCGACAAGCTGGTGGCGTTCGACAAAAACGCCGCAGCGCTGGCGCGCAAACTGCCGACTGCACCGGATTTCAAATTGCTGGCCGGGGCAGGGCACTTCGTGTTCCTGGCACCGTGCAACGAAGAACAAATCGCCACCATGCCGGCGCTGTGCACCGACGCCGACGGCGTCGACCGCAAGGACATTCACCGCAACCTGATCTCTGAAGCCGGCCGTTTCTTCTCCCATGCCCTGGGCAAACCAAGCCGGGCCGGCATGCAAACCGCGGATCAATAAATCAATCCTGGCCGATGGCGCGGTGTTTCAGTAACAAGGTCAAACCGAGTCCAGTCACGGACAACAACGCCGCACTAAAGAAAATCCACGAATATCCCAGGTTCAATGCCACCGCACCCATCAGCGGCCCGGCAATCGCCAGTGCCAGATCGAAAAACACCGCATAAGCACTCAAACCCGCCCCGCGACTGGAATTGGGCACCTGCTTGATCGCTTCCACCCCCAGCGCCGGATAGACCAGCGACAGACCGAACCCGGTCAAGCCTGCGCCGATCAAGGCGTAAACGGTCGAGGGCGCCAGCCACAACAGGATCAGCCCCAAGGTTTCAATGCTCATGCAGGCAATGGCCGAGGTGAAGCCGCCGAAACGGCTGATGCTGGAAATGAACAACAGCCGCGACAGAATAAAACACACCCCAAACACCGTCAGGCAGTAAGCCGCACCCGTCCAGCTACGACTGGCGTAATACAGGGTAATAAAAGTGGTGAGCGTGCCGTAGCCGATAGACGCCAGGCTCAGGCTCGCGCCGAAAGGGGCAATGCGCCCGAATACCGCCCAAAACGGCAGCCGCTCGCCGCGAATCACTGGCACCGAGGGTTTGTTGCGGATCAACAGCAGTGCCAACAGGGCCAGTAACGACAGCACGATCCCGAGGCTGGCGAAGCCCAATTCAGCCACCATCACCACGCCCAACGGTGCGCCGATGGCGATGGCGCCATACGAGGCAATCCCATTCCAGGAAATCGACTGCGCTGCGTGTTCGGCACCGACTTTGCCCAAGCACCAACTGACGGTGCCGACCGCGATCAACCCTTGGGCAATCCCCAGCAACAACCGGCCGGCGATCAGGATGATCAGGCTCAACAAAGGGAAACTTTGCAGCAGGGTCGATATCAGCGTCAGTACGCCGCTCAACACAATCCCCGAAAACCCGTAAACAATCGCCCGTTTGGTGCCGACGCTGTCTGACAAGCGCCCGGCCATCGGACGGCTGAGCAGGGTGGCCAGGTATTGCGAACCGATGGTCAGCCCCGCAACGATGGCGCTGAACCCCAACTGTTCATGCACATACCCCGGCAACACGGCAATCGGCAGGCCGATGCAGAGGAAGGCAATAAAGCTATAGAAAACGATGGAAACGATCTGCAGGGTGATCGCCATGGAGCTTTGCGGGGGCAGTTGCTGCACAGACATGAGAGCTCGTTCGCGGGCGGCGGTAGGAGAACTGCATCATGGCGCGGGCGTGAAATAAAAGAAAGCAGGCTAACGATGTGGATGACAGATCGGCAGTAAGTGGATCAATCTGAAATGCAAAAAGCCCCGTCACCAGGACGGGGCTTTCCATTTGCAGCCAGAAGCCGCCTTACATCAACACACCCTGACTACGCAGGTAGTCGTCATAGGTGCCGCTGAAGTCGATCACGCCATCGGCGCTCAACTCGATGATACGGGTGGCCAGGGACGATACGAACTCACGGTCGTGGCTGACGAAAATCAGCGTGCCCGGGTAGTTCTCCAGCGCCAGGTTCAGCGCCTCGATGGATTCCATGTCCAAGTGGTTGGTCGGTTCGTCCATTACCAGCACGTTCGGCTTTTGCAGGATCAGCTTGCCGAACAGCATGCGACCTTGCTCACCACCGGAGATGACCTTGACCGACTTGAGGATCTCGTCGTTGGAGAACAGCATGCGCCCGAGGGTGCCGCGAACCAGTTGCTCGCCGCCCTGGGTCCATTGGCCCATCCAGTCGAACAGGTTGCAGTCGTCTTCGAAGTCGTGCGCGTGGTCCTGGGCGTAGTAGCCCAACTCGGCGGCGTCGGTCCATTTTACGGTGCCGGCGTCCGGGGTCAGTTCGTTGACCAGGGTGCGCAGCAGGGTGGTTTTACCGATACCGTTCGGGCCGATGATCGCCACGCGCTCGCCGGCTTCAACGGTGAAGCTGAAGTCCTTGAACAGGGTCTTGCCATCGAAGCCTTTGGCCATGCGCTCGACGATGACCGCCTGACGGTGCAGCTTTTTGGTCTGCTCGAAACGAATGAACGGGCTGACACGGCTCGAAGGTTTGACTTCGGCCAGCTGGATTTTGTCGATCTGCTTGGCGCGGGAAGTTGCCTGCTTGGCTTTCGAGGCGTTGGCCGAGAAGCGGCTGACGAACGATTGCAGTTCCGAGATCTGCGCTTTCTTCTTGGCGTTGTCCGACAGCAACTGCTCGCGGGACTGGGTCGCCACGGTCATGTACTCGTCGTAGTTGCCTGGGAACAGGCGCAGCTCGCCGTAATCCAGGTCAGCCATGTGGGTGCACACGCTGTTCAGGAAGTGACGGTCGTGGGAGATGATGATCATCAGGCTGGAGCGCTGGGTCAGCACGTTTTCCAGCCAGCGGATGGTGTTGATGTCCAAGTGGTTGGTCGGTTCGTCGAGCAACAGCACTTCAGGATCGGAGAACAGCGCCTGCGCCAGCAACACGCGCAGTTTCCAGCCCGGCGACACTTCGCTCATCGGGCCGAAGTGCTGCTCGATGCCGATACCCAGGCCCAGCAACAGCTCGCCGGCACGGGACTCGGCGGTGTAGCCGTCCATTTCGGCGAATTCGGTTTCCAGCTCGGCCACGGCCATGCCGTCTTCTTCGGTCATTTCCGGCAGCGAGTAGATGCGATCGCGCTCGGCCTTGACCTTCCACAGCTCTTCGTGACCCATGATCACGGTGTCGATCACGGTGAATTCTTCGTAGGCGAACTGGTCTTGACGCAACTTACCCAGGCGCACGTTCGGCTCAAGCATGACCTGGCCGCCGGACGGCTCGAGATCGCCACCGAGGATTTTCATGAAGGTCGACTTGCCGCAACCGTTGGCGCCGATCAGGCCGTAGCGGTTGCCCGCGCCGAATTTGACCGAAACGTTTTCGAATAGCGGCTTGGCGCCGAACTGCATCGTGATGTTAGCTGTGGAGATCAATTACTTTACCTATCAATGGGTTGCGAGCTGCGCATTTTGGCGCTTGGGCCATACCTGGGGCGTTTTGGAGTTTCTCCATCTCTCCCCAGTCACCGCTAGACTTCAACCGGCGCGCATAAGTCGAGAGCAGCATCTGGACGCTTGTCCAAGCTGTTGGGCAATAAAGGCGGGATTCATGCCAGACATTCTGCATATTGTCGCATAAGTGTGACGGCAGTTGTACGGCGCGCGATAACGTGTCGCGAGCTTCTTCAGGTTGGCCCCGCTGCTTGGGTCTACCTGAGGGGATGGTTCATCCTGGTGGGTGGCGAAACGCTGCGCAAATCCTTGATTACACGCCAATGTTATTTTTGTTCAGCGTTGTGTTAGGGACACCGGGCGCTGCTCTGGGTAAAGTCGGCAGCGCTTGCCCGGCCAGGTGTGTTTCAGAAGGATTGCTGAATGGCCAGCACTTGGTCAGGGTGGGCACCTATCCGGATTCGCCTCTGCGGGTGGGACGATATAGCTGATCGGTAATTGTTCCCGAAAAAATAGTCTCTACCGGCCCGATGAGAAAGACCGGGCCCACGCCATCCCATTGAACCGTTACGGTGCCGCCATCACATTCAACCTCAACGGAATGGTCTAATAAACCACGACGAATTCCGCTGACTGCGGCGCCACAAGAGCAAGAACCTGAACCAAGCGGAATACCACCCCAGCGCTCCCAAATGCGCAACCGAATGTGTTGTCGGTTAATGATCTGGACAAAATGCACGTTCGTCCTGAGGGGAAACAGTGGGTTGGTTTCAATGGTCGGTCCGAGGGTCGCTATATCAATGGCTGACAGATCATCCACAAAATAGGTGCAGTGAGGATTGCCCATGCTGCAAGCTGCCGGGCCACCAGCCAGTGGCAAAACAGCAGTATCCAGTTCCTGAGCCAGGGGAATATCCGACCAGCCGAAAAGCGGCTCGCCCATGTTGACCGAAATTGCGCCGGCTGAAGTTCGTTCGCAAGTGAGTAGGCCACGGTTGGTTCGCAGCGCTATCGAAGTCATATTGGATTCGCGCATCAGCATGTCCGCGGCCCCCCGCGTTGCGCTGCCACAAGCATCCAGCGTGGAGCCATCTGCATTCCAAAACATCAAGCGGGCATCGGCATCATCGCAATCAAGCACTGCTGCGAGTTGATTGAATCCGACGCCTCGGTTCCGATCACCCATTCGCCGAGCCAAACTACTTGTCACTGGATTGGCCGAGTTTCGCGAGTCCACAATGACGAAGTCATCGCCATTGGCGTGCATCTTGTGAAAACTCAGCGGCATACATTGATCCTGGTGACGAGGCATGGAGTGAATTGACGTTTTAGGGCGATCTAGCCCCATTCGCATAGCCTTTACAAGCTGTGGTCGGGTAAAGATCAATAGATCGCAGCCTTCGGCAGCTCCAATGGGGCTGCCGTGCGACAAACTGGCGATCGTTCGGGTCGAGACTCAGAGCAAGTAGCCCGCTGCTTGTCCGAGGTGATTGTCCTGTACGCCAGTGATCAGGTGCAGTGGAATGTGCTGTTGCTCATCAATGCATGTGATTTCGAAACTGCCCACTATTTGAGGGTGTCGCTCACTCAGCCCGGTCGACTCTTCTTCCCTTGCCTTAGCCATTCTCGCGTGGTTCGCTGCGATTTCGTTGAGAGTTGACACGTTACATCTCCCGGTGACTGACCAAGCGTATCGCTGGAGTCCTTAAACGTTAATGTGAATGCCGCCGCGTCAGAATTACGTCGTTCTGGGGCTGCTACCGCCGGCATGTGCAAACCCTAAGCCAGACATTGACGCGTATTCCGCGCCACGCTTTCCATACGACGAATGGTGTCGCGCGATGTTCAGATAGGTTCGATCAGTCCAGGGCCATCGTTGTGCACATTGCCCACGGCTTGATCAACCTTGAACCACTCGAATGTCTCGGCCGGCTCGCCCTGCGACAGTACTATCTGCTCGGCTCGCTCTTTCGGCGTGGCCGGATCCAGCCATTCCCGGGCCAGTTCGGCATTCAGCGTCACCGGCTGCCGATCATGAACATCCACCATGCCGCCCTTGCTGTCGGCAGTGATGATCACGAAGCCGTCATGTTCGTCCGGCTGATGTTCGTACCTCGGATATTGACCGATCGCCGCGCACAGGATCGGTGCGCGATCCTTGCGGCGGATGAGGTAGGGCTGCTTCTTCGGGCCGCCCTCGTAAACCCATTCAAACCAGTTATCGATGGCAACGATCGCCCGGTGCGGCCATATGGCTTTGAAGAATGGGCCGTGACTGACTTTCTCAACCCTGGCATTGATCGGCATAGGGTGTTCTTCGGACCAATGCGGCCGCCAGCCCCAGCGAACCCTGTCGGCGTGCAGTACGTCGCCTTCTTGGTGGAAGAGGGCGAGTTGAGTCGTCGGTGCGGCGTTGTAGAGCTCGAATGGCTGATCGCCGGCATTGTTGACCAAGGCGTTGGGCATGCTCAGCGCCTTGACGAAGTCGTGAATGCCTCGGTACTGCGAAAGTCGTCCGCACATGGCTGAGCCCTCATGCTTACATCTGAGCTTAGACGATCCTTTGAACTAATAGGGCGTTAAAGCCGCGTGGCGTTTTGGTACGTATGAGTAGACACATTTTCACAGTTGAAGGTTAACTATTGGTTACAAAGTATGGCTAAAATGACATCTTTCGCCCCCATGTCGATTGTCGGCATGGCTCAAGAACGCGCCATCGGGACGCACTTTGTTCATTTCAGACGTGTGACGATTTCCGTGAAACTCATTATTGCCGCTATCTATGTCATCTCCATCGCGTATGTCCACTTGCGCGGTAAGGTGCGCCACAAACTAGGCCGCCAACTAAGCGACCACTCGACTTTTCTGGCGCCGATCAATTGCTTCCTTTATATGTTCTCGAAAATCCCCAATCGGCCTTATCTCAATCCCGCGGACTTTCCTGACTTGAGCCCATTGCAGGCTCATTGGGAAGAGATTCGCGCCGAAGGCCAGAACCTGCTCAAGGCTGGGGAGATCAAGCGCTCGAATCAATACGATGACGTCGGTTTCAATTCGTTTTTCAAAAGTGGCTGGAAGCGTTTCTATCTCAAGTGGTATGGCGACAGTCACCCGTCGGCCGCGAAGCTCTGCCCGCGTACTACTGAACTGGTGCAAAGCATTGGCTCGATCAAGGCAGCGATGTTTGCCGAACTGCCACCGGGTTCCAAACTGGTCCGCCACCGTGATCCGTATGCCGGCTCGTACCGTTATCACCTGGGGCTGGAAACGCCGAACGATGCCGGTTGCTACATCAACGTCGACGGTGAGAGCTACCATTGGCGTGACGGCGAAGCGGTGATGTTCGATGAAACGTTCATTCATTACGCTGAAAACAGCACCCAGCAGAACCGCATCATCCTGTTCTGCGACGTCGAACGGCCGATGAAGTATCGCTGGGCGGCGGCGTTCAACCGCTGGTTCAGCCGCACAGTGATGGCGGCGGCGGGGGCACCGAACGATGCGGGTGACAAGACCGGTGCTATCAACCGTTTGTTTGCCAAAATCTACACGGTTCGCCTGCGCGGCAAAGCACTCAAAAAGCGTAACCGCGCTCGCTATTACCTGGAGAAGTGGGCGATTTTTGGCGGGTTGCTGGCGATTTTTGTGCTGATCTGAGTTTTGCTTTGCGGCGCATTTAGTCATTGCAAGCAGGCCAGTATTTTCACCGCATAACGTATGGGCACTCCACTAACCGATCAGCCACGAGAACGCTTCGTGGCTTTTTTATCTGTGCTCGCTTTGGCTTTTTCTGCCGTTTTACCGGCATTCCTGGCACCGAGGCTGCGCTTGAGCAGTTCAGTCAGATCGATGACATCCGCGGTCCTGCGTTCCTCCTCACCCGTAGCGGTTTCGACGATTTCGATCTTGCCTTCATTCGCCTTCTGCTCAACCAGCGCCATGATCTTGTCTTCAAAGCTGTCGCGGTACTCTTCGGGCGTCCAGTCGGCGCTCATGTCCTCCACCAACCGTTTGGCCATCTCCAGCTCGCCTTTGGCCAGGTCCGGCTTGGTCACTTCACTGCCCAACTCCAATTGATCCAGGCTGCGCACTTCGGCCGGCCAGCGCAGCATCACCAGAACCAGGGCCGACTCCAGCGGCATGACGGCCGCCAGGTGCTGGCGGGTATGCAACACCACGCGGGCGAGGGCGACCTTGCCGGTTTTGCTGAGGGTTTCGCGTAACAGCGCATAGACCTTGCCGCCGCGTTTGTCCGGCGCCAAGTAATAGGGTGTGTCGATGTTTTGCAGGGGGATCTGCTTGCTGTCGACAAAGGCAAAAATGTCGATGGTTTGGGTCGACAGTGGATGGGCCGAGCGAATGTCCTCTTCGCTGAGCACCACGTAACGACCCTTTTCGTACTCGACCCCTTTGACGATGTGTGCCTGGGTGACCTCCTTGCCAGTGACCTTATTGACGCGTTTATAGCCCACCGGCTCCATGCTGCGACTGTCGAGCCAGTTGAAATCGATCCCGTGGGAAGACGTCGCCGAGACCAGCGCCACGGGGATGTGCACCAGACCGAAACTGATTGCGCCTTTCCAGATTGCCCGTGCCATCGTCGTGTTCTCGTCAGCCCATTGATGTTCAGGTGACCTGTTGCCCGGAGGAAAGTTTCAGTCGGCTGCGACCCGCTTTTGCGGGCTGATCGACGGTGCAGTCAACTGGTGTTACATCTTCTGAAGGAGGTTTTAGTTAACAAATCCGAACCCCGGGCGTAGCGTGGCTCTATTCATCCATGAAGCGTTGCACGCGCTTTTAGAGAGGTTTCCATGAACCGATGTGTGTTCGGTGTCATCGCACTGGCGTTGAGTGGCGTGCTAAGCAGCCTGGCCCTGGCCGATGCCGCCGCGCCGCCATCCTCGCCCTTGCTGCTGGCCCAGAACCTGCCGGGCAGCACCAATAACAATCCTTACAACAACCCGATCCGCCGGGCCAATCCCAACAGCATGCAAGGCACGCGACCCGGCATCCCGGTGATCCGCGGGCCGAGTACGGCGCCTGCGCCGCGACCACCGACCCTGGAGAACGGCGGTATCGGCAACCGTTATCCGCAGGATCGCCAGACTCCCGCCAGCCCACCGACATTCATACCCAATCCGCCTCATCGGGACGCAGACACCAGCAACCGTTGAACGGTAGGACAGAGGTCTTACCAGCCATTTTGACGACAAAAGGAATCGTGCATGTTGCGTAAGACCCTCCTGACCACACTATTTACCGGCGTACTGTTCACCAACTCGCCCGTGTTTGCTGCGCCTGCCCAGGAATTGAAAAGTGAGGAGGGCATCCTTGAGGTCACGCCAATCGTTAAAGGTCTGGAGCATCCCTGGGCGCTGGCGTTCCTGCCCGGTCGCCAAGGGATGCTGGTGACCGAACGGCCGGGCAACCTGCGGGTGGTCAGTGCCGATGGCAAACTTTCGAGTCCGCTCAGCGGTGTGCCTCAGGTCTGGGCCAAGGGGCAGGGCGGGTTGCTCGATGTGGTGTTGTCGCCCGACTTCAAGCTAGACCGCATGGTCTATCTGTCTTATGCCGAAGGCGGCGGTGAGGGCGGCAAGGCGGGTACGGCGGTCGGTCGCGGACGGTTGTCGGAAGACCTGACGGTCCTCAAGGATTTCAATGTGATCTTCCGCCAGGAGCCCAAGCTTTCGGTTGGCAATCACTTCGGCTCCCGTCTGGTGTTCGACCGCGACGGTTATCTGTTCATCACTCTGGGCGAGAACAACGATCGACCCACGGCGCAGGACCTCGACAAGCTGCAAGGCAAGGTCGTGCGGATCTATCCGGACGGCAAGGTGCCGAAGGACAACCCCTTCGTCGGGCAAAAAGGCGTTCGCCCGGAAATCTGGTCCTACGGCCATCGCAACCCGCAAGGCGCGGCGCTCAACCCCTGGAGCGGCACGCTCTGGGAAAATGAGCACGGCCCCCGGGGCGGTGACGAAGTCAACATCATCGAGCGCGGCAAGAACTATGGCTGGCCGATAGCAACCCACGGCATCAACTATTCCGGCCTGCCGATCCCGGAAGCCAAGGGCAAAATCGTCGAGGGTACCGTGGGCCCACAGCATGTCTGGGAAAAATCCCCCGGTCTCAGCGGCATGGCGTTCTACGATGGCGATCGCTTCAAGGCTTGGCAGCACAACGTGTTTATCGGCGCGCTGGTGGGCCAGGAGCTGATCCGCCTGCAGTTCGACGGCGATAAGGTTGTTCACGAAGAGCGGCTGCTGGGTGAGCTGAACAAACGGATTCGCGATGTGCGGCAGGGGCCGGATGGTTATCTGTATGTACTAACCGATGAAGACGATGGTGCGTTGTATAAGGTTGGGTTGAAGTAAACAGACTCGCACAACCTTTGTAGCAGGTGGCGTAGCCTGCGTTCGGCAGCTGCTACAGGACGTGTTTCTCCAGTCGCAGTGCGTCGGCATGGTCCTGGTAATAGTCTTGAATCAGCCCGAATCGCCGATAACCGTTGCGCTCGTACAGAGCGATTGCCATCGGGTTGTCGATGCGTACTTCAAGTCGCAGGTAGGCGCAATCGTGCTCAAGGGCGCAGGCTTCGGCGCGTTCGAGCAATTGCTTGCCCAGCCCACTGCCGCGAGCATCAACGGCGATCGCAATCGAATACAGACGTGCCCGTGAAGTACCCCGGTGAAATAACACCAGCGCATACCCCACCAATCGCTCGCCACGTTGGGCCACCAGCAGTTGCCCGTGAGCCCGGCTGATCATCCATCGAAAACTGCGCCGGTTGAGCCGGTCGGTGGTGAAGCATTGCTGTTCGAGTGCCAACAGTGCTGGAAGGTCTTCAATGACCGCCAGGCGAAAAACAGGATTCATATGACCGCCGTAAAAGTTGCGTAACGAAACGGGACTTTCGAAAAAGTTCGTGCTTAATAGGAAAGGTCTTGTTCTCCAACGGATAAATCACTATGTCAGCGGTACAAGGTCATTGGCGCGAAGTATCCGAACAAACTTTGCCGACGGCAATAACTTCTGCAAACTATTTAAATGCCTCGATCAGAACTTCCAGTCCGTTGATGATAATCGTCGAACGCAAGGAAGACTGGACCTCCTACTTTCCCAGTGAAGACATCGTCACCGCCCAGGAATACCTCGAACAGACCCGCAACAACGAGCAGGGCAAACGGGTTCAGGTGATCAACCTGTGCCGCAGTTACAAGTACCTCGGGCACGGCTATTACTGCTCGCTGCTGGCCGAAGCACGGGGGCACAAGGTGATTCCGTCGGTGCGGACCATCAGCGAACTGACCCGAAAGTCCCTGTATGGCCTGGCCTTGGACGATCTGGATAAAACCCTGGAAAAAGCCTTAAGTCATCATGTTTACAGCGACACCGAAGGTTTCACCTTGACCCTGTACTTCGGCCAGACCTCAATCGAGCCATTACAGGAATTGGCTCGACAGTTATTCGAGGTTTTCCCTTGTCCAATATTGTTAGTTGAATTTCGTCGAACTAACGGTTGGCACATCGAAGGTGTAAAGTTCGGCACCCTGCATAAGTTGCGTGAAGATCAGGAAGATCAGTTTGCAAACGCGCTGGATAGTTTCAGTCGCAAGATCTGGCGCCTGCCACGCTCTCGGCGCTTGGCCCGTTATGACTTGGCCATTCTGCACGACCCGCAAGAAGCATTGCCGCCCTCCAACCCCAAGGCTCTGGACAACTTTGTCAGGGTCGGCAAGATGCTGGGCATCGACGTTGAGCTGATCGAACGCAAGGACTACGCCCGAATCGCCGAATACGACGGGCTGTTGATACGCGAGACGACAAGCGTCGACAACCACACCTACCGTTTCGCGAAAAAAGCCGAGAGTGAAGGCCTGGTGGTGATGGACGATCCGGCGTCGATCCTGCGCTGCACCAACAAGGTTTACCTGACTGACTTGCTCAAGAGCCATCAACTGGGCATGCCGGCCACTGAAATCCTCTACAAGGAGCGACCGGAAGACTTTGAGCGGGTAGGCGAGCGACTGGGGTTTCCTTTGGTGTTGAAAATCCCCGACGGCTGTTTCTCAAGGGGCGTGATCAAGGTCGAAAGCCAGCAAGCCTTGCTCAAGGCCACTGCCGAACTGTTCGAACACTCGGTGTTGCTGCTGGCTCAGGAATTCTTCTACACCGAGTACGACTGGCGCATTGGTGTGCTCAACCGCAAACCAATTTTTGCCTGCCAGTACTTTATGTCCAAGGGCCACTGGCAGATCTACAACCATAAGGCCAAAGGCCAAGACATCAACGGCGAATGCCGCACCCTGGCGGTTCACGAAGCGCCGCGAGCGGTGGTCGAACTGGCGGTGAAAACCGCGAATCTCATTGGCGACGGACTCTATGGCGTCGACCTCAAACAGTCCGGCGACAAAGTGGTGGTGATCGAAGTCAACGACAACCCGAACATCGACGCCGGCATCGAAGACGCGTACCTGCAGGACGATCTGTACACGCTGGTGCTGGAAGAGTTCGTCCGGCGGCTGGAGCTCAAACGCCGTGGTCAGGCTTGGTGAGCCCCCGCACCACCAGATACAACAACGGCCCGACAGACACGAAAATCGCCGTCACCAGCAAATAAGGAACCACCGACAACCCTGACCGCCCACGCTTGCGTGCATCCCGGTACATCCAGATACCGGCAAGCGTTGCCAACAGGTACAAATCAATGACCACCTGCGCGGTATCGGGCCGTGACATCAGGCTGATACCGAAGTCGAGCAGCGACTGTTCGGCTTGCAGCATCACCGAAACGGTATAGCCGGCGAAAGCGATCAGGGCAACGAGGGGCAGGGCGACAGACTTCATGGTTTCCTTCCTTGGGACGATGAGCAGAATCGCCAGCCTACAGAGCTCGTTGAAAATTGGCCATTGACTTGCCATCAGCGGCCGGCTAATTTCCAGCCATGACTTCCACCGTATTGCGCTGCCAGCCAAGCATTATTACCGCCATTCCTTATTTGGCGGGCTAGCTCACGACTGCAGCACCCAACCCGCCCTAGAGGCGGGTTTTTAGTTTCTGTCTCTTGGGCTCCGATCAAAGTCAGGAGACGACCATGAACAGCACCCCCGTCCAGCAGAGTTTGCTTGAGCATTACGTGAAAAAGATCCTCGCCGCGCCGGTCTACGAACTCGCCGTGCGCACGCCGTTGCAAGCAGCACCGGCCTTGTCCGAGGCGTTGGGTAATCAGATCCTGCTCAAGCGCGAAGACTTGCAACCGACTTTTTCCTTCAAGATACGTGGTGCTTACAACAAGCTGGTGAACCTGAGCGATGAACAGAAGGTTCGGGGCGTGATCACCGCATCGGCAGGCAATCATGCCCAAGGCGTAGCGTTGGCGGCTCGCGAGTTGGGGATTGCCGCCACTATCGTCATGCCCTGCACGACGCCGGAGTTAAAGGTGCAGGGTGTGCGCAGCCGGGGTGCCAATGCGGTGCTGCACGGCGAAAGTTTTCCGTTTGCCCTGGCCTATGCGCTGGACCTGGCACAGCAAACCGGCCGCACCTTTGTCTCGCCCTTCGACGACCCGGACGTGATCGCCGGGCAGGGCACCGTCGGTATGGAGATCCTTCGTCAGCACCAAGGGCCGCTGGATGTGATCTTTGTGCCGGTGGGCGGTGGTGGCTTGATCGCCGGTATCGCTGCGTACGTCAAATACCTGCGCCCGGAAGTGCGCATCATTGGCGTCGAGTCGGAACATTCCGCCTGTTTGCGGGCGGCCTTACAGGCCGGCGAACGGGTTGTGCTGCCAACCGTCGGCACCTTCGCCGATGGTGTGGCCGTCGCTCAGATCGGCGCGCATGGTTTCGAGGTCTGCCGGTTTTGCGTCGATGAAGTGCTGACCGTCAGCAACGACGAACTCTGTGCCGCGATCAAGAATATCTACGACGATACCCGCTCGATCACCGAACCTTCCGGCGCCCTGGCCGTGGCGGGTATCAAGCAGTACGTGGCGCAAACCGGCGTCCGAGGGCAGACCCTGGTGGCCATCGATTCCGGCGCGAATATCAACTTCGACAGCTTGCGTCATGTGGCCGAGCGCGCCGCGTTGAATGGCGCCCCGGCATAAGGGATGGGCGGATTATTCCTGAACGGCTTTCTCGACGCGGCTCGACGCCGACCAGATCCGGTAGCGCACTTCGATGTCTTTGGGCACGTAGAGCACGATCGGCAGTTTGCTGTTGTAGCGTAGCTTGAAACCATCACCGACCACTGGTACGAAGTCTTTCTTGCTCTTGCCGTCAGGGCAGGCCATCAATGTGCTCATTGGGCCGGTGACTTTTTCCAGCCGGTAGAATGGGTAGCCCCAGCCTTCGAGGTTCTTTTCCTCAAGCATGCCGCCCAGACGCTGACGGTTGCAGTCGACGGTCAGGGTCTTGCCGGCCAGAATTTCGACCTGGTAGGCGTCTTCCTGTTTTTGTGGAGCGAGATGAATGACCTGGCGGGTAAAGCCGCTCTCCGGCTTGGGGTACGGTGCGACGTCTTCGAGTGTCGCAGCGTGGGCTGCGGACGACAGAAGGACAACTATCAGCCCGGCGGTCGTGTTAAAGGACAAAGTACCCATGATGCCTCCTTGCGTGTGTGTGGGGTCAGCAGATACTGAAAAGATGGACCGCATTCTCACTGCCGTCCTTGCCCAATGCAAACCCGCCCTCAGAGGGGGGTTGCAAAATGCAGGTATTGAAAGCTGACCTTTCTTGCATTTTGCATGACGCAATGTGTTGCCATCTTCTCTAAACCTTGATTTGCCGACGAGGCGCAGGGCGAAATTCCGGGCATGTTTTATGCTGAAGCTGTCTTGAGCTGACCACGGTCCCATTGAGTCAGCGCTGAAACAAAAAAAAACGGTCGGACGTTGGAACGATGAAGCCCGCAAGGAAGAAAAGAACGGGCGATCTGAGCTCCGACCGACAATTGATTTCGATTGGCAATCTCACAATACCGAGAGGGTGGCCATGTTTCTTTCTGCCTTGGAACTACGCAATATCGTTGAAAGCAGTTTTCTTCCGAAACGCTGCCAATGCACGCTATCGCCAGACCTGTCGATGACCGTCAAGGTGTATTCGGACAACGAGACTGACCATCTCGACTTGTGCGTTACCGGCATAGACGCCCATCGCCTCAATGGGTGTCGGGAGATTAATCATCTGATCGCCGAGTTACGCACCGACCTTGAGCACAAGACCCATAGCCAAATGTTCAGCCCAAAGTCAAAAGCCCATTAATTAACCGGCCGTTTCACGCAATTCGAGCGACACGCGCCGGGTCTGGATAAACCCCAGACCCAGCGCCAACTCCACCAGGATCGCCAGTAAGATACCCGGCCCGGCATGACCATTGAGCCATTCGCCGAAGCCCAGCGCTGCCAAGCCGAAACAGCCAACCATAAAGCCGCTGCATATCGCACTTCTCGCCGCCGAGGGCGGTGCCTGCCGCACGAGATAAAACATCACCCCCAGCGCACCGAACAGCACCGCACTGCGCCTGGCCACAAACCCCGCTGCGGACGAATACTCGATACTCCAGATCGCCAGCAGCCATTGCGGCATCAAACCCCACACCAGCGCCAGCAGAAAGCAAAGCGCGGCGGTGAACGTCGACAGTGTGCGAAACGAGAACGGCATGGCGAATCCTTTCGGCGGTAGAGGGGACGCCAAAGCATAGCGTCAGAATCCCCGCAGGCCTACCGCCAAGTGCCGAATCAGAATCGTCTGTCAGCTCTGATAACTGCACGCGTCAGAAAGTTTTCGATAGGTAATTTCTGCTGGCTTGCCCGAGGTGCTATCGATGTACTTCATGTCTGCCGTGACCACTTCGCAGTCCAGCGTCGACGGTTCGGTCATGGAAATGACCTTGCCCACATTCAGAGGCATGCCGTAGTGATAAGGCACGGCCTGGGAGGACGACGTATCGTTGGCCTGAGCGAGACCGGCGAATGCGGTGCAGGCGAGGGCGGTGGTCATCAGCAGTGTTCGCATGTTCATGATTGGGTCTCCAGTGCAGAGGGGAAGCCAGTTCGATGCAAGAGCATCGAACCTGCCGCACTGGGCGTCAGAGGGTGCTGAGGGAGTGCGGTCCAGTAAAGTTTTGGACCGCAGGATTAATCGAAGGTTAAGTAGCGGGCTAATGGTTGTTGCTAGCCTGTTGTGCGGTCATCTATTCGAGGCGCACAACCTTGAACCCACGTCGATTTGGAGGCGTCTCTATACCAGCGGGTCCTTCCAACTGCCCCCTTCCTGCAACATAGTCATAGACCAGAAACTTCGCCGACACTTCATACCCGATATTAGGAATGACGAGCCGGACCTGCTCTCGTCCGAGGTACAGCCAACGTGGTAACGCCTTCTCGGCAAAATCTATTCGCTCGACGGTGTGAGTGACAGGGTTCTTGCGTAAAACGACGCCTTTTAAATACGGCGAGCCGTATGCGAAGGCGAATATCAGGCTGGAAGAAACACATTTTGCCAGGAAGACTTCGCCGAAAAAGTCGAAATCCGGGATGTCGGTAAAGGCCGGTTGGATTTTGCTGTCGAGTTTCACAAACAGGCGCTGGCCTTGCGCATTCGTTTCCGCCAGCAAGGACACCTGAGTTCTATCGGCCAAAGGGCAGGTGAGGATTGTCTGGAGTGGTTGCGCGTAGGCCGGGGCGGCTAGCAGTGCCGCGATGATGTACTTCCATGGTGTTTGCATTCGGGGAAATCCCTTCGGTTGTCGGGTCCTACATTACTCATGCGCTTTATCTGCCGACTCAGGATGGTTACGACCTGCTGCAGGTTGCGCAGCAGCGGATGATGGGGTGGAAAGCGCCGGTCTGACGGATACGGTATTACACGCAGGCCAGCCTCTTGCGGACGCTGGCTTGTTCGCCCATCCGAACAATGATTGGCTGAAGTCAAGTCAATCTGCCGCCACTTTATTCTTCACCTGACCAATACCAAATAGTATCGCCCCATCTCGAGTCGCTGAAGCTCGGCATGATTTCGCCCTGTTCGAAATAGCGACGAGATTCTGCTTGTGCAGGTGTAAACCAATAGCCTGCTTTACTGCAGGGTTGCCCTGCATTTATACGAGCAATCTGGGCAGTGTCGGTTGGTTGGTAATTTCTCGCGTATTCAACTAAGCCTTTTGGATAAACCCTATGATTAATTTTGCTGTCTTCGATACCGTACAGAAAAGCAATAGCACCAGCCTCCAGCGCTTCTACAAGCTTTTCCAATAATGGGATCAGGACTACGATCTCATTGCCAGCGGTGTAGCGTATCAGTATTTCCTTGAGTATCAGCCTCTGAAAGTATCTGGCTCTTAGCGATTTTTCTTGCTCGTCAGAGTCGGCCTGAAACGTATTTTCTTTGAAGAATTCAATCGAATCTTTGTAGTTGATAAAAAAATTATCGAAGCGGCTTGATCACCGTTTTTTCGGCGGCCATCCCGGAGTCCTGCTGGTAACTCACTGGCGCCAGCTTGTGGCCGCTGGCCGAGTGCTGGAAGTGGAAATGGATGCCTTCCTCTTCGCAAAGACGCTGGATGAAATGCAGGTCGGATTCGTCGTACTGCACGCAATACAGGCACTTTTCGAGGCAATTGACCGCTACGTCAGATAAAAAGAAGGCCCCACAGAGGGGGCCTTCGTTTATGACTCAGCCAATGAATTCAAAGCGATTGCAGGGAAATGGTCGCGCTCTGAGAGTTTTGCTGGCTGTCAGCATCCATCCAGACCCACTGCGTACCGTCGCCTTGCAGATTATTGGAAATGCTCTGAATCTGCGAGTAACTGATCTTGACGGCCCCAACTTCACTTGCAGTAGGCCCGATCGTGGTGACCTGGCCGGAGAGCAGGCCGTTCGACGTCTCATTGACGACGAACACGGTCGCTTGCGCCTCACGGAACTGGCAGGAGAGGAACTGTGTAATGGTGCTGGTGATCGTCAGGTTCATCCATTTCGATGGGGGGACCGCATAGTAGCGGGTGTACTTGTTGAACGGATGCTGCTCACCATCGGCCGGCAGCGGATAGTTGCTGAGCCCCGATGTGTTGGTCGGCATGCTGACACTTCCCAGCCAGATTTCGACCTGTGATTTACCGGCGTTGCTGGACAGTGAGACCGAAACGGTTTGAGTATCGGTGCCCGAGACAAAACCCAACGATGCCAGGCCTGCATTGGCCGTGGTGCCAGGCACCGTGATCGGTACGGGCGGCTGGCTGTTGCTCCAGTTCACGGAGACAGTCGAGTTGTTGTCATTTTGCGCGGAGTTGTAGATAAAGATGCCATAAAGCTGGCCTGGGCTAAGTGCGGTACAGGTGGCTGTATCTCCTGCGGTGAGAGTTATACGTTGTCCGCCGTTCCAGTTAATTTGGGCAGCTGAGATAGCGACACTTTCCATGTTGGAGTTCCTTTTCCTGTTGTGGTGGTATAAGGATTCGCACAGCAGTTGTCCTTACCTGCGCCGTGCGTGGGAAAGATACTAGTTGAAGGCATGTGGCGGTCAAGCAACTACTTGGTTGTAATTGGCTGCGTGCAATTATTTTTTGGAATAGTTGCAAGTGTAAAGAGCTATAAATTTACTTCAAATTAGAAAATACATGGCTGTCAATAGCCGCTTATCTTTTGCCTGGATTTATAGTTTTAAATTGCAATAAGAATATATCTAAAAAACATAATGGGCGAAAAGATATAACGCCCAAAAGAACCATATGCAGGCTGTCTTTTATTCATGTCCGCCGGCAGGCCCTGAAATCAGGACCTGCCATAGCAGGGGAGGTATGAGGGCGTGTATTTCAGCTCAACTGCCGCCGATACGGTAAATCCGGCCCGGTCTTGCTGCAGGTCAACGCTGCAGCGCTCACCGCAAACCTGAGCATCGCGTCAATCTGCTCACGGCTCAGCCGCTGCACACCCGCAACCGAATCCAGCTGCTGCTCGGTCAGCCAGGTAATCAGCGCCGCCTGGAAGGTATCGCCAGCCCCAACGGTGTCGGCAATCTTCACCGAACACGCCGGCACCGACCATGTGCCATGAGCCCGGCTGAACACCGTCGCGCCCTGACCGCCACGGGTCAGGAACACCAGCTGACAGCGATGCTCCAGCCAGCTTTCGATCACGCGCTGGGGATCCTGTTCGGGATACAACAGGTTCAAGTCTTCATCGCTGACCTTGATCAGGTCGGCAAGCTCCACCAGGGTGGCGATCCGTGAACGCCACAACTCGATGTTCGGCTCGGGATTCAGGCGCACGTTCGGGTCGAGGCTGATCAGGCGTTTGCCGCTTTCCCGCTGCACCAGCGCCAGCAAGGTATCGGCAACCGGTTGGACCACCAGCGAGAACGAGCCGATGTGCAAGCCGCGCACTTCAGGCCCCAGTTCTGGCAGGTGCTCCAGTTTCAATTGCCGATCAGCGCAGCCTTCGCCGCGAAAGCTGTAATGGGGCGAGCCATTGGCGCCGACCGCGACCATCGCCAGGGTGGTTGGGGCGGCAAAGTCCACGAGGTAATCCGGGCGCACGCCTTCATCCTGCAGCACTTGCTGCAAGCGGCGGCCGAGGTAGTCGGTCGACAGTCCGGCAAACAGCGCGGCATCCACGCCCAAGCGGCACAAACCCACCGCCACGTTGAACGGTGAGCCGCCGGCAATTGCCTTGAAATTCACTTTGGATGCCAGGCCGCTGGCATCGTCTTCGCTGAAGAAATCGAACAGCGCTTCACCACACACCAGATACATAGTTGCTCGCTCTTTAAAGGGTTGCGACATGCTGTTGATAGCGTTCATAGGCCTGCTGACAGGCCTGTACATTTTCTGCAATCGGCAGGGTTTCACTGGCCAGGTCGAGCTTCACGCAGCGCTCGCACAAGTCCGCCAGACTGTCTTCGTGGCCGTTTGCCCAAGACTTGCACCACGCCGCCTGAATCGCTGCGCCAAGCGCCGCGGCCTCGCTCTGTTCGGTACAAATCACTGGCGTATTCATGATGTCGGCGACGATTTGCCGCCACACCGGGCTCTTCGAACCGCCACCGATCAGGCAGATGCTGCGGCTTTGTAAGCCATTGTGGCGCAGTAGGTCCAGCCCGTAACGCAAACCGAAGGTGGTGCCTTCCACCACGGCGCGGCACAAATTGGCACGGGTCAGATTGGTCATGGTCAACCCCAGCAGGCTGCCGCTGGCATGGGGCAGGGCGGGAACGCGTTCACCATTGAGGAACGGCAGCATGCACACGCCTTCAGCACCAATCGGCGCGTGTTCGACCAAGGCGTTGAACTGCTCGATATCCAGTTCGAACAACTCGCGAATCGCGCCGGTGGCATTGGTCAGGTTCATGGTGCAGATCAGCGGCAACCAGCCGCCGCTGGAGGAACAGAACGTCGCCACCGAGGCGTCTGGACTGACGTGCGCTTGCTCGGCATAGGCGTAGACCGTTCCCGAAGAACCGAGGCTCATGGTGATCGCGCCGGGCTTGATGTTGCCGGTGCCGATCGCGCCCATCATGTTGTCGCCACCGCCGCTGGAGACCAGGGCCTTGGGGTTGATGCCCAGATGCTCGGCGATGCCTGGCAGGATCGTACCGACCGGCTGGTGGGCATCGATCAGCTCCGGGAGCGCGGCTTGCAGGCGCCCGGTGGGATCGATGTCGCGCAGCAGTTGCAAGTCCCACTGGCGGGTGCGTACGTTGAAATAGCCGGTGCCCGAGGCATCGCCGTACTCGCTGCAACTGCGGCCGGTAAGCCAATAGTTGAGGTAGTCATGGGGCAGCAGGATGCGGGCGGTCCGGGCGAAAATTTCCGGGTGCTGTTCTTTGGTCCAGAGCAGTTTCGACACGGTATAGCCAGGCGCGATGACCACGCCGAGGCGTTCCAGGGAGCCTTTTTCACCGCCCAGATGGGCGAGCAAGCGGTCGTTCTCCGGGGTCGATTCGGTGTCGCACCAAAGCTTGGCCGGGCGCAGTACCTGGCCGTGATCGTCGAGCAGCACCAGGCCATGTTGCTGGCCAGAGACGCCGATGCCGAGGATGGCCTGTCCGTCCACGTCCGCGGCGAGCAACGCGCGACGGGTAGCCTGGGTAAAGGCTTCCAGCCACTGGGCAGTGTCTTGCTCGCGACGGCCATTGGGGCCGCTGATGAGGCTGTGGACAGCAGCGCCCTGACCGAGGACCTGACCGCTGTGTGCGTCGAGGATCACGGCTTTGGTACCTTGGGTGCCGCAGTCGATGCCCAGGAATAGTTGTTGGTTTGCCATGGAAACACCCTACCGAAGATTGTTCCCACGTTCTGCGTGGGAATGCATCAATGGACGCTCTACGTCCGCTTCTGGATGGGACGCGGAGCGTCCCGGGCTGCATTCCCACGCAGAGCGTGGGAATGATCAGACGGCCAGCACTCGTTCGAGCGTCTGCGTCACGCCAACCTCCCGCAAGCTGTTACAGCACCACTCGAACGCCGCGACGAACTCTGGCGAACGGGGAATCGCCGTGCCGAAAATCTCCTCAACCTCCAGCAGCCGCTGGGTGATCAACGCATCATCGGCCACCAGCGCCTGACAGAACGCCGCCCGCGGATCCGGAATTGTATAGGTGTGGCCATTTTCATCCACGCCTTTGAGGTACAGCGCCCAGGCCGCCACCACCAGCGCCACACGTTTGGTCTCGCGGCCGTCGGCGATCAAGCGGTTGAGGGTCGGCACGGTGAATTTTGGAAACTTCGACGAGCCGTCCGAACACACCCGCTCCAACTGATCGGCAATCGCCTGATTGGAGAAGCGCGCCACCAGGGTGTTTTTGTACTCGGTCAAATCGATGCCCGGCACCGGCGCCAGTTGCGGCGTCACGTCCAGGTCCATGTAGGCGCGCATGTAGCGCACGAACAGCGGGTCGTTCATGGTTTCGTGAACGAAACGGTAACCCTTCAAGAACCCCAGGTAGGTCAGGGCCAGGTGACTGCCGTTGAGCAGTTTGATCTTCATTTCTTCGTAAGGCGTGACGTCGTCGGTGAACTGCACGCCGACCTTTTCCCAGGCCGGGCGACCGTTGACGAACTTATCTTCCAGCACCCACTGCACAAACGGTTCGCAGACCACTGGCCAGGCGTCGTCAATGCTGTGTTTGTCGTGCAATTGCAGGCGATGCTGGATGCTGGTCATCGGCGTGATGCGGTCGACCATGGCGTTGGGGAAGCTGACGTTGCGCTCGATCCAGTCGCGCAGGTCGGCATCGCGCAGGGCGGCGAACGCGAGCAGGGCTTTACGGGTCACCGCGCCGTTGTGCGGCAGGTTATCGCAGGACATCAGCGTGAACGCGGGCGTGCCGGCTGCACGCCGTTTGGCCAGCGCGGCGCAGAGGAAACCGAACACGGTTCTCGGAGCGTTCGGATTGCTCAGGTCGTGCTGGATCTGCGGCAGGTGTGCCATGAACTCGCCGTTGCTGTCGTCGATGCAGTAGCCGCCCTCGGTGATGGTCAACGAGACGATGCGGATCTCGGGGCTGGCCAGTTTATCGATCAGCGCCTCGGCGCCGTCTTCGGCCAGCAGCATGTCGCGGATCGCGCCGATGACACGCACTTCGGTGTCGTCGGTATCGCCGAGTTCAAACAAGGTAAACAGGTAATCCTGCTCTTTGAGATCGTCCCGGGCGCGACGATCTTCGGCGCGCAGGCCAACGCCGCAGATGGCCCAGTCCAGTGCTTCGCCGGTGTTCATCAAAGCGTCGGTGTAGTACGCCTGATGTGCGCGGTGGAAACCGCCGACGCCAATGTGCGCGATGCCCTGGCGGGTGTCGCTCAGGGTGTAGGCGGGCAGGGCCACCTCGGGGGCGAGGCGGTTGAGGTTGGACTTGTTCAGTTTCATCGCATGTTCTCTGATATCAGGCTGCGGCGCGCAGTGGACGGGTCAGCGCCACGCCGTTGGCATCGAATAAATGGCAGTGTTCGGCGTCCAGGTGCAGGCTCAGGGTTTCGCCATAACGGCTGGCCAAATCGCCGCGAACGCGCATGGTCAACGCTTCGCCGGACGACGTCAGCACATGGCAGAAGGTGTCGCTGCCCAAACGTTCGCTGACATCGGCGGTGACTTGCAACGTGCAGTCGCCAGGTTGCGCCAACTCCAGGTGTTCCGGGCGAATGCCCAGCGTTACCGCACCGCCGACGCTCAGGTTGGCAGCGCTCAGCGGCAGAGTGATGCGGGTACCGGCGTCCAGCAGCACTTCGCAGCCCTGGCTGTCGACACGGGTGACTTTGCCTTTGAGGAAGCCCATTTTCGGTGTGCCGAGAAAACCTGCGACAAACAGGTTGGCCGGCTGGTGATACAGGTCCAGTGGCGAACCGACCTGCTCGATCTTACCGCCATTGAGCACGACGACTTTGTCGGCCATGGTCATGGCTTCGACCTGATCGTGGGTCACGTAGATCATGGTGGCTTGCAGTTCTTTGTGCAGGCGCAACAGTTCCAGGCGCATCTGCACCCGCAGGGCGGCGTCGAGGTTGGACAGCGGTTCGTCGAACAGGAAAATTTTCGGGTTACGCACGATGGCCCGGCCGATCGCTACGCGCTGACGCTGACCGCCGGACAGCTGTTTCGGTTTACGTTCGAGCATCGGCCCGAGCTCCAGGATGCGCGCTGCTTCGCCGACTTTCTTCTCGACTTCGGCTTTCGCTACACCGGCCAGGTCGAGGGCGAACGACATGTTTTTACGCACGCTCATGTGCGGGTACAGGGCGTAGGTCTGGAACACCATCGCCAGGTCGCGCTTGGCCGGGCTGACTTCGGTGATGTCGCGGCCATCGAGCTCGATGGTGCCGCCGCTGACTTCTTCAAGGCCGGCGATCAGCCGCAGCAGGGTCGACTTGCCGCAACCCGACGGGCCGACGAACACCACGAATTCCTTGTCGTTCACTTCCAGGTCGATGCCTTTGATGATGGAAAAACCTTCGAAGCCTTTTTGCAGATTTTTGATTTTCAGGTTGGCCATGATGGCGCTCCTTTATGTTTATTCTTTGAGGGCTATTTCACGGCGCCAAACGACAGTCCGCGGACCAGCTGTTTCTGGCTGATCCAGCCGAAGATCAGGATCGGCGCGCAAGCCAGGGTCGACACCGCCGACAACTTGGCCCAGAACAAACCTTCGGGGCTTGAGTAAGAGGCGATCAGTGCGGTCAGTGGCGCGGCTTTGGACGAGGTCAGGTTCAGCGACCAGAACGCCTCGTTCCAGCACAGGATCAGCGACAGCAACACCGTGGAGGCCAGGCCGCCCTTGGCGATCGGCAGCAGCACCCGGACCATTTCCTGCCACAGGGTGGCGCCGTCCAGGCGTGCGGCTTCGAGGATGTCCTTGGGGATGTCTTTGAAGTAGGTGTAAACCATCCAGACCACGATCGGCAGGTTGATCAGCGTGTAGATCACGATCAGCGCAATTCGTGTATCCAGCAGGCCAAAGCTCTTGGCCAACAGGTAGATCGGCATCAGCACACCCACTGGCGGCAGCATCTTGGTGGAGAGCATCCACAGTAGCGTGCCTTTGGTGCGCTGGGTTTCGTAGAACGCCATGGAGTAGGCGGCCGGCACCGCAATCAGCAGGCACAATGCCGTGGCGCTAAAGGAAATCACCACCGAGTTCCAGGCGAAACTGAAGTAGTCGCTGCGCTCGTTGATGTGCAGGTAGTTTTCCAGCGTCGGCGTGAAGATGAACTGCGGTGGTGTGGCGAAGGCGTCGATTTCAGTCTTGAAACTGGTCAGCACCATCCAGAAGATCGGGAAGAAAATCAGGATCGCGATGGCCCAGGCCAGAGTGCCGAGCAGCAGGCTTTGCAGACGACGGGATTGTTGAAGAGTCATGGCGCGGGCCTCAGGCTTTGTCTGTCAGGTTTTTGCCGATCATGCGCACCAGCACAATGGCCGCGATGTTGGCAATCACCACCGCGATCAAGCCACCGGCGGAGGCCATGCCGACGTCGAACTGCACCAGCGCCTGGTTGTAGATCAGGTAGGCGAGGTTGGTCGAGGCGTAGCCGGGGCCACCATTGGTGGTGGTGAAGATTTCGGCGAACACCGACAGCAGGAAGATGGTTTCGATCATCACCACCACCGCAATCGGCCGGGCCAGGTGCGGCAAAGTCAGGTGCCAGAAAATCGCGATCGGGCCGGCACCGTCCAGGCGCGCTGCTTCCTTTTGTTCCTGGTCGAGGGACTGCATGGCGGTCATCAGGATCAGGATCGCGAAGGGCAACCATTGCCAGGACACAATGATGATGATCGACAGCAGCGGGTAGTGCGCCAGCCAGTCCACCGGCTGCGCGCCAAACAGCTTCCAGATGTAGGCGAGAATCCCCGAGACCGGGTGAAAGATCAGGTTCTTCCAGATCAGCGCACCGACGGTGGGCATGATGAAGAACGGCGAGATCAACATCACCCGCACGATGCCGCGACCGAGAAACTCACTGGCCTCCAGCAACGCGCTGATCAACACGCCGAACACCACGCTGATCAGCAACACACTGCCCACCAGCAACAGGGTATTGGTGGCGCCGGGCAGGAAACCCGAATCGCTCAGGAAGTAGCTGAAGTTCTCCAGCCCCACGAATTCGTTTTCGCCGGGGTAGAGCAGGTTGTAGCGGATCATCGAAAAGTAAACGGTCATGCCCAACGGCACGATCATCCACAGCAGCAGCAACGCCACCGAGGGGCTGACCAGAAACCAGCCGGGGTTGCTCAACCGGCTTTTACGCACCGGCTGGGGGATGTCCATGTGAGCTTTGACAGTGGTTGAAGTATTCATGGCGATCAGAACCGATTGGGAACAGACAAATGAAGATCAACTGTAGGGGCGAGGCTGTGTGGCGAGGGGGCTTGCCCCCGTTCGGCTGCGAAGCAGTCGCAAAGTGTTTTTGGGGCCGCTTCGCGACCCAACGGGGGCAAGCCCCCTCGCCACACAAGCCTCGCTCCTACAAGTGCGCGGGGTTATTTGGGATAACCGGCGCGCTTCATCTCACGTTCGGTGGTTGACTGGGCGGCGGTCAGGGCCTGGTCGACTGTGGTCTGGCCGATCAACGCGGCCGAGAACAGCTTGCCGACCTGAGTGCCCACGGCCTGGAATTCTGGAATGGTCACCAGCTGGATACCTATGTAGGGCACAGGCTTTTGCGACGGTTGGCTCGGGTCCGCGGCTTTCAGCGATTCCAGCGTCACCTTGGCGAACGGCGCGGCATTCATGTAAGCCTCGGTGTAGGTCGAGGCGCGAGTGCCTGGTGGCACGTTGGCGATGCCGTCTTTTTCCGCGACCAGGGCTCCGTACTCCTTGGACGTGGCCCAGGCGCTGAAGGTTTTCGCCGCTTCCTTGGCCTTGGAACTGGTGGGGATAGCCAGTGCCCACGAATACAGCCAGGCCGAACCTTTGTCGGTGACCTGATGCGGTGCGTAAGTAAAGCCCACGTGGTCGCTGACTTTGCTCTGGGTTTTGTCGGTCACGAACGAGCCGGCCACACTGGCATCGACCCAGATCGCGCACTTGCCGCTGTTGAACAGCGCCAGGTTCTCGTTGAAGCCGTTGCTCGACGCGCCGGGCGGGCCGGACTTTTTCATGGTGTCGACGTAGAAATTCAGCGCATTTTTCCACTCAGGACCGGTGAATTCCGGCTGCCATTTCTCATCGAACCAGCGAGCACCATAGGCGTTGGCGACAGTGGTGATCAGCGCCATGTTTTCGCCCCAGCCAGCCTTGCCGCGCAGGCAGATGCCGTACTGTTCTTTGTCTTTATGGGTGAGTTTGCTGGCGAATTCGCCGATCTGTTCCCAGGTCGGGCGTTCCGGCATGGTCAGCCCGGCGTCCTTGAACAGGTCGGTGCGGTAATAGGTGATGGAGCTTTCAGCGTAGAACGGCAGGGCATAGAGCGAGCCCTTGACCGAAAGACCTTCACGCACCGAAGGGAAAACGTCGTCGAGGGCGTAGTTGGCCGGCAAGTCCTTCATCGGTTCCAACCAACCCTTGGCGCCCCAGAGTGCGGCTTCGTACATGCCGATGGTCAACACATCAAACTGTCCGCCCTGGGTCGCGATGTCGGTGGTCAGGCGTTGGCGCAGGACGTTTTCTTCAAGCACCACCCAATTGAGTTTGATGTCCGGATGCTCGGCCTCGAAGGTTTTCGAGAGCTTTTGCATGCGGATCATGTCGCTGTTGTTGACGGTGGCGATGGTCAGGGTCTGAGCGCCGAGGCTGACGCTGCTGAGGGTCATGCAGGTGAGGGCAAGCAGAGCTTTTACAGAAGGTTGCATCGTGCACTCCTTTTCTGCACCCAGGGGGTTACAGAAGGACAGTTATTGTTTTTGTGTCTTCCTGCGCAGGGAAGAATGTGCAGCGATTACAGCCTTCAATTGACGGGCTGACAAATCATCCATCGCACTGTGATCGATACTTTTTTGCACTGGGCTTTGGCGGGGGAGATGCAAGGACAGGCTTTGCAGAGGCGAGCGGTCATTGAATTTGTACAGGTTTCATCGGCCTCTTCGCGGGCAAACCTCGCTCCTGCAGAAGCGAGGCTTGCCCGCGAAGGCGATCTAAAATTCAGCCGAGGTTTTGCTCAGTCAACCGCTGCACCGCCAGCCGCCGATAGTGCGACGGCGTCATGCCCTTGAGCTGCTGAAAACGCCGGTTGAAGTTGGAAATATTATTGAAGCCCGACTCGAAACACACATCGGTCACCGTTTTGTCGCCATCGGCCAGCAGCTCGCAGGATTTGCTGATGCGCAGGCGATTGACGAACTCGATGAAGCAGCGTCCGGTGGCCTGTTTGAACACTCGGCTGAAGTAGGTCGGCTTCAGACCCAGATGCTCGGCCACCTCTTCCAGCGTTAAATCCTTGGCGTAATGGGCAAAGATGTAATCCACCGCGCGGTTGGTACGGTCGATATTGTGTTCATCGGCCAATTGCGGCGTCGTGGCACCGGACAGCAACTGGTAGTCATCGGACGTCGCCAGCAACTCCAGCAGAATGAAAAAATGCCCGAGCCGGGTCATGCCTTGGGTGTCGGCGATGCGCTGCATCAAGGTCATGGCCTGGCGGATGGTGCGCTTGCAGCGAAACTCGATGCCGTACTGCGCGCGCTCCAGCAAGGGCGCAATTGTCTTGAGTTCGGCGAACACCTGATGGCCGCTTTCAAACAGCTCGTCAGTGAAGTTGACCAGCATGTCGCGCTCGGGCACCACTTCGTCTTCGGCCACCTGGCTGATCCAGTTGTGGGGCAGGTTGGGGCCGGTCAGGAACAGTGTTTCCGGGTAGAAGTTACCAATGTAGTCACCAATGAACACCTTGCCGGAGCTGGCGACGATCAGGTGCAGTTCGTATTCCTTGTGGAAATGCCAGCGCACCAGGGGGCAGGGGAATCCGTGCTGGCGATAGATGATGGACAACCCGTTGTGGTCGTCCATCAATTCATAGGAAGGATCGGTGACTCTGGCTGTTCGGGTCATGTCAGGGTGCTTTTATTGTTATCGCCCCTTGATCATGCCTCTTTCGGGACGCCTAAGGCCAGCTTGCAACGCGACTGTGCTCAGACGGGGGCATGCAAGGCATCACCGTATACCGCTTTCATGCTGGTGGCACTCCAGCAGTAACGAACGATTTCGGATTCGTCGAAAAAGTCGGTATTGATGATGCTGCAGCGCGTCACCCAGTCCCGGGTGGGATTGAACCAGTCATTGATATGGTTTTTGATATCTTGAGGCCCTCCCAGAAACGCGTAGCTGGTGGCTGATAACGACCATAAAAATGTTTCGTAAGGCGCGTCTTTGAGTGTATTGGAAATATGGGTTTTCAGATCATCGCTATTGGTGAAGCGTCTGCCGGCCCACTTGTGTGTGATGCGCGGCCAGAAGTAGTCCTCATCGAGCTCCCGCCGTGCAGGCGCCGCCAACACTACCCTGCGACGAGCACTGATACGCTTTAGTTCGCCGATCGTTTTTGTGGCGTCACCGGGTGGTATGGCCCGCTGTCCGAGTTGACTCACCAGAAGAGCATTGAGTTTCTGATAGTCAAAGGGCTTGTTGCCGTCCCCTAGTTCATGAAAGTCGAAAACCACAAATTCGTCCGGGTTGCGACCCAGGAAAGATAATATTGCGCTGATCAGCTCATCGAGGACTCGATGGGATTGGTAGCCATTGTGATGGAAATAGAAAATCGACTGATCAGCCCCCTCGGTGTAGCCCAAGCGGATATCGAATGCCCGTGCGCCATTGGACAATTGCCATGTAAATGAACCGTTTTGACACGTCGTCCAGTTGCCGACGACCACCTCATAATTAGGCGCCTGTTTATCCATGCCGGCATTATGGGCGCCGGGCCAGACAACATCAGTCAGTTTTATACGATCGATGTCGAGGGCATTACTCATCCACTTTTGTTTGTCCAGCGTGATTACTGCGTTATGGGTCATGACAGTTCCTTGTCGTAGACTCGTCCCCTCCATGGAGGGGACGAGGTCCATGTTTCGGGTGTGGCTGCGTGCCATACCTCTATTACTACGCCTGCGTAGAAAGGCTTTCATGACCCAGCATAGAAGTGCGCAACAGCATTGCCAGTCACGGAAATACTTGCATAAGAAATAACCCTTAAATGGCACAGCGCTAGTTGGCGCGCTTGGCCGTTTTACTCAGGTTCGCGGTCAGGCAATATGAAACGATGTTGCTTTCTTCAATGAAGTCGACGTTGATAATGTTGCACCGTGTTGCCCAGTCGCTATTATTCGGATCAAACCACGAATTAAGCTCATCGTGAATATCTACCGGACCGCCGAGAGCGCTATAACTGGTCGCGGACAGGGACCATGGTGCCCATGAACCTGGCGGATATTTCAGCACTTTTATAATGTACTGCTCCAACTCGGCGGCACTGGTGATGCCGTTGCCAGACCATTTGTGCTCGATTTGCTGGATGAACACGTTCTTGTCAATTGCCCAGTGCCAAGGCGCAGCAACCACAACGCGTTGGCTGTCGCTGAGGCGTTTGAGTTGGCCGAGGCTCAACGAGCGATTTTGGTTGGGAATCAAGCGACGCCCAAGGAAGTGGACCATCATCTTATTGAAGTAAGCGTAATCAAAGGTATCCCCATTCAACTCATGAAAGTCCAGGATGATGAATTCATTGGGATTTTCTTGCAGAAATGCTTCTACGTCACTGACAAGGTGTCCAAGCGTGCGGCCGTTACGGTAGCCGTTGTGATGAATGCAGAACTTGCCAAGCCCCGGCGCACTGGCGTCATACGTCAAACGGATGTCAAGCACTCGGGAGCCGTGGCGCAGTTGCGAGTAAAACGATTCGTGCTGACACGCCAGCCAATGGGCGCCCGGGATCAGCGGCCAGGATGCCTTCCAGTCGCTGCCGGCGTTATGGGTGCCTGGCAGTGTCAATTCGGCGAGCGACAAAGTATCAATCGCCGGCGTGGCGGCCATCCAGTTTCTAAATGCGTAGTTGTTCTGAATAACGTTATCCATTTAATGCATCCTTGCATTGTTTTATAGGTGTTATCGGTTGATCGAATTTTATGTTTTTCACTTCGATCAACGATTTATAAATAGGAAAGTAGAGGTGATCAACAATTGTGATAATGCAAAATATGTGTGGTTGGTTTCGTGACTTAAGTGAGATTTCGGTTTTTTGCCTCGATCCATTGCGCCATGTATTGCGTACTTTTATGGTGGTGGTGGCGCAACATACTGCCGGTAAAATTATCGCGTCTAAGTTGAGGCAAGTGCTGTTGGCAGTGCAACAACTTCTTGATCAATGCCGGGCCATGTTCCGACGTTTTATATCGATCGGCCAGCAACCTCTGTCCGTGGGATTGGGCCTGTGCCCAAAGCGCTTCATTCTTGTACAGCCGCACCGCACAGTCAGCCACTTCCCGTGCCGTGCGAGCAACGGCCCCAGGCCACGGATGTTCGCCGTGCATCGCTTCGGCACCGATAGGCGTTGTAACCGTGGGCGTGCCGCACAGCATGGCGTCGACAATCTTGCCTTTAATACCGGCACCGAAACGCAGAGGCGCCAGACAAATGCGTGCCGCCGACATCACTTGCAAAGCATCTTCTGCCCAGTTCATGACATGAAAACCCTGGGCCGGGTTATGCAGCGCGGTAGCTTTGGGGGGCGTGTAAGCACCGTAGATATGCAACTGAGCCGCAGGCAGTTGCTCGCGGATCAACGGCCAGATGGTTGTTTTCATCCAGAGCACCGCATCCCAGTTGGGCGCATGTCGAAAATTGCCGATGCTGAGAAAGTGCGCCCGATCTTCAAAGGCTGTCGGCGGTACGCACGCAGGCTCGACCATCAGCGGACACCAGTGCAGCAAGTTGCGCGGTAGCTTGAACTGCTCGACCAGCAATTCGATCTCCACTTTAGAGATCATCAGGTTCAAGTCGCAACGGTACAGCGCAGCAATCTCCCGTTTGGCGAGATCGGTGTCAGCCATCAGTTCGAATTCTTCGCGCAACGCCGGCGCGAACAAGTCGCTGAAATCATTGTTGTCGTCACTGGCCTTCAAGCGATCCTTGAGCCGTTGATGCCGTGCATGACGAAGGCTTTGCAGGTCAGAGGTCTCAAGCACGCGCAAGGCGTTGGGGCAGTGTTTTTCGACTCGCCAACCGAACTGTTCTTCCATCATGAACTGGTCGAACAGGACAATATCCGGTGCGAGTTCACTGATAAACGCATCGAAGCTGCTGTTGTTCAATTCGATCGGCACTTCGCGGATGCCCAGCGCGGTCAGGTCAGCACGATGCTCACCGGTTCCAGCCGGACTGCTGAAGGTGATGTCCCAGCCTTGCTGCAAGAACGTATCGAGGATTTGCATCACATGCCCGCTGGCCGCCGAAGAACGGGGCTCGGGCCAGACGTAACCAATGACAAGGACTTTGGTTGCGTGGGGCTGGATCATGTAAGGGCGTTCCTTGAGGCGGGTAAAGGGCGGGGGAGAAGATGAAGGCCGTAATTAAACCACAGCCCGCAGTGCTTTTCCGTCCGCGATCCTGCGCCAGGGACAGTGCTCGCGATCACACCGCCTCACTACGTCACGACAACAGTTGCGAGGATTTTCCCAAGTTGATTCGAACAGGGTCGATGACCCGGCCTGAACCGGCATTTTTTAACGCACGGCGCAACGCCGACAGGTTGTCGTAGAACGCCGGGGCGTTGGTCTTCAACTGGCTCAACAGTGACGTCACCATTGACTGGGAGTCGGCGTTGAGCAAAGCAGGCGCCGTATGGAAAAGCTCTGAAGGAATGAATGCCGGAGGATCCAGCAATATGGGGGCATCGGCACCTGCCAGCTTGCTGGAAAGGTCGATGTGCGTGCGACCTTTGGCCAGATTCAACAACTCGGCTACGTCCACTTCACCCGACTTCAAGGCATGTTTTTGCGATTTTTGTGCGTAGAAGAAGTCCAGAGTGTCGGGACCTCCATGGGACATCTCATGGATCAACACGTCGGCGATTGCACTGTTGTCATACTTAACGCTGCGGTAAAAATCGTTCAGGTGGTCTGCATAAAATACGATGAACTCTTCAAGGGGGGCGTCGGCCTTGGACGCGGCTTGCCAGCTTCGATACTTGCCAGGGTATAACCCGCCTATGACCGATTTTTGGGTGCTGGCCTCGATGGTGAAATTGGTGGTCTTGATCGCATCAAGGTCATCTTTGATCAACAGAAGATCGTCCAGGTATCGTTCGGCAATTGCGGACGAATCGTCACCGAAAAATGTCCGGTAGACGAATTTCCTGTCAGTGTCGTGAAGGCGACTGGCTAATACCTCTATCGCATTGCTGACTTTATTTCGCGCAACAGGCAGAGCATTCTTGATGATCGCGCGGCTGTAATTTTTCGGCAGCAGTCGATGCCATCCACGAACGGGAATGAAGTCCGTCAATTTCAGGTTTCTCAGTGGCGCCCCCCATGGCGAGCCCGTTTTTACGTTGAGGGCGTACCAGTCTCCGCGTTTTTCGACAATCAACAGATGGGCAGGCTCGCCTGTATCGCCCAGTTTTTTCCAGGAGCCCTGCAGGATGTCTGTGCGATTGGCTGCTTTGAGCAAGTCATAGGTTTGCGCGCTGCCCGTGAGTCGGCGGACTTGAAATGTCGCCGCCTCGATGGCCGCCAGACTGTGTTTACTGAATTGCAATGCGCCTTTCTTGATCAGGTGTGCACCGCTGAAGAGCAAATCAGGTGCGCCATCCAGCGGGTTCAAGAGTGAAACCGCCAGGCGTGAGGTGAGTTTGCCGAGTTGGGCGGACCTTGACGCAAATGAGGTCGCTTTCGAGGCGGCACTGGTGAGTTTTGCGCTGAGGCCGATTATCGAGCCGACCACCGCCAGGCCATCGAGTATGCAGCCGACAGCGCCTTCGGCCCGGGTGGTGCTGCTGTCTGATGACAGGTCTTCAATGCATTTTTTGAACGGCACGACCAAATCAATGATGAAAGTCTCGATTTTCTCTGCTTTGTCTCGCTCCAGCTCCAGTGCGGTTCGTCCTTCACCATTGTGCTTGAGTTCTTCATAGCTCGCGAAGGGGCGGTGCTGGACGATGAAAAGGGCCAGTTTTTCCAGTTGCTCATTGAGAAAGCTCTGGTAATGACTACCGATCGACGGGGCCCCCGACAGGGGGGCGGCAATCATGCCGAGTTTTTCGATCACGGCGCTGCTCGAGATACCCTCGCGTGGTTCAAAGCCCTGGCTGTAAGCGAGAAAATCAATGGGCATCTGAAATGGGCTCACCGCCGGTGTTGGCTCGGTGATGTTCCCGGTGAAGTCCACCCTGGCCGGTGAATTGATCTTTCCAGAACTGACAATCAATCGGCCCAAGGCGTTGTTCTTTCGACATTCACCACGCAGGGTGAAGAGCTCATAGCAGTCAACTTCCCCTTGGTAAGATGCGGTGATGATCACCGCGTAACGGCAAGTTGCTGCGTCTTTATCCTGTTGGGTTTCCTTGTAGTGGGTCGGTTGAATGCCGGCACCAATAAGACCGATGTTACTGACCGGTGTGGTGTAGGGACGCGCCACTGATTTGCGAACGGTATAAACACTGATTTCCCCCATTTGAAGTGCAGTGCGGTCCAGTGCCGGTAGCTGTGACAGGGCGAGTTTTATATTAGTGAGAATGCCTGCTTCCAGGTTCTGGTGGTAGGCATCGAAGGCAACCTCATACAATTCGCTTGCCGGCGTCAGATGTTCAATGTCGGGAAGTTCCGGGTAGATGTCATTGGCGTTATTCCAGTCCAGAGTGACCAGGTCATCAGACATGTGCAAATCAACGACGGACATTTTCAACCTCGACCCGCGACCCGGGTTAAAGCCCCGGCCGGTCTTGGTCAGATTCACCGTCTCCAGAAAACGGCAGTTCGGGTACGCCTTCTGCAATTGAGCAAGTGCAATGTTTCGTCGGGAGGGAAGTGGGGTGGTGAGCGAGTGAATGACTTGGTCAAAACGATTGATATGTTGTTGATAGGCATCGATCGCGACGATCAGGGACGGCTTGTCGTACTGGCCGTGTGCATCAGGGGAGATGACCTTGTTCATGGTCGCCCAATTAATGACGGGCTTGATCGTAGAGGCGTTGTGCAGCAGTTCCAGTTCCGGGGTCACGGGCTCCAACGCCGAAAACTTCAGGAGTTCAGCGTAGGACATCAGCCGCGAGGATCCCGGGTCATAGGCCTCGGCCAAGGCAACCGCCTGCGTGAGCGCAACCCAGGCCGGTGTTCCAAGTCGTATCGATGTGGGCAGGCCTCGGACCAGAAATTCCGGCGCAATTCCCGCCAGCAAGATGAACGTGGCAAGCGGGGTGGCCACTCCCGAATCGCGGCCCAGCCCCACCAGGTGCCGGTCTAGATCCTCCCGGACTGCCTCGGGACTGCGATCGACGTTGCTGGGCTGATAAAGCTCGTAGCCGGCGACCTCACTACCTGTGATGTCTGCCAATGGGTCGATGGCAAGTATGATGGCGGCCACCAGTAGCGATTGAAGATGCTCCTTGGGGGTTTCCTGGTCTTCGTGCGCGCCGTACCAGCCTGTAACGTTGAGGTACTCTTTGGCCCACTCGATCGCTGTTGATGTCTCCAGAATCTGGTCCAGCAAGTAATCCGCGCCGGCTTGCACTTCGTCACTGGTTCTGTTGCCGATGACAGGGCGTGCGAGCTCCTCCAGCATTTGCTGGGGGCGCGTGAACGCTTGCAGAGTGAGGCGCGCCACCTCACCACGCTCAGTCTTGCTCAGTACAAAAGGCGAGTTCTCATGCCCGGAGACGGCTTGCCAACAGTTGCCGATCGGTGGGCCCGCGGGCAAGTCCAGGGACAGGAAGTCAATCAGGTTTCCGGCCTCGGCAACCGTCGTCGGAACCGTCAACTGATTAAAGCGCAGCCATTGTTCAACACTGATGTCGTGAGCGAAATAGATATACCCGCCCGCGTGAAGGGCGATCTCACCAATCATTGATAAAGTCTGCTGGAGTTTCGAGAAATACTTGATGTCTTCCATCAAGTTATGCCAGCCCCCCTGCGAGCCGGCGTAGAGGTTACCCTCGATATCCACTCGCAATGGCGGCAACATGTCCGAGGCACTCCAGGCCTCATGTGACGCTATAAAGTCAGGACTAAGGGTGGTGCTTTCCAGTAGTTCTTTTGCAGGACCATAGATTTCATCAAACAAGGAATTCGGGCGATGCGAAATATAGAATGTTGAAAGATCAATCTCTTGCGTGCTTTCCATTCCTTTTATGTAATGCACCAAGGCGCGGACAAAGTCTTCTCGTTCTGCTTGCGTGGCTTTTAGTTGTTGTGCGTTTTCAATCGGAGGGTACACCGAGGCGTGGCTCATAAACATCCATTTAATTAATCGTCGTAGGGATGCGCCAGGCGTAAAATGTTATTGTTTTGGCGCTCGACAAGCGTAACTTCGGCGATTAATAAATGGGTAGTGCTACTTGTTTATTTAATGTGTCGGCTCGGATTTAAAGAGCAACTTGCCGCGATGAAGACGGGCTCGCTAGCATTTCAAAATACGCAATTACTTGACCCGTTCATCGCGATGCGGGGCTTTCACCCCGACGGCCCAGTCAGGGCAATATGTTCTTGACCTTGTCGCGCAACTGGTCAATGGAAAACGGCTTGCCGATCACGTGCATGCCGTCAGGCACTTCGATGCTTTCGGCATAACCGCTGGCGAACAGAATCGGCAACCCGGGGCGCAGCATGCGTGCCTGTTTCGCCAATTCCCGGCCGTCCATGACCGGCAGCCCCACATCGGTCATCAGCAAGTCGATGTGCTGGTCCTCATCGTTGATGAAATCCAGTGCCTCTTCGCAGCCATCGGCCTCAAGTACCCGGTATTCCAGTTCCTCCAGCACATCGACGATCAGCGTGCGCACGATGGCATCGTCTTCGACGACCAGGATGGTGGATGTTTTGGTGGACATAGTGGGGCTCTCAAAGGTTGGATTTGCGATAGCGTCGATCGAAATCGCTGGGCTCTTGCATGAGTAAGTGACGGATCACGACAAGTTCCCGAGGCGTTACAAAGAACAATAGCCGCACAAGAGCCGCGAAGAATAACCGCTCCTTTGCGCCGGAGCAGTGAAATGCAGGATATTGCCGAAAAACGTGTCAGAAAAATGGATCCCCTCGGCCGATTTGGGGCAGACTCGATGGCTTTCAACAGTTCGACAAGGCTTCCCATGACCTCTGCGCCTGCGGTTGATGAGCAACGATTCCGTAAACTCCTGAGCCGCAACGTCAGCCTGCCGTTGGGTGTCGGTGTCATCAGCGCGGCGTTCTTTGTCTTGCTGATCACCTATCTGCTGTCGGTGATCCAGTGGGTCCAGCACTCGGACCGGGTGATCAATAATGCCAATGAAGCGGTAAAACTGACCGTCGATCTGGAAACCGGTATGCGCGGTTTCCTGCTCAGTGGCGACGAGCATTTTCTCGAGCCCTATGAGACGGCCAAGCCAAGAATAACGGTCGCCCTCAATACCTTGCTCGAACTGACTGCGGACAATTCGGTGCAAACCGACCGCTTGCACCGGCTCCAGGCCTTGCAGACGGAATGGGCCAATTACGCGCAATCGATAATCGATTTGCAGCGCGCAGGCGGTGATTACCGCAGCGTCATCAAGGTCGGGCGCGGCAAACGGTTGACCGATGAGATCCGCAAGCAATTCGAAGACGTGATCGACATGGAGCAGCAGTTGCGTACCACGCGCAATGAAGAAGTGCGAAGCACCACCATCTGGAGCATCGCCCTTTATCTGTTGTTCGTGGCCGGTATCAGCGGATTGCTGGCCTATGTCGGCCGCCGGGATCTGCTCAACCTGTCCCGCAGCTACAGCGTCAACCTCGCCGCGCAACAGGCCAGCGCCCGGCGTCTGGAGCAGCAGGCCTGGTTGCGCAACGGCCAGACCGAACTGGCCGAGCAAGTCCTGGGGCAGTTATCGCTCAATTTGTTGGGGCGCAATATCCTGCAGTTCTGCGCGCAATACCTTGGCAGCGCCGTCGCGGCGATTTATGTCCGTGAGGAGCATGGTGGCCTGAAGCGCATCGCGTCTTACGGTTTCTCCCGGGAACAGGAAGCACTTGAGCAGCAGATTTACAATGGCGAAGGGATTGTCGGCCAGGTGGCGCAACAGGCGCGCCTGATTCGTCTTGATGAGGTGCCGGGGGATTACTTCAAAGTCAGCTCCGGCCTGGGCGAAGGTTTACCACGCAGTGTACTGGCGGTGCCGACCAGCGATGACGATCGCGTCAACGGGGTGATCGAACTCGGTTTCCTGCGACCGCTGACAGATCGTGACATTGAGTTGCTCGAACTGGTTGCCGGTAACATCGGCACCTCAATCGAAGCGGCGCGCTATCGCCAGCGCTTACAGGAAGTGCTGGCCGAAACCCAGCAACTCAACGAAGAGTTGCAGGTTCAGCAAGAAGAACTCAAGAGCGCCAATGAAGAGCTGGAAGAGCAGTCGCGGGTTCTCAAGGAGTCCCAGGCTCACCTGGAAACCCAGCAGATCGAGCTGGAACAAACCAACGACCAACTCGCCGAACAGGCGCAGATCCTGGCCGAGCAACGCGACGCCATGGACCTGAAGAACAGTCAGCTGAATCAGGCCCAGCTTGAGCTTGAGGCCCGCGCCGAAGAGTTGCAGCGTGCCAGCAGGTACAAGTCCGAATTCCTCGCCAACATGTCCCACGAGCTGCGCACGCCGCTGAACAGTTCGTTGATTCTGGCGAAATTGCTGGCGGAAAACCCGCAGGAAAACCTCAGCGCCGAGCAGGTCAAGTTCGCCGAGTCGATCTACTGCGCCGGTAACGACTTGCTCAACCTGATCAACGACATTCTCGACATTTCCAAGGTTGAGGCCGGCAAGCTTGAGGTGCGTCCGGAGAACACCAGCGTTGCGCGCCTGGTGGAAGGCCTGCGAGGAATGTTCGAGCCGTTGGCCGCGGACAAGAAACTGGATTTTGAAGTCGAATTGCGCGCTGACGCCCCGTTGATGCTGTTCACCGATCGCCAGCGCCTGGAGCAAGTGATCAAGAACCTGCTGTCAAACGCGGTGAAATTCACCGAAAAGGGCACAGTCAACCTGATCGTCGCGGCTCAGCCAGGCGAGGGCATCGCTTTTGTCGTCCGTGATTCCGGGATCGGCATTGCGCCGGATCATCAGGACAGCATTTTTGAAGCCTTCCGTCAGGCCGACGGCACCACTAACCGTCGTTACGGCGGAACCGGCCTGGGCCTGTCGATCTCTCGTGATCTGGCCACGTTGCTGGGTGGCTCCATCAGCCTGTCCAGCACGCCGGGGCAGGGCAGTGTGTTCACCCTGGTGTTGCCGCAGCACTACATCGAACCGGGCGATACGCCTGTCGAAACGATGAAAGCCACGCCGGTGACCATGCCGCAAGCCATCATGGCTACCGCGCCTGTGCCGCTGATTGCCGAGGTCGAAATCGCGCGTTTCGATGATGATCGCTACAAGGCGCCGTTCGCCACTCGTTGCATCCTGGTGGTGGAAGATGAGCCGGACTTTGCGCACATCCTCTACGATCTGGCCCATGAACTGGGTTATCAGTGCCTGGTGGCCTACGGCGCCGATGAAGGCTACGACCTGGCCAGGCAATTCATCCCCGACGCGATCCTGCTGGATATGCGCCTGCCGGATCATTCCGGGCTGACGGTGTTGCAGCGCCTGAAAGAGCACGCCGAAACCCGGCACATTCCCGTGCACGTAATCTCGGTCGAAGACCGTGTCGAGGCCGCCATGCACATGGGCGCCATCGGTTACGCGGTCAAACCGACTACGCGCGAGGAGCTCAAGGAGGTGTTTGCCCGCCTCGAAGCCAAACTGACCCAGAAGGTCAAACGCATATTGTTGGTCGAAGACGACGATCTGCAGCGTGACAGCATCGCCCGATTGATCGGCGACGAGGACATCGAAATCACTGCCGTCGGCCTGGCGCAGGATGCACTCGATTTGCTGCGCACCACGATTTTCGACTGCATGATCATCGACCTGAAACTACCCGACATGCTTGGCAACGACTTGCTCAAGCGCATGTCCTGCGAGGATATCTGCTCGTTCCCGCCGGTGATCGTCTATACCGGGCGCAACCTGACCCGGGACGAAGAGGCCGAACTGCGCAAGTATTCGCGCTCGATCATCATCAAGGGCGCGCGCTCACCCGAGCGGTTGCTGGATGAAGTGACACTCTTCCTGCACAAGGTCGAATCCCGGTTATCCCATGAACGCCAGACCATGCTCAAGACCGCCCGCAGCCGCGACAAGGTGTTCGAGGGGCGCAAAGTGCTGCTGGTGGATGACGATGTACGCAATATCTTCGCCCTGACCAGTGCGCTGGAGCAGAAGGGTGCGGTGGTGGTGATTGGCCGTAACGGTCGTGAAGCAATTGAGCGATTAAATGAAGTCGAGGACATCGACCTGGTGCTGATGGACGTGATGATGCCGGAAATGGATGGTTTCGAAGCCACCCTGGAAATCCGCAAGGATCCGCGCTGGCGCAAGCTGCCGATCATTGCGGTGACGGCCAAGGCGATGAAGGACGATCAGGAGCGCTGCTTGCAGGCAGGCTCCAACGACTACCTGGCCAAGCCCATCGACCTGGATCGCCTGTTCTCGCTGATTCGTGTGTGGTTACCGAAGATGGAACGCCTCTAATGGAGCGCAGCGAAATCGAACTGAGGTTGTTGATCGAAGCGATCTACCTCAAATACAGCTACGATTTTCGCGATTACTCCGGCGCGTCGATCAAGCGTCGGGTCAACCATGCATTAAGCCAATTCGAGTGCAATACCATCTCGGCGCTGCAAGAGAAGGTCCTGCACGACCCAACCGCGTTCATGCAGCTGCTGCAATTGCTGACGATTCCGGTCAGCGAAATGTTTCGCGACCCTTCGCACTTCCTGGCGCTGCGTCAGGAAGTGGTGCCGCTGCTCAAGACCTGGCCGTCGATCAAGGTCTGGATTGCCGGTTGCAGCACTGGCGAAGAGGTCTATTCGATGGCGATCCTGCTGCGCGAAGAAGGCCTGCTCGAGCGCACCATCATCTATGCCACCGACATCAACCCGCGCTCGCTGGATAAAGCCAGGCAGGGGATTTTCTCCCTGCAGAATGTTCGAGCCTACACTCACAATTATCAGCAGGCCGGTGGTCAGCGTTCGTTCGCCGATTACTACACGGCGGCCTACGACTACGCGATTTTCGACAAGAGCCTGTGCGACAACGTGACGTTCGCCGATCACAGCCTGGCCACCGATAGCGTGTTCTCCGAAACTCAATTAATTTCGTGCCGTAATGTACTGATTTATTTCAACAAAAAGCTTCAGGATCGAACGTTTGGCTTGTTTCACGAATCTTTGTGTCATCGGGGCTTTCTGGCGCTGGGCAGTAAAGAAACCCTGGATTTTTCGGCCTATGGCAATCAGTTTGAGCCATTGATCAAACAAGAAAGGATCTACCGCAAATCATGAACCGTGCAGGTATTCCTTGTGTAGAAGCTATCGTGATCGGTGCTTCGGCCGTCTGCGTGTCGAGCGGGAACGAATCCCATGCTAAGTAACATCCAGACCAAACTGCTGATCGTCGACGACCTGCCGGAGAACCTGCTGGCGCTTGAGGCGTTGATCAAGCGGCAGGACCTCATCGTCTACAAGGCCTTGTCCGCCGATGAAGCCTTGTCGCTGTTGTTGCAGCACGAATTCGCGCTGGCCATTCTCGATGTGCAGATGCCCGGCATGAACGGCTTTGAGTTGGCCGAGTTGATGCGCGGCACGGAAAAAACCAAAAGCATCCCGATTGTGTTCGTCAGTGCCGCTGGCCGTGATCTCAACTACGCATTCAAGGGCTACGAAAGCGGAGCCGTGGACTTTCTGCACAAGCCGCTGGATGTTCACGCGGTCAAGAGCAAGGTCAATGTCTTCGTCGATCTGTATCGCCAGAGCAAGGCGATGAAGCAACAGGTCGAAGCCCTGGAGCAAAGTCGCCGCGAACAGGGGGTGCTGCTCGAACAGTTGCAGAACACCCAGAAAGAACTGAAGCAGGCGGTGCGCATGCGCGATGACTTCATGTCCATCGTTGCGCATGAAGTCCGTACACCGCTCAATGGTCTGATCCTCGAAACCCAGTTGCGCAAAATGCACCTGGCCCGGGATAACGCCACGGCGTTCACCCTGGACAAAATGCACGCCATGGTCGAGCGCGACGAGCGGCAGATCAAAAGCTTGATCCGCCTGATCGAAGACATGCTTGATGTGTCGCGGATCCGCACCGGCAAGCTGTCTATCCGCCCCAGTCGGTTTGACCTGGTGCAACTGGTGCACAATCTTTTGCAGAACTTCGCACCGCAGGTTGAGGCCGCAGAGTCGTCAGTCAGCTTGATCGCCGACCAACCCGTGATGGGCGACTGGGACGAGTTTCGTATCGAACAAGTGATTTCCAATCTGCTGACTAATGCGTTGCGCTATGGTGCCAAGAGCGCGATCGACGTTCGCGTGTACAATCACCACGGGCAAGCGCGGGTTGAGGTTCAGGATCGCGGTATCGGGATCGGTGTAGAGAATCAACAGCGCATTTTTCAGCAGTTCGAGCGGGTTTCCACCAGGGCCGTGGTGGCGGGGCTGGGCCTGGGGTTGTTTATTTCGCAGCAGATTGTCGCCGCCCATGGTGGCTCCATTACCGTCGAGAGCCGGATTGGCGAAGGCGCCTTGTTTCGCGTTTGTCTGCCGCTGCAGGAAAACAGCCCGATGAACGCAACCTCTGATTGACCACATGGTCGTATCAGCAGCTATTGACCGAACAAAGGTTTTCCATGAGTGAAGATGCACAAGACGTGGTACTGATCGTTGAAGATGACCCTTCGATTTTGATGGTGCTGTCCGCTTATTTGTCAGGTGAAGGTTACCGGGTACTGCAAGCCGAAAACGGTGAGCAGGCCTTTGAGATCCTGGCGAGCAAACCGAACCTGGACATGATGATCACCGACTTCCGCCTGCCTGGCGGGATTTCTGGCGTGCAAATCGCCGAGCCTGCCGTGAAGTTGCGACCGGAACTCAAGGTGATCTTCATCAGCGGTTACCCGCAGGAAATCCGTGAGACCGACAGCCCGATCACCCGCAAGGCACCGATCCTGGCCAAGCCATTCGATCTGGATGTGTTGCAACAGATCATGCAGGACATGCTCTCCTGAAGCTGCGTCGACGGTTGTGTCGTACGGCGCCCCTTTAGGAGCTGCCGAAGGCTCGGGCCGCGTTCGGACGATCTTTTGATCTTGATTAAAGCCCTTGCTGCAATGCCGGATCATCCGGATTGAGCTGCTCGAGCTGCGCCAACAGGATCTGTACGTTCTGCAACTGTCCGCTTTCCTTCCAATAGTTGATCAACAGCACGCGCGCCTTGCGATCGGCCGGGTGACGCTGGACGATTTCCTGCAGCTGTTTCTGCGCGGCCTCCAGCTCTTGCTCGCCATGCAACGTGGTGGCCAGGTCGTAGCGGTAATCCTTATTGTCGGGTTCAAGCTCCACGGCTTTGGACAGCCCGAGCAACGCGAACTCACTTTGCCCGTGATGCAGCAACCAGAGCCCCAACGCATGTTGCAGATAGGCCGAATCGGGCTGGGCCTTTAACTGCTTCGCCAACAATTGCTGGGCGGCATCGCTTTGGCCCAGTCGATCCAGCACGTCAATCTGCATCACCAGTGCCGGCAAGTTGCCGGGCGCCAGTTGCAACGTGCGCTCCAATGCCTGCTGCGCGTCCTTCAGTTCGGCATTGTGCAAATGCAGGCGTGCCAGTTGGTACTGGGTGTCGGCGCTTTCCGGCTGCTGCTTGAGGACCTGTTCCCAAGCGTCAATGGCTTGCTCCAGGGGGCCGAAATACAACCCCAGCTCATCCGGGGACAGCCCCAACAAGGCGTTGACCGCCGTAAACCGAACGCTTGGGTCGCTGTCATCGAGCAAGGGCCCGAGCAACAGACTTCGCTGTCCATTGGGCACTAAACCGCTGATGCTTTTGATCGCCGCGATGCGTACATCCGCCGATGGATGTTGCAGGTCCGCATCCGCCAGTTTCAAGGCTTGCGGGCTGGGGTAGTTGGGCAGTTCGGCATGCAGCCAGACGCGGCGCTTGTCGGACAGGTCAGGGCGGCCCAATTGCTGGTAAAGCACCCGCGCCGCCCCCGGTTGACCCGTGCGTGCCTGGGTCAGCGCTTCGCTGTAGCCGCGTCGAATTGCCTCCGGCACCACAGGCGTCGTGCTGCGCAAAAAAAACCAGGCGAGGGCGAGGGCAAACAGTGCGCAGAGGCTGATGAGCAGATAGCGGCGGGACTGAGGCATGCAGGGATCCGGGAGCTGACAGGCTTTTACAAAGTCACCAGCTTCGGTCAGGCCGGGCTGTGAGTCAAACCCTGGCTCAGTTCAGCACGTAGTCATCGGGCTCAAGGGCCGGTGGCAAGTCGGTTTGCCCCAACGCTGCCAGCACTTCGCGCTCCAGTGTGCGCAAAATCGCATTGCACGGCAGATCGTTCTCATCGAAGCCGAACGGGTCCTCCAGATCGTCGCCGATTTCGTCGAGGCCGAAAAAGGTGTAGCTGACAATGGCGGTAATCACCGGTGTCAGCCAGCCAAGAGGTTCGGCCATGGCGAACGGCAACAGGATGCAGAACAGGTAGATGGTGCGGTGCAGCAACAGGGTGTAGGGGAAGGGCAGCGGCGTACTTTTGATGCGTTCGCAACTGGCCTGGACCTGACTGAGGCTGACCAATCGCGTTTCCAGTTGGGTATAACGCCATTCGCTGATCTGGCCGCGCTCGGCAAGGGCCGAGCACCGGACTCCGATCCGCTGCAAGAGCGCGTCAGTGATGTTCGGATGCTCTGCGTCCACGGCATCCTGCGTCCACGGTTTGATGGCTCTCATCTCGTTTTCAACGCGCAGGCGGGCGATCAGGCCATGGGCGAACCCGCAGAGTTCACGCAGCATAAGTTCACGTTCGGCCGCCACCATCAGACCCTGGGTTTGACGAATCAGCGATCGCACTTCGATGATCAACTGCCCCAGATGCTTGCGGCCCTCCCACCAGCGGTCGTAGCAGGCATTGTTGCGAAAACTCATGAAGATCGACAACGACAGACCCAGCAGGGTGAACGGCGTGGCGTTGACCTTGGAGAAATACGCCGGGTGCCAGATCTCCACCAGCACGATTACCGACGCCAGCAGGGTCACCAACAGACTGCGCAAGGCAATGCGCTTGGCAATCGAGCCTTTAAGGGAAAACAACATGCCGAGCAGATTCGGCTTGGGACGCACAATCATGGGCAGGGGCTTTATAGAGAGAGTGATGCTTTCGCAGCGATTTCAGCCTAGGGGCATGGGGGGATCCTGTCCAATCGCTTTGGCTGACGAAATGATCGACAGGCTCTATCAAGGTGGGAGTAACCATTGGCGAAATGCCCTACAGGTTTTGTCGACACAGAAATTCGTCGCGATGACTACGCTTGCAGGAGACCACTCGATGAGCGCTCCCATGCAACCGTTGCTTCAATACTTCAAGGCCATTCTCAACCCCGGACGCGAGGTGCTGCTGTTTGCCCTGAGAACCATCGTGGCGGGGCTGCTGACGCTGTACCTGGCCTTTGTGTTCGACCTCGACCAGCCCAAGTGGTCGATCATGGCGGTGATCATTGTCAGTCAGCCATTGGGCGGCATGGCCCTGGCCCGAAGTTTCGGCCAGATCATCGGCACCACGTTGGGCGCGGCAGTCGCGGTGTTGATCATGGCCATTTTCCCCCAGGCGCCGCTGCCCTTCATCATCACCCTGGCCTTGTGGTTGGCGCTGTGTACCGCCGGCGGCACTTTGTTGCGCTACACCAGTTCCCAGGCGTTTGTCCTGAGCGGTTACACGGCGGTGGTGGTGGCACTGCTGGCGCAACCCGATCAGGAGGGTACATTCCTGCTGGCCGTCACTCGCGTGACAGAAACACTGTTGGCGGTGGCCTGCGTGTGCGTTGTCAGCCTTCTGACGGCGCGACCGGAGGCGGTGGCCAAGGGGTACTTCGCCAAGATCGATCAAGTGATCAAACTGCTCGCGACTCACGCGGCAGCGGTGATTCGAACCGAGGAAAGCGAGGCCGATTTCCACAAGCGGCAAATGCAACTGTTGGGCGAGATCAGCGCCCTTGAAGGGCTGCGAAGACATTTGTACTTCGATGCACCACGGTTGCGCAGCGCCAATAGCCTGGTGCAATTGCTTGGCAATCAACTGGTGCTGCTGACTTCGCGGCTGACGGCTTTGCGTCACCAGCGGCAATTACTCACCGAACGTTGGGAAGGCGCGCTGCCGGAAGAGATACAGCGTTTGCGCAGCGAGGAACTGGCATTCCTTGATGAGCTGGCCGTGCAAGGTCGCTCATTGTCGACCGAGGCGCGGCATCATTTTTTGACGCTGCAACAGCGTTTCGATGACCAGGCCTACAAGGCCGAACAACTCACCGAGACGATGCCTGCCACGCTGCGTTCATTGGCCTGGGCACTGCGCTGGGAGCAGGCACGGATGTTGGAGCAACTGGGGCAGATTCTGGAACTGAGCGACGCGATCCAGGAAGGACGGGAAGCCAGTTGCGTGTTCCGCGGCCAGGACAATCCGTTGCATCTGGACTTCACGTTGGCAGCAATGAACGCAATCCGGGCATTTACTGCGTTGCTGGTAGCGGGGCTGATCTGGATCGAGACTGCTTGGGATGGGGCCCGTGGCGGGATGATTGTAGTGGGGATTCTCTGTTCGCTGATGGCGACTTTTCCGCGGCCATTGCTGGCCAGTCAAAGCTTTGCCAGGGGGCTGGGTCTGGCCTTGGTGGTGTCGGCGTTCTATCTGTTCATGCTGATGCCGATGATCAGTGACTTCGAGTTACTCGCCTTGTTGTTTGCGCCATTGCTGTACGCGGTCGCGGTGGGGTTGGCCAGTCCGCCAACCACTGGCACAGGCATTGGTCTTGGACTGACGACCATGTTGTTGCTGGGGCCGCAAAACGCAGGAATCGGCCAAAACTCTGCCATTCAGTGGTTTGAATTTGCCGGCGCGTATATCAGCGCCGCCGCGCTGGCACTCAGTGTTTACGCCTTGATCTTCCCGTTCAGGCCCGATTTACGAATGCGCCGGCTGTTCAATGAAAGCTGCGAGCAGGTCTACGCTTTGTTGAAGACGCCGGCCACCGATGAACAGCAATTTGCGTTTGAAAGCCGTATGGTCGATCGCCTGACCATGATGTTGGGACTATTGCCGGCAACCAGCGACAAGCACTCCCGCGAGCTGTTCGAAGTCAGCCTCGGGTGCATGGCACTGGGGGTGGCTTTGAACCAGCTCAGGCAGCAGGGGCAGAGCAATACGTTGTTGAGTACGCAACAACAGAACCGTTTGCTGGCGGCTGTCCGAGAGACAGGGCGATTGATCGCCGGGCGACCCGGGGTTGACCTTGTGCAGTTGCTCGGAAGCTTGCATGTCTTGGGCGATGAAATGGACGACTTGCATCTAGACGTTCATGAACACCTGTGGTCGGTATTCAGGATGCGCGTGGCGTTGTTGATCGTGGTGTCGTTTCTGGAGCGCCATCGTAAATATTTTCAACCCGCAGACGTGGAAGGAGTGCCGGCCCTTGCCCATTGATCTGGAAGTGGGTGGCGTCTATCTGCCGCCAATCGCCCAGGCCCTGTTGCTGGCCTTGCCGATTTTTCTGCTGTTGGACTGGACCTTGCGCCGCTTGGGGGTGTTGCGTTTTGTCTGGCATGAAGCGCTGTTCGAAGGCGCATTGTATGCCTGCGTATGCGCAACGTTGATTCTGGTGATGGGAGCCTGATGCCTTGAAGACGATCCTTGCCCGACTCGCGACCCTTGCAGTGGTGGTGCTGGCCGTCATCCTCGGCTGGTTCGCCTGGGAGCATTACACCCGCGCGCCCTGGACTCGCGATGCACGGGTTCGCGCCGATGTGGTGACGTTGTCCGCCGATGTCTCGGGGCGGATCGTCAGCCTGAGCGTTCAAGACAACCAGCGTGTCGAGAAAGGCCAGTTGCTGCTGGAGATCGACCCGGCTCGCTATACGCTGGCGGTGGAGCATGCCAAGCGTGCGGTGGAAGTTGCCAAAGCCACGCTGGGTCAGTCCGAAGCGACGATTGTCTCCAGCGAAGCGCTGCTGCGCCAGCGTCAAAGCGAAGAGCAGCGCCGTCGAACCCTTAAACAGCGCTTCGCGATCTCCGGCGAAGAGTGGGAAAAGTCCAGTACCGAAGTGGCTGTGGCGCAGGCGGAACTCTTGCGCAATCAGGCCAATCTGGGCCTGGCACATGCCAACGTGCAGTTGGCGATCGCCGCTCTGACCCAGGCCGAACTGGACTTGCAGCGCACACGGGTCGCAGCGCCTGTCAGCGGTTATGTGACCAACCTGCTGACTCGTCAGGGTGATTACGCCGCTGCCGGGGGTGCACTGTTGGCACTGGTGGACAGCGATTCGTTTTATATCAGTGGCTATTTTGAAGAAACAAAACTGCCGCGAATCAAGGAGGGCGATCGGGTCAGGATCGAGTTGATGAGCGGCGAGACCTTCGGCGGCACGGTGCAGAGCATTGCCTTTGCTATCGCCGACCGCGAGAACTCCCCCGGCAGTCGCCTGCTGGCCAACATCAACCCCAGCTATACCTGGGTCAAACTGGCACAACGGGTGCCGGTGCGGATTCAGATTGACGCCGACTATATCGCCAAAAACAGCCTGCGTGCCGGGACCACGGCCACCGTCACTGTCATGGAAAACCGGGATAACGAGGCAACCCACTAACCCCATATGGGGACGGGGTTACGTGGCGAGGGGGCTTGCCCCCGTTCGGCTGCGCAGCAGTCGTAGATTGGGGCCGCTTCGCGACCCAACGGGGGCAAGCCCCCTCGCCACAAAGGCTCGCACACAGGGAATGTGTTGAATTAAATACCGACAAAAAAAAAGCCCCGCGACCGAATGAGGCGCGGGGCAAAGAATTTGGTTGGGTTGCGGCCAACCAAAGGGGCACGTTAAAGCATTACTTACTGGCGACCGTCTCTGGCTGCCAGCCGCCGCCGAGGGCTTTGTAGATCGCGACGATGCCGCGGTACAAATCGACTTCGGCCTGGGCCTGGGTGTCTTCGGCTGCCAGACGCTCACGCTGAGCATCGAGCAGGACGAGGAAGTCCACGGTGCCTTCGCGGTAGCGAATTTCGGCGAGGTCCGCAGCGGCGCGGCTTGATTCGCTTTGACGAATCAGCGAAATCAGGCGCTGCTGGCGTTTGCCGTAATCGCTGAAAGCATTTTCCGACTCTTCCAGTGCCAGCAATACGTGCTGCTCATAGGTCGCCAGGGCGCCTTCGGCTTCAGCATCGGCGCCGCGCAAACGGGCGCGCACGCTGCCCAGGTCGAACGCCGCCCAGGTAATGCTTGGGCCCAGTGCCCAGGCATTGGCCGCCGACGAGCCGATTTGCGAACCGCGCCCGGCAGTCCAGCCAAGAAAACCGCTGAGGCTCACCCGAGGGAACAAATCAGCCTTGGCCACGCCGATACGCGCGGTGGCAGCCGCCAATTTGCGTTCGGCGCTGCGGATGTCCGGACGACGTTGCAGCAGTTCACCCGGATCACCGATGGGCAGGGCCTTGGCGATCGCCGGCAAGTCTTTTGGACTGAGGTCGACGGTCAGCTTGTCTGGACGTTCACCCAGCAGGGTGGCGATGCGGTTGCGCTGACGAACCTGTTCGGCTTGCAGTTGCGGCACGCTGGCTTCGACAGACGCCAGGCGCGCATCGGCACGAACCACGTCCAGCTGATCGCCAACACCGGCGTCACGCAGGCTTTCGGTGATCTTGCGTGACTCCTGCTGGTTGTTCAGGTTGGCCAGGGCAATCTTTTCCCGCAGTTGCGCGCCGCGCAGTTGGCCATAGGCGTCCACCAGTTCGGCAATCATGGTGACTTGCAGTTGGTAAAGATCGGCTTCGGCCGCTTGCTGTTCAGCGTCGCTGGATTCCAGGTTGCGCTGGATGCGACCGAACAGGTCCAGTTCCCAGGCCATGTCCAGGCCCAGGTCATAGCGTTCGCTGTTGACCCGTTTAGTGGTCTGGCCGGGAATCTGCCCTTTGCCCAGATCGCTGCTCGCGCGGCTGGTGATGGTCGGCATGGCGTCATTGCTGGCGTCATCGCGAATCGCCCGGGCCGCTTTCCAGCGGGCAAAAGCCACACGCAAATCACGGTTGCCTTGCAAGGATTGCTTCACCAACTGGTTGAGGGTCGGATCGTCGAATTGCTGCCACCAGATGCCTTCGAAACGGGCACGGTCAAAGTTCTTCTGACCGGCGCTGCCATCGGTGGCGGCCGTGATGTTGGCCGCCTCGGTGGCTGGGGTCTTGTAGTCCGGGCCGACGGCACAGGCGCTCAGCGCCAGTACCAGCAGGCTCGGCAGGAAGGCTTTCAGGCTCATTGTTGCGCCTCCAGTTTCAGGGCTTTGGCCGCTTTGCGCGCTTCACCGCGTTCCACAAAGTTGCGAATCAGTACGTAGAACACCGGCGTCAGCAGCAGACCGAAGAAGGTCACCCCGAGCATCCCGGAGAACACCGCCACACCCATGGCATGACGCATTTCGGCACCGGCGCCGCTGGAGAAGACCAGTGGCACAACACCCATGATGAACGCGAAGGAGGTCATCAGGATCGGCCGCAGACGCAGACGGCAAGCTTCCAGTACCGCTGCCAGCGGGCCGAGACCTTCTTCCTGCTTATCCTTGGCAAACTCGACGATCAGAATCGCGTTCTTACAGGCCAGTCCCACCAGTACGATCAAGCCGATCTGGGTAAAGATGTTGTTGTCGCCGCCCGAGGCAATCACCCCGGTAATGGCCGACAGCAGGGTCATCGGTACGATCAGGATCACCGCCAGTGGCAGGCTCCAGCTTTCGTATTGAGCCGCGAGCACCAGGAACGCCAGCAGTACGCAGAGCGGGAACACGAACAGCGCAGTGTTGCCGGACAGAATCTGCTGGTAGGTCAGGTCGGTCCACTCGTAGGTCATGCCGTTCGGAAGTTCATCCTTGAGCAGTTTCTCGATGGCTTTCTCTGCCTGGCCGGAGCTGTAGCCTGGGGCTGCCGCACCGTTGATTTCAGCGGTGATGAAGCCGTTGTAGTGCATCACGCGGTCTGGCCCCGAGGTGTCGCTGACCTTGATGAAGGTCGCCAGCGGGATCATCTCGCCACGGTTGTTACGTACTTTCAGCTGACCGATCTGGTCCGACTCGAGGCGGAACTGTTGCTCAGCCTGAACGTTGACCTGATAGGTGCGACCGAAGCGGTTGAAGTCGTTGGCATACAACGAACCCAAGTAGATCTGCAGGGTGTCGAAGATGTCGCTGACGGCCACGCCGTGGGTCTTGGCTTTTTCCCGGTCGATGGCGGCATCGACCTGCGGCACGTTCACGGTGTAACTGGTGAACAGACCGGCCAGTTCCGGCACGCTGCGGCTCTTGGCGATGATGTTCATGGTTTCTTTGTACAGCTCGTCATAGCCCAGGTTGCCCCGGTCTTCGATCTGCAGGCGGAAACCACCAATGGTCCCCAGGCCTTGTACCGGCGGTGGCGGGAAGATCGCCATGTAGGCTTCCTGAATCCCGGCGTACTGGCCGTTCAACGCACCGGCAATCGCACCGGCGGACATGCTCGGGTCTTTACGCTCGTCGAAAGGTTTCAGGGTGACGAACACGATGCCGGCGTTAGGGCTGTTGGTAAAACCGTTGATCGAAAGGCCAGGGAAGGCCACCGCGCTTTCCACGCCAGGCTGTTTCAGGGCCAGGTCGGACATGCGCTTGATCACGTCTTCGGTACGGTCCAGGCTCGCGGCATCCGGCAGTTGAGCGAAGGCCACCAGGTATTGCTTGTCCTGGCCAGGTACGAAACCGGTCGGCGTGTTGGAGAAACCGAAGAAGGTCAGCACCATCAAGCCTGCGTACAGCAGCAGGGCGATACCGCTGCTGCGGATAACCCGGCCCACGGTGCCGACATAGCCATGGCTGGCCTTGTCAAAGAAGCGGTTGAACGGACGGAACAGCCAGCCACCGAAGATCTTGTCCAGCACCTTGGAGAAACGGTCCTTCGGCGCGTCATGACTTTTGAGCAACACGGCGGCCAGTGCTGGCGACAAGGTCAGCGAGTTGAAAGCCGAGATCACGGTCGAAATCGCAATCGTCAGGGCGAATTGTTTGTAGAACTGACCGGTCAAGCCGGAGATGAACGCGGCCGGGATAAACACCGCACACAGCACCAGCGCCGTCGCGATGATCGGACCGGTCACTTCACGCATCGCACGCTTGGTGGCTTCTACCGGAGTGAGTCCGAGCCCGATGTTTCGCTCGACGTTCTCCACCACCACAATCGCATCGTCGACCACGATACCGATGGCCAATACCAGTCCGAACAGCGACAGGGCGTTCAACGAGAAGCCGAACAGGTGCATCACGGCAAACGTACCGATCAGCGAAACCGGCACCGCCACCAACGGGATGATCGAAGCGCGCCAGGTTTGCAGGAACAGGATCACCACCAGCACAACCAGGATCAGCGCTTCGAAGAGGGTGTGAACCACCGCCTCGATGGAGCCGCGCACGAAGATCGTCGGGTCATAGACGATGCTGAAGTCCATGCCTTCCGGGAAGTTCTTCTTCAGCTCGGCCATTTTCGCCCGAACGTCGTTGGAGATCTGGATCGCGTTGGAGCCTGGGCGCTGGAAGATCGGGATCGCCACCGCCGGCTGGTTGTTCAGCAAGGAGCGCAGGGCGTATTGGCTGGAGCCGAGTTCGACGCGAGCGATGTCTTTGAGGCGAGTGATTTCACCATTTTCGCCAGAGCGAATGATGATGTTCTCGAACTCTTCCTCGGACACCAGACGGCCTTGAGTGTTGACCGACAACTGGAATGCCGTGGCATTCGGCGCAGGCGGAGCACCCAGGGCACCGGCCGCCACTTGACGGTTCTGTTCACGAATCGCGGTGACCACATCGGTGGCGGTCAGGTTGCGCGAAGCGGTCTTGTTCGGATCGAGCCACACCCGCAGCGAGTAATCGCCCATACCGAACAGCTGCACATCACCGACACCGCCCAGACGCGCCAGCTCATCCTTGATGTTGAGCAAGGCGTAGTTGGACAGGTAGAGCATGTCGTAGCGTTTGTCCGGCGAGGTCAAGTGCACAACCATGGTTAGGTCGGGCGACGCCTTGTCGACGGTGATACCGATGCGCGTCACTTCCTCGGGAAGTTTCGGCTCGGAACGCGTCACGCGGTTCTGCACCTGCACCTGCGCGTTGTCCAGGTCGGTGCCCAGGGCGAAGGTGATGGTCAGGGTGATCTTGCCGTCAGCGGTGGATTGCGAGGACATGTACAGCATGTTCTCGACGCCGGTGATGGCTTGCTCCAGAGGAGCAGCCACAGTTTCACCGATGACTTTAGGGTTGGCGCCCGGGAAGTTGGCACGGACCACCACGGTGGGTGGCACCACTTCCGGGTATTCGCTGATCGGCAACTGGAACAACGAGATGGCGCCGGCGATCAGGATCAGCAGCGACAGTACCGCTGCGAAGATCGGCCGTGAAATGAAGAATTGGGAGAAATTCATCGGAGTAATTGCCCCTTAACCGCGTGGAGTCGCAGCAGCCAGCTTCACAACCGTTCCCGGCGCGACCTTGGCAGGTGCGACTTGGGGCAGGTTGCTGGCTTCCAGCGCTTGTCGTTGTTGAGCGAGAGCCGCGAGGGTTTCCTTGCTGGCCATCGGGATCACTTCAGGGCTGACCGGCGAACCAGGGCGAACCCGTTGCAAACCCTTGACGATGATGGTGTCGTCTTTGTTCAGGCCGCTGCGCACGATGCGCAAACCTTCGATTTTCGGACCCAGCTCGACGGGGCGATAAGCCGTTTTGTTGTCGGCATCCATCACCAGCACGAACTTTTTACCCAGGTCGGTACCGACCGCTTCGTCGTTGATCAACACCGCGGAGTAGGTGCCGCTGCCCACCAGTTTCAGGCGTGCATAAAGACCCGGGGTGTAGCTGCCGTCGCTGTTGTCGAACACCGCACGACCGCGGATGGTGCCGGTCTTCGGGTTGACCTGGTTGTCGACGAAGTTCATCTGGCCCTGGTGCGGGTTACCGTCTTCATTGGACAGGCCCATGTAAACCGGGGTGGTGGCGCCGCGTTGACCCTGGCGGGCGAGCTGGTTGTACTTGAGGAATACACGCTCGTCGGCGTCGAAGTAGGCGTAGACCTTGTCGGTGGACACCACGCTGGTCAGGGCGGTGGTGTCGGCGGTCACCAGGTTGCCGGCGGTGATTTCCGCACGGCTGACACGACCGCTGATTGGGGACGTCACGCGGGTGAAGCTCAGGTTCAGTTTGGCCAGGTCCAGTTGCGCCTGGAGTGCACCGACGGCGGCGCGAGCCTCTTGAGCGGCACTGGTGCGCGAGTCGGCGAGTTCGGCGGAAATCGCGTTGCTGGTGCGCAGGCGTTCACCGCGCTGGGCTTCGTTTTCACTGCGGGTAGCCGTGGCGCGAGCTTGCGCCACCAGGGCCTCGAGGCGGCGGACCTCAGCCTGGAACGGACGCGGGTCGATCTGGAACAACAGATCGCCTTTCTTGACCAATGCGCCTTCGGTGAAGGTTACGTCATCGATCTGGCCGGAGACCCGTGGACGAATCTCTACCGTTTCCGGCGCTTCCAGGCGCCCGGTGAATTCGTCCCACTCGTTGACCGGTTGCTCCAGTACCTTGGCCACGCTGACTTTGGCCGCGGGCATGGTGGCGGCAGCGTCCGGAGTCTTGCCGCAGGCGCTCATCACCATCACGGCCAACAGGGCCAAGGGGAAGCGCAAATGTTTGAGTGACTGTTCCATGGATGCATCCGCCAATGTATTGAGATGGGCGGATAATGCTTGGCGGGGCGGTATCAAACGAATCGAACGAGGCAAAGGTAACTATCATTCGGAATGATATAAGCCAGAAGCAAGCCCTCTAGCATGCACCTTTCGTTAGCGGGCTATCAAATGAAATGATGACAATTGTGTGTTGCGTGGAGTGCAAAGGTCTGGCTTGAAGCTGTGTCGCGACCATCGCGAGCAGGCTCGCTCCACAGGAGATTTCATTAACACCACGAATCCCTGTGGGAGCGGGCTTGCCCGCGAAGAGGTCATCAGCCTCGATACAAAATCCGGATCAAGCCAGGCTATCCGGATCCCCAAAGAACATCTGAATCCGCGACCGTAACCACCGCTCACCCGGATCATTATCCTGCGACCCGCGCCAGGCCATGTGCAATTCAAAGCTGCGCACCGGCAACGGCGGATCTTCCGCCCGAACACCACCGGCGGCGGTCAACGCTTCGGCGGTGTAGTCCGGGACGGTGGCCACGATGTCGGTGCCGCTGATCAGTGTGCTCAGCCCGTTGAACTGCGGCACCGCCAACACCACGTGCCGTTTGCGCCCCAGCTTCTCCAGCTCTTCATCTATAAAGCCGCTCAGGTCGCCCGCGAACGACACCAGCGCGTGGGGGCGGGCGCAGAAGTCATCCAGGCTCAACGGCCCCGGCACGGTGTCGGCCCGCAACAGTTTCGGCATGCTGCGGCGCAATACCTTGCGCTTGGCATTGGCCGGCAGGTCGGCGGTGTAGCTGACGCCAATGGAAATTTCGCCCGAGGCCAACAGGTTCGGCATCAATATGTAGTTGGCCCGACGCACCACCAGCACGATGCCTGGTGCCTCGGCGCGCAGCCGCTTGAGCAGCATCGGCAGCAACGCGAATTCGACATCGTCCGACAGGCCGATGCGGAACACCGCGGTGCTGGTGGCCGGATCGAATTCCGCCGCGCGACTGACTGCGGTGGAAATCGAGTCCAGGGCCGGCGAGAGCAGGGCGAAGATTTCCACCGCTCGGGCGGAAGGTTCCATGCTGCGGCCGGTGCGCACGAACAACGGGTCATCGAACAGCCCGCGCAGGCGCGAGAGCGCCGCACTGATGGCCGGCTGGCCGAGGAACAATTTCTCCGCAGCGCGGGTCACACTGCGCTCGTGCATCAGTGTTTCGAAAACGATCAACAGGTTCAGGTCGACACGACGCAGGTCATTACGATTCATCTGGAGTCCTGGCAGATTCAGCAAACTTGACGTGAGCGACCATATGAGAACAATGGCCGGCGTGAATCTTACGGGGAAAGACTGGTACTCTGCACAGGGTAATTCAGTTTTCCCTGAAAGGCTGCTTCGGTTTTTACGGCATTGGATGATGTCGCCGTCGCTGCGGAATCAATGACAGGCATGTCGACTATTAATAGCCACTGATGGTCTCGGGTAGAAAGCCCAGATAGAGTTCAGGGCATTAGAGGTTACTTTGACGAGGTTTGCGATGTCCCGCACGATCCGTTTTCACAAGTTTGGTCCAGCCGAGGTGCTCAAATGCGAAGAGCATGCGGCCGCTCTGCCTGCACCGGGCGAAGTGCAGGTGCGTGTCGAGGCGATTGGCATCAGCTGGTACGACATTCTCTGGCGCCAGAACCTGGCTTCCTCCCATGCTCGCCTGCCTTCAGGCCTGGGTCATGAAATGGCCGGCGTGGTCACGGCGCTCGGCGAGGGTGTCGATGACCTGGCTGTCGGTGACAAGGTCGCCAGTTTCCCGGCCGAAAGCCCCAACGACTATCCGGTCTACGGCGAACAGATCGTTCTGCCGCGCACGGCGTTGACCCGCTACCCGGATGTGCTCAGTCCGGTCGAAGCCAGCGTGCATTACACGCCGCTACTGGTCGCCTACTTTGGCTACACCGATCTGGCGCGCGTCAAACCCGGGCAATTCGCTCTGGTGACCGACGCCAGTCACTGCGCCGGGCCGTCGTTCGTGCAACTGGGCAAAGCCCTCGGCGTGCGAGTGATCGCTGCGACCAAAACTGCGGATGAGCGTGAATACCTGCTGTCGCTGGGTGCCGAAAAAGTCATCGTCACCGAAGAAGAAGATCTGCTGATGCGGATCAACAAAATTACCGACAACCGTGGCGTCGATGTGGTTTTCGATGGCCTGGGTGGCCCGCAGATGTCGCTGCTCGGCGATGTGCTCGCGCCTCGCGGTAGCCTGGTGCTCTATGGTCTGCAAGGTGGTAACCAGACGCCATTTCCGGCCTGTGCGGCGTTCCAGAAGAACATTCAGTTCTTCGTGCACTGCATCGGCAACTTCACTGGCAAGCCGGAGCTGGGCATCCTCCAGGATCAGGCCGCACTGCAACGGGCCCTGCGCGACATCAACCAGTTGACAGCAGACCATGTGCTGCTGCCGCTCAAGACTCGGGTATTCCCGTTTTCCCAGTTTGTCGAAGCGCACCGCTACATGGACGAATGCCCATGCCGCGAACGGGTCGCCCTTGAGGTCGAACCTGCCTGAGCTTTTCGTACGAGCCTCTTTGTATAAGCCCCTCTGGAAAGGTCCGTGCAAACACGGACTTTTCCGCTGTCAAAACCTCCAAAATGAGACGCCCATCGATCCTTCGGTGGGGCGGTTCAGCAACTGAACTGGTTTTTGCTCTCGATCTGTATCTTCTAATCATTATGTAAGCCCTGATAATTGAACGATTATTTCATCTCAAGGAAAGAGTCATGGCTGGGTATCAGGTTGAAACTTTTCAACGCGCATCGGCAATACATGCTCAACAAATAATTCGACGCCGCTCGGCGGCCATACATTTATTGGCAACTTCTTTCTTTATTTCTTGTATTACATGTCTGTGGGATGTTGTCGGAAATTTCCTAGGAAATCGCTCGGGGCCAAAAAGCACCCGTCCTGCCGGGCGTTGCGGCGGTCCAGTCCTGATTGAGGTTCCCGAGACATGCAACCATTTCAAATAATTACACAATGCTTAAGTGCTAGCATTTGATAACAAACCCGGCACCCCATTCATGACAGGCAATCCGTCGCGCAGTGCATGTAATTGTTTGCGTGGCGTTGAACTTATGAGTAACAGGTAAACAATGATGACCCATACCCATGAACAGGCAATGAATTATGTTTATCAACAAGTACTGCAGCGCTTGCTGAGCTTTTTCTCTCGCGCGGAGCGCACGGCATTGCAACTGATGATTCAGCGCCTGGTGGTGTCGGCTGGAGGTATGGAGCGTATCGGCGATTACAAGGTGTTGGCGATCCAGTCCGGGTCCCGTGACAGCTGCTACACACTGGCGCTGCTGCGCGCCGCGCAACTGAGTATCGCCAGTCGGGCACCGGCGACGTTTCAGTTGCGAGTGGCCACTTTGCGCTTGAATGGTACGGCTTCGACAGCACTGGAAAACATCCATCGCAGCAGCAGTGCATTGTTTCTCTACGACGATCCCCGGGTCGAAATGTTGATGGTCGATAATCGTGAGGTCCTGCCGTTCAATCACTTGGCGCCAATCTCCGAAGCCGGCCGTGAGTCGAATCGGCTTAACCTGCTGATGGTCGGGCACCGTCGCGCCTGGAACGGGCCGCTTGAGTTGTGGGACGACGGGTACCTGGCCACGGGTGAGTTTTATGGACAAATTGCCCGCTGGGACAACGGCGTCGATGTCATGATCAGCAGCGATTCCCCCCGTCGGCAGGCGCAGTTTATCGAGGGTTTGAACCGCGCTGCAGCCAAGGCTGGGCTTGCACCGACGAGCCGCCATGAAACGGGCTACGAGGGATTGTTCGCGCGGCTCGATGAACTGGGCAGCGACTGCTATCGCGAGTTTTATCCCGACTTTTCTCAGGCTGCGTGGCGTCCTGCCGAGCGCTTTGAGGTCTGCCGTCGCACGACCTTCATGGACATTCACGACATGCTGGTCAGCAATCTGGAAGAGCGCTGGCCGCTGCTCACTGACTTCCTCGGGTTTCAACCTGACGAACTGACGGCTCAGCTCAGTGATAACGACTATGTCAGCCTGTCGATATCCGCGCACCTTCGCGGCTTGCAAGCGCGCTTTGTACACGGTCGCACCTACGAAGAGAGTGTCAGCGAATACCTGCAGCAGGCGTTGGTGATGATGCGCCGTAAACAATTGCCCGAGCGTTTTTGCGAGCAGGCAATGGGGACCTTCGGCAATCCGCTGACCATGGCCGATCAGCGCGGATTGGCGACGGCCGAGGCACAAAGGAACCTCGGTTTGAGTGAAGCCCAACTGGTATGCCTGCTGTTCGCCCCGTTCGTCGATAACGGCGCGGCCCTGGAGCATTTTCTTCGTCAATGCCATCCTGGGATGTTGGTGGCGCTGCCGGAATTGCACCGGGCGATGCAGGGCGGTCCGGCACCCGAGCAGGTTCTGCAGTGGATGGTTGATGTCAGCGGGTTGTCGGTCAGCCTGATCGGTACGCTTTACCGCATGGGGCCGGTGGTTCGGGACGAGGGTAGGGTGCCAGGCACGGAAAGCGGCCACGCGGGCGTGCAAGTCGAAGGCATGGACCCTGAGAATGAAACAGCAGTGACTGGCGAATGGTCGATGGGCCAGTGAACGCTCCTGGTTTGGCGGACGCATCGAGAGTGCGTCATGACGTTCGTAGCGTGTTCGGTCATCACCCATGAAAGGATCACGAGATTCCGATTTCGCGTACCAGGCGGTGTACCGCTACCTGAACAATCTGATCAATGAGCCGGGCAGCGACGTGCGAGTGCGCCTGCCCTCATTGCGGCAGTTGGCGGATCGTTTGAGTGTGTCGATTTCGACCATTCAATACGCCTATTCGCTGCTGGAGAAGGAAGGACGCATCTATTCGGTTGCCAAGTCAGGTTATTACGCACTGCCGGTGCCCTCTATCGGCCTGCCCGGCAGCGGCAAAGACCTGCTCGAAACGGTCTATGTCAACGCCAGGCGCCCCGGCATGCTGGTGTTGAGCGCCGATGAACCGGCGTTGTTACAACCCCTGGACAGCCCGTTGTTGTTGCTGGAGAGAGAATTGCTGCGCCAGTATCCGCGCCAGCCGCAACCGTCTTCACAACCCTGCGGCGAGTTGGAACTGCGCACGGCCCTTGCCGCACGCTACACCACTTCACCGACGCGCTGCTGGCATGCCGATGATGTCTATATCGGCGCAGATATGCGCGGCGTACTTGAAATATTGATCGCCGTTCTTGAGCTCAAAGATTCGGTGGTGGTGGTCGAGTCGCCGTGCGATTGGGTGATTCTGCGCTTGTTCCAGGACGCAGACGTGCAGGTTGTCGAGCTGCCGCTGCAAGCCTGTGGTGGCCTGGATCTCGAACAGCTGAGAGAACTGCTCGAGACCGGGCGGGTGCGACTGATGATGCTTTCATCTGGACTGAACATGCCGCGCGGGAGCGTGGCGCCTGACGACAACCGGCAGTCCACTGCGCAACTGCTGGAACGGCATGGCTGTTGGGTGTTGGAAAACGATTGTTACGGCGAGCTCGAATTCGAACCGAGCGGCTTGCGGTTTCGCGACCTGGTGGACCCTGATCGGCTGATCGTGTTTTCCACTTTCGAGAAAATCATTGGCTCGGAGGCACCCTTTGGTTACCTGCTCTCGCGACAACTGCGTGCCGAACTGCAACGGCACTTTCTGCTGCGGGCATTCCGTTTGTCGCTGATTCGTCAGAAAGCCATCGCACGGCTGTACAGCAACGGACGTATCGATCAACACCTGCTGGTGTTGCGTCGACTGCTCAAGGAGCGCATGGTGCTGATGACCCAACTGCTCCAGGAGCGTCTGCCGGAATCGCTGCATTTCGTCGAGCCCCAGGGCGGGGCGACGGTGTGGATTCGCTCGTTGCGCCGGGTCAATGTACATCGAGTGTTCCAGAGACTGCTCAAGCAGCAAGTGGTCATCGCACCGGGGGAGTTGTTCAGTCTGCAGGGCCTGCACGCGCAACACTTGCGCCTGAGTCATACGTTCGGTGGCGACCACGAGCTCGTCGCTGCACTGGGGTTGCTTGGAGATGCCTTGCGTCTGGAGTCGATCGATTGAGCCGAGGCGCCAGAGCTCCTCGGAACCTGACATTCGATAACGTCGCGCGACAGCCAAACTGTCAGTAAACTGCGTTCCTATCCCGAACTACTCTCTCTCAGAGGTTTTGCATGACACTCAGTCCTTTTGCGGGCAAACCGGCACCGGCAGAACTGTTGGTCGACATCCCGCGACTGGTAACGGCCTATTACACCGGCCAGCCCGATGCAGCCATTTCTACCCAGCGCGTCGCCTTCGGCACGTCCGGACACCGAGGTAGCTCGTTCGACTTGAGTTTCAACGAATGGCACGTCCTGGCCATCAGCCAGGCGATCTGCCTGTACCGCGAAGCCCAGGGCATCGATGGCCCGCTGTTCGTCGGGATCGACACCCACGCGCTGTCCACGCCGGCCGGTGCCAGCGCCCTGGAAGTGCTGGCAGCGAACGGTGTGACGGTGATGATCGCCGAAGGCGACGAGTACACTCCGACGCCGGCCATTTCCCATGCGATTCTTTGCTACAACCGCGGGCGCACTTCAGGCCTGGCGGACGGCATCGTCATCACGCCGTCCCACAACCCGCCGCAAAGCGGTGGCTACAAGTACAACCCAACCAACGGCGGCCCGGCCGATACCCACATCACCAAGTGGATCGAAGCCAAGGCCAACGAGTTGCTGGCAGCCAAACTCGCCGGCGTCAAACGCATCAGCTACGAGCAGGCCCTGAAGGCCAGCACTACCCATCGTCATGATTACCTCAACACCTATGTCGCTGACCTGATCAACGTGATCGACTTCGACGCCATCCGCGATGCGAAGCTGCGTCTGGGTGTCGATCCGCTGGGCGGAGCAGGGGTGCGCTACTGGTCGGCAATTGCCGAGCACTACCGCCTGGACCTGGAAGTGGTAAATAAACAGGTTGATGCAACGTTCCGTTTCATGACCGTTGACTGGGACGGGCAGATCCGCATGGACCCATCTTCCAGCCACGCGATGCAAGGCCTGATCGGCCTGAAAGAGCGTTTCGACGTGGCGTTTGCCTGCGACCCGGATCACGACCGCCATGGCATCGTGACCCCGTCCGGTGGTTTGCTGGCGCCGAACAACTACCTCGCGGTGTCGATCGACTACCTGTTCCAGAACCGTCCACAGTGGCGCGCCGATGCGGCCGTGGGTAAGACCGTGGTCAGCAGCGGCTTGATCGATCGCGTCGCCAAACGTCTGGGCCGTCGTCTGTACGAAGTGCCGGTCGGCTTCAAATGGTTTGCCGACGGTCTGTTTGACGGCTCCCTGGGTTTTGGCGGTGAAGAAAGTGCCGGTGCGTCGTTCCTGCGTAAGGACGGCGGTGTCTGGAGTACCGACAAAGACGGTTTGATTCCGGCGCTGCTGGCCGCTGAAATGACCGCTCGCACGGGCCGTGATCCAAGCCAGGCCTATCGCGCGTTGACCGATGAACTGGGTGAGCCGTTCTCGGTACGCGTTGACGCCAAGGCCAACCCTGAACAGAAAGCTCTGCTGAGCAAATTGTCGCCGGAGCAGGTCACCTCGACTCAACTGGCGGGCGAAGCGATCCAGAGCATCCTCAGCCATGCACCGGGCAACGACCAGGCCATCGGCGGCCTGAAAGTCATGACCGAGAACGGCTGGTTCGCGGCTCGGCCGTCGGGCACCGAGGACATCTACAAGATTTACGCAGAAAGCTTTGTCAGTGACGACCACCTGAAACAACTGGTGGCCGAGGCTCAGACACTGGTAGATGGCGCAATTTCTGCGAAGTGATTGAAAGTCCTGTGGTGAGGGAGCTTGCCTGTGGCGAGGGGGCTTGCCCCCGTTCGGCTGCGAAGCAGTCGTAAACCATTGCATGCGGTGTACCTGATGCACCGCGCTTGCTGGTTTTGGGGCTGCTTCGCAACCCAACGGGGGCAAGCCCCCTCGCCACGGTAAATCCCCTCACCAAAATGGCTACACATAAAAAAGGGGCGACCATTAACGGTCGCCCCTTTTTTTGTCGCGCATTTACCTTATCAAGCCAAATCCACCAACACGATTTCACTGTCCTCAATCGCAGTCACCCGCAACACTTGCTCATCGGCTATCGCAACCCCGTCTCGAGCTTGTGCGCGCAAGCCATTGACTTCAATCGCTCCTGTCGCTGGCACCAGATAAGCGCGACGGCCACTGTCCAGACGATATTCAGCCGTTTCCCCGGCTTTCAGGTTGGCCGCCACCAGACGTGCATCGGCGCGAATCCGCAGGCTTTGATCGTCGCCGGCCTTGCCACTGGCCAGGGTCACGAAGCCTTCGCGCTGGCCTTTGGGGAAGGGCTTGGCGCCCCACGACGGTGCCAGACCGGTTTCGTTGGGGATGATCCAGATCTGAAAGATCCGGGTCTCGGTCGCTTCCAGGTTGTACTCACTGTGGGCGATCCCGGTGCCGGCGCTCATGACCTGCACATCACCGGCTTCGGTACGGCCCTTGTTGCCCAGGTTGTCCTGGTGGGTAATCGCGCCTTCACGAACGTAGGTGATGATTTCCATGTCCCGGTGCGGGTGTTGCGGGAACCCGGTGCCGGGGGCAATCACATCATCGTTCCACACCCGCAGGTTGCCCCAGTTCATGCGTTTGGGGTCGTAGTACTCGGCGAACGAAAAGTGGTGATGGGCATCCAGCCAGCCATGGTGCGCGCCGCCCAGGGAGTTGAAAGGTCTGAGTTCAAGCATGATCGTCTCCTGAAAAAGGTTCGTCATGGGGCAGAACGTCTGAGCCACAAACGAGAACCGGTGGTTGATGGTCAGTATCATCCATCAGGTACCCATCGATAAAAAGCGTAAAAAATGCCTCAATACAATCGAATTATTTGATATCGAATAATCTCGAATTTTTCTCATCCAGCCTTCACTTCATCGCATAAGCCAATGACCTGTAAGCATTTCACTAGAACTCAACGGCAAATGCAGACACCATAGCCCTCGACAGCCTCACACACTGGAGTCCGCCTGCGTGCCGCAACACACACCCGATCTTCCGCCCGAACTTCGTCCCTTGGCCGAGATGCCTTTGCTCAAACGTCTGGCCGCCCGGTTCTTTGGCCACGGCCTGACCCGCTTGCGCGCGCAACACCGTGCGTCCTGGCTGCACGGGCAAGCCGACGGTTTTCGCAGCGGTCACAGCGCCGGTGTGGAATACGGGCATAAGGAAGGCAAGCTCGAGGGGCTGGAAGAAGGCCGGCAAGTGCTACTGATCCGTGACTCGCGCTCGACCGAGCATCGACCGCCCAACGTCGATGACAACCTGTTCGACGATTGGCGCCTGCCATTGAGCGCCGAGCTGAAGAAGCGCATGAAGGCCGACGTGGCGCGACTGTTGCCTGCGCATGCCCAGCCGAGCGCTGCTCAATGGAAAATGATTTTCAGTGACACACCGTCGACTTCGGTGATCGCCGGGGCGGGTGCGGGCAAGTCGACCACCCTGGTGCTGCGAATTCTGCTGCTCAGCCATTACCTGGGGTTTGAGCTGAGCTCGATGACCGTGGTGACCTTCACCCGCGAGTCGCGCAAGGACTTCATCAATAAGCTGATCGAACTGTTTGCCGTGTGGGGTCGGGCACTCAGCTTCAAAGAAGCGCGGGACCTGGTGCGCACTTTTCATTCGCGGATCCTGCCAATGGTACGCAGCCTGCCGGGTTTCGAACGGCTACAAGCCTTCGAAAACCTCAGCTTTCGCGCGCAGGGCGCCGATGAGGAGGTCGACAGCAACCCCTTCGACCTGCGAATCAACGATGCCCAGCGCCAGCAACTCAACGCCTGCTATCATAGCCTGCATACCCGCGATGAGCGTTTCCGCGAGTTGATCAAGCCGTTGTCTCGTCACGCCTTGCAGCTCAAGGAACTGGAACGTGATCACCCGGACGTGCAAAAGCGCATGGCGGTGACTGAACTGGCGGCCAAGCGCGATGAAGAGCTGTGCGACACCATCGAGGACCTGTGGTTTCGCGCCGGTGCCTGGCCGATCAAGGGCATCGAGCCGAATCGTCAGACCTTCGACATCAACGGTTCGACCTTCCATTGCCACGGTTATATTCCGGCGCTGGATGCCTGGGTGGTGCTGGGTTTCGATCCTCGGGAAAATCCGCAGGTCAGCCGCCCGAATGCCAAGCTGACCGTGCGTGCGGAATGGGCTGTAAAGCGCACCTTGTTTCAAGCTTTCTGTCGTAAGCCATTGATATGGATGGATAGTTACGAATCTTCAAAACGTGTTTTGGCGTCGCTTGCCGGTGACGCCAGCGCCGGGCCGGGCTTCGATTACAAGGTCAAGGGCGAGCTTGCTTCCGCGCCGTTGCTGGACTGTTTTGTCGCGGCAGCCGGGTTTATCGAAAACCTCGGCCTGGATGTGCCCAATGCCGTGGGCCAGATGAGTTTCGCCAAGGATGACCCGGACCGATTCTTCTTCGAGGCCTTGAGCCTGTTCTGGCGAGCGCTGGAAGATCATCTGCTGGATCAATCGCCACCTGTGATGACCTACAACCGGATGTTTGCCCTGTTCAGCGAGCATTCACCGGAGAATCTCAAGTTGCTCAGCGATGAACTGCTCAGGCCGATGTCGCACTTGATGATCGATGAGTTCCAGGACGTGTCGCCGCAGATCGTTTCCTGGATTCGCGCCAGCCTGGCCGAGATCCGCAGTCGTGGCCCGGCCATGCACGTAGGGCGCGGGGCGCAACGTTCGTCATTGCTGTGTGTGGGGGACGACTGGCAATCGATCTACGGCTGGCGTGGCAGTTCGCCGAGCTACTTCATGGAGTTCAACAAGGAGTTCCCGTCACCGAGCACGACCAAGGTGATGCTCAGCGACAATTACCGCAGCCATCAGCACATCATCGACGCGGCGGAACATATCGTCCGTGCGGCACCGGCAATCGCCGGCAAGAAAGCCAAGGCCAGCGGTGAACCCAAGGCCTTGCTGCCGGTGAATGTGCTTGATCGGGATGACCAGGGCATGGCCCAGCGTTTGATCGAACACTACAGAAAAGGCGATTCGATCTTGATGCTTTATCGAAAAAGCAGCGATAAGTCATTGATTGAAGAGCATATTCAGTCGGTAGTTAATGTGGATTCTAGCTTGCCGTACGACGCACGGCGGCTCAAGCAACTGACCTATCACAGCGCCAAGGGCCTGCAAGCTGATGCGGTATTCCTGCTGGGCGATTGCCAGCATCTGACCAGTTCGCCTTACAAGAACCAGGTCTATCGCATGGCCGGGCTCGGCAAGGCCGGCGACAGCGAACCCTACGACAGCGCGCAGAAAGACGAGATCCTGCGTCTGGCCTACGTGGGCATCACTCGCGCGGTGAGTCATTGCTACTGGTATGTCGATGGCCAGGATACCCAGGCGGCGAACATGCCCAAGGCCTCCGACCGGATCGGCAAGGGCAAGGCGTTTTTTGCCGATCACCGTCAGGGAAAAGTGCCTGCATGAAACCGGGAACTCTCAGGTAGCGGCGTTCAGGCGACGACGTTACCGACTGGCTACGAAAAGTTGCGGGGCGCGCAATCCCGGCCTATGGTCCAAGCGAGGCTTTGCTGGCGACTGGCGCGCGATGCTCGCCGCGGGTCGCTGTCCATCCAGTGCGGATTCCGCTGCGAGGTGACGACATGCCGAACAACTCCCGTCCCGCCGTGCTCGAACTGATCGGCAATACGCCGCTGGTGCGTGTCAGCCGCTTCGATACCGGCCCATGCACGCTGTTTCTCAAACTCGAATCGCAGAACCCCGGTGGATCGATCAAGGATCGCATCGGCCTGGCGATGATCGACGCCGCCGAGCGCGATGGTCGCCTGCGCCCCGGCGGCACCATCGTCGAGGCCACGGCCGGCAACACCGGTCTGGGGCTGGCACTGGTTGGCCGCGCCAAGGGTTACCGGGTGGTGCTGGTGGTGCCGGACAAAATGTCCACCGAGAAGGTCCTGCACCTCAAGGCGATGGGCGCCGAAGTGCACATCACCCGCTCCGACGTCGGCAAGGGCCATCCCGATTATTACCAGGATGTCGCGGCGCGATTGACCAAGGATATTCCCGACGCGTTCTTCGCCGATCAATTCAACAACCCGGCCAACCCGCTGGCCCACGAGTGCAGCACCGCGCCGGAGATCTGGGCGCAGACTCAGCATGATGTGGATGCCATTGTCGTCGGCGTCGGTTCGGCCGGCACGCTGACCGGGCTGACTCGTTTCTTTCAGCGCGTACAACCGAATCTGGAAATGGTGCTGGCCGACCCGGTCGGCTCGGTGATGGCCGAGTACAGCCGCAGCGGGATCCTCGGTACGCCGGGCTCTTGGGCGGTGGAGGGTATCGGCGAAGACTTCATTCCATCGATTGCCGACCTTTCCAGCGTGCGCAAGGCCTATTCGATCAGCGACGAGGAAAGCTTCGATCATGCCCGCCAACTGCTGCGCGCCGAAGGCATTCTCGGCGGCTCTTCGACTGGCACCTTGCTGGCGGCGGCATTGCGCTATTGCCGCGAGCAAACCGAGCCGAAGCGGGTGGTCAGTTTCGTTTGCGACACCGGCACCCGTTATCTGTCGAAGATCTATAACGACCAGTGGATGAACGATCAGGGCCTGCTGGCGCGCAAACGCTACGGCGATTTGCGTGACCTGATCGCCCGGCGTTTCGAGGATGGCCGGGTGGTCAGCGTGGGGCCGGACGATACCTTGCTCACCGCCTTCCAGCGCATGCGCCTGGCGGATGTGTCGCAACTGCCGGTGCTGGTGGATGGGCAGCGGCTGGTCGGGGTCATCGACGAGTCCGATATTCTGTTTGGCGTGCATGAAGACGCTACGCATTTTCGCATGACTGTGACCAGCGCGATGACCGACAAGCTCGAAACCCTGCCTCCCGGCGCCAGTCTTGCTGAGCTGGAGGCGGTGCTCGACCGTGGGCTGGTGGCGATCATCGCCGACACCTCGGGCTTCCATGGCCTGATTACCCGCGTCGACATGCTCAATCACTTGCGGAGGTCCCTGGCATGAGTCAGCACGATGAAAGCACCGCGCCACGGGGCTTTGCCACCCGTGTGATCCATGCCGGACAAACACCGGACCCGACCACCGGGGCGCTGATGCCGCCGATTTACGCCAACTCCACCTATGCGCAGCAGAGTCCCGGTGTGCACAAGGGCTTCGATTACGGGCGTTCGCACAACCCGACGCGCTTTGCGCTGGAGCGTTGCGTGGCGGACCTTGAGGGCGGCACCCAGGCGTTCGCCTTTGCTTCCGGACTGGCGGCGATCGGCACCGTACTCGAACTACTCGACGCAGGCGCGCACATCGTCTCCGGCAATGATCTGTATGGTGGGACTTTCCGCCTGTTCGAGCGGGTACGCCGGCGCAGCGCCGGGCATCGCTTCAGCTTCGTCGATATGACTGATCTGGCGACCTTCGAAGCCGCGCTGCAGGACGACACGCGGATGGTTTGGGTCGAGACGCCGAGCAATCCTTTGTTAAGCCTGACCGACCTCGCCGCCGTCGCGCGGATCTGTCGCGAGCGAGGCATCATCTGCGTGGCGGACAACACCTTCGCCAGTCCGTGGATCCAGCGTCCTCTGGAATTGGGCTTCGATATCGTGCTGCACTCGACGACCAAGTACCTCAATGGTCATTCCGACGTGATCGGCGGCATTGCAGTGGTCGGGCAGAATGCGGAACTGGCCGAGCGCCTGGGCTTTCTGCAGAACGCAGTGGGGGCGATCGCCGGGCCGTTCGACGCGTTCCTCACCTTGCGCGGGGTGAAGACCCTGGCGCTGCGCATGGAACGTCATTGCAGCAACGCGCTGGAGTTGGCGCAATGGCTGGAGCGTCAGCCGCAAGTGGCACGCGTGTATTATCCGGGCCTGCCATCGCACCCGCAGCACGAATTGGCGCGGCGGCAGATGCGCGGGTTCGGCGGGATGATTTCCGTCGAGCTGAACAGCGACCTGACGGGCGCCAGACGTTTTCTCGAGAGTGTGCGGATCTTTGCCTTGGCCGAGAGCCTGGGCGGGGTGGAAAGCCTGATCGAGCACCCGGCGATCATGACTCACGCCACCATTCCCGCAGAAACACGCGCACAGCTAGGTATCAGCGATGCGCTGGTGCGTTTGTCTGTGGGGGTGGAGGATGTCGAAGACCTGCGCGCCGATCTGGCCCAGGCGCTGATGCAAGTTGCGGCGACGCATTCCTTGTAGCAGCTGCCGAGCAGCGCGAGGCTGCGTTCGGCGGCGAAGCCGTCGTAAAATCATAACTCGCGGTGTATCAGGCAGACGGTGTCAACAGGATTCACGACGGCTTCGCCGCCGAACGCAGCCTCGCAGGCTCGACAGCTGCTACAAGCCGATCGGGCTCGACAGCTGCTACAAAAAGCCCGCTAAATCGACAAGCGGGCTTTTTGTCGGGTGTTGGCTGTCAGGCATAACTCCTGAGAGTCTGCGGAGGAATGAACGCTTCCAGCTCATCCTCGACCGCTTCGATAATCCGCTCTACATCGGCGGCATTCATGACCGTTGCACAAGGAATGCCGGCAATGGCGATCATGGTTTCGCCGCTGGCTCGGTCGAATAGACGAGCAACCATGCTGCCCGGTGCATCCATGGTCGCTTCGAAACCCATGGGATGAAAATGCCAGCGCATCAGCTGGCAGGCATTTGGAAAAGTGACCTTGCTGAATGAACCTTGATTCATGTGTTGCCCACCTTCTTCATCGAGCGCTTCCTTTAGCTCATGTTAGGAGGGAAGAGCCTTCAATGGCTCAACCGGTGACTGTCTTTAAAAGTAGCACCCGGATGTGAAAATCATGTGGAATTTTTCAGACCGTTCAGCGATTGGTTCAGTTTTTTTTGATGCAGGTCATGAGATATCGGCATCTCGGCCAAGGGCCAGCATTGCCGGGCATCCCATTGGTCATTGAAGCCCGGACCGAACTTCGGCAAGCTCGGTTTTTTCTCGTCGAGTCCTCTATGCACGCCGATGATGATGGTCCGTCGCAAACCCAGGCCACGGGCGACACGGTCATGCGTTACCACCTGCGCTGGAAGCACCGGGATCTGGATGGTGTGATGGCGCTTTATCACCCGGACATTCAGTACAACGACTTTTTCCAGAACCGAGTGATGGGGCTGGACGCGTTGCGCGACTACGTGCGTGACAGCATGCCCCGGGATCCGGATGAGGCGCTGGAGCACTCGGACCGTATTCGACTGGATGGCGACACGGCGTTCATTCAATACCGCATCACCCTTCGCGGCGGTGAAGGGCTGGTGTCGTTTCGGACCAGCGAGGCGATCACCGTGCGTGACGGGCTGATCTGGCGGGTCAATGAATACGCCACCCTCGTACACGAACAAGCGTCCGGCAAAGCCCCCCGCAACCTGCGCCCGGCGGTCAGTCGGCTCGGACTGTCACCGCGGCAGCTAAGTTTCATGGCCGACGACCTGCAGCAGTATTTTCAGCGTCAGCAACCATATCTGGATCCCGAGCTCGATCTGCAACGGGTGGCGAAGGAGTGCGGGTACAGCCGCAATCAGATTTCCTACTTGTTGAACCAGGTGCTCGGCCAAAGCTTCTACCGTTACGTCAATCAGGCGCGGTTGCAGCATTTGCTCGCGGCACTGGACAGCGCCACTCCACCACTGCGTATCGATGAGCTGGCCTTTGCCGCAGGCTTCAATTCGCTGTCGGCGTTTTACAGCTGTTTCCGCCAGCACACCGGTCTGTCGCCCAAGGCTTACGCCAAACAAATTTCTTTGCGTGCACGCGCGCAAGACAGCCCCTGAACCCACGCACTAGGATCGACGCCATCGAAGTATTGAGTGGCGGAGTCTGGCATGGCGGCGTGGCGCACGATCAGTTTGTGGATGGATCAACTCGACGAGCCGTTACTGGCGCGCCCGGCGCTGGAAAAGGACCTGGACGTCGACGTGGCCATCATCGGCGCCGGGTACACCGGGCTCTGGACCGCGTACTACCTCAAACGCCTGGCGCCGGGACTGAACATCGCCATTGTCGAAGCCCAAACCGCGGGTTTTGGTGCGTCGGGCCGTAACGGCGGCTGGTTGATGGGCAACCTGCTGGGCGAGGATCGCTTGCTCGCCGGTTTACCGGTCGAACAACGTCGCGCCTCTTACGATCTGCTGCACGGCATCCCCGATGAAGTAGAAATCGTCCTCGAACGAGAAGGCATCGACTGTGATTATCGCAAGGGCGGGGCGCTTTACTGTGCGGCCCGTTACCCGGAACAGGAAGCCAGCCTGCGCGATTATCTGGACGCGCTCTACCGCCAAGGGCTGACCGAGGCCGACTACCGCTGGCTCAACCCCGAGCAATTGGCGCAACAGATCAGAATCGCCAAACCTTATGGCGGTATCTATGCACCGCACGTGGCGACCATTCACCCGGCAAAGTTGGTGCGAGGTCTGGCACGGACGGTGGAGCGCATGGGGGTCAACATCTACGAGAACAGCCCGGTCACCCAATGGCAGTCGGGCAGTCTGCGTACAACCAACGCGCAGGTTCGCAGCCGTTGGATCGTGCCGGCGGTAGAAGGTTACGCGGTCACGTTGCCGCCGCTGGGCCGTTATCAATTGCCCGTGCAGAGTTTACTGGTGGCGACCGAACCGCTGTCCGCCGCGACCTGGGACGACATCGGCCTCAGCCATGGTCAGGCGTTCAGCGAAAGCAGCCGCCAGGTCACCTACGGCCAGCGCACGGCCGACAACCGTCTGGTGTTCGGCGCCCGTGGCGGCTATCAGTTTGCTGGCAAGTTGCGCCATGACTTCGAGCTGAGCGCCAGCGAAGTGCAGTTGCGACGCTACCTGTTCGGTGAACTCTTCCCGCAGCTCAAGAACGTGCGAATCACCCACGCCTGGGGCGGAAACCTGGGGATGTCCCGGCGCTTCAAGCCGCACATGCTCTGCGATCAGGCCAGCGGCATCGCCTTGTCGGGCGGTTATGGCGGGGAGGGCGTCGGTGCCAGCAACCTCGGCGGGCGGACGCTGGCCGATCTGATTCTTCAGCGCGATACCGAGTTGGTGCGCCAGCCGTGGGTGATTGCTCAGGGCGGTCTCGACGCGCTCAAGGCGTGGGAGCCGGAGCCCTGCCGCTGGCTGGGCTACAACGCAATCATCCGCAGCTTCGTTCACGAAGACCAGACCCTGGCCAACCCGTCCACCGCGCCCTGGCGTCGCAAACTGGCCGGCCGGGTTGCCGGGTTCATGGAAGGTTTCATGCACTGAATGGCGTTTTCTCAATCGACAGGTACTCCCCCATGCCAATCACTCACTTCAAGAACACCGCAACCCTGAAGCTGGAAGAGTCAACGCCCGTCGCCGTGCCGCTGGGGATGCCCGTGGCGGTGGCCTCGACCACCAGCGTCGAACGCGACGACGGTGTCGAAACCGGCGTCTGGGAATGCACTCCCGGCCGCTGGCGCCGGCAGATCGTTGCCCAGGAATTCTGTCACTTCATCCAGGGTCGCTGCACCTTCACTCCGGATGACGGTGAAACCCTCTACATAGAAGCCGGCGATGCACTGATGTTGCCAGCCAACAGCCTCGGGATCTGGGACATCCAGGAAACCGTGCGCAAGACCTACGTTTTGATTTTTTGATCTCTGATTGCCTGCCAGTTCTCCAATAAAAAGAAAACAACCCATACAGGAATCGACCCATGATCCGAAAGACACTGACGCTTGCTCCACTTGCGCTCGTCGCGACCCTCAGTCAGGCCGCCGAGACCGTGAAAATCTATAACTGGTCGGACTACATCGCCCCGGACACCACAAAAAACTTCCAGAAAGAAACCGGTATCGCCTTCAGTTACGACGTCTTCGACAGCAACGAAACCCTTGATGGCAAATTGATGACCGGCACATCCGGGTATGACGTGGTATTCCCGTCCAACCACTTCATGGCCCGACAGATTGAGGGCGGGGCCCTGAAGAAACTCGACAAGAGTCAGCTGCCGAACTGGAAAAACCTCAACCCGGTGTTGCTCAAAACGTTACAAGCCAACGACCCGGGCAACGAGCATGGCTTCCCGTATTTATGGGGCAGCACCGGCATCGGCTACAACGTGGCCAAGGTCAAGGCTGTGCTGGGCGACAACGCGCCAGTGGATTCCTGGGACCTGATCTTCAAGCCCGAGAACATGGCAAAACTGCAAAAGTGCGGCGTGGCGATCCTCGACAACGGGCCCGAACTGTTGCCGGCGGCGTTGAATTACCTGGGGCTGCCGCATCACAGCAAGAACCCCGAAGACTATAAAAAGGCCGAGGCGCTGCTGATGAAAGTCCGGCCCTATGTCAGTTATTTCCACTCGTCCAAATACACCAGCGACCTGGCCAACGGCGATATCTGCGTGGCCGTCGGCTTCTCCGGGGACATTCTCCAGGCGGAAAACCGCGCCAAGGAGGCCGGGAATGGTGTGGACATCGGCTATTCGATTCCCAAGGAAGGCGCGGCCATCTGGTTCGACATGGTCGCTATGCCCGCCGACGCCCCGGACGAGAAAGCCGGTTACGCGTTCATGAACTACCTGCTGCGTCCCGACGTCATGGCCGGCATCAGCAACTACGTGCACTACGCCAACGGCAACGAACAGGCCGACCACCTGATCGATCCGGCGATCAAGAACGACACCAAGGTGTATCCGAGCCCGGAAATGATGGGCAAATTGTTTGCCCTTGAGGCGATGCCGTTGAACATTGACCGGGTGCGGACGCGGGTGTGGAACAAGATCAGGACCGGTAGCTGATTGGTCTGCCTGCAACACCTCTCGAGTAGCGATGGCAAAAGGCGCGTGCGGTATTACCCGACGCGCCAGTCTGTCATTTGCTGGCGTCCAGCACGACGCGATAGCGCGCTTTGCCACTGCGCAGGTGATCGATGGCGTCGTTGATCCGGCTCATGGGAAAGTGCTCGACTTGCGGCAAGATCTGATGGCGGGCGCAGAACTCCAGCATGGTTGCTGTGTTACTGGGCGAGCCAACCGGCGAGGCGGACACGCTCTTTTGTTGGGGCAGCAGGTTGAATACGTGCACTGGAATAGCGCCAGGCACGACGCCGACAAAGTGCAGGCGACCCTTGCCGCGTAGCGTGCCGAGCATGGCCGGCCAGTCGAGGTCGGCGTTGGCGGTGACCAGGAGAAAATCCAGGGTGCCGGCAATGGATTTCAGCGCGTTACTGTCGGTAGAGGCGAGCACGTTGTGTGCCCCCAGGCGCCTGGCTTCGTCCTGCTTGTTCAGCGACGAGGTAAAGGCCGTGACTTCGCAACCCCATGCGTTGAGGAAGCGTAGTGCCAGATGACCGAGGCCGCCGATTCCCACGACACCGACCCGGTCGGTGGGCTTGACGTCGAATTCCACGAGCGGGTTGAACACCGTCGAGCCCGCGCAGAACAGCGGTCCGGCCATGGCCGGGTCAAGTCCGTCCGGTATCGCAAGCGCCCAGGCCCAGTGCGAACGCAGGCGATCGGCGAAGCCGCCGTTGCTGCCGACGATGGTGGGTTGGACTGTGCTGCATAGCTGGTGGGAGCCTTCGATACACGAGGAGCAATGCATGCAACTGCCCTTGTACCAACCGATGCCCACCCGTTGTCCCACTTCGAGACCGCGTACCTGTGCGCCCACTCGCACGATACTGCCGACCACTTCGTGGCCAGGGATAAACGGGTAGTGGCTCAGGCCCCATTCGTTATCGATCATCGACTGGTCGGAGTGGCAGACGCCGCAATACTCCACGGCGACTTCCACCTCCTCGGCGCCCAATGGACCGGGGTCGTAGCTATAGCGCTCCAGTGGAGCGCCTGCCGACGTTGCAGCCCAGCCGGTAAAAGTAGTGAGTTCGGTACTGTTGCTCATGGGATACCTCCAGATCAGGAGACAGGGACTTTGGCCGTTCGGATGCGGTGGCCTGGCAAGCCAGAGCGTAATCAGTCTAGCAGGCCGCAATCACGAGCATGGTCTGAGGGCGGTGCCGGGACTAACGGGTCGTCGGAGCTCTGTCGTCGTCCACTGCGGCAACTAACTGGACGTTTAATTTAGTTGATATCAATACACTGGCACTGATACTAGGAAGTCCAAAAAAAGAGAACCAATCAACAAAAAACAACTTACCAATATTTAATATTTAAATATGAAATTGTCGGACAATCCGGCTGAAACCCTGTACTAAAAACAATCTTTCGACAGCGCAAGCAATGTTTGCTGGAGTTCTGCGAAACAGTTCAATTTGACGTCAAAAAAAATGTAGACGTTTGATTTCGAATTGTGTCAGTTTTCATACGCCTTCATTGGGCGAGTGATAGGACGATCTCGCCAGAGATTGTCGTATCGGACAAAAACTGTTCCATTGCTAAACAAGGAAGTGTGTTTATGTCGAAAGTAAAAGACAACGCTATTGATCTTGCCGAACAGGCCTTTGCACCATTGGCTGCCGCCAGTTCTGCCTACAACCAGATCGATAGTTTCAGCCATCAGTATGATCGGGGTGGCAATCTCACGGTCAATGGCAAACCCTCCTTCTCCGTCGACCAGGCTGCTACCCAGCTGCTGCGTGACGGCGCTGCCTACCAGGACAAGGACGGCAGTGGCAAAATCGAACTTACCTACACGTTCCTGACCTCGGCCTCGTCGAGCACCATGAACAAGCATGGCATTACCGGGTTCAGCCAGTTCAATACGCAACAGAAAGCCCAGGCCGTGCTCGCCATGCAATCCTGGGCCGACGTGGCCAACGTCACCTTCACCGAGAAGTCCTCCGGCGGTGATGGTCACATGACCTTCGGCAACTACAGCGGTGGTCAGGATGGCGCAGCGGCATTTGCTTATCTGCCTGGCACGGGCGCCGGTTATGACGGTACGTCGTGGTACCTGACCAACAGCAGCTACACGCCGAACAAGACGCCGGACCTGAACAACTATGGCCGTCAGACCCTGACCCACGAAATCGGTCATACCCTGGGCCTGGCCCACCCTGGCGATTACAACGCCGGTGAAGGTGCGCCGACTTACAATGACGCGACTTACGGGCAAGACACCCGCGGTTACAGCGTCATGAGTTACTGGAGTGAAAGCAATACCGATCAAAACTTCAGCAAGGGCGGTGTGGAAGCTTATTCTTCCGGCCCGCTGATGGACGATATCGCGGCCATCCAGAAACTCTACGGTGCCAACACCACCACCCGTACCGGTGACACCACCTACGGTTTCAACTCCAACGCCGGTCGCGACTTCTTGAGCGCGTCTTCGTCGTCGGACAAAGTCGTGTTCTCGGTGTGGGATGCGGGTGGCAAGGACACCCTGGATTTCTCCGGCTTTACCCAGAACCAGAAGATCAACCTCAATGAAGCCTCGTTCTCCGACGTTGGTGGCCTGGTGGGCAACGTGTCCATCGCCAAAGGCGTCACGATCGAGAACGCGATTGGCGGCTCGGGTAGCGACCTGTTGATCGGTAACAGTGTGTCCAACGAACTGAAGGGCGGTGCCGGCAACGACATCCTCTTCGGCGCGGGCGGTGCAGACAAACTGTGGGGCGGCTCGGGTTCGGACACCTTCGTGTTCGCGGCCAGCAGCGACTCCAAGCCAGGCGCGGTCGACCAGATCCTCGATTTTGTCAGCGGCCTGGACAAGATCGATCTGACCGGCATCACCAAAGGCGCCGGCCTGCATTTCGTGAACTCGTTCACCGGTGCGGCAGGCGATGCAGTGTTGACCACTTCGGGCGGCAACAGCCTGTTGTCGGTGGACTTCTCCGGGCACGGCGTGGCTGATTTCCTGGTCAGCACCGTTGGCCAGGCGGCGTTCTCGGACATCGTGGCCTGATTCAAGGCATAAGAGGGCGGCGCTTTACGCGTCGCTCTCTGCCCCGATCCAGAGTAAAACGCCCTATGACCCAGAACGCTTTTACCTGCAAAACAACCGCGTGGCTGTTAGCGACGCTGATGATGTTTCTTGGAGAAGTAGCCATGGCAAGCAGTCTGAAATTAGCCGACCCGTCGGAGCTCGCCGGCAAATGGCAAGCCATTTTGAATACCGCGCAAGACTCGCCCGAGTCCCAGGCGCTGCAGGACAAACCGTCGAATGTCTGCACGATAGAGCTTAAATCGGACCAGACCCTGGGTGAGGGAGCCGACTGCCTTGGTGCCTGGCTGAACCAGTCGGCGATCGGCTGGTTTCCGGAGCCGGACGGCATTGCCGTGACTGGTAAGGAAGGCTCAAGAATTGTGTTTTTCAGTCGGCAGCGGGAAGGACTTTACAAAAGTAACTTGAAGTCGGGGCTGATTATTACGCTCACGCGCGCAGCGCAATAAGCGAAAAGCGCCGGACCGGCGGCAGGTACTGAATATAAAGACCGTTATTGCAGTTATAAGCAGCAGATCAATAACCAGGACTCTTAAAATTCCACAAAGAGTTGTTATTAATCTGTCAGCGATAACCGGCAAAAGAATGTCTCGGCCCGTGTGCGGACAGTTAATTGGAACCTTGCCAAGTGAGGCGAGGCTTAATACCTCAGGAAAAACCAATGAAGATGGCGAAGAGCCCGGCCACCGCACCGTTATTCAAGGCACTGGGCGACTATAAGAGCATCTTGATCAGCGTCGGCTGCTTTACCGCATTGATCAACGTTCTGATGTTGGTCCCGTCGATTTATATGCTCCAGGTTTATGACCGGGTGCTGTCGTCGCAAAACGAAACCACACTGGCGATGTTGTCGCTGATGGTGGTCGGGTTCTTCGCCTTCATCGGGTTGCTGGAGACCGTGCGCAGTTTCATCGTCATCCGTATCGGCAGCCAACTGGAGCGCCGTTTCAACCTGCGGGTGTATCAAGCCGCCTTCGAGCGCAATCTGTTCAAGGGTGAGGGCAACGCCGGGCAATCCCTTGGCGACCTGACCCATATTCGCCAGTTTGTCACCGGCCCGGCGTTGTTTGCCTTCTTCGATGCGCCGTGGTTTCCGGTCTATCTGTTTGTGATTTTCCTGTTCAACGTCTGGCTCGGCGTATTGGCCACCGCAGGGGCGGTGCTGCTGATCGGGCTGGCCTGCCTCAACGAGGCCATGACCAAAAAACCTTTGGGCGAAGCCGCGGGGTTTTCCCAGAAGTCCAGCCAACTGGCCACCAGTCACCTGCATAACGCCGAAACCATTCAGGCCATGGGCATGCTCGGCGCCTTGCGCAAACGCTGGTTTGGGGTGCACTCGCGTTTTCTCGGCTTGCAGAATCAGGCCAGCGACACTGGCGCGGTCATCAGCTCCCTGAGCAAAACCCTGCGCCTGTGCCTGCAATCCCTGGTCCTGGGGTTGGGCGCCTTGCTGGTGATCAAGGGCGACATGACCGCCGGGATGATGATCGCCGGCTCCATTTTGATGGGCCGGGTGCTGAGCCCCATCGATCAGTTGATTGCCGTGTGGAAACAGTGGAGCGGCGCCAAACTCGCTTACCGCCGCCTCGACGCCTTGTTGCAAGCCTTTCCACCGAGTGACGAGGCCATGGCGCTGCCGGCGCCGAAAGGCCAGATCACGTTCGAGCAAGTCAGCGCCGGCCCGCCAGGGCAACGGGCAGCGACCTTGCACATGGTCAATTTCCACCTCGGTGCCGGCGAAGTGCTGGGCGTACTCGGGGCTTCCGGTTCCGGTAAGTCGACCCTGGCGCGAGTGCTGGTCGGCGTCTGGCCGACGCTGGGCGGCACAGTGCGGCTTGATGGCGCGGACATTCATCGCTGGAACCGCGACGACCTCGGCCCTTACATCGGCTATCTGCCCCAGGACATCGAATTGTTCAGTGGCAGCATCGCCGAAAACATCGCCCGATTCCGTGAGGCAGACCCGCAAAAAGTCGTCGAAGCCGCGCAACAGGCTGGCGTCCATGAATTGATCCTGCGCATGCCCCAAGGCTACGACACCGTGCTCGGCGAAGACGGCAGCGGTTTGTCCGGTGGCCAGAAGCAACGGGTGGCCCTGGCTCGTGCGTTGTACGGCCATCCGAGCCTGGTGGTACTGGATGAACCGAACTCCAACCTCGACACCGTCGGCGAAGCGGCACTGGCCGGCGCCATCGCGCATATGAAGGCCCGGGGCACCAGCGTGATTCTGGTCACCCATCGTTCTTCGGCCCTGGCTCAGGCCGACAAGTTGCTGGTGCTCAACGAAGGTCGCTTGCAAGCCTTCGGCCCAAGCCAGGAAGTGCTCAAGGCGCTTGCCGGCAACCAGTCAGGCGCTCAGGAGCCACAACGTGAAAAAGCCGCGCAGGCATCGGGCGGGCTCAGCATGAGCCGGCAGTATCAGCCCACGACCAGGAATTCGGGTGTATGAGCAGCACACGCATGAACAACGCTAACGAAGCGACGATGGAACACGATTACATTGCCGAACGCCCCGAGCGCGACGCCCGTTTCTTCGCCCGCATGGGCTGGATTCTGGCGATCGTCGGAGCCGGCAGTTTTTTCACTTGGGCGAGCCTCGCGCCGCTCGATCAAGGCATCCCGGTGCAGGGCACCGTGGTGGTCTCGGGCAAGCGCAAAGCCGTGCAATCGATGAGCAACGGCGTGATCAGCCAGATTCTGGTGCGTGAAGGCCAAGTGGTGAAACAGGGCCAGCCGCTGTTCCGTCTCGACCAGACCCAGGTCGCGGCCGACGTGCAATCGCTGCAAGCGCAATACCGCATGGCGTGGGCCAGCCTGGCGCGCTGGCAGAGTGAACGGGACAACCTCAAGCAGGTGAATTTCCCCGCGCAACTGAGCAACGATCCTGACCCACGCCTGGCGCTGGTGCTTGAAGGCCAACGGCAATTGTTCAGCAGCCGCCGCGAAGCGTTTTCTCGTGAACAAGCCGCGTTGCGCGCGAACATCGAAGGCGCCAGCGCGCAACTGGCCGGCATGCGCCGAGCACGCACCGACCTGACGGCACAGGCCAGTTCCCTGCAACAACAGTTGAGCAATCTGCAGCCCTTGGCGGACAGCGGCTACATCCCGCGTAACCGCTTGATGGAGTACCAGCGTCAGCTGTCTCAAGTGCAGCAACAGTTGGCAGAGAACACCGGCGAAAGCGGCCGAGTGGAGCAGGGCATCCTCGAATCCCGGCTGAAGCTGCAACAGCACAGCGAGGAATACCAGAAGGAAGTGCGCAGCCAATTGGCCGATGCGCAGCTCAAAAGCGTGACCCTGGAAGAGCAACTGACTTCCGCCGGCTTCGACCTGCAACACAGTGAAATCATTGCCACCGCCGACGGCATTGCGGTCAACCTTGGGGTTCATACCGAAGGCGCGGTGGTACGCCAGGGCGAAAACCTGTTGGAGATTGTCCCGCAAGGCACCAGCCTGGAAGTGGAAGGGCACTTGCCGATCAACCTGATCGACAAGGTCGGTACGCACTTGCCGGTGGACATTCTGTTCACCGCGTTCAACCAGAGCCGTACCCCGCGAGTACCGGGCGAAGTCAGCCTGATCTCCGCCGACCAAATGGTCGATGAGAAAACCGGTGCGCCGTATTACGTGCTGCGCAGCAGCGTCAGCGATCAGGCCATGGAGAAACTCAACGGCCTGGTGATCAAGCCCGGCATGCCGGCAGAAATGTTCGTGCGCACCGGTGAACGTTCACTCCTCAACTATCTGTTCAAACCGCTGCTCGACCGGGCAGGCTCCGCGTTGACCGAGGAATAAGGATGTTCGGTTGTATGAATAAGCTTTCCCTGCTCGCAGCGACCCTGGCGTTGCTGACGTGCAACAGCGCGATGGCCATGGGGCCGTTCGACATCTATGAGCAAGCGTTACGTAATGATCCAGTGTTCCTCGGTGCCATCAAAGAGCGCGATGCCGGCCTTGAAAACCGCGCCATCGGCCGCGCCGGGCTGTTGCCGAGGCTGGGCTACAACTACAACAAGGGGCGTAACTCCTCCGAGGTCAAATACCTCAACGATCGCGGTAACAGACAAACGGATGATCGCAACTACAGCAGCTACGGCTCGACCCTGACCTTGCAACAGCCATTGCTCGACTACGAGGCTTACGCGGCGTATCGCAAGGGCGTGGCGCAATCGCTGTTCGCCGATGAAAACTTCCGTGGCAAGAGCCAGGAACTGCTGGTTCGCGTGCTGGAGAATTACACCAAGGCACTGTTCGCCCAGGACCAGATCGACATCGCGCGCGCGAAGAAAAAAGCCTTCGAGGAGCAGTTTCAGCAGAACGAGCAGATGTTCCGCCAAGGGGAAGGCACGCGCACCGACATCCTCGAAGCCGAGTCACGTTACGAACTGGCGACTGCCGAGGAAATCGAGGCGCGTGACGAACAGGATGCGGCTCTGCGCGAGCTCGGCGCATTGATTGGCGTGCAGGCCATCGATATCGGCGACCTGACGCCGCTGGATCAGAACTTCCAGACCTTCACCCTGCAACCGGCCAATTACGACACCTGGCATGAGATGGCAGTGGCCAACAACCCGAACCTGGCCTCCCAGCGCCAGGCGGTGGAAGTGGCGCGCTACGAGGTCGAACGCAACCGCGCCGGGCACCTGCCGAAAGTCAGCGCCTACGCCTCGATGCGCCAGAACGAATCGGAAAGTGGCAACACCTACAACCAGCGCTATGACACCAACACCATCGGTATTGAAGTCAATGTTCCGCTGTATGCAGGTGGCGGCGTCTCGGCCTCGACCCGGCAGGCCAGCCGCACCATGGAACAGGCCGAGTACGAACTGGACGGCAAGACCCGGGAAACCTTGATCCAGCTGCGCCGCCAGTTCAGCGCCTGCCTGTCGGGGGTCAACAAGCTGCGCGCTTATCAGAAGGCGCTGATCTCAGCCGAAGCGCTGGTGATCTCGACCAAACAAAGCATTCTGGGTGGTGAACGGGTCAACCTCGACGCATTGAATGCCGAACAACAACTATTTACCACCCGCCGGGATCTGGCACAGGCACGCTACGACTACCTGATGGCCTGGACCAAGTTGCATTACTACGCCGGCACCTTGAACGAACAGGATCTGGCCAAGGTGGATGAGGCCTTCGGCCAGGGCCCGGCAATGAAAAAACCGTAACCCTGTGGCGAGGGGGCTTGCCCCCGTTGGACGGCGAAGTCGTCCCAAAACCGGAATCGGTGATTCAACAGATATGCCGCAGCTGTCGGACTCAAGACTGCTACGCAGCCGAACGGAGGCAAGCCCCCTCGCCACAGAGGACCTGAGTAAACGACGCAATATCACCCCCTGAACCGGGGCCTAGAACTCTAAAAACGCCAAGAAAGCGAGATTTCATGCACATGGACGTACAGATCAAGCCGATGTCGGTCGGCACGCTGCTGCTCTTGATTTCATCAGCGCCGGGTTCGGCCCAGGCGCAGTACCTGGAAACCGGCACCCTCGGCGACCCGGCCAGTTGGCGTTCGGCGGAGTTCCAGCGCGATTGGGGCCTGGGGCGGATGCAGGCCGATCAAGCCTATGCCGCCGGCATCACCGGCAAGGGCGTGAAAATCGGCGCGCTGGATTCGGGTTTCGATTCCAGCCATCCCGAATTCGCCGCCGACCGTTATCACGCCGTGACGGCCAGCGGCAGCTATGTCGATGGTTCAGCGTTCAACGTCGACGGCACGCTCAACGCTAACAACGACTCCCACGGCACCCACGTCACCGGCACCATGGGTGCGTCCCGCGATGGCAGCGGCACGCACGGTGTGGCGTTCAACGCGCAAATCTACGTCGGCAACACCAACAAGAACGACAGTTTCCTGTTCGGTCCCAACCCCGACCCGCGCTACTTCAAAGCGGTCTATAACGCCCTGGCGGATGCCGGGGTACGCGCGATCAACAACAGCTGGGGCAGCCAGCCACCGGACGTCAGCTACCGGACCCTCGACGATCTGCATGCCGCTTACGCCCAGCACTGGAACCAAGGCACCTGGCTCGACGCCGCTGCCGACGTTTCGCACCGTGGTGTGATCAACGTGTTCAGCGCCGGCAACAGCGGTTACCCGAATGCCAGCGTCCGCTCGGCCCTGCCGTATTTTCAGCCAGACCTGGAAGGGCACTGGCTCGCCGTGTCGGGGCTGGATCAAGGCAACCAGCAGAAATACAACCAGTGCGGGATCGCCAAGTATTGGTGCATCACCACGCCGGGAGCGAAGATCGACAGCACCATTCCCGGTGGCGGTTACGCGATCAAATCCGGCACCTCCATGGCCGCGCCGCATGCCACCGGTGCGCTGGCGCTGGTGATGGAGCGCTATCCGTACATGAACAACCAGCAGGCGCTGGAGGTGTTGCTGACCACCGCGACCCAGCTCGACGGTTCGATCACCGACGCGCCGACTACTCGCGTCGGTTGGGGGGTGGCCAACCTCGACCGGGCGATGCGCGGGCCGGGGCAATTGCTCGGCACGTTCGACGCCAGTCTGGGGGCAGGGCAGAGCGATGTCTGGAGCAATGACATTTCAGACAAGGCACTGATTCAACGCCAGGCCGAAGACGCTGCCGAACACAGCGCCTGGCAACAGACGTTGCAGGACAACGGCTGGGCAAACGGTATCCCGGCCGGCGCCAGTCAGCAGGATCAGACCGACTATGCGGTAGGTATGGCCAGAGATTCCGCCGCCGCCAGCCGAGTCTACGAAGGCAGCCTGATCAAGTCCGGTGCCGGACGCTTGATGCTGACCGGCGACAACACGTATCGCGGCCCGACCACGGTCAACGGCGGCTTACTGGCGGTGAACGGTTCACTGACATCGGCGGTGACGGTCAATGCCAGCGGCACCCTCGGCGGTAACGGACGAATCGCTGCCTTGACTGCCAATGCCGGCGGCACCGTGGCGCCCGGTAATTCCATCGGTACGTTGCAAGTCAGTGGCGATGTGACGTTTGCGCCGGGGTCGACCTATGCCGTCGAACTCTCGCCGAGCAACAGCGACCAGATTATTGCCAACGGCGTGGCCACGGTCAGCGGCGCCACCGTCAGCCTGTCGCTGGAAAACAGCCCGACCTTGCTCAGCACCCAACAAGTGCAAAGCCTGCTGGGGCATCAGTACAACATCCTGCAAGCGGCGGGCGGAATTCAAGGCCAGTTCGGTGCGGTGCTGCCCAACTATGTGTTCATCGGCGGCAGTCTCGATTACGCAGCGACCGGCATTCAGCTGAGCCTTGAGCGTAATGCAACGACCTTCACCAGCGTCGGCCAGACCCAGAATCAGCGTTCCGTTGCGACTGCGGTGGAAGGGCTTGGCGCGGGCAATGCGGTATACGAAAGCCTGCTGCTGTCGCCGACCGCGAGCTCGGCGCAACAGGCGTTCCGGCAATTGTCGGGGGAAATCTACCCGGCGCTGGGCTCGGTGTTAATCAATGACAGTCGCTATTTGCGCGATGCGGTGGGTGAGCGTCTCAATGAAGCCAACGGTTCGCGCAGCAATGGCTGGATCAAAGCCTTGGGCGCCTGGGGCAAGACCGATGAACGCCACGACACCGCCGTCTACACCACGTCGATTGGTGGTTTGCTCGCCGGTGTCGATGGCGCTGTGGATGACGAAATCCGTGTCGGCCTGGTCGCCGGCTATAGCGACAGCTCCGTCAATATGGGCTCTGGAACTCACTCGTCAGCGCAGGTCGACAGCTATCACCTGGGCGCCTATGCCGGCCACGAAATGGGTGCCTGGCGCCTGAGTACCGGCGGTACCTACAGCTGGCATCGGGCCGACATCAAACGTGACCTGCAATACGCTGACGTCAGCGCCAAACAGAAAGCCAAGGTCGATGCCGGGACCACTCAGGTGTTCGGTGAAGCGGCCTATCGCCTGAACCTGCAACCCCTGGCTTTGGAACCGTTCGCCAACCTCGCTTACGTGCACCTCGACACCGAGGGTTTCACCGAGAAAGGCGACGCCGCCGCGCTCAAAAACAGTGGCGACCGGCGTGACGCGGTGCTCGGCACGCTGGGCGTTCGCGCGCTGAAAACCCTGACGTTGTCCGGCCAACAACAGCTGGACCTGAGCGGCAGCCTCGGTTGGCAGCACAACCTGAGCAACACCGATTCCGAAGAACACCTGGCGTTTGCCAGCGGTGGCGCACCGTTCGCGGTGGAGAGCTCGCCGCTGGTTCGTGATGCGGCGCTGGTGGGCGCCCATGCCAGCCTGGTCTTGAGTCGGGACATTCGGTTGAACCTCGATTACACCGGCCAACTGGCCAGCCGCGAGAAGAGCCATGGAGTTGGGTTCAGTCTCAATTGGCAGTTTTAGTAGTGCGCCTGTAGCAGCTGCCGAACAGCGCGAGGCTGCGTTCGGCTGCGAATCAGTCGTGAAGTCAGCTATCGCGGTGTGTCAGGAAAACCTTGCAGGCAGGGTTTGCGACGGCTGCGCCGCCGAACGCAGCCTCGCGCTGCTCGGCAGCTGCTACAGATCGGGTTGATGCGTGGTGTATCAGCAGGACAAGACACGCCTTTGAAGGCCCAAGGATTTTTGCAACACAACTAAGGACGGTAGCTTGATGGATAACAAGTACAACAAACTTGCCTTGCTCTGTGCACTGGCAACCCTGGGCACCGCACACGCGGCGCCCTACGTGGAAAACGGCAGGGTCGGTGACCCGAACAGTTGGCGCAGCGAGGAGTTCAACGCCGATTGGGGGCTGGGGGCGATCAACGCTCAGGAGGCCTATGCGGCCGGTTACACCGGCAAAGGGGTGAAACTGGGGATCTTCGACCAGCCGGTCTACGCCTTGCACCCGGAGTTTTCCGGAGCCAACAAGGTAATAACCCTGGTCACCAGCGGCATCCGCGAGTACACCGATCCGTACATTCCGGTCAAAGCCGGGGACGCCTTTCTCTATGACGGTTCGCCCTCTGTAGGTTCCAACGGCAAACTCGGCGCCCACGGCACACACGTTGGCGGGATCGCCGCGGGCAGTCGCGATGGCGGGCCGATGCACGGCGTCGCCTTTGGTGCGCAAATCATCAGCGCCGACAACGGCGACCCAGGCCCGGAAGACGGCATCATCCGTGGCAACGACGGCGCGGTGTACAAGGCCGGTTGGGACGCCCTGATCGCCAGCGGCGCGCGGATCATCAACAACAGCTGGGGCATCGGCATCACCGACCGCTTCGACCTCGGCGGACGGGACCCGGCGTACCCGCACTTCACCGTGCAAGACGCGCAGCTGCAATTCAACGAAATCCAGACCTTGCTCGGGACCAAACCCGGCGGTGCCTACGACGGCGCCATCGCGGCGGCCCGCAGCGGCATCGTCACGATCTTCGCCGCCGGCAACGACTACAACCTCAACAACCCGGACGCCATCGCCGGCCTCGGTTACTTCGTCCCCCAGATCGCGCCGAACTGGATGACCGTCGCCGCGTTGCAAAAGAACCCGGACATCAACAGTCCCGACCTCTACACCATCAGCACCTTCTCGTCGCGCTGCGGCTACACCGCGAGTTTCTGCGTGTCGGCACCGGGCAGCCGCATCTATAGCTCGATCATCAGCGGCACCAACGCCGCTGACCTGACCACCGGCTACGCCAACTACAACGGCACCTCGATGGCGGCGCCGCATGTTGCCGGCTCGGTGGCGGTGTTGATGGAACGCTTCCCGTACATGACCGGCGCGCAAGTTGCCAGCGTGCTGCGCACCACCGCCACCGACCTCGGCGCACCCGGCGTCGACGCACTGTACGGCTGGGGCATGATCAACCTGCGCAAAGGCATCGATGGCCCGGCGATGTTCGTCACCGAGCAGGACATTCCCGAAGAGTTCCGCATCGATGGCGCCTACGGCTCCAGTCAGTTTGTCGCGGACTTGCCGGGTATTGGCGCGATCATCGACGCTGGCAAACCCACCGAGCGTGTGTGCAATGACGTGCATTGCGGGCTCGACTATTGGCGCAACGACATTTCCGGCCATGGCGGCCTGACCAAACAGGGCATCGGCACGCTGGTGCTGACCGGCGCCAACACCTACACCGGCCCGACCCTGGTCAATCAGGGCCGATTGGCGATCAACGGTTCGCTGCTGTCGGCCGTCACTGTCAATGACAGCGGCATCCTCGGCGGTAATGGCAGCATCGCGGCGCTGACCGCAAAAAGCGGCGGCACTGTGGCCCCCGGCAACTCCATCGGCACCTTGCAGGTGGCGGGCGACGTGACCTTCGAACCTGGTTCGACCTACGCCGTAGAACTGTCGCCCACCAGCAGCGACCAGATCATCGCCGGCGGCAAGGCGATCATTGAGGGCGCCACGGTCAGCCTGTCGCTGGAAAACAGCCCGACGCTGTTGACCACCGGCGAGGCGAAAACCCTGCTCGGCACTCAGTACAACATTCTGCAAGCGGCCGGTGGAATCGAAGGGCGCTTCGGTGCGGTAGTGCCGGACTACCTGTTCCTCGGCGGCACTCTCGATTATTCGGCGGGCGGCATTCAACTGGCCGTCGTTCGCAACGCAACGTCGTTCACCAGTGCCGGCCAAACCCCGAACCAACGCGCGGTGGCCGCTGCCGCCGAGCAACTGGGCGCAGGCAATCCGCTGTACGAAACCCTGCTGCTGTCGCCGACCGCCGCTGTCGCGCAACAGGCGTTCCAACAGCTGTCTGGCGAGATTCATCCGGCGATCGGCACGCTGCTGATTAACGACAGCCACTACCTGCGCGATGCCGTCGGCGAACGTCTGCGCGAGCGTGATCTGTTCGACGCCGGGGCACCAACCGATGACCGCAGCAACGCCTGGCTCAAAGTGCTCGGCGCCTGGGGCAAGAGCGATGGCGGGCATGACAACGCCAGTTCCAACAGCTCCATCGGCGGGCTGCTGGCCGGTGTCGATGGCTTGATCACTGAAGATACGCGCTTGGGTTTCGTCACTGGTTATAGCGACAGCTCATTGAGCATGGGCGATGGCACGCATTCGCAAGCCGAGGTCGACAGCTATCACTTGGGTGCCTACCTGGGCCATGAAATCGACGCGCTGCGCCTGAGTGTCGGCGGTGCTTACAGCTGGCATCGCATCGACGTCAAACGCGACCTGCAATTCGGAGACGTCAGCGGCAAGCAGAAATCCAAGCGCGATGCGACCACCGCGCAACTGTTCACCGAAGCGGCCTATCGCCTGGACTTGCAACCGCTGGCGCTGGAGCCGTTCGTCAACCTGGCCTACGTGCACCTGAACAGCGACAGCTTCAGCGAAAAAGGTGACGCCGCCGCACTCAAGGGCGGTGAAAACAACCGCGATGCAGTGCTCTCGACCCTGGGCCTGCGGGCGAGCAAAGCCATTGCGCTGTCCGACCAGCATCAGTTGGAACTGTCCGGCACGCTCGGCTGGCAGCACAACCTGAGCAGCACCCGTTCCGAAGACCACCTGGCCTTCGTCAACGGCAACACCGCGTTCAGCGTGCAAAGCGTGTCGATGGACCGCGATGCCGCGGTGGTCGGCGCTCGTGCCGGACTGGCGCTGGGCCGCGATACCCGTTTGAACCTGGATTACAACGGGCTGCTCGGCTCCCGGGAAAAAGACCACGGTGTGGGCCTGACCCTGGACTGGCAGTTCTGATTTGACGCAAAGGAAGCCACAACATGGGACTGTTTGATTACAAAAATGCTGACGGCAAGACGTTTTACAGCGACGCGATCGCGCTGACGCTCTACGCGTACACGCCCACCGGCCAGCCGTTGCCGGCAACCGCTTGGGCGCCGATTGGCGCGGCAGCCTTGGGCTATCAGGGCAAGGTCGGGCCTCAAGGCACCTTCTATGGCGAGAAAGACGGCTTCACCAGCGCCGAAGCCGAAATCCTCGGTAAATACGACGGGGCAGGGCAGCTGATCGGTCTCGGCATTGCCTTCCGTGGCACCGGCGGCCTGGGCTACAGCGACACCTTCGGCGACATGAAAAACAATCTGCTGGCCGCCGTCGGACCGGTGGATTACGCGAGCAACTACGCGAAAAACGCCTTCGACACCTTGCTCAAAAATGTCGCTGCGTTTGCCATCGCCCACGGCCTGAGCGCCAAGGACGTACTGGTCAGCGGGCACAGCCTTGGCGGGCTGGGGGTCAACAGCCTGGCGGAGTTGAGCGGCAATAACTGGGGCGGTTTCTTCAAGGACGCCAACTACATCGCCTTCGCCTCGCCGACTCAAAGCGCCACTGGCAACAACGTGCTGAACATCGGTTACGAGAACGACCCGGTGTTTCGCGTGCTCGACGGCACCACTTTCAGCAGTGGCTCGCTGGGCAAGCACGACGGTCATCAGGATTCGGCGACCAACAACATCGTCAACTTCAATGACCAGTACGCGTCCACCGCGCAGAACCTGGTGCCGTTCAGCATCCTCAACCCGCTGAACTGGTCGGCCCATGGCTCGTTGGGCTATGCCGACGGCTTGAACCGGGTGATCGACTCGCGCTTCTACGACCTCACTGACAAGGATTCGACACTGATCGTGTCCAACCTGTCGGAGTCGTCCCGAGGCACTACCTGGGTCGAGGACCTGGGCCGCAGCGGCGAGCCCCACACCGGCAGCACCTTCATCATCGGCACCGACAGTAATGACTGGCTCAAGGGCGGCACCGGCAATGACTTCATCGAAGGTCGAGACGGTAACGACCGGTTCCGCGATGACGGCGGCTACAACCTGCTGCTGGGCGGCAAGGGCAGCAACACCTTCGAGCTGCAAAAGCCGTTGCAGAACTTCAGCTTTGCCAACGACGGCGACGGCACTCTGTATGTGCGCGACGCTTACGCCGGCATCAGCATGACCCGCGACATCGGCGCGCTGGTGAGCAAGGAATCGGGCTCGTGGTGGGGCAGCAAGGAGGTGACCTACAACGTCACCGCCAATGGCTTGCTCAATGGCACGGAACTGACCCACTACAACCACTCGCTCAACGGTGATGCCTACAGCAACACGCTGGTGGCCAGCGTCGACGGTGACTGGCTGTTCGGCAACGCCGGCAACGACCTGCTGCGCAGCGACAAAAGCCACGTGACCTTCGTCGGCGGCACGGGCAATGACGTGATGCATGCCTCGGGCGGCGGCAACACCTTTTTGTTCAGCGGCGCCTTCGGCTTTGACGCGATCAATGGCTATCAGGGCAGCGACAAACTGGTGTTCATCGGCGTCCAGGGCGCGGGGCAGGGCTATGACTACACCCAGCACGCTTCACAGGCCGGCAACGACACGGTGCTGAAGATTGGCGATTACGCCGTGACGCTGGTGGGGGTGGGACTGGATAACCTGTCGGCTTCGGGATTTGTATTTGCCTGAAAAAACCGAATGAAAGCATTGCACTAAAGACACTGGGGCGCCCCATAGCGGGGCGTCCCGGCTGTAGCTGTCTCTGATAAATCCAACAAAGAGAGGCAATACCAATGGGTGTGTATGACTACAAAAACTTCGGCGCAGCAGACTCCAAGGCGTTGTTCAGCGATGCCATGGCGATCACGCTGTATTCCTATCACAACCTCGACAACGGTTTCGCCACCGGGTACCAGCAAAACGGCTTCGGCCTGGGCTTGCCGGCAACCCTGGTGACCGCGCTGATCGGCGGCACCGATTCCCAGGGCGTCATCCCCGGTATTCCCTGGAACCCCGATTCGGAAAAGGCCGCACTCGAAGCCGTGCAAAAGGCCGGCTGGACACCAATCACCGCCGCGCAACTGGGCTATGACGGCAAGACCGACGCTCGCGGAACCTTCTTCGGCGAGAAGGCCGGTTACACCAGTGCGCAAGTGGAGATCCTCGGCAAGTACGACGCCCAGGGCCATCTCACGGAAATCGGCATCGCCTTTCGCGGCACCAGCGGTCCACGGGAAATCCAGATCGGCGATTCCATCGGTGATGTGATCAACGATTTGCTGGCGGCGATCGGCCCCAAGGATTACGCGAAAAACTATGCGGGCGAAGCCTTCGGCAATTTGCTCGGCAAAGTCGCGGCGTTTGCCCAGGCCAACGGGCTGTCAGGCAGCGATGTATTGGTCAGCGGTCACAGCCTCGGCGGGTTGGCGGTCAACAGCCTGGCGGACTTGAGCAGCGAAAAGTGGTCCGGGTTCTACCAGGATTCCAACTACATCGCCTACGCCTCGCCGACCCAAAGCAGCAGCGATAAAGTGCTGAACATCGGTTATGAAAACGACCCGGTGTTCCGCGCCCTCGATGGCTCGTCGGCCAACCTGGCCACGGTAGGCGTGCATGACGCTCCCAAGGATTCGGCGACCGATAACATCGTCAGCTTCAACGACCACTACGCCTCGACGGCATGGAATGTGTTGCCGTATTCCATCCTTAACATTCCTACCTGGATCTCGCACTTACCCACCGGTTACGGCGACGGCATGACCCGGGTGCTGGAGTCCAAGTTCTACGACCTGACCAGCAAGGACTCGACGATCATCGTCGCCAACCTCTCGGACCCGGCGCGAGCCAACACCTGGGTCCAGGACTTGAACCGCAACGCCGAAACCCACAAAGGCAGCACCTTCATCATCGGCAGCGACGGCAATGACCTGATCCAGGGCGGCAAGGGCAATGATTATCTGGAAGGCCGCGACGGTAACGACACCTTCCGCGACGGCGGTGGCTACAACATTCTGTTGGGCGGCAAGGGCAGCAACGTGCTGGACCTGCAGCAGTCGGTGAAGAACTTTGTCTTCGCCAATGACGGTGCCGGCAACCTGTACGTGCGCGACGCCAATGGCGGTATCAGCATCACCCGCGACATCGGCAGCATCGTTACCAAGGAGCCGGGGTTTCTCTGGGGCCTGTTCAAGGATGACGTGACCCACAGCGTCACCGCCAATGGTCTCACTGTTGGCAACAACGTTACGCAGTACGCCTCCAGCGTGAAGGGCACCACCGGCGCCGACACCCTCAAGGCGCACGCCACGGGCGACTGGTTGTTTGGCCTGGACGGCAACGACCACTTGATCGGCAGCGCCGGCAACGATGTGTTTGTCGGCGGGGCGGGTAATGACCTGATCGAGTCGGGCGGCGGGATTGATACTTTCCTGTTCAGCGGCGCGTTTGGCCAGGACCGGGTGGTGGGTTATCAGGCCAACGACAAACTGGTGTTCCTCGGGGTTCAGGGCGTTGCGCCAAACGACGACTTCCGCGCCCATGCCACGGCGGTGGGGCAGGATACGCTGCTGACGTTTGGCAGTGATTCGGTGACCCTGGTGGGTGTCGGGCTGGACAGTTTGTCCAGTAGCGCGATTGTGATCGCCTGAGGGTGAGGCGGCGCCGGTAAGGGCCTCTTCGCGAGCAAGCTTCGCGCCTACAGGGGAAATACATTCCAATGCAGGAGCGAAGCTTGCCCGCGATGAACGATAACGCGGTAATCCTGCCTGTCCCCGTGACTCACTGGCCACTCCCGGACTCCAATACCTGCACCAACAGGAACTGGCACTAAAGCTTCAGCCCGTACACGCGTTATTCCTATGACGTCGGTGCTGCATGCCGCTATTGAGTACAGGAGATTTAGTAACGTGAGTAACAGCAAGAGGTACACCTTCGGTCTGGCGCTGGCCTTGTTATCGGCAGCCGCCGCCGCAGAACTGCCTCAGAGCTCGATTCTGACCCGTTACGGGGTCACTTCCGATCAGTTGCCGAAACCGGCAGCTACCGAAACCGCCAAGCCCGTCGAAGAAAAAAGCCGCTTCCAGCTCCAGCCGGAACAGCCCTGGGTGACCGTGCGCCTGGGTGACGGCAAACAACCGGAGAAGACCGGCAACATCAGCATCGACCGTTCGATGCAACAGGAACAGGAGCGCTGTCAGCGAATGCAGGAACAACTGCTCCGGCGTGGCGGGCAATACATTTCCTGTGATAACAGTATTCCAGGAACCCACTAAACCTATTAATGCCGGACAATTAAGCCGTAATGCGATCTGTAGCAGCTGTCGAGCTTGCGAGGCTGCGTTCGGCTGCAGAGCAGTCGTAAAACCAGACATTGCGGTGCATCAGGCAGACCGCGTTAGCCGGATTCACGACTGCTTCGCAGCCGAACGCAGCCTCGCAAGCTCGACAGCTGCTACGGCGAACGCACAAAGAGTACGTTGCGGCTGAACTGACCGGCATTAGCCCCTGAGCGCCCGTTACTGCATGGGCGCTCAATACCCCTGCGCACGATCGATCTCGCCGAGCATCGGCTCCCCCCGTTGATGCCGGCGGATGTTCTCCAGCAACACCCCGAACGCGCTTTCCGGCTGGGTCATCGCGGCGATGTGTGGCGTCAGCAGAATCTGCGGGTGGTGCCAGAACGGATGATCCGCCGGTGCCGGTTCCTGCAGCAGCACATCAAGTACCGCGCCGCTCAAATGCCCGCTGCCCAGCGCTTCCAACAGATCCTCTTCGATCAAATGTCCGCCACGGCCCATATTGATCAGCGCCGCGCCCTTGGGCAGTTGCTCAAACAGGTTGCGATCAAGAATGCCCTGGGTCTGTTCGGTCAGCGGCAATACACACAACAGAATGTCGCACTGGCTGAGGAACGCCGGCAGTTGCGCGTTGCCGGCATAGCAATCGACCCCCGGAATGTGATGGGCACTGCGCGCCCAGCCAGACAAGGCAAAGCCCAGCGGTTGCAAGGTCGCCAGAATCTGCTGCGCCTGGGCGCCGAGCCCCATGACCCCGACCCGACGTTTGGCCGCCGGTTGCAGCAAGTGCGCCTGCCAGCAGCGGGCTATTTGTTGCTGGCGATAGCGCAGCATGTCGCGGTGCAGGCTGAGTACGGCAAAAGTCGCGTATTCGCACATGCCACGGGTGATGCCCGGATCCAGCAGGCGCACCACCGGCAAGCTCGCTGGCAGGCGTCCGAGGTCGAGTTGATCGACGCCGGCGGACAGGGCAAACAGCACTTGCAGATTCGGCAGCATAACGTCGAGATCGTCAGGTGCCTGCCACGCGGCCAGGTATTGAATGTCCTTCGGGTCGCCGATGTCCGGCCAGGCGCGCCATTCGATATCCGGGGCGTGTTCGGCAAACAGCGCTTGCCACTGTTTGCCGCGCACAGGGTCAGCTTTATACAGCAGGGCCATGGGCATTTCCTGAAAGGTGAAGGGGCTGCCCATCATCGCGCAATACCAGCGCAGGATCTGTCGAAAGCAGTGGCTTTAACGGGGTGTGTGATCTTGTATCGACCCGGCATCGGCAGATTCGGCGGGCTGAAGGAATCTGCCGTTTGGCGGGGTGAAAACAGTCGATCCGAATTTCTCAGGGGGCAAGTTCGGCGTAGTTCGTTTCGCGCAAGCCTTAACCTGAACACCATCGCAACCACTTCCCGGTTGCCGGACTCACGATGGGAAATGCCATGAATAGCAAAGTCGACGAAACCCCTCATTTGCTCCGTCAGCGCGATCAATTCGTGCCACGTGGCCTGGTTACCGCGCACCCGTTGGTGATCGATCGGGCCCAGGGTTCAGAATTGTGGGACGTGGACGGCAAGCGCTACCTGGACTTTGTCGGCGGTATCGGTGTGCTTAACATCGGTCACAATCACCCGAAGGTGGTCGCGGCGGTGCAGGCGCAGTTGCAAAAAATCTCCCACGCCTGTTTTCAGGTGGTGGCCTATAAGCCTTATCTCGACCTGGCCCAGCGCCTGTGCGAAATGATCGGCGGCCAGGACGCTTATAAAGCGGCGTTCTTCACCTCCGGCGCCGAAGCGGTGGAAAACGCGGTGAAGATTGCCCGCGCCCACACCAACCGCTCGGCGGTGATCGCCTTTCGTGGCGGGTTCCATGGCCGGACTTTGCTCGGCACCACGCTGACTGGCATGAGCCAGCCGTATAAACAGAACTTCGGGCCGTTCGCGCCGGAGGTCTTCCACACCCCGTATCCGAATGCCTATCGCGGTGTCACCAGCGACATGGCGCTCAAGGCGCTGGACGAGTTGTTGGCGACCCAAGTGGCGCCTGAGCGGGTCGCGGCGATCATCATCGAACCGGTGCAGGGCGATGGCGGTTTCCTTGCGGCACCGGCGGAGTTTCTTCAGGCCCTGCGCGCGCTGACTGAAAAGCACGGCATCGTGCTGATCCTCGATGAGATCCAGACCGGTTTCGGGCGTACCGGCAAGTGGTTCGGTTTCCAGCACGCCGGGATTCAGCCGGATCTGGTCACCGTGGCCAAGAGCCTGGCCGGCGGTTTGCCGCTGTCCGGTGTGGTCGGCAAAGCCGAGATCATGGACGCGCCATTGCCCGGCGGCCTCGGCGGTACTTACGGCGGTAACGCGCTGTCGTGCGCGGCGGCGCTGGCGGTGATCGAAGCCTACGAGCAAGAGCAGTTGCTGGCCCGTGGCGAAGCGTTGGGCGAGCGTCTGCGTCAGGGACTGTTGCGCTTGCAGGCCCGTTACCCGCGGATCGGCGACGTGCGCGGCAGCGGCTTCATGCTGGCGATCGAGCTGATCAAGGATGACGAGGCACGGACCGCGGATGCCGACCTCAACCAACGACTGATCGACGAAGCCCGGGCCGGTGGCCTGTTGGTAATCAAGTGCGGCGTGCAACGCAACGTGTTGCGCTTCCTCGCACCGCTGGTGACCAGCGAAGCACAGATCGATGAAGCGTTGCAGATTCTCGACGCGGCACTGGCACGAGTCTTGAACTGAGCTCACGCCAGCTCACGGGCGCTGCCACATGGCATCGCCCGTGAGCATTTATGGAGCATGGATTGATGGAATGCATCATCGGAGGCTTTACACACCATGGGGCTGACTGATTATCGAGCGTTGCTGATCGATTGCGATGAAGTGCTGGTGGATCGCGATTCCGGAGTCTGGGCGGCGTTGCAGCCGTTGCTCGACAGTCGTGGCGGACATCCGGACAAGGCACAAGTGCTGGCTGAATTCAGCGCGGTAGTGCAGGCGCTGTACCCGCGTTTCGGCGAGTTGGGCTTCAGTGGTTTGCTGTGTTTCGCCCACCGTCAATTGGCCGAGCGCTGGGAGTTGAAAGCCAGTTGGGAGGAGGGCATGAGCTTCGCCCGGTCCGTCGTCGGCTGGTCGTTGTTCGAGGATGCACCCGGCGCCATGCTGTACTTGCGCAAATTCTATCGCCTGTTGGTGCATGGCGACCGTGACGCCGAAGATCGCGGCCTGCTGTGTGAACGCCTGGGGATCATGCCCGACGATTTTATATCCCTGGCAAGCGACCCATTGCAGGATCATGACTGGCTGGCGGCCAATGACCTTGATGCCAACGCCATCCTCCAGGTAACCCGGCCTGGTGCCCGACAACCGGGGGCGGGCGCAGTCTGCCTGATCTGTCGCGGCCGGGCCAGACACCCGTCGCCGTGCGCGGCGGATTACTGCATCAACAGCATGGCGGATCTGGTGGCTCAGCATCAGCTGTCTTTACGGCGCTGATTTTGCTAGAAGATTGTCTTACAAACGGCAGTCAAGAGGTACGCAATGGAAGGTTTAGTAAAACTGGACCGAATCGACATCAGCATCCTGGTTGAGCTGCAAAAGGACGGGCGTATGACCAACGTCAGCCTGGCGGATGCCGTGGGCCTGTCGGCCAGCCCCTGCCTGCAACGGGTCAAGCGGCTGGAGTCGGCCGGGTATATTTCCAGCTACAAGGCTCACCTGAACCTGGCCAAGATCACCGACTCGGTCACGGTGTTCACCGAAATCACCTTGAGCGACCACAAGCGCGAGGACTTCGCCAAGTTCGAGTCCAATATCCGTCTGGTCGACGAAGTGCTCGAATGCCACCTGATCAGCGGCGGCTACGATTACCTGGTGCGCTTCATGACCCGCAGCATTCAGCATTATCAGGAAGTGGTCGAAAGCCTGTTGGACAAGAACATCGGCATCTCCAAATACTTCAGCTACATCGTCATCAAGTCACCCGTGCTCAAGGACGGCGTGCCGCTGCGCAAATTATTGCGCCACTGAAGCTGACTCCGCGTACCCCATTCCCTTGCAGCCTGCCGCGCCTTCATAAGAGGCGCGCGACGGGCTGACACCGCTCCCACAGGTTTCTCATGCACCTGGATCGGACATTCGAGCCGCACAACCGCTTAATGCGCTTCATGCTGGCGCAGTCCGCATAAATCGCTGTTTAGGCGGCGAAAACAGTCTTCGTTTGCGTTACGGGCGATGAATTCGGAACAAAGCCTAAAATTGCCTGCGTTGTAATGCGTTCAGAGAGGGGGCAGGTCGTTGCAGGGCTGCAACGATCCGTGGAACAACACCAATCGGAGCGCAAAAAAATGCGAATGAGCCACGCAAAAAAAGCACTGTTGGGTTACGGCGTCTTCATGCTGGCAAGCAGCACCGAGGCGCATCAAATCTGGTACGAGCAGCCACCGGGGCAACCCCTGGCGTTGTACTACGGGGAATATGACAAGAACATGCTGGAAGTCACTCCGGGCGGGATGGACCGGTTCAGGCAACTCAAGGGCTGGTCGATCAGCGACAGGTCCCAGCCGTTGCGCCTGACCTTGCAGCGCCAGGCGTTTGCGGTGGCGCATCAAGCCAACGCGGATGATTCGCTGCTGGCCGAGGATGGGCACTACCCGATCTTCGACCTCCACGAAGGCGATAAAACCCTCAAGGCTTACTGGACGCCCGCCACCCGTTGGGTCGGCGATCTGCGCGCCCGCACCCCGGAATTGACCCTGGACATCGTGCCCACCGGCGTCGCCGATGCGGGCAAGGCGCAGTTCCAGGTGTTTTATGCGCACAAGCCCCTGGTCAATCAGGACGTGGTGCTGGAAACCGGCTCCGGGGAAGTGTTCACCCAGCGCACCGACGCGGCTGGCAAGGTCAGTTTCGAACTGCCCTGGCAGGGCACCTATGTGGTGGCCGTCGAATACAAGGATCACACCGCCGGGCAGCGCACCAATCCTCAGGGTCAGGCTGAGCCCTATGACGTGAAGAGCTTCAGTTCAACACTGTCGTTCTATCGAAAGGAAGGTCAGGTACCCTTGCCGCGGGCGCCGTCGCAGCTGCCGGCATCGGAAGTTGCCAGGCTGAAGAAACAGGGCTGAGCCAGCGGTAGTCCACTGACCAAGACATGAGTGACTGATATGACCCTATCTACAAGCGTGGCAGGGCAGGCGGGAAGTGTTTCCCCTGCGCTGGCCACCAGCGTTGCCAAAACCAACACCCGGATGTTGGCCATCGATGCCTTGCGCGGCTTCGTCATGCTGTTGATGCTCATCGACCATGTGCGCGAAACCTTTCTGCTGCACCGTCAGGTCACCGACCCGATCGATGCGCTGAGCGTGACCCCGGACCTGTTCTTCACCCGCCTGCTGAGCACCCTTTGCGCCCCGGTGTTCATCTTCCTCACCGGGTTGTCGGCCTGGCTCTACAGCCAGAAACACACGGCCAGTGAAACCTCGGTGTTCCTGCTCAAACGCGGGCTGTTCCTGGTGTTTCTGGAGCTCACGTTCGTGTGCTTTGCCTGGAACGCCGAGTTCCCGCCCAAGACGCTGTGGCTGCAAGTGATCTGGTGCATCGGCATCTGCATGATCGTGCTTGCCGGGTTGCTGCACTTTAAACGCGGTTGGCTGATCGTGCTCGGAGTGGCGATCGTCGCCGGGCACAACTTGCTCGATGGCGTGACCGTGGGGCCGGAGTCGCCGTTCTTCGTGCCGTGGTCGATCCTGCATCAGCGGGTATTCATCGACATCACCGAGTTCACCCGGGCTCGCACCACGTACCCGGTGTTGCCGTGGATCGGCGTAATCCTGCTGGGTTGGGCCATCGGGCCGTGGTTCGGCAAGGACATGGAACCGGCCGCGCGGATTTCCCGCTTGCTCAAAGTCGGCGTCGGCCTGTTGGCGGCGTTCGTGTTCATCCGTTACCTGAACGTTTACGGAGAGAAACCCTGGGTGCAGACCGGTGATTCGCTGCGCACCTTCATGAGTTTCATGAGCGCGAAGAAGTACCCGCCGTCACTGATGTTCCTGATGCCGACCCTCGGCCTGGGGCTGATTCTTCTGGCGTTGTTCGAGAAGGCCCAGCATCGCTGGTCCACCGCGACCCTGGCGGTCTACGGTGGCGCGCCGATGTTCTTCTACTTGTTGCACCTGTATGTGCTCAAGGCCATGTACCTGGTGGCGGTTGCCATCTGGGGCGCCAATCAGGGCACCTATTACGGCTTCGATAACCTGCCCACGGTCTGGCTGTGGAGCGTGATTCTCGGGGTGCTGCTGTTCTTCCCGACACGCTGGTTCGCCAACCTCAAGCAGCGCCGTCGCGATATCGCGATTCTCAAATACCTCTGAGCCGCTCTTCGGTGTCCCCCCATCGGGCGGGACACCTTACGACCCGCTGCGCACGACCGATTTTCCAGGAGAAAACTGTGAAGACGTTAACCACGCACGCCCTGCTTTTGGCCTTGGGAGGGGAAACCCTGCTCGCCCAGGCATCGGAACAAGACAACGCCAACGGTTTTTTGCAGGACAGCCAGTGGAGCCTGCTCAATCGCAGCCTCTATGACCGCCGCGATTATCAACACGGCTCACTGAGTAGCGGCGCCCGCAACGCCTATAAACCCAGGGCCCAGCGCAGCGATCTGGCGGAGGAGTGGGCTTACGGTCTGATGGCCGATGTGGCCTCGGGTTTCACCACCGGTACCGTGGGTTTCGGGCTGGACGCGCACCTGTATTCCGGCTGGCAACTGGACAGTGGCGGCGGACGCGCCGGCAAGGCGCGGGTGCTGGGCGTGGACAACGAAGGCCACCCCAAGGATGAATTCAGCCGAGGCGGCGCCGTGGCCAAGCTGCGTTTTTCCTCCACCGAATTGCGCTACGGCGAGCAACGGGTGAAAACCCCGGTATTCGGTTCATCCGACAGCCGCTTGCTGCCCGAGACCGCCACCGGCTGGCTGCTGACCAGCCGCGAACTGCCCGGCACCACGTTGTACGGCGGGCACTTCAACGAGAGCACCGACCGTAACGCCACCAGTCATGACCAAGGTTTTGTGGTCAATTACTCCAACGGCAAGCAGGGCAACAGCTTCGATTTGATCGGTGGGCGCAACACCTCGGTCAAGGGACTCAATGCCAGCCTGTTCAGCGCGCAGTATGACGATACCTGGCGTCAGCACTATCTGGGCGCGGTGTACACGCAGCCGTTGGCCGCCGGCCAGGACCTGACTTTCGACCTAAACCTGTATCGCACCCAGGACACCGGCAAAGCGTTATCGGGCCGAATCGACAACACCACCTGGAGTTTGCTGTCCACCTACAAAATCGGCGCTCACAGCTTCGGCCTGGGTTATCAGAAGGTCGACGGTGACACGCCCTTCGACTACGTGACCCGAGGCGCGATCTACCTGAGCAACTCGGTGGCCCTGTCCGATTTCAACGCACCCGAAGAAGCTTCCTGGCAGGCCCGTTACGATCTGAATATGGCTGGCTACGGCGTCCCCGGCCTGACCTTAGGTGCGTTGTATGTGCGCGGCAGCGGCATCGACGGCAGTCACATGGACCCCAACGGCGGTTACAAGTGGCTGGGTTACGGGCAGGGTGGCAAGCATTGGGAACGTGATCTGCAGGCCAAATATGTGGTGCAGTCGGGCCCGGCGAAAAACCTCGGGTTTACCCTGCGCCATGCGGTCCATCGGGGCAATTCGGCACAGGCTGAGCTGGATGCCGATCAGATTCGTCTGGCGATTGAATATCCGTTGGGCGGGAAATTCTGAGGCTCACGCCTTGTAGCAGCTGCCTCGCACAGCTCGGCAGCTGCTACGGGATTAGCGTAACCGGGACCGATTACGCTGATTCAAATCGGCCAGCGCTATTTGACGGCGTAAACCTTGCGCACATACCGCGCACTGTTCCAGGCACAAGGTGCCCCTTGTGGCACGAACACGGTGTCACCGGGGTTGACCGTAACGCTGCTCCCGTCAGGCGCCTGCAAAGTCACGCTGCCTTCGAGCAGGTGCATCAGCTCGTTGAGTTTGTGCGCTCGGCCATGGCGGGTGTAAGGCGTCGAATCCCACACGCCGACACGCAGATCAGTGGCGTCATCTTCGAAGGCATTGCGCGAGCGACACTGCGGCGTAGGCCCGATCAGTATCTGCGGTTCCGGTGCCGCCGAAGGGGACAGCATCGCCAGCGGGTCGAGCGCTGTCAGCCCCGGTTTCTGTTCGGCGCTGGGGCTGGTGACAGCACAGAAGGCCCAGCAAGTATCGGGTTGTGCCTGAAACCTGAGCGCCGTGCCGCGACCGATCACGGCGCTGGCACCGATGCCCAGTTCCAGCACCTGTTCCCCGGATTGCAGCACCACATGCCCGGCATGGACCACGATCACTTCGGTGTGCGGGAAGTGCTCGATATCGACGGTTTTGCTGGTGTGAACAAGGCCCGCCGAGACGCCGTCGGACCCAATGTAGGCGATCTGACGACCGTCCATGAACGGATCGATGGAACTCAAGGGCGCTGCCTTGAAAGACGTAGAAACGCGGCTGCCGTCGACGCGGGCCAACAGCACAATGGTGGGTTGAGACATGCGGGTGACGCTCCCTGCAAATGGGGGGTAGAAAGTGATGGAAGGCGCTCGCTTCATCGCGCGCCGGGATCAGCCAATGGCTTGGGTGACGAGGGCAAATTGGCGGACGCCGTTGGCCGCTTGCGGCGGTGTGCCCCGTGCCATTTGCGCCACGGTGTCGACCTGTTTGAGACCGGCCAGCTCCAGCCACTCGCTCAAACCACTGTCCGCTGGAATGTCGATTCGCACGAAAGCGTCCGGCACCTGGGCCAGCAACACCGCGATCAGGTGTTTGGCCTGTTCAAGGTTTTCGGCGATGACCGGGCCGAGGCAACGACCGCGACCGAACGGGCGCAGCAGGGCGAAGGCACGCAACTGACCGTCGCGCTCGATGCCCACCGAATGCTCGGCCACCGCGAACAGCTCCGTGAGCACCGCTTGCCGGTCCAGCCCGCTGCCGGCGTTGGCCAGTGCCAGTTGAGGAGCCCGATCCGCCGCCTGTAACGGGCGGCATTCTTCACCGTCTGCCAGCGGTTCAAGCGCGGGCGCCTGAGCCAGGCCTTGATGCTGCTGAATCCGCCCGAACTCGACAAACCCCTGGCTGGCGTAAAGCGGCGCACCGGCGAGGGTCGCATTGAGCATCGGCGTGCGCGACTGGCAGGCCTCCAGTGCGTGCTCCATCAATCGACGGCCGATGCCCTTGCCCTGATAGTTGTCACTGACAATCACCAGGCCGATGGTGGCGAAGTCGCCCTGCCGGCAGGCGAATGCGGTGCCGATCAGTCGGTCGCCATCGAGCACCACGAAACCTTCGCTGACCCGCTGCAGCATCGCCCAGTCTTCCAGGCGATGGGGCCACTTCAACTCGACAGACAAGGCATGGGCCGAAGGCAAATCAGCAGCGGTCATCGGCCGATAGACATAAGCGGAAGGGTGCGAGGCGGACATGATGAATCTCCGTTTTACAGTGTGCGCGATCAACCGGTTTTCCGGCGCGAGGATGCCTGTATCCCATCTGCGTGAAGGCCTGACAAGGGGGGCGGAAGGATTCGGCAGATTCCTCACCTCAAAGGCCTGCAGACCACACTTACTACTTAATTGCCCCATAAGGTCGGCAGCAAATGCTTGGGCTTTTTTTCTACGATGGAGGCCTGAGTAAACGCCTCGCCGTCCCTTTTTGGAGTGCTCCATGGATAGCTTCGATCCTCGCCTTATCGCTGTGCGCAGCGCTCATTTTATTGCCGGAAAATACCGCGACGCCCAACCGGGGCTGGAGGTGGTTCGCCCTTCAGACGGTCAGGCCTATGCCCAGCTGCCGATCGCCGATGCCGACCTGGTGGATGAGGCGGTCAACGATGCCTGGCAGGCGTTTAACCGCAGCGATTGGGCCAGCCGTCCGCCCCGGGAACGGGCACGGGTCATGCGTCGCTGGGCCGATCTGATTGAAGCCGATGTCGCCGTGCTGGCGCCGCTGGAAGCGGTGGGCTCGACCCGTCCGCATAAAGATGTGATCGCCTGGGACATTCCTTATGTCGCCGAGGGCATTCGTTTCTTTGCCGAACTGGCGGACAAGCACGGCGGCCACGTCGCGGCGACCCAGACCGATCGCCTGGGCATGCAGATCGCCGAACCGTACGGCGTGATCGCCGCCATCGCGCCGTGGAATTTCCCCTTGAGCATGGCTTCGTGGAAAGTCGCGCCGGCGCTGGCTGCCGGCAATGCCGTGGTGCTCAAACCGTCGGAGCTGACGCCGTTTTCCAGCCTGCGCTTTGCCGAACTGGCGGTGCAGGCGGGCATTCCTGCCGGGATTTTCAACGTGGTTCAGGGCGATGGGCGGATTACCGGCGATGCGTTGTGCCGTCATCCACGGGTGGGCAAGGTAACCTTTACCGGCTCCACGGCAACGGGTTCGAGCATCATGTCCACTTGTGCATTGGTGGGGCCGAAACCGGTGACCCTGGAGCTGGGCGGCAAGAGTCCGCAACTGGTGTTTGCCGACGTGCCGGACATCGCGAAAACCGCACGCACCGTGGCGCTGGCCATCACCGGCAATGCCGGGCAGGTGTGCGTGTCTGGTTCGCGGTTATTGATCGAGCGCTCGATCATGGAGCCGTTCGTTGCACACTTGCAGGCGTATTTCGAGGAATTGCGTCCAGGCCCGACCTGGTCATCCGAGAGCACGCTGTCGCCGATTATTTCCCGGTTGCAGGCCAGCCGTATCGACGGCATCGTCCAGCGTTCACGCCAGGCCGGGGCCGAAGTGCTGACTGGCGGTGGCTTGTTCGAAGGGCTGGGCGGTGCCTATTACCAGCCGACTTTGCTGGCCGGCCTGGACAATCAGAACCCGGCGATCTGTGAAGAAATCTTCGGCCCGGTGCTGACGGTGCAGGCGTTCGATGACGAACAGCAGGCACTTAGCCTGGCCGCGCACGCCACCTACGGCCTGGCGGCGGGCGTGCACACCGCCGACATCAACCGCGCCCTGCGCCTGGTCCGGCGGCTGGAGGCGGGCACGGTGTGGGTCAACCGCTACGGACGCAGCAATGACTACATCCTGCCGACCGGTGGCTACAAACGCTCCGGCATCGGCAAGGACCTGGGCCGCGAAGCCTTCGAAGCCAACTTGCGCTTCAAGAGCGTGCTGATCGATATCGTCCAATAACACGGCCCCCGTAGCAGCTGCCGAGCAGCGCGAGGCGGCGTTCGGCGGCGAAGCCGTCGTAAACCCGATTTGCAAGGTTTTCATGACACACCGCAATAGCTGATTTCACGACGGCTTCGCCGCCGAACGCAGCCTCGCAGGCTCGGCAGCTGCTACACCGGGTAGTCATCAAGAGAAGGTTCAAACCGCACCCAAACGGGCGCTTCCTCAGGGAAGCGCCCGTTTTCGTTCAGCCCGGCGCAGGTTCTGCCGTGAATGGGGGCGTTCGTCAGGCTCGCATAGCCATGAAGGTCCATAAGAGCGCATAAATACGGGGTTTGCCCAAGGCTGGAGCGAGCCGCAAAGTCTGCTGAGGGGGCAGGCTAAAACGGTGGTTTGTATCAAGCAGAGGTCGCTTTTAACGCCATCTGCTGATTTCACGGTGTTGTAATGACGGTGTGCTGCAGCGTTGCATCGCCGCTCCCGAAACGCAGCGAATACCTGTCGCGCCATGACCTCAACGAACTTCAGGACCGCACTCAATGAGCTTTCTTCGCCCCAAATTCATTACGTTCGACTGCTACGGTACGCTGACCAATTTCCACATGGGCACGATGACTCGCGAGCTGTTCGCCGATCGCGTGGTGCCCGAGCAGATGGATCAGTTCGTCAAGGATTTTTCCGCCTATCGCCTGGATCAGGTCATGGGTGACTGGCGGCCTTATGATGAAATTCTCAAGACCGCACTGGCACGGGTCTGCAAGCGTTGGGGTGTCGAATACCGTGGCGAAGGCCAGCTGTATTACGACGCCGTGCCGACCTGGGGCCCGCACCCGGACGTGCCGGCCGGCCTGTCGAAAATCGCCGACAAGATTCCCCTGGTGATTTTCTCCAACGCCAGCAACAGCCAGATCATGTCCAACGTCGACAAGCTCGGCGCACCGTTTCACAAGGTCTTCACCGCTGAACAGGCCCAGGCCTACAAGCCGCGCCTGGCGGCGTTCGAGTACATGCTCGACAACCTCAACTGCGGCCCGGAAGACATCTTGCATGTGTCTTCCAGTTTCCGTTACGACCTGATGCCGGCCCACGACATGAAGATCAAGAACAAGGCCTTCGTCGCCCGTGGTCACGAGGTTCCGGGCAATGCGTTCTACGGCTACCAGCAGATCACCGACATCGGTGGACTGGCGGCGCTGGTCGGTCTCTGAGTTGAACGGTAACGGCGCTCTTCACGCAATAAGGGGTTAGACATGGGCAGTGAATCCTACTGGCTCGACACCGCACCGGCCTTTTCCGGTGCTCAGCTCGGCGCATTGCCCGGGCAGGTCGACGTGGCCATCGTCGGTGGCGGTTTCACCGGCCTGGCGGCGGCTCGCGCGCTGGCCTTGAAGGGCGCCAGTGTGGTGGTGCTGGAAGCCGGGAGAGTGATCGGCGAAGCCTCCGGGCGCAACGGCGGCCAGTGCAACACCGGCGTTGCCCAGGACTATGCCGGGCTGAGTGCCAGCCTCGGTGCCGACAAGGCGCGGGCCTATTACCAGGCCTATGAAAGCGCGGTACAGAGCGTTGTGTCCCTGGTGGAGCAGGAGCAGATCGCCTGCGACCTCAAGCGCAACGGCAAGCTCAAACTGGCGGCCAAACCGCTGCACTACGAAGGCCTGGCGCGCACTTGCGAATTGATTCGCAAGGAAGTCGATGCCGAGGTCGAGTTGCTGAACGCCGAACAGACCCGCGCCGAAGTGAGTTCGGCCCAGTTCCATGGCGGCTTGCTGCAGCGCAACGGCGTGCAGATGCACGTCGGGCGCTTCGGCGTCGGTCTGGCCGAGGCCGCTGCACGTCATGGCGCGCTGATCTATCAAGGTACACCGGTGACGGACTGGAAGGCCCAGGCCGGCGGTTATCGGGTCAACACCGCCAAGGGTTCTTTGCACGCCGGGCAAGTATTGCTGGCGACCGGCGCTTGTCAGCACGGTGGCCTGGGCTGGTATCGGCGGCGGATCGTGCCAGTCGGCAGTTTCGTGATCGCCACTGAGGTGCTGCCGCAGTTCCTCATCGATCAGTTGCTGCCCGGTCGGCGTGCCTATGTCACCAGTCGCATGATCGGTAACTACTTTCGCCTGACCCCGGACAACCGCTTGCTGTTCGGCGGCCGTGCGCGGTTTGCCATGTCCGACAGCGTGTCCGATGCCAAGAGCGGCAAGGTGCTGCAAGCGGCGATGGTGCAGATGTTCCCGCAGTTGGCCAAGGTGAAAATCGATTACTGCTGGGGCGGGCTGGTGGACATGACCTCCGACCGTTTGCCTCGCGCCGGTCAGCATGGCGGGGTTTATCACTCCATGGGCTACAGCGGCCATGGCGTGCAGATGTCGGTGCACATGGGCCAGGTGATGGCCGAGGTGATGGCCGGCAAAGTCGAGGCCAATCCCTGGCGCGAACTCGACTGGCCAGCGATTCCCGGGCATTTCGGCAAGCCGTGGTTCTTGCCGTTCGTAGGCGCTTACTACCGCCTCCAGGACTATTTGCATTGAGTTGATGTTGTGGCGTCACCGTCGTTTGCGTTTCCAGGACGCCCCGGACATCCGTGGGCACTCGAGCCTCATTTTTTCGACAGGTACAACTGATATGACTGACAACAAGATCGACTCGAAACTGATTTCCGGCCAGGACAGCCTGCGGGTATTCGAAGGCCTCAACCGTGGCATGTCGCGGCGCCACGCCTTGCAGATGCTCGGCGTGGCGGGTGTTGCCGCAGCGGGCGCCGGTAGCCTGTTCGGCGCTGCCGGCAAACTGTTCGCCGAAGAAGCGGCAACCCCGGGCAAAGGCAAGCCGGGCGGGCGGATTCGCGTCGCCGGCATGTCCAGCTCCACCGCCGACACCCTGGACCCGGCCAAGGGCGCGCTGTCTACCGACTACGTGCGTCACTTCATGTTCTACAACGGCCTGACCCGTTTCGACAGCCACCTGGTGCCGCAACTGGAACTGGCCGAGCGCATCGATAACACCGATGCGACGCTGTGGATCATCACCCTGCGCAAGGACGTGACCTTCCACAACGGCAAGACCCTGAGCGCCGCCGACGTGGTGTTCTCGCTGTCGCGCCACAAAGACCCGCTGACCGGTTCCAAGGTCATGCCGCTGATGGCGCAGTTCGAAGAGATCAAGGCCACCGGCACCCACGAAGTGCAGATCCGCCTGAGTGCGCCGAACGCCGAGCTGCCGTCGATCCTCGCCGTGTCGCACTTGTTGATCGTTCCCGAAGGCACCACCGACTTCAACCAGGGCATCGGCACCGGGCCGTTCACGGTCAAGGAATTCAAACCGGGCGTGCGCTCGATTGCCGCGCGCAACACCGGCTACTGGAAACCGGGCCTGCCGTACCTCGACGAGATCGAATTCATCGCGATTGCCGACGAACCGTCACGCGTCAACGCGCTGCTGTCGGGCGACGTGCACATGATCAACGAGGTCAACCCACGCTCGACCACACGGATCAAGGCCAGCGCCAAACACCGGGTCGTCGATGCGCCGTCGGGCAACTACACCGACCTGATCATCCGTCAGGACCAGATGCCGGGTAAAAGCGCCGAATTCACTCAGGCGATGAAGTATTTGCTGGACCGTGAGCAAGTGAAATCCGCGGTGTTCCGTGGCTTTGCCGTCGTCGGTAACGACCATCCGATTTCCCCTGGCTCGCGCTACTACAACGCCGACCTGCCGCAGCGGGCCTACGACCCGGAAAAAGCCAAATTCCTGCTGAAGAAGGCCGGCATGGAAAGCATCACCATGCCGCTGGTGGCATCGCCTGCCGCGACCGGTTCGGTGGACATCGCCGTGCTGTTGCAGCAATCGGCGAAACAGGCCGGGCTCAAGCTCGACGTCAATCGCCTGCCCAGCGATGGCTACTGGTCCAACCACTGGATGAAGCACCCGCTGAGCTTCGGCAACATCAACCCTCGGCCGAACGCCGACGTGATGTTCTCGCAGTTCTTCCAGTCCAGCGCGCCATGGAACGAGTCGGGCTGGAAGAACGATCAGTTCGACCAACTGCTGATGCTCGCCCGCGGTGAAACCGACGACGCCAAGCGCAGCAAGATGTACGCCGATATGCAGGCCCTGGTGCATGAACACAGTGGCATCGGCGTGCCGGTGTTCATCAGCAACATCGACGGCGTCGACCAGCGCATCAAGGGCTACGGCAGCAACCCCCTCGGCGGTTTCATGGGCTACATGTTCGCCGAACAGGTCTGGCTCGATGCCTGATCGGCCGCACACGGGCGTAAGCGGGGCTATTGCATGAGGGTAGGGCGATGAACAGCAACACACTGTGGTTGATCGGCCGGCGCCTGGGCGCGGCGATCGTGACTTTGTTGATCGTGTCCATGGTCGTGTTTGCGATCACGGCGGTATTGCCGGGGGACGCGGCGCAACAGGCACTCGGGCAATTCGCCACGCCGGAACAGGTGGCGGCCTTGCGCCTGAAACTGGGGCTGGATCAACCCGGTGTGGTGCGTTACCTGCATTGGTTGATGAACCTGCTGAGCGGCGACATGGGGCAATCGGTGTCCAATGCCTTGCCGGTCAGCGAGCTGATGGCCGGGCGGGTGCCCAACACACTGATGCTGGCGGCCGTCACGGCGCTGGTGTCGGTGCCGGTGGCGCTGATCATCGGCATCGGCTCGGCCATGGGCCGGGGCGGGCGCATGGACAGTGTCCTCAGCTTCATCACCCTGGCCCTGGTCGCCGTGCCGGAGTTTCTGGTGGCGACCCTGGCGGTGCTGATCTTTGCGGTGAACCTGGGCTGGCTGTCGGCGCTGTCCTATGCCAGCGACATCACCTCACCCTGGCAATTCATGCGCACCTACGCCTTGCCGGTGATGACCCTGTGCTGCGTGATTGTCGCGCAAATGGCGCGCATGACCCGGGCGGCGGTGATCGATCAGCTCGACAGCGCCTATGTGGAAATGGCCCGGCTCAAGGGCGTGAGCCCGGTGCGGATCGTGTTGCGCCATGCCTTGCCCAACGCCATCGGGCCGATTGCCAATGCCATCGCCCTGAGCCTGTCGTACCTGCTGGGCGGGGTGGTGATCGTCGAGACGATCTTCAACTACCCCGGCATCGCCAGCCTGATGGTCGATGCCGTGACCAACCGTGACATGGCGCTGGTTCAGGCCTGCACCATGCTGTTTTGTACGGCGTACCTGGGGTTGGTGCTGATTGCCGACCTGTGCGCGATTCTTTCCAATCCGAGGCTGAGAAACCAATGAACGATCTCATGGCGAAATCGGCGCCTGCAGGGCCCGAGCTGGCATTGGGCAAGGTCGCCCATGGACCGTCGTGGCTTGGCCTGGTCGGGGCGGCGATGTGTGTGATCTGGCTGCTGGTGGCGATCTTCGGTCCGTGGCTGGCGCCGCACCCGGTGGGTGAAGTGGTCTCCGATAACGTGTTCGACAGCCTCAGCGTGGCTTACCCGTTGGGCACCGATTACCTGGGCCGCGACATGCTCAGCCGCATTCTCGTCGGCGCGCGGTTCACCGTGGGCCTGGCGCTGATTTCAGCGGTGTTGGCCAGCACGCTGGGGACCGGATGTGCGCTGCTGTCGGTGGTGTCGCCGAAATGGCTGGACGAAGTGATCAGCCGTTTGATGGATGCCTTTATATCCATCCCGAGCAAGATGCTGGCGTTGATCATGGTCTCGGCGTTCGGTTCTTCGGTGCTGTTGCTGATCTGCACCGCAGTCTTGAGCTTCACCCCAGGCGCGTTCCGCATCGCCCGCAGCATGGCGGTGAACATCGAAGCGCTGGAGTACGTGCAAGTGGCCCGCACCCGTGGCGAGCGTCGGTTGTACATCGCCTGCGTGGAAATCCTGCCGAACATGCTCAACCCGGTGCTGACCGATCTGGGGCTGCGCTTCGGCTTCATCGTGCTGCTGCTCAGTGGCATGAGCTTCCTCGGCCTCGGCGTACAACCGCCGGACGCCGACCTGGGCTCCCTGGTGCGCGAGAACATCGGCGGCCTCAATCAGGGCGCGCCGGCCATCGTGATTCCGGCGCTGGCCATCGGTACCCTGACCATCGGCGTGAATCTGTTCATCGACCGATTGTCGTCACGGCGTAGTCGACGTACGGGAGGTCATTGAAATGAGTGATTTGATTCGAGTCGAAGACCTGCGCGTGGTCGCTTGCGGCGAGCGTGGCGAGGTGGAGATCGTGAAAGGCGTGAGCTTCTCCCTGGCCAAAGGTGAAGTGCTGGCGTTGATCGGTGAGTCCGGCTCCGGCAAGACCACCATAGCGCTGGCGTTGCTCGGCTATGCCCGACGCGGTTGTCGATTGGCGTCCGGCGTGGTGCAAGTCGGCGAACACGACATGCTGGCGTTGAGCGAAAGCGAACTGCAAGGCCTGCGCGGCAATCGGGTGTCGTACATTGCCCAGAGCGCCGCCGCTGCGTTCAACCCGGCGAAAAAACTGATCGATCAAGTGGTGGAGGGCGCATTGATTCACGGCCTGGGTAGCCGGGCCGTGCTGGAAGCCAAAGCCATCGAACTGTTCCGCGATCTGGCCTTGCCGGATCCCGATCACATTGGTCAGCGTTACCCGCACCAAGTATCCGGCGGGCAGTTGCAACGGGTGATGGCGGCCATGGCGCTGATCAGCGATCCGCTGCTGGTGGTGCTCGACGAGCCGACCACCGCCCTCGACGTGACGACGCAGATCGACGTGCTGCGCGCTTTCAAACGGGTGGTGCGCGAGCGAGGCGCGACGGCGGTCTATGTATCCCATGATTTGGCGGTCGTAGCGCAAATGGCCGATCAGATTGTGGTGCTCAACGGCGGACAGATTTTCGAGCAGAGCGCCACCGCGCCGCTGCTCAAGGCCCCGGCCCACGAATACACCCGCAGCCTGCTGCTGGCGGCCCGCCCGGACACGACGATCCACCCACCTTGCGGCATCGCTGAAGAAACACCGCTGCTAACCATCCAGGGGCTGACCGCCGGTTACGGCAACAAGAACCTGCAAGGCATGCCGTCGATTCGCGTGCTGGAAGATATCGACCTGACCGTGCGCCGGGGCCAGGCCATTGGTGTGATCGGTGAGTCGGGCTCCGGCAAGTCGACCCTGGCGCGGGTGGTGGCCGGGTTGCTGACGCCGGCCTTGGGCGGCCTGACCTTCGATGGCCAGCCACTGGGTGGTAGCCTGTCCGAGCGCACCGATGAACAGTTCCGCCGGATTCAGATGGTGTTCCAGAATGCCGACACTGCGCTCAACCCGATGCACAGTGTCAGCACTATTCTGAGCCGTCCGCTGAAAATGTACTTTGGCCTCAAGGGCGCCGCGCTGCGCGAGCGTATCGGCGAACTGCTGGACCTGGTGCGCTTGCCGCGCGCCATGGCCGAACGCCGTCCGAATGAACTCTCCGGCGGGCAAAAGCAGCGGGTCAACCTGGCCCGAGCCCTGGCAGCCAAACCGGACCTGATCCTCTGCGACGAGGTGACCTCGGCGCTGGACACCGTGGTCGGCGCGGCGATTCTCGAACTGCTGCGCGACCTGCGTCAGCAACTGGGCGTGTCCTACCTGTTCATCAGCCATGACATTTCCACGGTGCGCGCGCTGTGCGACGACATTGTGGTGATGTACAGCGGCCACAAGGTTCAGGCCGGCAGCCGGCAGTCGTTTGCCCAGGCACCGTTCCATCCTTACACCGACCTGTTGATCCATTCGGTGCCGGAACTGCGTCAGGGCTGGCTGGAAAACTGCGGCACCACCTGCGGCACGCTGCCGCCGATTGGCGCCAAGGCCAATGTGCCAGAGCTGTGCACCTTTCTCAGTCGCTGCCCGGTGCGGGTCGACGGTCTGTGCAATCGCACCGCGCCGAACCGGCGGATCATCGACGGCGGTAGCGAAATTCTTTGTCATCACGACAGTGCCGAGTTGCTGAAAACACAGCAGGGTTTATCCACCATGAGCCTGGGAGCTTATGCATGAAAGGGCGTTTTGTGAGGCTGGCCGAGCAGGGCCGGCCGACCGTCAAGCTGACGGTGGACGGTTCGCCCATTGAGGCGTTGCAGGGCGACACATTAATGGTCGCGTTGCTGACCCAGGGCTCGGCGCTGCGCCAATCGGAATTCGACTCGGGCCGCCGCGCCGGTTTCTGCCTGATGGGCGCCTGCCAGGATTGTTGGGTCTGGACCCGCAGTGGCGAGCGTTTGCGCGCCTGTTCCAACGAAGTCCGCGAAGGGCTGGACATCGTCACCACACAACCGGAGGCAATATGGCCACTGCACGGCTGAGCGCTCAACGAGTGGTTATTGTCGGCGCCGGACCGGCCGGCATCCGCTGTGCCGAAACGCTGCTGGCGGCTGGCTTGAAACCGATCCTGATCGATGAGAATCGCCGGGATGGCGGGCAGATCTACCGGCGCCAACCCGAAGGTTTTACCCGGGACTACGCCACCCTGTATGGCACCGAAGCGGCCAAGGCCAAGAATCTGCACCAGAGTTTCGACCGATTGCGCGGGCAAATCGACTACCGCCCCGACACGCTGGTGTGGAACCTGACGCCGGGGCAATTGTGCTGCGTCAGCCAGGGCAAGCACTCGACGGTGGATTACGATGCGCTGATCCTCTGCACCGGTGCCACCGACCGCTTGATGCCGATCGAAGGCTGGCAGTTGGCAGGCACCTACAGCCTTGGCGGGGCGCAAATCGCGCTCAAGTCCCAGGCGGTTTCCATCGGCCACCGCGTGGTGTTCATGGGCAGCGGGCCGTTGCTGTATCTGGTCGCCAGCCAATACGTCAAAGCAGGCGCCAATGTGGCGGCGGTGCTCGACACTTCGCCGTTGATCAAACGCATGGGCGCCTTGCCGAAATTGCTGGCTCGGCCTGGCGTGCTGTTCACCGGATTGAAACTACTGGCGCAGTTGTACCGGGCAAAAATCCCGGTGCACTTGGGGATCAACCCTCTGCAAGTGCTGGGTGACGCCGCCAGTGGGGTCAGTGGTGTACGGATCAGCACGGCGAAAGGCGAAACCCTGACGGTCGATTGCGACGCCGTGGCCCTGGGTTATCACTTGCGCCCGGAAACCCAACTGGCCGATCTGGCCGGTTGTCGCATGCGCTTCGATGAGGCCTCCAGCCAGTGGTGGCTGGCCGTCGATGAAGAGGGCCGCACCTCGGTCAACGGTGTGTATGCCGCCGGGGACGGCTCGAAGATTCGCGGTGCCGATGCCGCCGAACATGCCGGGCGCTTGGTGGCGATGGCGTTGATGGAAGATCTGCAGCAACCGGTGAACGCCGGTTTGCGCGACGAACAACGGCACGCGCTGGCGGTGATGGATGAGTTTCGCCTCGGCCTGGCCCAGGCGTTTCCCTGGCCGGCGGCGCAAGCCAAAGCCTTGCCGGACTCAGCCATCGTCTGTCGCTGCGAGATGATCAGCGCCGGCGAGTTGCGCCGTACCGTGAGCGAGAAGGGGGCCTGTGAAGTCAATCGGGCCAAGGCCTTCAGCCGGGTCGGCATGGGCCGCTGCCAGGGGCGTTATTGCTCCCAGGCCGGGGCCGAAGTGATCGCGGCGGCGGCAGGCGTCAGTGTGCAACAGGTCGGTCGGCAGCGTGGACAGGCGCCGGTCAAACCCCTTTCGATGCTCACCGAGGAGGTGTCGCCATGACACTACACAAAGCCGATGTAGTGATTGTCGGCGGCGGCCTGATGGGCTCGGCGGCGGCGTTTTTCCTGCGCCAGCGCGGGCAGTCGGTGATTCTGCTGGAGCGCGACCAGATTGGTCAGTACGCCAGCGGCGTCAATTTCGGCAACGTCCGGCGTCAGGGACGCTTCCTCGGTCAACTGGAATTGGCCAACCGTTCCTGGGCGCTGTGGAAACGCTTGCCAGAGCTGATCGACGACGACCTCGAGTTCATCGCCAGCGGGCACATGCGCGTGTGTTACCGCGAGGATGAAATTCCCGAACTGGAAGCCTATGCGGCAGCACCCGAGGCGGCGCAGCTGGATTTGAAAATCTATCGTGGCGCCGAGCTGCACGAACGTTTTCCGTTCCTCGGACCGGACGTGAAGGGCGGTTCCTATGCGCCCCACGATGGCCACGCCAACCCGCGTCTGGCCGCGCCGGCGTTTGCCCGGGCTGCCCGCCGCCTCGGGGCGCGGATCGAGGAACAGACTGAAGTCGCCGAGGTGCAGAAAATTGCCGGCGAGTTCACGGTGACTACCACCGACGGTCGCCAGTTCAGCGCCGAGCGCTTGTTGATCACCGCCGGCGCCTGGGGCCAGAAACTCTCGGCGCAGTTCGGCGAACCGGTGCCGCTGGATACCAACGGCCCACAAATGGCCGTGACCGAACCGGTGCCGTACGCCTTGCCAACGGTGATCGGCGTGTACACCAAGATCCCCGAAGAAGTGATCTACTTCCGCCAGATCCCGCGCGGCAACATCATCATCGGTGGCGGCTACCGCAGCAAACCGGACATGCTCAACCGCCGCGCCTATGTCGAGCCGCGCAGCATTCTCAATCAGATGGACCAGATGCGTCGCCTGCTGCCGGGCGTCGGCAACCTGAACATCATCCGCGTGTGGAGCGGCATTGAAGGCTACTTGCCCGATTCCCTGCCGGTGATGGGCCCCAGCGGCAACGTTGACGGTTTGTACTATGCGTTCGGCTTCTGCGGTCATGGCTTCCAGCTCGGCCCAGGCGTCGGCGACGTGATGGCCGAACTCATCAGCACCGGCAGCACCAGCACTTCGATTGAGCCGTTCTCGATCCGCCGGTTCACCTCTTCAGCCGAGCAACGGACAACCGAGCAAAGGAGCAGGGCCTCATGAAACCCCGTGTACTGGATATTCTCAAACGCTTGATGGCCTTCGACACCGTGTCTTCGGAGTCGAACATGGCCCTGATCGAGTACGTACGCGACTTGCTGCTGACCAAGGGCATCGAGTCACTGATCGTCAAGGACGAAACGGGTAAAAAGGCCAACCTGTTCGCCAGCACCGGCCCTAAAGAGTTACCAGGCATTCTGTTGTCCGGCCACACCGACGTAGTGCCGGCGGCAGGCCAGGCCTGGACCTTGCCGGCGTTTGAGGCGACGGTGCAGGACGGGCGGATTTACGGGCGCGGCAGTTGCGACATGAAGGGGTTTATCGCGTTGGCCATCGACGCCATGCTCGATGCCGCCGACCATTCGTTGAGCCGACCGCTGCAAATCGCCTTGTCCCATGACGAAGAAACCGGCTGCGTCGGTGTACGACGTTTACTCGACGTGCTGCACCTGGCGCCAGTGCGGCCGTTTTTGTGCCTGATCGGTGAGCCGACCAACATGCAGTTCGTGCTGGGGCACAAGGGCAAGGGGTCTTACCGCACTTACTGCCGTGGCCTGGAAGCGCATTCCTCGTTGGCGCCGCGTTCGGTCAATGCGATTCACGTGGCCTGCGATTTCATCGCGGCTCTGCGCCAGAGCCAGCAGCAACTGCAAGAGCAGGGTGCGCAGGATGCCGATTACGACGTGCCTTACAGCACCGTGCACGTCGGGCAGATTGTCGGCGGCAAGGCGCTGAACATCGTGCCGAACCTGTGCACCCTGGATTTCGAGGTACGTAACTTGCCGGCGGACGATCTGGATCAGTTCCTGGAGCAGATGCGCGAGCGTGCAGAAGTGATCGTGCGCGAGGCGAAAAAGCTGTCCAGCGTGGCAGACATCGAGATCGAAACCCTCAACGTCTATCCGGGCCTCGATACCCACCCGAGCGTTGAAGCGGTGCGCTTCCTGAAAAACTTCGCCGCGCCGGACACCGGCACCGCCAAAGTCTCGTTCGGCACCGAGGGCGGGTTGTTCAAGCAGCGTCTGGATGTACCGGTAGTAGTCTGCGGCCCGGGTTCGATCGAACAGGCGCACAAGCCGGACGAGTTCATCGAGATCAGCCAGATGCAGGCTGGGGAGCGGTTTCTGGAGGGATTGCTGGGCTCCCTGAAACTTTGAGATCGTCAAGATCTTTTGATTTCTGCTTGCCGGTAGAGCCTGCCGTCCCACCGCGAATTTCAGCATCCAACACTGCCCATCAAACGCTTTCAGCATCCTTATCCGTGGCACCTCCCTAGACTGGAAATGTCTCGGATCAGGACTCGACCATGCTCAAGAATCGTTTGAAAGACCCCAGCCTTCTGGCAGAACTCGCTTATGTGGACGGGCAGTGGATCGGCGCCGATAACGCCGCGACCCTGGACGTCATCGACCCGGCCACCGGCCAGTTGCTTGCCCGGGTGCCGGCCATGCAGGGCGCAGAAACCCGACGCGCCATCGAAGCCGCCGAGCGGGCCTGGCCGGCGTGGCGCGCACGGCCTGCGGCAGAACGGGCGGCGCTGTTGGAGCGCTGGTACCAGGCGATGATCGACAACCTCGACGACCTCGCCTTGATCATGACCTGCGAGCAGGGCAAACCGCTGAACGAAGCCAAGGGTGAAATCCGCTACGGTGCCGGGTTCGTCAAATGGTTCGCCGAAGAGGCCCGCCGGGTTTATGGCGAAACCATGCCGGCCCCCAGCGGCGACCGCCGCCTGTTGACCCTCAAGCAACCGGTCGGCGTGTGTGCCGCGATCACCCCCTGGAATTTCCCCAACGCGATGATCACCCGCAAGTGCGCGCCGGCCCTGGCCGCCGGGTGCCCGATCATCGTCAAACCCTCGGACCTGACCCCGCTGTCGGCCCTGGCCCTGGCGGTACTCGCCGAACGCGTCGGCATTCCGGCCGGGGTGTTCAACGTGCTGACCGGCATGCCCGCTGGCATCGGCGAAGAACTGACCGGCAACCCAACGGTGCGCAAGATCTCCTTCACCGGCTCCACTGCGGTCGGTCGACTGCTGATGCGCCAGAGTGCCGAACACATCAAGCGCTTGAGCCTGGAACTGGGCGGCAACGCGCCGTTCATTGTGTTCGACGATGCCGACCTGGAGCAGGCGGTAACCGGGATCATGCTCAGCAAATTCCGCAACGCCGGGCAGACCTGCGTCTGTGCCAACCGCATTCTGGTGCAGGATGGCATCTACGAACGCTTCGCCCAGCGACTGGTGGAGGAGGTGGGCAAACTCAAGGTCGGCAATGGTCTGGACGCCGACGTGACCATCGGCCCGCTGATCAACCCGGCGGCGGTGAGCAAGGTCGCGCGGCACATCGACGATGCCCTGAGCCAGGGTGCGCGTTTGCTCTGTGGCGGCATTCCTGAAGGCGACAACCAGTTCGTTCAGCCGACCGTCCTTGGCGACACCCACGCCGGCATGCTGCTGGCCAACGAAGAAACCTTCGGCCCGGTGGCGCCGTTGATGCGGTTTACCTCTGAGGCCGAAGCGCTGGCCTTGGCCAATGCCACGCCTTTTGGTCTGGGGGCCTACTATTTCACTCAGGATTTACGCCGTTCCTGGCGGTTCGGCGAGGCGCTGGAGTTCGGCATGGTCGGCCTCAACACCGGGCTCATTTCCATGGAAGTCGCGCCGTTCGGCGGCATCAAGCAGTCTGGGCTGGGTCGTGAAGGCAGCAAGTACGGGCTGGATGAATACCTAGAAGTCAAAGCCTTCCATATCGGTGGGCTGTAACCCGGCAACGATTGCACAGCCATTTTGCGAGGCATGATTGATGAGTAAACCATTCAGAATCGCCGCGATTGCCGGCGATGGCATCGGCAAGGAAGTCCTGCCGGAAGGGTTGCGGGTACTGGAGCAAGCCGCGAAGAAGTGGCAGTTGGAGCTGAGCATCGAAGTGCTCGACTGGGCTCACTGCGATTACTACCTGGAACACGGGCAAATGATGCCCGACGATTGGTTCGACCAGCTCAAGGGGTTCGATGCGATCTACTTTGGCGCCGTCGGCTGGCCGGACAAGGTGCCGGACCACATTTCTTTGTGGGGCTCACTGCTGAAGTTTCGTCGCGACTTCGACCAATACGTGAACATTCGCCCGGTACGTCTGTTTCCTGGCGTGCCGTGCCCGCTGGCCGGGCGCAAACCAGGGGACATCGATTTCGTAGTGATCCGCGAGAACACCGAGGGCGAGTATTCCTCGGTCGGCGGCAAGATGTTCGAAGGCACCGAACATGAGTTCGTGCTGCAAGAGTCGGTGTTCACCCGACGCGGCGTGGACCGGATTCTCAAGTTCGCCTTCGACCTGGCCCAGACCCGACCGCGCAAACGCCTGACGGCGGCAACCAAGTCCAACGGGATATCCATCAGCATGCCGTACTGGGACGAACGCACGGCATTGATGGCCGCGCAGTACCCGGACATCACTTGGGACAAACAGCACATCGACATCCTGTGCGCGCGTTTTGTACTGCAACCGGACCGGTTCGATGTGGTGGTGGCGTCGAACCTGTTCGGCGACATCCTGTCCGACCTGGGACCTGCCTGTGCCGGCACCATTGGCATTGCACCATCGGCCAACCTCGATCCCGAGCGGCGTTTTCCATCGCTGTTCGAACCGGTGCACGGTTCGGCCCCGGACATCTACGGGCGCAACATTGCCAACCCGATCGCGATGATCTGGTCCGGCGCGTTAATGCTGGATTTTCTGGGCAACGGCGATGAGCGCTATCGCGCTGCGCACGACGGGATTCTGCAGGCGATCGAACGGGTGATTGCCGAGGGACCGATCACCCCGGACCTGGGCGGGCAGGGCTCGACTCAGGAGGTCGGCAAGGCGATCGCGCAAGCGCTTTAAAGCCTGCGACGCACTCCTTGTGTAGCAGCTGTCGAGCCTGCGAGACTGCGTTCGGCTGCGCAGCAGTCGTGAAATCAGGCACTGCGGTGTTTCAGCTAAACCGTGGGCAGGATTTACGACGACTTCGTCGCCGATCGCAGCCTCGCAGGCTCGACAGCTGCTACGGCCGAACGCAAGGGATCAGTCTTCCTTGCGAATCGTGGCCACGTCATCGGCGCGGACTTTCACTTTCGCCCCGGAAATATCTTCGAACTCGAAGAAGCCATCCTTGCCCTTGGTGTTCGGCATGTCCTTGGTCAAATACTGGGTGCCGTTCTGCAGGGTCACGACTGTTGGCGTCGAGCAACCGGTCAGGGCCAGAAAGGCCGCTACCACCAGGGGCAAACCCAGAGTCTTGATATTCATACACACCTCCATCACTCAATAAAAACAATGTGAACGCCTCATTCGAGATCAATCCTCACTGTGCTTCTAACGCGGTTGGTGCGATGGAATGGCAGAAAGTTCGATGGTCACCCGAAAATTGCCCGATAGCGTCGCCACTTATCCTTTTCCGTTTGCACCGGGTGGGGCATAGCTGGTATCTGTACGCATAACCAGTATTCGCTTGCCATGGCCCGATTGCCCGTGATTGTAAATCCGCTCGATGACCCGTTCTATTACTTGAACAACTTCATGCAAGTGCTTGATTGGCTTGAGCATCGTTATGCCGATGTACTCAGCATCGAAGAGCAGGACTTCATCCGCGACTTCAATCGACTGCCCCGCGAGTCCCAGGCTTTGTTGGTCAGATTGGTGATGCGCAAAGGCGTGCATTTCAGGGTCGGCAAACTGAGTTACGTCGAAATCGGCGACATCGCCAGCGCCGCCGCGCCGCTCCTGGCCCTGGGCTGGATCGACGAGCAGTTGCCGCTGCCTGTCGAGGAGGTGTTCGAGGTGCTGCTCAAGGCCGAGATTCTCCAGTGTTTTGGCGATGCCATCGATCAACCGAAAGGCAAAAAGAGCGATTGGCTGCCGGCCCTGAGCGAGCAGTTTCCTGAAGAGCAAAGTTTTGCCCAGTGGTGCCCGGCACTGGATGACCGGCTGTTCAGCCTGACCGTCATGGGCCTGTGCGATCGGTTGCGCCTGATGTTCTTCGGCAATCTTTACCAGGATTGGTCGGAATTCGTTCTGGCTGACCTGGGCATCTACACCTACGAGAAAGTCGAGTTTTGCGCCGAGTCCCGAGGCTTGCGCAGTCGCGAAGACGTCGACGCCTGCCTGTTCCTGCACAGCTGTCAGCAGCATTTTGAGGCCGGTGAAGAGGTGGCGGTGGTTGTCGAGCAGATCAACAGGCTGGAACTCGCCAACCCCTGGCTGCAAAGACGTCGGGCCAAGCTGCTGTTCCAGATCGCTCAGCACTGCGAACGCATGGCGGATTTTTCCACCGCCCTGGGCCTCTACCGCGATTGCGCCTATCCCGGCGCACGCCTGCGGCTGATTCGCGTGCTGGAGCGCTGTGGTGAATTTCAACTGGCCATGGATTTGGCGAGCCACGCCGAGCAAACCCCGGAAAGCGCCACCGAACATCAGCATTTATTGCGTGTGTTGCCCAGGCTGCGGCGCAAACTGGGCGGGCCGCCGATCAAGCGGCCAGCCCCGCGGGCCATGCAGCGTCTGGACCTGCAATTGCCCAGGCACGACCCGGCATTGTCGGTGGAGTATTACGTTCAGGCGCATCTGGCGGACGAGTCGGCACCGGTGCATTACGTCGAGAACAGCCTGATCAACTCGCTGTTCGGGTTGCTGTGCTGGCCGGCGATCTTCGCCCCGTTGCCGGGGGCGTTTTTTCACCCATTCCAGCGCGGCCCGGTGGACCTGCACAACGAAGACTTTCATGCTAGGCGCGCGGATTTGTTCCAGGCTTGTCTTGCCGAACTCGATGACGGGCGTTACGCCCAGACCATCCGCGAGCGTTACAGCGCCAAGTGGGGCGTGCAGTCGCCGTTCGTATTCTGGGGCGCGCTGAGCGAGGAACTGCTGGAGCAGGCGCTCGACTGTCTGCCCGCCGAACACCTCAAGCACTGGTTCAATCGACTGCTGCTCGACATCAAGGCCAACCGCGCCGGCATGCCGGACTTGATCCAGTTCTGGCCGCAACACAAGACCTACCGAATGATCGAAGTCAAAGGCCCCGGCGATCGCCTGCAAGACAACCAATTGCGGTGGCTGGAGTTCTGTCACGAGCACCAGATGCCGATTGCCGTTTGCTACGTGCAATGGGTGGAGCAGGGCGCTTGAGCTACAGCATCGCGGTGCGGGCGTTGTGTGAATTCACCGCCAAGGTCGGCGACCTCGACCTGCGCTTCACCCCGTCGCCAACCGCGCTGGAAGGCATTGTCGGCCATCGCACCGTGGCGTCACGACGCAGCGAGGGTTACCAGAACGAGGTCGCGCTCGAAGGCCAGTATCGAACCTTGACCGTGAAAGGCCGGGCGGACGGCTACGATCCGGGGCAAAACTGCCTCGAAGAAATCAAAACCTATCGGGGCGACCTGAGCAAGCAACCGGCCAACCACCGGCAGTTGCACTGGGCGCAGGCGAAAGTCTATGGCTGGTTGATGTGTCAGAAACTGGATTTGGCGCAGATCGACCTGGCGCTGGTGTACTTCGACATCGTCAGCGAGAAGGAAACCTGTCTGGTCGAGACCTTCAGCGCCGCCGACTTGCAGCTGTTCTTCGAGCACCACTGCGGGTTGTTCCTGCACTGGGCCGAGCAGGAAATGGCCCATCGCGAAGGGCGCAATCTGGCGGCTCAACAGCTGAGCTTTCCCCATGCCGATTTTCGCCCCGGCCAACGGCATCTGGCCGAATCGGTGTTCAAGGCGGTCAGCACCGGCCGCTGTCTGATGGCCCAGGCGCCGACCGGTATCGGCAAGACGATTGGCACGCTGTTCCCGATGCTCAAGGCCCTGGCGCCGCAGCAACTGGACAAGGTGTTTTTCCTCACGGCGAAAACCCCGGGGCGCAAATTGGCGCTGGACGCCGCTCAGGTGATCCTCGACAGCGCCGATGCGCAGCCGTTGCGAGTCCTCGAGATGATCGCCCGGGACAAGGCTTGCGAGCACCCGGACAAGGCCTGTCATGGCGAATCCTGCCCGTTGGCGCAGGGTTTTTATGATCGTCTGCCGGACGCGCGTCAGGCCGCCAGTCAATTGAGCCTGTTGAACCAGAGTGCCTTGCGTGAGGTTGCCCTGCAGCACGAGGTTTGTCCTTATTACTTAAGCCAGGAAATGGCCCGCTGGGCGGACGTGGTGGTCGCCGACTACAACTACTACTTCGACTTCAGCGCGTTGCTGTTCGGGCTGGCCCAGGCCAATAACTGGAACGTCGCGGTGCTGGTGGACGAGGCCCACAACCTGGTGGAGCGCGGCCGGCAGATGTACAGCGCCAGTCTCGACCAGGCGACTTTGAACGGCGTACGAAAAACCGCGCCCGAGTCGTTAAAGAGATCCTTGCAGCGAGTCAATCGTGAATGGAATGCCTTGCACGATCAGCAACTCGGCCCCTATCAGGCCTACGACAAAGCCCCGGAAAAACTGCTTCAGGCCTTGTCCTTGTGTTGCGCGAGCATCGGCGACTACCTGAATGAACACCCTCAGGGCCTGAACAGCGGGTTGCAGAATTTTTACTTCGACATGCTGCAATTCGGCCGCGTGGCTGAACTGTTCGACGAGCATTTCCTGTTCGACATCAGCAAGCGTGACCTCGAGCGCAAGCGCAATCTGTCGCAGCTGTGCCTGCGCAATGTGGTACCCGCCGGTTTCATCCGCCCGCGCCTGACCGCAGCGCGCAGCACGGTGCTGTTTTCCGCGACCTTGAGCCCTCGGCATTACTACGCCGACCTGCTGGGCACCCCGGCGAACACGGTTTGGATCGATGTGGAATCGCCATTTCACGCCGATCAGCTGCAAGTGCACATCGTCAGCCAGATCTCCACGCGGTTCGTCCACCGTCAAGCGTCCCTTGCGCCCATCGTCGAGCTGATCGCCAAACAGTTCAGCCAACGCCCCGGCAACTACCTGGCGTTTTTCAGCAGTTTCGATTATTTGCAGCAAGTGGCGCAGCTGCTGGCCGAGCGGTATCCGCAGATCACGCTGTGGTCGCAGTCCCGGGGTATGGGGGAAGCGCAGCGTCAGGACTTTCTCGACCAGTTCACCGCCGACGGGCAGGGCATCGGGTTTGCAGTGCTGGGTGGCGCGTTCGGTGAAGGCATCGATTTGCCCGGCGCCCGATTGATTGGCGCCTTCATCGCCACCCTGGGGCTCGCGCAACTCAATCCGGTCAACGAGCAACTGAAACAGCGCATGGCGGCGATTTTCGGTGCCGGTTATGACTACACCTACCTGTTTCCAGGTGTGCAGAAAGTGGTGCAGGCGGCAGGAAGGGTGATCCGTACGCGGGAGGATCAAGGGGTGGTGATGCTGATCGACGACCGGTTTGGCGAGAGTAAGGTCAAGCAATTACTGCCGCGTTGGTGGGCGGTCGAGAAGGCACACAAACCCCCTTGTGGGAGCGAGCCCGAGTAGAGTCAGGCCTTGCGGTTACGCAAACTACGCTCCATCCGCGCAATCCCTTCTTCCAGCAACGCCCGTGGGCAGCCGAAGTTCAGGCGCACGAATTGCTGGGCGTGATCGCCGAAATCCAGCCCGGCGCTCAGCCCGACTTTGGCTTGTTCGAGGAAGAACTGCTGCGGGTTGTCCAGCCCCAGTGCTGTGCAATCAAGCCACGCCAGATAGGTGCCCTGAGGAACGCTCATGGTCACACCCGGCAGCCGCGTGCGAACTGCCTCCACCAGATAGTCCCGATTGCTTTGCAGGTAGGCCATGAGTTCGGTCAGCCAGGGGCGGCCTTCGCTGTAGGCGACGCGGGTGGCTTCCAGGCCCAGCGGGTTGACGCTGTCGACCATGCCGCAGCGGGCATGGTTGACGCGATGGAGCAGCGCTGCGTCTTGAATGATCATGAACGCAGTCTTCAGGCCAGCGATGTTGTAGGCCTTGCTGGCTGACATCAGAGTGATGGTGCGCTTAGCGATCTGCGGGCTGAGCGAGGCGGTCGGAATGTGCACGCGCCCGTCGAAGCACAGCTCGGAGTGGATCTCGTCGGAGATGATCCAGGCATCCTGTTCCAGGCAGATGTCGGCAACCGCTTGCAGTTCTTCCCGGGGGAAGACCTTGCCCAGCGGGTTATGTGGGTTGCTCAGCAACAGCGCGCCGCCTCCTTGCAGTGCCTGGCGCAAGGCATCGAGTGGCGTGGCGTACGTGCCATCGGCCAGCGCGTTGAAGTCCAGTTCGACCTTGTTCAGCTGCCAGTGGCCCGGCGCATGGCGCAGCGGCGGGTAGTTGGGTGTTTGCACGACCACGTTTTGTTGCGGCTGAACCAGTGCATGCAGGGCCATGTTGAAGCCTGATTCGATACCCGGCAGGAACACCAGTTCCTGGGGCTGCACACGCCAAGCGTACTTGTCCCACAGGTCGGCGACGATGGCGTCACGCAAGTCATCCTGGGCCACGCTGTAACCGAGCATCGGGTGTTCCAGGCGTTTTTGCAGAGCCTGAATGATCGCCGGCGGTGCGGCGAAGTCCATGTCGGCGACCCACATCGGCAATACATCGGCCGGGTAACGGCTCCATTTGGTACTGCCGGTGCCATGGCGGTCGAACACCTGATCAAAATCGAAAGTCATGCTCAGTCTCATAAAAGGCAGAGGGGGGTAATCCGGCGGCCATGATAAGCGCCAACCTTCACCGCTGGCGAGTTGTGCAACAGAGCATGACCGGCAAGCCGCCGACGGTCGGTTTTCAGACCGCGCAGCACAACATTGTCTAAAGTTCTAATTGGCGGTAGTTCCGTTGCCGTCACTGTGATCGTCCAGAAAAACCCGGCCAACGCACCGGGTTTCCACCTGATCAGGAGTGCACGATGGACCTCAACCGTCGTCAGTTCTTCAAGGTCGCTGGTCTCGGCCTTGCAGGATCCACCCTTGGCGCGCTGGGCATGGCCCCGACGCCAGCCTTCGCCGAACAAGTGCGTCATTTCAAGCTCGCCCATACCCATGAAACCCGCAACACCTGCCCGTACTGCTCGGTCGGCTGCGGCTTGATCATGTACAGCCAGGGCGACAATGCGAAGAATGTCGCCCAGAGCATCATTCACATCGAAGGCGATGCCGACCACCCGGTCAATCGCGGCACCCTCTGCCCCAAAGGCGCAGGCCTGCTCGACTTCATTCACAGCCCCAGCCGTCTGCAATACCCGCAGGTGCGCAAGCCCGGCACCAAGGAGTGGACGCGGATCTCCTGGGATGAAGCGCTGGACCGCATCGCCGACCTGATGAAGGCCGACCGTGACGCCAACTTCATCGAGAAGAACGCCCAGGGGCAAACGGTGAACCGCTGGCTGACCACCGGTTTCCTCGCGGCCTCGGCCTCGTCCAACGAAGCGGGTTACATCACCCACAAGGTCATTCGCAGTCTGGGCATGCTGGGGTTCGATAACCAGGCACGTGTCTGACATGGCCCGACGGTGGCAAGTCTTGCCCCGACGTATGGCCGTGGTGCCATGACCAACCACTGGACCGATATCGCCAACGCGAATCTGGTTCTGGTGATGGGCGGCAACGCAGCAGAAGCGCACCCTTGCGGTTTCAAATGGGTGACCGAAGCCAAAGCCCACAACAAGGCGCGGCTGATTGTGGTCGACCCGCGTTTCACCCGTACGGCCTCGGTGGCGGACTATTACGCACCGATCCGCACCGGCACCGACATCGCCTTCATGGGCGGGCTGATCAATTACCTGCTGACCGAAGACAAGATCCAGCACGAATACGTGCGGAGCTATACGGACGTGTCGTTCATCGTCAAGGCCGGCTACGGTTTCGAGGATGGCTTGTTCAGCGGTTACGACGCGAGCAAGCGCAGCTACACCGACAAGTCCGGCTGGGGGTATGAGATCGGCGAGGACGGCTTTGCCAAAGTCGACCCGACCTTGCAGGATCCACACTGCGTCTATCAATTGATGAAGCAGCATTACAGCCGCTACACCCTGGAGCTGGCCAGTCAGGTCTGTGGCATGCCCACCGACGCGATGAAGAAAATCTGGGAAGAGATTGCCACGTGTGCGCAACCGGGCAAGACCATGACGATTCTCTATGCCCTGGGCTGGACCCAGCACTCGATCGGCTCGCAGATGATCCGCAGCGCGGCCATGGTGCAACTGCTGCTGGGCAACATCGGCATGCCGGGCGGGGGCGTCAACGCTTTGCGTGGGCACTCCAACATCCAGGGCCTGACCGACCTCGGCTTGCTGTCTAACCTGTTGCCCGGTTACCTGACCCTGCCGTCCGAAGCCGAACAGGACTACAACGCCTACATCGCCAAACGCGCACTCAAACCGCTGCGTCCCGGGCAGATGTCCTACTGGCAGAACTACGGCAAGTTTCACGTCAGCCTGATGAAAGCCTGGTACGGCGCCAATGCCACCGCCGAGAATCACTGGGGCTATGACTGGCTGCCGAAACTGGATATTCCCGGCTACGACATCCTGAAAATGTTCGACATGATGGGCAAGGGCCAGGTCAACGGCTACATGTGCCAGGGCTTCAACCCGATTGCCGCCTTGCCGGACAAGAACCGGGTGATGAAGGCACTGGCCAAACTCAAGTGGCTGGTGGTGATGGACCCGCTGGCCACCGAGACCTCGGAGTTCTGGCGCAACGTCGGGCCTTACAACGATGTGCAAACGGCCGACATCCAGACCGAAGTCATCCGCCTGCCCACCACCTGTTTTGCCGAAGAAAACGGCTCGCTGGTCAACAGCGGCCGCTGGCTGCAATGGCACTGGAAGGGGGCCGACGGCCCGGGACAGGCGCGCACTGACGTGAAGATCATGAGCGAGCTGTTCATGCGTCTGCGCCAGCGTTACCAGGCCAATGGTGGCGCCTGGGCCGAGCCGATCCTCAAGCTCGACTGGCCCTACAAAGTACCGGATGACCCGACACCGGAAGAACTGGCCCGGGAATTCAACGGCTACGCCATCGCCGATGTCACCGACGCTTCGGGCGCGGTGGTCAAGGCCGGTCAGCAGCTGTCCGGTTTCGCCCAGCTCAAGGACGATGGCAGCACGGCCTCCGGTTGCTGGATCTTCTGCGGCAGTTGGACCGAGCAGGGCAACAACATGGCCCGTCGTGACAACAGTGATCCTTACGGCATGAAGCAGAACCTCGGCTGGGCCTGGGCCTGGCCGGCGAACCGACGGATTCTCTATAACCGCGCCTCTTGCGACCCTCAAGGCAAACCGTGGGATGCGAAAAAGCGGCTGGTGTGGTGGAACGGCAAGGTCTGGACCGGCACCGACGTGCCCGACTACAAGGTCGATGTGCCGCCGGAAGCCGGGATGAACCCGTTCATCATGAACCCCGAAGGCGTGGCGCGGTTCTTCGCCCTCGACAAGATGAACGAAGGGCCATTCCCCGAACACTATGAACCGTTCGAGACGCCCATCGGCATCAACCCGATGCACCCCAACAACAAACAGGCGACCAGCAACCCGGCCGGGCGGATCTTCGATTCGGTCTGGGACACCCTGGGCCAGGCCAAGGACTTTCCTTATGCAGCGACCAGCTACCGGCTGACTGAACACTTCCACTTCTGGACCAAGCATTGCCCGATCAACGCCATAACCCAGCCCGAGCAATTCGTCGAAATCGGCGAGGCGCTGGCCAAGGAGAAGGGGATTGCCGCCGGCGACCGGGTGCGGGTCAGTTCCAAGCGCGGGCATATCGAAGCAGTGGCGGTGGTGACCAAGCGGATTCGTCCGCTGCAGGTCAACAATCAGGTGGTGCACCAGATCGGTATCCCGTTGCACTGGGGTTTCACCGGCGCCACCCGTCACGGTTACCTGACCAACACCTTGGTGCCGTTCCTCGGCGATGGCAACACACAGACCCCGGAATCCAAGTCATTCCTGGTCAACGTGGAGAAAATCTAAATGGCCAGCCAAGACATCATCGCCCGTTCGGCCACCACCACCGTGCCGCCCTCGGTGCGTACCCAAGGGGAAGTGGCCAAGCTGATCGACACCACCAAGTGCATTGGCTGCAAGGCTTGCCAGGTCGCCTGCTCGGAATGGAACGAGCTACGTGACGACGTCGGTCACAACCTGGGCACCTACGACAACCCGCACGACCTCAGCGCAGACACCTGGACCCTGATGCGCTTCACCGAGCATGAAACCGACGCCGGCAACCTCGAATGGTTGATCCGCAAGGACGGCTGCATGCACTGCGCCGAGCCCGGCTGCCTGGCGGCATGCCCGAGCCCCGGCGCGATCATCAAGCACGCCAACGGCATCGTCGACTTCGATCAGGACCATTGCATCGGCTGCGGCTATTGCATCACCGGTTGCCCGTTCAACATTCCGCGCATCTCGCAAAAGGACCACAAGGCCTATAAATGCACGCTGTGTTCGGACCGGGTGGCGGTGGGGCTGGAACCGGCCTGCGTGAAAACCTGTCCGACCGGCGCCATCGTGTTCGGCAGCAAGGAAGACATGAAGGAACACGCCGCCGAACGCATCGTCGACCTCAAGAGCCGCGGCTTCGACAACGCCGGTTTGTATGACCCCGCGGGCGTCGGCGGCACCCACGTGATGTACGTGCTGCACCATGCCGACACGCCCAGGTTGTACGCCGGGTTGCCGGATCACCCGGCGATCAGTCCGCTGGTGGACCTGTGGAAAGGCCTGAGCAAACCCCTGGCGCTGTTGGCCATGGGCGCGGCGGTGCTGGCCGGGTTCTTCCACTACGTGCGCGTCGGGCCACAACTGGTCGAGGAGGACGAACATCCGACCACCGTCGACCCTGCCGTGCATGAGTTCGATCCGTCGGTGCACACCTTCGATCCAAGCAAACCCGGCGGGGAGGACAGGCCATGAACGACAAACCGATCGTGCGCTACACCGTCAACCAGCGCACCAACCACTGGCTAGTGGCGATTGTGTTCCTGATGGCTGCGCTGTCGGGGCTGGCCTTGTTCCATCCGGGCTTGTTCTGGCTCAGCAACCTGTTTGGCGGCGGTCCGTGGACGCGCATTCTGCATCCGTACCTGGGCCTGACGATGTTTGTGCTGTTCCTCGGCCTGGTGTGCAGTTTCTGGCGGGCGAACTACTTCATCACCAACGACCGGCTGTGGCTCAGGCGTGTCGGGCTGGTGATCCGTAACGAGGAGGAGGGCGTGCCGCCGATCGGCAAATACAACCCGGGGCAGAAGCTGCTGTTCTGGGTATTGCTGATCTGCATGCTGGTGCTGCTGTTCAGCGGATTGGTGATCTGGCGTGCCTGGTTCAGTGCGTACTTCGGCATCACCAGCATCCGCTGGGCGATGCTGCTGCATGCGTTGGCGGGATTCATCCTGGTGCTGAGCATCATCGTCCATGTCTACGCGGGTATCTGGATTCGCGGTTCGGTCGACGCCATGGTGCATGGCCGGGTCAGCCGCGCCTGGGCGAGAAAACACCATGGGCTCTGGTACCGGGAAGTGACCGGTGACGAGACGCCTGAGCGACCGATCAGCAAAAAAGGATGATCCCTTGGCCACAATCCTCGAGCCCGGGCAAATAGAAGCGGCGGCGAGTTCACCGCCGTTTCTGTACCTGCCGCCGAACAACCTGTTCACCCTGCGCGCGTTGCGCCTGGAACGTTTGGCCGACGGCCATCCCATGGCGGACTATCTGCGTTTGATCGCGGGGTTGTGTCATGTCCAGCAGCAGCTGATGGACGATCCGCCCGTGGCGACCATGCCCGACCCCGAACGCCTGCGATTGTGCGTAGAACATGGCTTGCCGCCGTTCGCTGCCGACAGCCTGGTGCGCGAAAACGTTTGGCTGCCATACCTCGAGGCCTTGTTGCAGCGCTATCAGCCATTGCCACACTCGGCGGTAGAAAACGCCGTGGCGACGTTGCGCAGCGCGAACCCTGGGTTGCTCAAGGCGTGGGCGATTGCCCTGGTCAGCGGCCAGTACTCGATGCTGCCGGCAGCGCTGGTGCCGTTTCTCGGCGCCGCGCTGCAAGTGGCCTGGAGTTATTGGCTGCTGAGCACGCCCAACCTTGAACTGACGCGCGGCGACAGCCTCAGCCAATGCCCATCCTGCGGTTCACCGGCGATGGCCGGGGTGATTCGTCATCGCGGCAAATACAACGGTTTGCGTTATCTGGTGTGCTCGCTGTGCGCCTGCGAATGGCATGTGGTGCGGGTCAAATGCGTGTATTGCGAACAGAGCAAGGGGCTTGAATACGTCAGCTTCGAGGATGATCGCCACGCCGCCAATCAGGCACCGCTGCGGGCGGAGGTCTGTCCCGGCTGCAACAGCTACCTGAAACTGATCTACCTGGAAAACGACGCCGAAGCCGAAGCCCTGTCGGCGGACCTGTCCAGCCTGATGCTGGACATGCGTCTGGAGCAGGAAGGTTACCAGCGGCCAGCGCCCAACTTGATGCTCGCACCCGGAGGCGACTGAGCTTATCGATCCCAGAGGCTACACTCAGACGCGACGGTCACTCGCTTCCGGGAGCCTCTGATGCCCGCAACCCTCGCCGGCCAAACCTTGCGGCTGCCTTCCATCGACAGCCTGCTACGCCATCCTGCCTGCCAACCGCTGGCCGAGCGTTACGGACACGACGCACTGCTGGCCGGCCTGCGGCAATTGCTCGATGACTTGCGCGAGCCGGTGCACAACGGTGAACTCGCCGCCATTGAAATCGCCCCCGACGTATTAGCGGGGAGGGCAGGTGAGCGTCTGGCGATTCAGCATCGCAGCCAGATCCGCCGGGTGTTCAACCTCACCGGTACGGTGCTGCATACCAACCTCGGGCGGGCATTGTTACCGGAGGAGGCCATTGAAGCAGTGCAACTGGCCGCCCGTTATCCGCTCAATCTGGAATTCGACCTGCACAGCGGCAAGCGCGGCGACCGGGACGATTTGATCGAAGGCTTGATCCGCGAACTGACCGGCGCCGAAGCAGTCACCGTGGTCAACAACAATGCCGCCGCTGTGTTGCTGACGCTCAACAGCCTGGGCGCACGCAAGGAAGGGATCATTTCCCGAGGTGAGCTGATCGAAATCGGCGGCGCGTTTCGCATTCCCGACATCATGGCCCGCGCCGGGGTGCGGTTGCATGAAGTGGGCACCACCAACCGCACCCATGCTCGCGATTACGAGGCCGCCATCGGCCCGCGCAGTGGTCTGCTGATGCGCGTACACGCGAGCAATTACAGCATCGAAGGCTTCACCGCGAGAGTGCCGACGGCGGAATTGGCGCAGCTGGCTCACCGCCACGGACTGCCCTTGCTCGAAGACCTCGGCAGCGGCAGCCTGCTGGACCTGACACGCTGGGGGTTGCCCGCCGAACCGACGGTGCGCCAGGCGTTGCTCGACGGCGCGGACATCGTCACCTTCAGCGGCGACAAACTGCTCGGCGGGCCTCAGGCCGGATTGATCGTCGGCCGCAAAGACCTGATCGCCAGGATCAAGAAAAATCCGCTCAAGCGTGCCCTGCGGGTCGACAAATTGACCCTGGCGGCCCTCGAAGCCGTCTTGGCGCTGTACCGCGATCCCGATCGTCTGGCCGAACGACTGCCGAGTCTGCGTCTATTGACCCGGCCCCAAGCCGACATCCTCGCCCAGGCCGAACGCCTGCAACCGTCATTGGCGCAGGTGCTGGGCGATGGCTGGAGCGTCAGCGCGATTCCGGCGTTAGGCATGATCGGCAGCGGCAGCCAACCCGTGGCCCGGTTGCCCAGCGCGGCGTTATGCCTGCGGCCAAACGTTTCGAAACGCCTGCGTGGGCGACGGTTGCTAGGGCTGGAGGCAGCATTGCGGCAACTGCCCATTCCGGTGCTCGGCCGCATTGACGATGACGCCTTGTGGCTCGACGTGCGTCAACTCGATGACGAAGCGGCATGGCTGGCGCAGCTCAATCAGCTGGCGCAATTCGATCAACTGCAGGAGGAGGGCCGGGACGGGTGATTGTCGGCACGGCGGGGCATATCGATCACGGCAAGACTTCCTTGCTGCAGGCACTGACCGGGCAGGCCGGTGATCGTCGCCGCGAAGAACGCGAACGCGGCATGACCATCGACCTGGGCTATGTCTATGCGGCGCTGGAGCCGGGCGCCGCCCTGACCGGTTTTATCGACGTGCCCGGCCATGAGCGCTTCACCCACAACATGTTGGCCGGCGCTCAAGGGATTGATCTGGTGTTGCTGGTGGTAGCGGCCGATGACGGCGTCATGCCGCAAACCCGTGAACACTTGGCGATTGTCGAGTTGCTGGGCATCCCTCGGGCTCTGATTGCAATCAGCAAGTGCGACCGGGTTGACTCGGCTCGGGTGCAGGCTGTTCGTGAGCAGATCGAAGCATTACTGGCGCCCGGACCGTATGCAGGCGCGCCGCAAATCGCACTGTCGAGTGTGACCGGCGAGGGCATCGAGACTCTGCGTCAGGCTTTGCTGGAGGCACAGCATGAGGTTGTTCAACGCAGCGCCAGCGGCGGTTTTCGTCTGGCGATTGATCGGGCCTTCAGCGTGGCCGGCGCCGGCATCGTGGTGACCGGTACGGCGTTGTCCGGCCAGGTGGCGGTGGGCGATACGCTGATGTTGAGCCCGCAGGGCAAACTGGTGCGAGTACGTGGCCTGCATGCGCAAAACCAGGCCGCTGACAACGCAATGGCCGGGCAGCGCGTCGCGCTGAACCTGAGTGCCGAGCGTCTGGCCCTGGAGCAGATCCACCGTGGCCACTGGCTGGTGGCCGAATGGCTGCATGCGCCGACCCAGCGTCTGGATGTCCAGATGAGCGTGTTGGCCAGCGAAGCGCGAAGCTTCGAACACTTTCAACCGGTGCATGTGCATCTCGGCACTCAGGACGTGACGGGGCGGGTGGCCTTGCTGGAAGGTTCCAGCCTGGCACCGGGCGGGCAGATGTTCGCGCAACTGCTGGTCAATGCGCCGGTGTTGGCGGTGAAGGGCGACCGCTTGATCCTGCGCGACCAAAGCGCCCAACGCACCCTTGGCGGTGGCCGAGTGCTGGACCCGTTCGCCCCGGCCCGACATCGTCGCAGCCCTGCGCGATTGGCGCAGCTACAAGCGCTGTCCACTACCATTAGCCTGGAAGCGGCGCTGCCGGCGCTGCTGGCCAACAGCGACACCGGGCTCGATCCGCTGCGCCTGGAGCGTCAGTTCAACCGTCCGCGCGAGACTTGGGAATTGCCCGATGACGTGCGTCTCATCGATACGCGGCAGGGGCCATTTTTGTTCAGCGCGGTGCGTTGGGAAGCGCTGAAAGCGCCGCTGCTGGAACACCTCGCACGCTTTCATCAACTCGAACCGGACCAGATGGGACCGGACCGCGATCGCCTGCGTCGTTTCGCCGGCAGCGTGCTGGAACGGTCGACCTTTATCAGCCTGCTCGACGAATTACTGGCCAGTGGTGCAATGGCGGCCAGCGGTCCGTGGCTGCATTTACCCGATCACCAGGTGCGCTTGAGCGAGGACGACGAAACCCTCTGGCAACAATTGCAGCCGTTGTTCGAACAGGCGGGTTTCGATCCGCCGTGGGTGCGTGATCTGGCCAAAGCCACTGGCCATGACGAGGCTGCCGTGCGCCTGCTGCTGCGCAAGATGGCCCGGTTGGGACTGCTGCATCAAATCGTCCGTGACCTGTTTTACACCGAAACACTGGTGCGCCGATTGGCGGCTATGCTGGTGCAACTGGCCAGCGAAAACCCGGTGATTCAGGTCGCCGCATTTCGCGATGCCGTGGGCCTGGGGCGCAAGCGCAGTATTCAGATTCTTGAATACTTCGACCGGCTCGGCCTGACCCGCCGCTTTGGCGATCGACGCCATATCCGGCTCGACAATGCACTGGCCCAACAAACCGCAGTCTGACTTCAAGGAAGGCAATCGCGCCCGGTGGCGCGGCCGGGCTTCAAACCCGGTTGGGGACGGCATCCGTTCCCGGGCAGGTTCGACTCCGGCTGCCTTCCGCCATTTCCACGGTGACGTCGATCACAGGTGCCCGAAGGTCAGCGGGTACTGGATGACGACGTAAACCCTGTCGATGTCATCGCCCGCCTGAGCGGTGTTGGCCCGATGAGACACATGGGACAGTTGCAGTGACAAACCTTTCGCGGAACCTGACTGCACGATGTAGCGCAGGTCGATATCGCGCTCCCAATGCCGCCCGCCATCGCCCTGTTGAGGTACGTACTCGCCGATGGTCGGGTCGAACGGGTTGTAGGCCCCACCCTTGGGCGCACGGGTGCCGTCGATGTCGCTGCCCCGGACATAACGCGTCATGAAGCTCAGGCCGGGGATGCCATAAGCGCCGAGGTCGAGGTCGTAGCGTGCCTGCCAGGAGCGTTCATGGGCGCCGTTGAAGTCGGCGTACTTGATCGAGTTGGCCAGGTAAATCGAGTCGCCACCGACGAAGTCGAACGGTGTGTCGCCATTGATGCGTTGCCAGGCCAGGGTAAAGGCATGGGCATCAAGGGTGTATTTGCCCGAGAGGCTGTAGGCGGTGTTGTCGATGGCACCGGCCAGTGCCTTGCCGGTGTCCTGCGTGCGGTACAGGTTGGCGTCGAGGAACACGGCGGACTGTTTCAGGTGCAGGTTGGCGTAATACTGGCGCCAGGTGTCGCTCAGCTCGGAGGCGTACAACGCGCCGCCGACAGGACTGTTTGTGAACAGGTCGGTGCCCAGAAACGTGATGCCACCGGCTTCGGTGTTGGCACCGTAGCCATAAAAGTTGCCCTTGCTTGTTGTGTTGTCCTGATTCTTGAACGCCGTGAAATGACCAGCCACCAGTTTCATGTTGTCGATTTCGTTGCTGTTCAACAGAAAGCCCGTGGCGTATTCCGGTTGCAGGCGTTTGTCGGAGGTGTCGAACACCGGGGTTTCCACGGTCATTTCACCGAAGGCCAGGGTGGTTCGGGAGGCCCTGATTTTCAGCGCGCCACCGGCACTGGAATAGTTGTCTTCGCTGCGACCGTCACTGTCCAGCGGCAGTAACCCGGTTCCCGAATGCCCTTTGCCGCCGTCGAGCTTCAGCCCCATAAAAGCGTGGCTGTCGACGCCGAAACCTAGCGTGCCGGGAGTGAATCCGGATTCAAATGAGCCGATAAAGCCTTGAGCCCACTCTTGTTTGTAGTTCTTGCCCGAAGGCTGGGGTGAGCGGTAGTCGCTGTTGAGGAAGAAATTTCGACTGAGCACCTCAAGCTTCCCGCCCTCGAGAAATCCTTGCGCGGAATCCGGTGCCTCATCCGCCAGGGCTGTTCCGGCAAAAAACACGCAGAGCCAGAAGGACGCCCTGGGTACGTCCTTCCGCCCGGAAATGCGCGGGAGGGTTTGTAAAGAAAACATGATTGATCTCCCGCTTGAAACAGCGACTCCGAAGAGTCGCTATTTATTCTCAATGGCCTTCAGAGGCATGGAACATGGTCTTGGCGTAGATCAGGCCCAGACCATAGGCACCACCGTTGGCGATGGAGGTTTTCACCGTCTCGTCGTAAGTCTCGGTGCGTGCCCAGTCGCGCTGCAGTTCAAGCAGGTATTGCAGCGAAGTCATTGGGCGGGCACCGAGCTGGATCATGCGTTGCACGGCCATTTCATGGGCTTCGATGGAGACATCGCCACAGGCATCGGCGATGAAGTACACCTCGAAGCCTTGGTCGAGGGCCGACAGTGCCGGGCCAACGATGCACACGGAGGTCCACAGGCCGGCCAGGACGATTTTTTGTTTGCCGATGGCGTTGACTTCAACGGCAATGCGCTCGTCTTCCCAGGTGTTCATGCTGGTACGGTCGATCACTTTGTGTTCCGGGAACACCGATTTGATTTCGTCGAAAATCGGGCCGGAGAAGCTTTTCTCGGCAACGGTGGTGAGGATGGTCGACACCTTGAAGCCCCGGGCTGCCTTGGCCACCAGTGCGGCGTTATTGCGCAGGGTGACGGCATCGATCGACTTGGTCGCAAAGGACATTTGCGACTGGTGATCGATCATGATCAGGGTGTGGTCGGTTGGGTTCAGCAGGGTTTTGCCAGGTGCTGCTTTTGCGATGGCCATGATGATGTCCTTGCAAGTGGATTGTGGGTGGTTCACAGGGCCTATGGTTGCGTAGATTTCGATGCGGATATTGAGTCGATGTGCTGTCTTTGATTAACGGCGCATCAGCACAAAGGCCGTCAACAAACACATCTATGACCTACGCTTGTTTCCAGACGCATGCTCACCGAACAGGGGCTCTCCCTGATCGAAAACAACAAGAACGGCTATCCGGAGACGTCTCATGTTTGCACTGGCCCGTCGATTCAGCAGCAACCTCGCCGCTTTCATTACCGCCGCCGCACTCGCATCACCCGTTTTTGCCCTGGACACCGTCAAGTTCATGGCCCCAGGTTCCGTGGGTGGCGGTTATGACCAGACCGCGCGAGTCCTGGGCAAAGCCATGGTCGAGGCCCAAACGGCCAAAGCCGCCACCTTCGAGAACAAGGGTGGCGCCGGCGGGACCCTGGGGTTGGCGCAATTTGCCAACGCCACCAAGGGCGACCCCGATGCGCTGATCGTGGTCGGCGCGATCATGGTCGCGTCCATCGAGCAGAACAAACCGCAAATCACCTTGAAGGACGTAACCCCGATCGCCCGGCTGTTTACCGAATACAACGTGATCGCCGTACGCGACGACTCGCCGTACAAAAACCTGGAGGACTTGCTCAAGGACTTCAAAGCCAACCCGTCCAGCATCAAATGGGGCGGTGGCTCCAAGGGGTCGATCGACCACATAGGCATCGCCGAACTGGCGAGCAAAATGGACATCCCCGTCAACAAGGTCAATTACGTTGCCTTCGCCGGTGGCGGCGAAGTCGTCGCCGCGGTGTTGGGAGGCCACATCACGGTGATCACCGGCGGCTACGCCGAACTGGCCAAATACGTGCAGTCCAAGCAGTTCCGCTTACTGGCCGTCGGCGCGCCCAACCGCGTTGAAGGCATCGACGCACCGACCCTCAAAGAGTCTGGCTACGACGTGACGATCGGCAACTGGCGGGGTGTTTACGGCGCGGCGGGCCTGACGCCTGAACAGCGCAAGGCACTGACGGAAGCCGTCCTGACCGCCACCAAAAGCGCCGTCTGGCAGGAAAACGTAAAAGCCAATGCGTGGTCGCCGAGCATTCTGACCGGGGATGATTTCGGCAAATTCGTCGATGAGGAGCACGGACGCCTGCGCGCGATGCTGGTCAAGGTCGGGCTGCTTTGAGATGGCCGGGCGCTGGAGCGTAAGGCCGGCTCAACTGGCGATTGGCGTCGGCATTGTCGTGATCAGTGCGGTATTGGCGGTCGGCGCCTCGCGGTTTCCCCCTGAGATGGGCTTCGTCATCATGCCGGCCTATGTCTACCCCTATGCCGTCGCGGCATTTCTGGGCGCCGTTGGTCTGTTGATGGGCTATCAGGCGCTCACCGGTGGTTTTCGCAACCTCGCCGATGATCATGAAGTTTCCGGGGCCGAGCCCGGCGGCAAGTCCGGGGCGACCTGGGTTACGGCAGGGCTGGTGGGCGTGGCGTTGCTCATTTCCTACATCGGCTTCGTATTGGCTGCTGCATTGCTGTTTGCCTGTTCGGCGCGGGGCTTTGGCAGTCGCAGCCCGGTGCGAGACCTGGCCATCGGCATTGCCCTGACGCTGCCGATCTACTGGCTTTTCACCGCCGGGCTAGGGGTTTCCCTTCCGCCCTTGATCAACGCCTGGATCTGATTCAGGCCGTAGGAGGTCGACAAGGTGGATATTCTCTCGAATCTGGCCGTCGGCTTCGCTGGCGCGCTGACGCCGATCAATCTGATGTGGGGTTTTATCGGTTGTCTGCTGGGCACTGCAATTGGCGTATTGCCGGGGATCGGCCCGGCGCTGACCGTCGCCTTGCTGCTGCCGATTACCGCCAAGGTCGATCCGACCGGGGCACTGATCATGTTCGCCGGCATCTATTACGGCGCTCAGTTTGGCGGCTCCACCACCTCGATCCTGCTCAACACGCCAGGGGAGTCATCCTCGATGGTCACGGCCCTGGAAGGCAACCTCATGGCCCGCAACGGACGGGCAGGCCCGGCGCTGGCAACGGCCGCCATCGGTTCATTCGTGGCTGGCACCATCGCAACGATCTTGCTGACGTTGTTCGCGCCCCTGGTGGCCACGCTGGCGCTGAAATTCGGGCCGGCGGAGTATTTCGCGATTCTGGTGCTGGCCTTCACCACCGTGTCGGCAGTGCTCGGCGCGTCGATGCTGCGCGGCTTTGCGTCATTGGGCATCGGGCTGACCATCGGTTTGATCGGCCTCGACTCGACGTCAGGCATTGCCCGCTACACCTTGGGGGTTCCCGAATTGGTCGATGGCATCGAAGTGGTGCTGGTCGCGGTGGGGTTGTTTGCAGTCGGTGAGGCCTTGTACGGCGTGCTTTACCAAAAGGAAGAAACGGCCGGCCGACACCGCTTGACCTCGTTATGGATGACTCGCGCCGACTGGAAACGCTCGGTCCCGGCGTGGTTACGGGGCACCTTGATCGGTTTTCCCTTCGGATCGATTCCGGCCGGTGGCGCGGAAATCCCGACGTTCCTGTCCTATTCCACTGAACGCAAACTCAGCAAGTACCCGAAAGAATTCGCCGCCAGCAAGGGCGTAGGCGCCATCGAAGGCGTCGCAGGTCCCGAGGCGGCGAACAACGCGAGCGCCACCGGCTCACTGGTGCCGCTGCTGACCCTGGGCATACCGACCTCCGCCACGGCGGCGATTCTGTTGGCGGCGTTCCAGAACTACAACCTGCAACCGGGGCCGCTGCTGTTCCAGACCTCGGGCGAGTTGGTCTGGACCCTGGTGGCCTCTTTGTATATCGGCAACGTCATCCTGCTGGTGCTGAACCTGCCGCTGGTGGGGCTGTGGGTCAAACTCTTGCAAATCCCTCGGCCGTACCTGAACGCCGGGATCCTGGTATTCGCCACCATTGGCGTGTACGGCATGCGCCACTCATCCTTCGACTTGTTCCTGATGCTGGGTATCGGCTGGGCCGGGGTATTGATGCGCCGCTTCGACTTCCCCGTCGCCCCGGTGATCGTCGGCATGCTGCTGGGGCCGATGGCGGAAAAACAGCTGCGTAATGCTTTATCCATCAGCCAGGGCGACTGGATGATATTTGTGACGCAACCGATTGCGGCGTCGGTGCTGGCGTTGACGTTGTTGGTGTTGCTGGTGCCGTATCTGCTGCATAAGCGTGGGATCAAGTTGCATGAGGATGATTAAGCATTCTGGGCAAACACGCGTTTGGCGGGCAGTCCACAACGGTCCACGTTGTGGCGCACAACTTTCCAAGACGTTTCCTACAACGTACCCTGTTGCCGCGTTTTGGTATCGACCCCTATAGTTCGGGCTCGCGGAAAACACCGCGAACGACCTTGGCCGGTCGATACAGGAACGTTCAGCTACCGAACACCTTTGTGTTATGGCGGCTGTGCGTGGGACACCCTCGGGTGTGCCGGTCTCCTGTCCGGTCGGCCAACCCGCGTACGGCTGCCACCTTCTTCGTTTGGCCGCGAAGGGTGGTAGCTCTAATTACAGGAGTTACATCGATGTCCGACCAAGTCATGCCGCGTTACCTCCCCATCGACACCTACGACGCCGAATCCCCGGTGCTCTTCATCAACACCCACAAAGAACTCAGCGACCTGGCCGCCTGCGCCATGCATCGCTTCACCGTGGTTCGCGATCTGATGGACACCTTGTCCAGTCTCAACCTCAAAGGTATTTCCGACTGCGACCTGACCCGCGTCACCCGGGCGGTGCATCTGCTGACGCGTGAAGGCTGTGCCTTGCTGGATGTGATTCAGGCTCGGGCGTTGCAGCGGGAGGAGGGGTTCAAGGCTGCTGTTTAGTGGTAGCGACGGACGCCATCGCGAGCAGGCTCCCACATGTGATCGCTGGCGTGCACAAATACTGTGCTCACAGAAAATCCAGTGTGGGAGCGGGCTTGCTCGCGAAGAGACCGGCACATCCAGCATTGCAACTGCCTGACACCCCTCGCCAGGTCAGAGCCGAAACGCTTGTCGTCCTACCAGTAACCATTTTCCTTGCTGCTTTTGCCAGATCTGAAAGTTCTCGATTTCTGTGGGAACAATCTCGGTGCCCTTGATGGCTTGCGCCGAAAAATGATGGCGGACCAACGCCACATCACCCGAGACGGTGATTTTCTGGTTCTGCATCTCCAGCGTTTTGAAAGCGCTTTTTCCGGTTTCGATGTCGGCGATGAATTCTTTCTTGTCCTGGATTTTCCCGCTGGAATGCCCGTAGGACAGGTTTTCAGCGGTGAGCGCATTCAGTTGAGGGACGTTTTTGGTCAGCATCGCTTGAGTCAGATGGTCTACCGCAGCGGCAACATCCTTCTCGCTCGATGCGGGGGAGGCCGCCACGTAGCCACTGAACAGGCATAAAAAACCGATAATCAGCTTCACTTTTTTCATGGGTAATTCCTTGTTGTTATAGGTGCGAGGATGACAGATGAATTACGCAAACTCATCTGTCATCGTACAACATATCAGGTTTTTACCAAGTGATGCAGATATGGCATTAGCGAGTGCTAGGCCAGCCGTCCCTCATGAAACAGACGCGCGCCAATACGCTGAATTTCAGCTTCGCCCTGCGCCAGTGCCGCTCGGCTGGTGTGTACTGAATAACGCCCCATCACCAAATCATGTGGGTGCTTCACCGCCGAGCCCAGCACGAAAGACGTGTCGCCGTGCGCCACGAAATCGATGGGTTGGTCTGACTCCTCGAACACCGCCAACTCGCCAGTATTGACCGGGCCACCAACGCCCAGCCGACCGGCATTGACCGCCAGCCACGCCACGTTGTGGCCGGCGGGAGGTGTGTAGCGCCAGCGTTCTCCATCTTTCAAGCACACGACGAGGTAGTTCATGTCCGAAGGTGCTGCAATCGCGCTTTGCGCTGCGCCATAGCGTCCGAGCAGCACACGCGCCGGGCCTGCTTGCGGGATCTGCGAGGGCGCCAGGTAGAGGCTTTCCGCCGGTGTGTTTTCGTGTGAAGCGGGCAGGGCGACCCAGAGTTGGAAGCCCGATATTGAGCTGTCGCCGACTGGTTTAGCGTCGTGCCACACGCCATTACCGGCGCGCATCCACTCCACACCTTCGGTGGGCAGCACGCCCGTCTTGCCCGTGGTGTCTTCGTACTCCACGCCGCCCTCAATCATGTAGGTCAGTGTTGCGATCCCTGAATGCGGGTGCATGCCGAAACCTTTCTGCCCGCCTTGGGGCTTGAAGCCGAAGAGATCAAGAAACACAAAAGGCTTCAACAACTGGCCCAGGTCGCCAGGGCTCATGAGTCGCGTGATCGGCCCGTGAGTGCTGCCGGATGTGCGGTGAACGATGGCGCGCGTTGGTGTTGCGATGATGCTGTTCATAGGTTTTCCTCAAGTCTTGAGCCGATCGCCTTGGGATGGATCAGCGCGCTGCACCGAGCAAGGCCGCGGGCTTCTGCCGCCAGGCCACGAAGGCAGACATCGCCAACAGCACCAGGGCAGGGGCGGGATTGCCGCCAATCACGAACAGATGCGTGACCACTGCGCCGGTCATGGTCGCCGTCAGCAGCAGCCCGGCGAAAAAGCTCGTGACCGGGATGAGCAGCAACACAGCGCCAGCCACTTCAATGGCACCGGTGAGGTAGCGGAACCATTGCCCAAGGCCGACGGCATCGAACACCTGAACCATCTGCGGAGCGCTGGCCAGCTTGGCGATGCCGGCCGCAGCGAACGCCAAGGCCAGAAAGATGCGAACACCCCAAAGGATGCGGTTTTGAATAGGGGAGAGGGATGAAGTTTGAGTCATGGGGAACGATGTCCTTGCCTGTGGTTTACGCAGTTAGAGGGCTAACTGCCGCGATGCAAGAAGGATAAGCGTGCCCGGATTGGTTGATTAGATGGCACAATTGGATTGAGCTCGTCCATTTTTTGCTGGAATTATCGCCTTATGCTCGACTTGAATGACATTGCCTTGTTTGTCCAAGTGGTCCGCAGCGGCAGCTTTGCCGAAGCGGCGCGGCGACTGGGCATGCCGCCCAACACCGTCAGCCGGCGTGTCCAGCAGCTCGAGGCACAACTCGACACACGACTGCTGCAACGCTCCACGCGCAAGTTGACGCTGACCCATGCCGGGCAGGCTTTTCACGAGCGCTGCGTGGGCGCCGTGGACGGGCTGATCGAGGCGGGGCACGAGTTGATGACGGGCAGCCAGGAACCCAGCGGCTTGGTGCGCATTGCCGCGACGGCGGATTTCTTCGACTTCTTCCCCATGGAATGGGTGGCTGACTTTCTTGCCGCGCATCCGCGGGTGCGGCTTGACTTCGTGCTCAGTGACGCCCGTGCCGACTTGATTGCCGAGCGTATCGACATCGCGTTTCGCGGCGGTCCGCTGCAAGACTCAGGTTACGTCGGGCGCCAGCTCTTCAGTGCAGGCAGCGAGGGCTTGGTGGCGAGTCCGGCTTACATCGCTGCTCGCGGTATGCCCGGTACGCTGCAGGACCTGGTGAACCATGACTGCGTGAGTTTCGCCCATCCCAGCGGCTTCACCACCTGGCGTCTGACCGGACCAGAGGGCGTGGAGGAGGAGGTGCAAATCGCCAGCCGTTTTTCCGGTAACACGGCCCAGGCACTGCGCAAGGCTACGGTGGCCGGCCTGGGCATCGCACTGCTGCCGCCGACGCTCGCCATACTCGATCTTCAGGCGGGCCGACTTGTACGTGTGTTGCCGCACTTCCAGCGCGCGGGCTTTGGTCTGCACGTGCTTTACCCGAGCCGGCAGCATCTGCCGTTGGCGGTATCGGCTTTCATTGAACTGGTGATGGAGAAACTAAGAGTGGAAGCATTCCCGGCGCAGGGCTGAACTATCCAAATGCATCAGCAATGCTGGCCAAAAGCCTTCTATAATGCACAGCCTTTGACGCCAGTGTACTCAACAGCCCGGTACTTCCTTGAAACGCGATCTTCGACTTGCCACTTTTCTGATCTTTCTGGTGTGTGTCTCCGTGGTGCTGCTGACGGCCTGGCAGACATGGACAGCCCGACAGAACACCTTGAGCGACATCAATACCGATACATTGAACCTGACTCAGGCGCTCAACACTTACACCGAGGGCACCTTCAAGCAAAGTGAAGTGCTGTTGCTGGGCCTGACAGAAAGGATCGAGAAAGACGGCACCGGCCCGGAGCAACTCGAACGGCTGAGCAAGTTGGTTGCCCAGCAGATGGATGCGCTCCCCCAATTGAATAGCGTGGTGCTGTACGACGCCCAGGGGGACTGGCTATTTTCGACCGACACACTGATCTCATCCAATAGCAACAACGCAGATCGGGCGTTCTTCAAGCATCACCGAGACGTTGCGGATCGCGGTATCTATATCGGCCCGGCGATTCTCAGCCGTGTCACTTGCACCTGGGTGATTTCCGTCAGCCGACGCATCGATCACCCTGATGGAAGTTTTGCGGGGGTGATCGCTGCGACCATCAGCCTTGAACATTTCCTCAAACTTTATCGAAGCATCCACGTGGGGCAATTCGGCGCGATCAGCCTGACCTCATCCGAAGGGAGCCTGCTGGTGCGGTATCCCTTTCAAGTGGAAGACATCGGTCGTGATCTGTCGCGCGCGCCCATATTCTCCGAATACTTGCGCAATACCTCATCGGGCACCGTGGATTTTGCGTCGAATGTCGATGGCATCCATCGCCTCTACGCGTTCAAGAGAAGCGATCAATATCCTGTCGTCACGACGGTTGCGGTGGGGCAGGCCGAGGCAACGCAAGCGTGGCTCAGTCAGACAAAGCAATCTGTCGCTGTGGTGCTGCTGTTGTTGGGGCTCCTGGTCGCACTGGGGCGCAGGCTGATTTCCCACATCAGTCGGCGTATTCGGGCGGAGGAAAAATTGCTCGCCACCCAAACCGCACTGATCGAGCTTAACCAGACGCTGGAAGTTCTCGCCAGCGAGGACAAACTCACCGGCCTCGCCAACCGCCGGCATTTCGATCAGTTTCTGGATGTCGAATTCAAACGTGCCAAGCGACTTGCAAGCCCGTTGTCACTGATTTTGATCGATGTGGACTTTTTCAAACGCTACAACGATCACTACGGCCATCTCGCTGGAGACGAATGTCTGCGGATCATAGGTCAGGCGATCAAGCACTGTGTCCGTCGCCCAGGTGACATGACAGCTCGCTATGGCGGGGAAGAAATCGCCGTGGTGATGCCCAATACGGACGAATCAGGAGCGCGAACGGTTGCCGAGGCGATCCTGTCGTGTATTGCGGCCGAGCAACTTGCGCATTTGTCGAGCCCGTTAGGTATCGTGACCGTCAGCCTGGGGTTGGCGACATATGTCGCCGACGGCAGCGACCCTGATGAAAAGGCACTGATCGGTCGTGCAGATCGCGCGCTTTACGCGGCGAAATCGCAGGGGAGAAATCAGCTGAGCGTCGCTTGACCGAAGAGGCACTTGAAGGAAAGAGCAAATAATCGGCACGCGGCGCAACTATCGGTTCAAGTGATAGTGACAATCAAGAAACGCAAGTTCTGCTGGGTCGGGTAAAGGCGGAAAATCGCCTCCATCGAAGACGCAGCTCAAGGAATTTGCGCGATGAAGACATTGACCCGACTGGCAATTGTCGCCCTGTTGATGGGCGGGGTTGCTACTGCTGCAACCGCCTACGCAGACGACGCCCAATCGTGCCATTTTCTGCCCATCGCCGGCGCCAGTACCGGGTTGCAGCATTCGCAAACCGTCGGTGTGCTGTACAGCGAAAACACCCTGGACAACCTGCAATACCTCGAGCGTTACCACGATGTGGCGGTGAACGGCGCGCGCGATGCGCTGGATGCGCGGATTCGCGACGCGTTCATCAACAGCTCCGACCCAGAGTTGGCAATCGACTGGCTGATGAGTTCGTTACAGCAGCAGTTCCTATCGGTGACCGTCTACGACAACCTCGATGCGTTGTTGCAGGCCCATCCGGATGTGGTGGTGATGCTCGATACCCATAACCGTCTGCTGACCCAACGCAACAGTCAGGTCGAAGCGCGTTTCGCCGCACGGTTCTACGACGCCAACCTGCAATACATCGGCAAGGCCGAAGGCGCCGTCGAGAAACAAATGCCTTCGGTCTGGGTACACCGTAAAGCTGCAGCCGAGATTGCCGCCCAGATCGATCAGCAACGCGACCTGCAACTCAGCGCCTTGAAGCAGTTCGATGACTCGCTCAAAACCCTGGTGACTGCTGGCTGAACACCCGGACCATAACCGCAACGACAGTGACCCGTTGCGCAACGAAACAGATTTTTTACTTCAGGACTGCACCGATGCGCCCTTTATTTGTTCCTGCCATGGCTGTTGCCACCTTGCTGCTGGCCGGTTGTGCCTCTGCGCCGAACGACCCGACGCTGACCTTGCAGACGAAAAAAACGCCTGCCGAGTACGCCGATTGCGTGGTGCCGAAGTTGCAGGGCAACGCACTGAACCCGACGGTCTCGCAAACCCAGCGCAGCTACCGGATCGTGGTGCCGAGCAAAGTCGCCGCGGACAACGTTCTGGAAGCCTACAAAGCCCCGAACGGCGGCAAGGTGTTTTTGTATGAGCGCCACTTGCTGGCGTCGAACTTCATGCCTTCGAGTTTCGAACGTGCCGCGCAGGATTGCCTGTAACCCGTAACCGCTTTGAAAAATGCTCCTTTGGTTGGCCGCAACCAACCAATTTTTAGCCCCGTACCTTATGTGGTTTCGGGGCTTTTTTTTGCGTGCAGGTTTTGGGGTAGGGAGTAGGGCGCCGGACTTGCGCCAGAGACATCAACCGACCGGCTCGGCCTTGCAACTCATTGACCCTGAGCCTGGCTTCTGGAATAGCACCACGTCGCCGTCTTGCCAGAAACTGTAATTTCCCTGGGAGTCCTTGCCTGTGTATCGGGTTCCCGAATCACTCGGCTCCTGGTTCAGGACGATCGAGGTGTTCGCCCATTTCAGGTACACGACACCCGGCTGCGTGGTGAAGAAGGTGGCGGCAACCAGCGGGTTAAGCCCTGTACAACGAAAAGCCAGGGGGCCCTCGGTGAGTCTGTATGGGTCCTTGGTTCTCACAATGGCCGAGCCTTGGCGCAGCTGGTGCGCGCGCTCGGCATAACTGCGGACTGTGCACGTCTTGGGTACAGGTGTGGAGGCGCACTGATTACGGGCATCGATCCAGAACTGCTGGTCGATCATGATTTTGTCCGGACGCGGCACTGAATGTTCATCCGTGAGCGCCAGGCGATAAAGACGCGTCAGTTCGATATCCATCTGCGCCAGTTGCGGATCGCGACAGATAAGTTTTTCGACAGGCGCCTTTGCCTCGCCACAGTCGAAGCTGGTCTTGTAGGTTGGCGCAGCCATTACACAGGTGCTCGCCGCCGTGCATACGCTGGCAGCGAGTAGACAGGTGAAAAGGGTCGTGACCGTTTTCATGTTGGCTTCACCCAGATCATTACGTGATGCCCGGATTGCCGTGGGATGTATCGATGCATTGAACAGTGATTCGTTCGCATTGGTGTATCGCAGTGTAAGTCAGTGCTCAGAACTTGCCATACCGCTCGGCGGTGGTTGGGTTGTAGGAAGGGGCTCGCCGAGAAGCGCGATCTCTTGGTTTCAAGTAGCGCCCGTGGCGAGGGAACTTGCTCCCGTTGGGCAGTGAAGCAGCCCCAAAACCCGTTGGATGCGCCGCATCAGGCCGACCGAGTCCATCGGCTCACGGCTGCTTCGCAGCCGAACGGGAGCAAGCTCCCTCGCCACTAAATTCGTCTATACCCCGACATTGTCTGTGTTGTTTTCAATCTTTCGAGCACTGCAAATCCCCTCTCGGCTTGACTCAGGCTGTGAAGTCGCTGGCGTGCAACTCCGTGACGCCCACCAGTGTGATTTCGAACTCGGGGGCGGCGTCGGCATCGACACTGCCGTAGAGAATGCCATCGGCAAAGCGCAGTTGGCCGGTGGCGTCGGCAGGGTCGAAGGCGTTGGCGCCGATGAAGGTGAAGGCGTCGATAGCGGTGGTCAGCGGGTTGGCGTCCAGGCCGGTGAAGTCCAGATGATCGCCCTCGGTGCTCTTGAAGCCGTTGATCACATCGCGTAAAGCGCCGGCGCCCATGTCCGACAGCGCATCAAACACGTAGGTATCCGCGCCAGTGCCTCCGGTGAGGTTGTCGGTGCCGGCACCGCCGATCAACCGGTCATCGCCCGAACCGCCCACCAACGTATCGTTGCCCGCGCCACCGTTCAGAACGTTCGCGCCGCTGTTACCCGACAGCGTGTCGGCGTAGGCGCTTCCCGTGAGGTTTTCGAAGAGCTTCACGGTGTCGAGCCCGGAACCCACGGTGTTTTGCTGCGCTGACGTCGAGAGGTTGACGGTAACGCCAGACGCGGCGCGTTCAAAAGACACCGTGTCATTGCCCTCGCGTCCGTCCAGCACGTTGTTGCCGGCTCCGGCGAATAGCGTGTTGTCCAACGCGTTGCCCGTGCCATTGGCGGCGCCAGTGCTATCGATATACAGATGCTCGACGTTGTTGCCGAGGGTATAGGCCGCCAGGCTGCTGTGCACACTGTCGATCCCACCGGACAGCGCATTGCTGTTGATCTCGATCACGATGTCGTCGGCGTTGTCGACATAGTAAGTGTCGCTGCCATCGCCGCCGCTCATGCTGTCGCCCCCTGCGGCACCATCGAGCACATTATTGCCGGCATTGCCGGTGATGAAGTTGTGCTGCTCATTGCCGGTGCCGTTGATGCCCGACACGCCGGTGAGCACCAGGTTCTCGAGATTGGCGCCCAGGGTCCAACTGACCGAGGCCTGTACCGTATCGATCTGCGAGGTCGAGGTGTTGCTTTCCACCACGCGGTCGAGCACGTTATTGACCACATAGATGTCATTGCCATCGCCACCGGTCATGGTGTCGGCGCCCAGTCCGCCATCCAGCGTGTCGTTGCCCGAGCTGCCCACCAGGGTATCTGCCTGGTCGGTACCGGAAATCATCTTCCGGTTGTTGTCGAAAATGTCCTGCACGCTGTTGTTGTCGTTGGGGTTGCCCAGGAAGCCAAGGTCATTGGCGATGTAGTCGGCCAGGCGCTGGCCGACGATTTCCGCCGATTCCTCGTGCAGGTGCCAGACGTCGTCGGGATACGTCAGCGGATCGACTTCGTGTCGCAAGGGGAGGTCGTTGTAGTCCACCGCCAGCTTGACGTCGGCGCGCTCGGCGGCAATGGCTTCCTGGGCGGCGTGAACATAGTCAGCCCCCTCGACGATGGAGGCAATCTTCTCTTCCGAATAGCCACGAGCGCGCGCCGCGTCCTGCTCGTAATGACCGGTTTCCATCATGTACACGTTGAAGTTGCCGAACTGGGCATGCAGGTAATCAAACACCTTCAGAGTCGCAGCCTTGTAGGCCGCTGCTGCCGCTGCTTTGTCCGTGGCCTGGGCGATCTCCTGAGCGGCTTCCTCACCCTGGCCCCAAATGATGCCCATGGTGACGTTATTGATCGATTGCAGTTCGGAGCGCTGTTCGCTCAGCAGCGTCACCGCGCGCAACAGAGCAGCCCCGGGTTGGTCGGTGTCGGTCAGCCACCAGCACAGCTTGAGTTCCTCGGCGCTGAGCGTCGACAGGCCGGTGACCGTGCTGCCGCCCACCGCGATGTCGATGCCGTTGCCATTGGCATCGGTGAACTGGCTGCGCACGTCATAGGGGGTGTAGCGGTCCAGGTCGTTGACCAGCATCGAGGTGCCGGACTGATTGTCGTCCTCCGTCATGCGCAGCAGGCGCGCATTGGATTGGCCGAGGGTGGGCAGGTAGAGGATGTCCTGCTGGGCGTGCTGGCCAAACACGAAGTCACTGGCGGTCAGGGTGTTGAGGTAGTTGCCGCTGAGGGCGATTTCAAAACGATTGCCATCGGCATCCGCTTCGGCGGACTTGATGTAGGTCTTGTCGCCGGCCGTGTTGAGGGTGATGTACAACGTGCCATTGTGGCCATCGCCAAGGCCGACAAAGCCCAGGCCCGACACATCGATCTTGTCGACGCCCGCAGTGAAGTCATAAATCGTGTCGGTGGCCGTGACACCACCCGTGTCGTAGTCGCGGTAGCTGTCGAGCAGGTTGGTATAGCGGAAGGTGTCGGCACCGTCGCCACCATACAGCGAGTCGCGTCCGGCACCGCCGTCGACGGTGTCGGCGCCAGCGCCGGCCTTGATCGTGTCGTTGCCACCGAGGCCGAGGATTAGGTCGGCACCCGCCGTGCCGTTGAGGGTTTCGGCATTGTTGGTGCCGGTGACGGTGTTGGCCACTACCAGATCGAAGCTATCGCTGGCCGATGCACCGGCCAGGTCCATGGCCTTTATCAGCACGTTGTAATTGCCGGATGCGGTGCTGGTCGGCGTGCCGCTGAAGGTCAGGTTGGTGGAATTGAAGCTCAGCCACGCGGGCAGGGCGCTGCCATCGGACAGGGTGGCGGTGTAGTTGAGGTTGTCATTATCCGCATCGGTGAAGCTGGTGGCTGGCACCACGTAGCTAAACGGGGCGTTTTCGGTTGCGTTCTGATCCAGCAGCGGCGTGGCCAGAACCGGCGCGTGGTTGGTCGGTGACGACGTGGCGAAGACGAAGTTGGCGCTGGTCAGCTTGTCGAGGTAGTTACCGCTCAGTGCCACTTCGAAGCGGTTGCCATCGGCGTCGGCAGTCAGGGACTTGATGTAAGTCTTGGTGCCGGCACTGTTGAGCACCACGTACACGGTGTTGTTCTTGCCATCCCCCAGGCCGGTGAACCCCATGGCCGAGAGGTCGATCTTGTCGGCGGTGATATCGAAATCGGTGATCAGGTCGCCAAGGTTGGCACCGCCGGTATTGTAGTTACGGTAACTGTCCAGGCGATTGGAAAACACAAAGGTGTCCGCTCCGGCGCCACCGGTGAGGGTGTCCATACCGGCGCCGCCGTCGAGCTTGTCGTCGCCCGCGCCGCCATTGAGGCTATCGTTACCCGCCAGGCCGAGCAGGGTGTCGGACGAATCACTGCCCAGCAGCGAGTCGTTGCCGTTGGTGCCGGTGAGCACACGATTGAAGATGAAATTGCTCGCAGTCAGGGTGCTGGCGAGGTTGCCCGAGAGAGTCAACTCGAAGCGATTGCCACTGGCGTCGGCATCGTAGTCCTTGATGTAGGTGCGGTTACTGCTGGCGCTGTAGCTGACTTGCAGGGTACCGCCATGGCCATTGCCCAGGCCGGTGAAACCGAGGCCGGCGAGGTCGATCTTGTCCTGGGTGACGTCGAAGTCGGTGATGGTGTCATCGAAGCTTGCGGTTGCGTTGCGATAACTGTCGGACTGAGTGGTGAAACGGAACGTATCGGCGCCGGTACCGCCGGTGAGTTTATCGATGCCTGCACCGCCTACCAGAATGTCGTCACCGGCCCCGCCATTGATGGTGTCGTTGCCGGCCACACCATAGAAAATCTCGCTGCCGGCGCTGCCCAGCAGGATGTCATTGCCAGCTGTGCCTTGCACGGTGATCATCGGCACCGTGTCGCTGACGTAGCTGCCGTCGCCATAGACCAGCGTCGCACCGTTGCTGGTGTGGCTGATGGTGTTGCCGATGATGGCGTTGCGATCGGTGCCGTCTTCATTGCGTTCCGCAACACCGTAGGTCGACAGGTTGCTGCCGGTGATGATGTTGCTCTGGATGGTGTTATCGCTGCCGTTGTAGTACTTGCCGGACACACCCAGGGTGTCGTTGTAGGACTGGATGATGATCTCCGGTACGGGGTTGCCCAGGGAATTGCTGTTGAGCGTGTTGTCGATAAGCTCGACGTGGTTGCTGCCGTAGATGCGGACCCCGGCGCTGATGTTGTCGTGAATGTCGACGCCGCTGACTGTCACCTCGCTGGACATTTTGATCAGCACCCCTTCGGCGCCGTTGCCATACACTTCGCCACCGGTGATGGTGATGTTGCTGGGGGAGGGGATGTTCTCGCTGCCGCGCTGCACCACGATGCCATTGCCGCCGTTGTTGTAGGCAACGTTATTGGTGAGCGTGAAGTCGTGGGTGCTGGTCACGATATTGAAACCGTGCCGGTCGTTGTCGTAGGCGACGTTGTTTTCGAAGGTGCTGTTGCTCAGGAAGTCAGCGACGAAACCGTCCAGGCCGTTGCCGTGGGACACGCTGTTCTTGATGACCATGTTGACGGTCTGCTCGTGGGGGTCGAAACCGTACCCGGAGCAGTCCTTGATCTCGACGCTGTCGAGGGTGACGTTGGAGTCGTAGCCTGCTTGCCCGGGAATGTAGCCGTTGAACCAACCGTCGATCTTGCCCGTGGTGTTGTCACGGTTGCCGTCGATGGTGAGGTTGCTGACGCCGAAGTCGTGGGTTTCCTCGCCATAGGCGGAGCGGATGACTCCGGTGATCTTGGTGTCGGAGCCGTCAGCCACCTTGACGGTGGTTGCGCCCATGCCGTCGCCGTACAGGTAGACGTTGCTCTTGAGCATTAGGCAACCGTCGGAAGGTTCCACTCCTCCCGAAACGATATAGGTTCCGGTCGGCACGTAAACCTGCCCCCCGCCTGCGGCGGCCGCCGCATCAATTGCACGTTGTATCGCCGCTGTGTCGTCAGTGATGCCATCTCCTTTGGCGCCAAAATTTTGTACATTGAAAATCATGAGCTTATCTCCGTATCAGGCAAGAACCTCGGAAGATGCCAATATTCCATCGACAGCCAACGGTTATGACCGAGCGGAGAGCAAAAGTGTGTGACCACATATCGGGGATGTGTCAAAAAACCGGACTAACTGATTAGCGGTTGAGAAGGTGTTTCAAAAAAGTAACAGATTGTTGACGCTCGCTCCGGTAGCGAGCGATGGCTCTGTGGAAGCGGGTTTTCATCATTGAGGTGTATTACGAGATGCTATCGATAGCCCGCAGGTGCGCTTCAGCAATGTTGTATGCGCGATGCTTGAGCTGGAGGTGTATGAGAGCGGTATGGGTAATGAGGAGCGACCTCACTGGAACGTCGCTCCTCTGAATCCAAAAACGCTTACGTCGTCTTCAATGACTCCCGACGCGCAAGGCTTTCTCTAGAATCGCCAAGCCACCCGCGAGTATCAGCGGCGCGGTGGTGAAGTCCGCCCCGGCGTTACACAGGCTAGCTCCTGTCCTGCAACACGCGCCCATTCAGGTGCTTGCGTTAACCCGCGATCTTTATTGCAAGCTCAGCGACGTGTTTACCCTGGAAACGCGCAATATCCAGTTCATTTTGTGACGGTTGCCGTTTACCGTCAGCGCCTGCCAGGGTGGTCGCGCCATAGGGCGTACCGCCGGTGATCTCGCTCATGTTGGTCAGCCCCGCGCAGGTGTAAGGCACACCCACGATGACCATTCCTTGATGCAGGAGTGTGCTGTGAAACGACGTAATCGTGGTTTCCTGGCCACCGTGCTGGGTGCCGGTCGATGCAAAGACACTGCCGATTTTCCCGACCAGCGCGCCGCTCATCCACAGTCCGCCGGTCTGGTCGAGAAACGTGCGCATCTGTCCCGCCATATTGCCGAAGCGAGTCGGTGTACCAAAGATGATTGCATCGTAATTGCCCAGCTCGTCAGGTGTCGCCACCGGTGCCTTCTGGTCAAGTTTGACGCCGATGGCTGCTGCCTGTTCGGCCGGGATGGTTTCAGCGACACGCTTGAGCGTCACGTCTGCGCCGGGTACGGATCGTGCGCCTTCGGCCACTGCGCCAGCCATCGTTTCGAGGTGACCGTACATTGAGTAATAGAGAACCAGTACCTTCGCCATGATTTTTCTCCTGGATTAAGCGCCATTCGATGGGTTAGGAAGATCTTGGGTTACACCACTGCCAACGAACTGCAGCGGCAGGCGTAGCACTCGGTCACGAACAAAACGGCGGCTCACACCCACCCGACTGCAGGGACTTTGACGGCATGCGGATTAACACTAGCAGCTCCGTATGCTGCCTGCCCGGTACCCAGCCATTAAAAAAAGCCCCCCTTACTCCCGGATATCATGATTTTTCACAAGCATGAGCTTTCCATATAGTCCTCCCAAGCCCACTTGGAACACGGTTGTGTTTCCCTTGATGCGAGACAACTTTATGGAAAATAAGAAACACGCCGTTCAAGCTTCAGAGGTTGGGATGGGGACTCGAGCCGTATGGGGAGGTGAGCAAGTTCAACATCCTTACAATGCGACCCAGACACCCATCGTGGTCAGTGCCGCCTATGGCTATGACGATATCGATAAGTGGTACGACGTGGCATTGGGAAAGGAGCCCGGCTTCATTTACAGCCGGATGAGCAATCCCACTGTCTGCGTCTTGGAAGATAAACTCTGTGAGCTAGAAAACGCAGAGTCGGCTGTAGCTTTCAGTACCGGAATGGCTGCAATTAGCGGTGTATTACACACCTTCCTGTCCTGTGGGCAGCGCGTGATATCTACGCGTGACAGCTACGGCGGTACGAACAAGATTTTCGAGGAGTTTCTTCCACGCATGGGTGTGGAGGTAACTCTTTGCGATACGCTCGACACTGTGGCACTTGAGCAGGAGATCGCTAAAGGCTGCAGCGTCCTGTATCTGGAAACACCCTCGAACCCAACGCTGAAAATCGTTGATATTCGGCGCCTTGTGGCAGCAGCGAAGCGAGTGGGCGCTTTGGTTGTTGCAGACAATACATTCGCGACACCTCTGAATCAGAATCCGCTCGCTTTAGGCGTTGATGTGGTTGTGCACAGCGCGACCAAATTCCTGTCCGGTCATGGTGATGTACTTGGCGGCGTGGTTTGCGGTGCCGAGCATTTGATGTCTCAAGTTCGCCACTACCGCGAAATCAATGGTGCCTCGCTGGATCCTTTTTCGGCGTATCTAATCATCCGAGGCATCAAGACACTGGCTCTGCGTCTTCGCCAGCAACAGGCGAGCGCGAAGCTTTTGGCCGAGTACCTCTGTACCGAACCGCTGGTTGAGTCGGCGAACTATCCGGGGTTGCCTCAACATCCAGGTCATGACATCGCTCGTTCGCAAATGAACGGATTCGGGGCCATCGTCAGCTTCGTACTGAAAGGAGGCATGGACACAGTGACTCGTTTGCTACCGCTGCTCAGATATGCGCATCGGGCGGGTAATTTGGGCGCTGTCGAGACCATCTATGGGCCGGCTCGGACGACCAGTCACGTGGAAAATACCTTGGAAGAACGTCAGGCACTTGGAATCTCCGAAGGTTTGGTTCGAATATCCGTAGGTATTGAAGATTCAGCAGATTTATTGGCTGACCTAAAACAAGCTTTCGCTTTAGTGCGAGGTAAACATGGTGATACGAGCTTTAACACTGATAGTGCCCAACGTTTCATTGAAGTAGAAACCTGAATACGGGCAGGACGCTCGAGATTCATCTTAAGCCCTTCATGAAGAATGAAAATAATAAAATCCAGCGACGACAAATTTGTACTGCCCAACAGCCAGTTATAAGGCGTTTGTCCGAACATTTCATGAGAATAAAACTATGTCCACGCATATTGAAGATCATCAGTCCGACCCAAACTCGCGTTTCAAAAAGGAAATGCAAACACGCCACATCGTTATGTTGGCACTGGGCGGTGTGATCGGTACGGGGTTATTCCTTACCTCCGGTTACACGGTTAATCAGGCAGGGCCGCTCGGTGCAGTGATTGCTTACATCATCGGGGCAGTGATGGTGTATTTAGTCATGGTCTGTCTCGGTGAATTGGCTGTACAGATGCCAGAAACCGGATCTTTCAGTAGTTATGCAACGCGATACCTGGGACCAGGCACAGGCTATACGGTGGCTTGGCTTTACTGGCTCACTTGGGCAGTAGCTATCGGTTCAGAGTTCACAGCTGCGGGCATACTGATGGTTCGGTGGTTTCCTGATACACCGGTCTGGATTTGGAGCGCGCTGTTTGCCATCGCTGTTTTCTTAAGCAATGTTGTTTCTGTTCGGTGGTTTGCGGAGACTGAATTTTGGCTTTCGCTGATTAAGGTGCTGACCGTTATCACATTCATTGCGATTGGCGGAGCGGCAATTTTCGGTCTTATTCAAGTACAGAGTTTGCAGGGGGCGGGACTTTCCAACTTCACACGTGAGGGGCTTTTTCCTACTGGGTTTTTACCCATTGCAATGACCCTCCTGGCTGTTTCATTCGCATTTTCCGGAACTGAGCTGATCGGGATTGCGGCAGGTGAAGCGCAAGATCCACAAACTAGCGTGCCCAAGGCAATCCGCACGACAGTGGTACGTTTGGCGCTGTTCTTCGTTGGGACCATTTTCGTCCTTGCGACGTTACTGCCACGAGAGCAAGCGGGGCTCGTAGAAAGTCCGTTCGTGATGGTGTTTGAGCTGATTGGCATCCCATACTCTGCCGACATTATGAACTTCGTCATTCTCACGGCACTGATTTCCGCCGCTAACTCGGGGCTGTATGCAGCGTCCCGAATGCTGTGGACATTGAGCGATCAAGGACATATGCCTAAGCGCTACGCCAGGCTCTCCAGTCGGGGTGCACCGGTGAACGCCATCGTTCTTAGTATGGCGGGTGCAGTGGCTTCTCTGCTCAGCAGTGTGTTTGCCCCTGATACGGTTTACTTGGCCTTGGTGTCCATCTCCGGTCTGGCGGTCGTGGTCGTGTGGATGAGCATTGCTGCCAGCCAGATCGCGTTCCGTCGTCAATACGTTGCTAATGGCGGACGAGTTGAAGACCTGCATTTCCGTGTACGCGGCTATCCATGGGTGCCTATCGGTGCACTGTTGTGTTGTCTGCTGGCCTGTGTGGGTATCGCTTTTGATCCTGAGCAGCGAGTGGCGCTTTACTTCGGCCTTCCCTTTATCGCGTGGTGTTACTTCGTTTACTGGATCACTCGAAACAAGAGAGCAGAGCGGTTGGCTTTAGCCGCAGCAGTTCATTCCTCTGGCACCGCGTGAGTTTTTCAGGCAATGATCGAGCATAGATAAAGCCCTGATGAGGTTGCGCCGATGAGTCAAAAGTCACTACCACCCTTGAACTGGTTGAGGGCATTCGAAGTATCGGCGCGTTGTTTAAACTTTACCCACGCGGCGCAAGAGCTCCATTTGACTCAAGGGGCTGTGAGTCAGCAGATCCGTCAGTTAGAAAGTCACCTCGGTGTGGCGCTGTTCAAGCGCTTACCTCGAGGACTTGGCTTGACCGAGGAAGGGCAGTCGTACCTGCCTGTCGTACAAGACGCGATCAGTCGCCTTGCAGTCGGCACGAACGAGATTTTCGGCCAGCGCAATCGAAGACATTTGAAGGTGCGTGGCAGCCTTTCCTTTCTTCACTATTGGTTGGCCCCCAGGCTCGCGGATTTTTCTCGGGAGTATCCCCAGATTGATATTCGATACATCAGCAATATTTGGGTGAAAGAACCGGACGGCGAGGATGACCTGGAGATTCGCTGGGGATGCGGTGAGTGGTCGGGTTTGCACGCTCAGCGGTTGACTTGGGACATCCTTCAGCCTGTTTGCTCCCCAACGCTCATGGCCAGATCACCCATACATGAGCCACGCGACTTGATGAACCATTCTCTGCTTCATGTGTTGGGGTACGAAGAAGGTTGGGGTTACTGGTTGAAGCGAGTTGGTGCAGATGACGTCGACTACTCCCGTGGCCCTCAGTTTGACACGCTGATTTCCACGATCCGCATGGCCGAATTGGGGCAGGGCGTTGCGCTGGCACGGTCTTCCGTGGTCGAGGATTTGCTTAAGAGTGGGCAATTGGTTGCGCCATTCAATTACCGAATCGAGGCAAGCGAATCCTTTTATCTGGTGCACGAACAGAACGAAGTGCTATCGCCTGATGCCGCACATTTTTCTACCTGGCTGGTGGCGCAAGCCCATCGCCTTTTGTAAAACTGATTTGGAGTTGCCATGGATTATGTAAGCACTCGCGGCGGCGACATGCGTGCTGATTTTCGCAGTGTGGTTCTGTCGGGGCTCGCCGAAAATGGTGGTCTCTATGTCCCAGCCAGTTTGCCTGTCTTTACCGAGAAACAGATTGCCAGCTGGTCGTGGCTGCCGTTTGATGAGTTGGTTTGGCGAGTGATTTCGCCTTTTGTCGGCTCTTCCATAGACGAAAGCACCCTGCGTGCCTTGCTCAGTGACAGCTATCAACAATTCAAGCACCGCGCTATTACGCCGCTTGAGCAAATCGGGCACAACGAGTGGATACTCCAGCTGTTTCATGGCCCGACCGGTTCTTCCAAGGATTTCGCCGCGCAATTGCAGTCGCGCCTGGTTGAGCATTTTCTGGAAGAGGTCGGTAAAGAAGCGTTGGTAGTCGGTGCAACTAACGGTGATACCGGCGTCGCGGCGCTTGAAGCCTTTGCTAACTGCCCGGCCGCCCGCATGGCGATACTGTATCCGCGCGACGGGCTTGCACCTGAGCAACTCAGTGCCTTGCAGGCAGCCGACCCGCAGCGGGTTCAGCTGTTTCCGGTTGACGGTAATTTCGATGATTGCCAGACGCTGGTCTCCCGACTCTTGCGCGAGTGGCCGTTGGATAAAGTGTTGCCGATCTGTTTCAACTCGACCAATTGGATCGGCGTCCTGGCCCAGATCGTTTTTTACTTCCACGCAGCCTTGCAACTGGGCGGTGGCTCGCGTCCCGTTGGCTTTAGCGTTCCAGCTGCCAGCTCGGCCGAAATCTACGCTGGTTACATTGCGCAGAAAATGGGATTACCGATCAATCAGGTGATCATTTCCACCAACAGCAATGATGCCCTGCACCAGTTTTTTCATTGCAATCGCTACTCCACCCGGATGACTAATCGAACCGTGTCGCCGGCGATGGACTTCTCGTTGTTTTCCAACCTGGAGCGGTTTATCTGGGAGATTTACGAGCACGATGGCTGCTCAACAAAGACACTGATGGAGCATTTTGAAAGTTGCGGAGAAATGAGCATCGGCAACCAGCAATGGCTACGTGCTCGAGTACTCTTCGATTCCTATGCCGTACACGAATCCCAAGTGCGCGATGAAGTAGTCGAACTGTTCCGAGAGACAGGCTCGGCCATCGATCCTCACACCGCTGTCGGTGTACTGGCCGGCAGGCTTCATCGACGCAGCCTGGGCGCGCCGATGGTCACCTTCGGGCAAATTGCACCGGCCAAGTCAGCAGCGCTGTTGGCCGAACTGGGCGTCTGGCAAGCAAGCGTTCCGAGCACTGTCGAGGTGCGCGCGCAACCACCGTACCTGGCCAAGGGCGATCTGGACGGTCTGTGCCAGGCTCTTCGTCTGGTGCAGTCGAGGCTTGCATGAAGCGCATTCTAGATCCGTTGGACGAACGCATACTGGCCGAACTTACCGCCAATGCGCGAATTGCCCATATCGAACTGGGTGCCAAGATCAACTTGTCGCGCAATGCGGTGCGCCAGCGTATCGAGCGTCTTGAGCGCGACGGTGCGATCCAGGGCTATACGGTACTTCTCGGTGAGTCCCGGCGGCCTACGTCGCTTATCAGCGCGGTGATCTTTGTCTACCGCTACGACCGCATGCGTGGCGAAGAAGTACTGACTGCGCTGCGCTCCATTCCCGAAGTCGTGCAATGTGAAGTACTCAGTGGTGAGTTCGATTTAATGCTGCGTGTGAATGCCGCCACACCTGAACGAGTCCATCTCGTGTGGAAGGAAATCGCGGCCATGCCAGGGGTGGAAAACACCGTGACATCGTTCGTCCTTTCTGCGGTGTTTTGACAACTTCGTGCTTGGGCAAAACGCTCAACTAATACAGCACTCTGCCATATTCAACTGCCAAAGCCCGCCTCTTAGGATGTTCCTATCGAACAACATCAATATAGGAACAGCGGTTATGACTGAGTACAAAATTGCCTTGGTAGGGTTTGGTGGCGTGAACCGTGGCTTCGCCCAATTGGTCGCCGATCGTAATGCCGAGTGGAAAGAGACCCTGGGCTTCACCATTAAAATTGTCGGGGTCACCGATCTGTTCCTCGGCTCAATCGTTGCCAAAGACGGTCTGGATGCAAAGCAGTTGGTGGCACTGCCGGTTGAGAAGGGCGCATTCGCTCAACTGCCCGGCGGCAATGCCGAGGCCTTCAACGAAACCGTGATCAAGCATTCCGGTGCAGACATCATCGCTGAGGCCACTTTCACCAATCCGGTGGATGGCGAGCCCGCCACTACCTTTTGCCGCTGGGCCTTGGAAAGCGGCATTCATGTAGTGACCACCAATAAGGGACCTATTGCGCTGCACGGTGCCGAGCTCAAGGCGTTGGCCCGTCGCAACCAGGTCGCCTTCGAATACGAGGGGGCGGTGATGAGTGGCACCCCCGTGATTCGTCTGGCCAAACAGGCCCTGGCGGGTGCCAACGTGCAAGGCTTCGAAGGCATCCTGAACGGCACTTCCAACTACGTGCTCACCCGGATGAAAGACGGCCTGGCGTTCAACGATGCCGTCGTCCAAGCGCAACAGCTCGGCTACGCCGAGGCAGATCCAACTGCCGATGTGGAAGGATTTGACGTACGCCTCAAGGTGGTGATCCTGGCCAACGAACTGCTCAATGCACGACTGAATGTCAGCGATGTAGCGTGCTCGGGTATCAGCAATATCAGCGCGCAAGATATTGCCCAGGCAAGTGCCAATGGCGCGAGCTGGAAACTGATCGGCTCAGCCGATCGTGCAGCAGATGGCTCGGTTCGAGCGAGTGTGGAAGCTCGCTTACTGTCGAACTCACATCCTCTTGCCGGAATCAGCGGTGCTACGAATGCAGTGTCATTCAAGACCGAACTGCTGGGAGCTGTCACGGTGTCCGGGCCTGGGGCAGGGCGCATCGAAACAGCCTTCGCATTGCTGTCGGACATCGTCGCCATCCACACCGCCCACGGCAAATAACAGGAGATAGTCATGAGCGTATCCAGCATGGCCAGTATCCAGCTTGTTGAAGCCAAACAGATTGATGTGTTCAGTCCATTCGATGGTCGCCTGGTGGGCAGTGTCCCTTGCCTCGATGCCGCCGCCGTTCCCGGCTTGCTGGAACGTGCGCGAATTGGCGTGCGCGAGAGTGCAGCAATGCCCCGTCACCTGCGTGCGCGCATTCTTGAGGAGGCGGCCCGGCGTGTAGAGCTTGAGGCTGAAGCGTTTGCCAAACTCATTGTTGCAGAGGCGGGGAAGACGCTGCGACAAGCGGAGAAGGAAGTGAAGCGTTGTGTGAACACGCTGAAGCTATCGGCAGAAGAGGCTCGTCGTAACGCCGGGGAAGTGATTCCATTTGGGGCTTATGAAGGATCGGAGTCGCGTCAAGGTTGGTTCACGCGGGAACCGTTGGGGCTTATTGTCGCGATCACTCCCTACAACGATCCGCTGAACCTGGTCGCCCATAAACTTGGCCCGGCCATCGCCGGTGGTAATGCTGTGATCCTGAAGCCCTCAGAGCTCGCACCGTTCTCTGCTCTCAAGCTGGTTGAGTGCCTGGTGGAAGCGGGTCTGCCTCCGTCTGTGGTAACCCCGGCGACCGGTGGCGTCGATCTGGGTAAAGCATTGGTGGAGGTTCGTGAAGTTCGGATGATTTCCTTTACGGGCGGTTTTGCCACGGGGGAGGCCATTGCTCGTAGTGCAGGGTTGAAGAAGCTAGCGATGGATCTGGGAGGAAATGCCCCGGTTCTCGTGCTTGAAGATTGCGATATCGAACCGACTGTTGAGTCCTGCGTGTCTGGCGCCTTTTGGGCAGCAGGGCAGAATTGCATCGGCACTCAACGCATCCTTGTACATCGTTCAATTTATGAGGACTTCCGTGAGCGTTTTGTCAGCCAAACGCGTGCCTTGGTAGTGGGTGATCCTGACCAGCGAACAACGGATGTAGGCCCGATGATTACGGAACAGGCGGCCCGTCGTACCGAACAATTGGTGAATGAAGCACTGGCCGAGGGGGCCGTTCTTCTGTGTGGGCACCATCGCGAAGTGGGAAGCTATGCGCCGACCGTGCTGGAGCGTGTAAGCCATAACAGTCGGATCTGGCAGCAGGAAGTCTTCGCGCCGGTTGTCATCCTGGAGCCTTTTGACCAGTTGGATGATGCTGTTGCTCTGGCCAATGCTCCGGAGTACAGCTTGCATGCGGGACTCTTCACACGTGATCTTTCCAAGGCCTTGAAATTGGCGCGGCAGATTGAAGCGGGTGGCGTGATGATCAATGATTCTTCCGATTATCGTTTCGATGCCATGCCTTTCGGTGGCTTCAAGTACGGAAGTTTGGGGCGCGAAGGTGTTCGATTTGCCTATGAGGACATGACGCAGCCTAAAGTGGTCTGCATCAGCGAGTTGGATTAAACCTACGACGTAAATTCGTCTTCGCAGACAGTCATTTACGAGGTTAACGATGTCCAGACTCGCAGAATTCCGGCAACCTTGAGAAACACTCTGATGCCGTGGAGTCCTGGCTGACCAGTTGATCTTGGTTTGAGTACAAAAGGGGCATTTAGCAGCCCATATGAAAACACTCGAGCGATGGCTCCAACAAGCGCCCCAATATGTTCGGGGCGTTTGTTTTGTGCTGAAAAAAGCCTTACAGCCCATCCATCCGGTGCCCCCCAAATGCCACGTCGCTCAAGGGCGTTTCACTGCATCGGCACCCAAAGGCTCCAGGTAGTACGGACTTATCGATCCAGCTACGGGTTTGGGCCTCCAGGCATTCGCAAGACCGCTGTTAACCGTTAATAGTTCCATTTGTGGGACCTGCAAATGGGAAAATCATGCCTTTTAAGCAATTTGAGGCAAAAAGCACGATCCGTTTCTGGGACGATGTGGGTAATTTATAAATGCACTAAAATTACTCCATGCGGGAACGTTATGCTGCCACTTAATTATTTATGTTGGTTGCCGGATCGTATTTCATTAGAGCCCTTGAGCACGCTTGAGCAATCCCATGATTTAAAATCGGGTGCTTGCAAGGTATTACAGCGTTATTACTCTTTGCACACCATTGGGATGTCTTCCAGAACACACGCAGAGATGCTTGTGGATACGCTGTGCGCGCTGATTATTGCAAACCCTCATGTAAAAGAAGTCAAAGGGTGCCTGGTGTATGCCAAAACACAGACGCATAACACCTTCTTTGATAATCATTGGCTAGAGGATGTTGCCGAGGCGTGCGGGATAGGGCACTGGGAAGTACTCAGCGTCAGCTTGAACCATTGCTCGTCTGCCTTATCGGCGATTCACCTATTAAAAAACAGATTGATTAAGCGCAGAGAGCCAATGCTCCTTCTTACGGGGGAGAAGGCTTTTCATAGTGCTGTTAATCGACTGGATAATAGCGTGTTGGCCGAGATACCGGCGGCGATGCTGCTCAATGCGGGGCCTGCCCAATGGAATTTGAAGCATACAGCCGTAAGGCACCTGTCCTCTTTTTATGACAATCACCGGCATGAGTCTGCTGTGCGCCGGCGCGAGTTATATGCGTCGTTGGAGCGGGAGTATCATGATTTCTATCTGTACGCGCTGGATAGATTCAATGTTCCCGCTGAGAGCATCGACGCAATCGTTCCATGCAATCTGGATCTGCCGATGCTTAAAAGAGTCGCCGATAAATTAAATTTCAAAGGCATCATGTTTGCCGAGCATATTGCCGAGTATGGGCACGCTTATTGTTCGGACGTTTTATTTAACTTGTCTGCCCTGTTGAAAAATTTCACAGGCAAAAGAATCCTCTGCCTCACCATGGGCATGGGCGTTACGCTTTCATGCGTATTAATTGAAAAAATAGAAAATAGCGAGGTTGTACATGTCAAGTCTTCTGTCGGCGGTTAATGAAGCGCTCAACGATATTATGTCTTCGGCCGTGTCGGTCAGTCTGGAAACAGATTTCAACGAAGACCTAGATTTGGATTCGGTGTTGTTTGTGCAGTTTTTATTGACACTCGAAGAAAAAGTCCCTGGGTTAATGTTTGAGCCTGATCAAATCGATCAGGATGCATTCACCACGGTCGGTAAGTTGATCAGTTGGATTGAGCAGCACCTGCAGTTGGAGAACTCATATGCCTGATGGCCCGTTTAACAGAATTTATCGGCTGTTTTCGGGCAATGAGCCCGCAGAAGCCGTGCGGCTATTGCGTCTTGAATTGCCCGATCATACCAGGCGGGTGTTCAGCCAAGGTTATCAACTCGTGCCGGACGAGCGAGAGGTCACGGCCGGTCAATCACCGCAGGCGGATCGGGTACTTGCCTCTCTTGGCCTGGATCTCCAATACCTGGGAGGGGAGCAGGCGATAGCCGCCGATGACACCCCACTCATTGTCTCTGTCGCCGCCCGTTTGGGGCTGTTGATGCGCATGTTGGGCATGAGCTGGACGCATTTGTCCGCACGCTGGAGCTTTGGTGTGAAAACTACCCGGCATCAGTTGATTAAAGCCGAGTTTGCGGATGTGACCAGTCAGTGCAGCCAACTGGTGTTGCAATGGGAAATGCGCATCGCGGCGCAGGATTTTCAGGACGCTGAAGAAGACCATTGGCAGATCACCCTGCTGACCAACAGAGCGGAAAAATTGATGGGAGGCCATGGCTATCTGCTTGGCGCGACGCACACGCTGTCTTATCTCTCGATGATGATTTATAGCCTGCATGGCAAAACGACGGGGCATTACGCCATGCCACAGCGCGATAGTGTGGGGGAGGTTGTGTGAACACATCACCGGGCTTGGCTCTGTCGCAACGCCAGGGGGCAGGCCGGGATATTGCGGACCTACTGAAGCTTGCCTGGCCAATGATTGTCGTTGCCGTCGCGGTGTCTTTTTCACAAAACACCCAGACCGCTATTTTGGGACATGGTGCTGAGACAACGTCGATTTACTGGTTGTCGATGATCCAGCCGTTCAGTTTTTTGTTCCTGGCGATTCTCGAATGCCTGGCTATCAGTAACCAGGTATTCAGCGCCAGGTCTTTGAACCTTTGGTCAAAGCAGAAAGTGCTGACGGCAACGACCATTTTATCTGTGCTGGGCGTGATGGTTGTGGCCTCGCTCAGTGGGACGATCGCACTCTCTTCGCCTTGGCTGGAGAAGCTGCTTCCCGTGTCTGGTGAGCGCTTTTATCAAGAGGCACTTCCGCTCTACTTCCTTTCGATGCTGCCGTTCATTCACCTGGAAATGTGTAACAGCGCCCTGCGAGGGCAGGGCAAGAGCGCGTTGAGCATGTTTCTTGTGATTGCCTATATCGTCCTGAACGCAGGTATTTGCTACACCAGCTACCACGTCTACGGTTTGGGCTTCTATTCCATTATCGTGGCAAATGCCTTGGCGTCCGGCCTGCTGATCCCGGTTGCGACATGGCTGGTATGGCGTGTCGGTCGCCAGCAGCAGGACGACCGTCCGCAAGCGTTCATTGCGCGATTAAAAGGCCTTCTCCAGCAGGTTGGCTTACCGATCTTTGCATCTTTTATCGTGGTGTTTTTCAGCTCGCTGCTGGTGTTTCCCTTGATTGGAACGCTGGGTGAACAATATGTCGCCGCGTTCCTGATCATTACCAAGATCAGGATGTTTATCGTTATTCCCGCCGTGGCCTGCGGCTCTGCACTGGCGATATTGATAAACCAACGTTTGACGATCAGTCGCGGTGAGGAATTGAAGCGGCTCCTGCATCGTGGGCTGATGTTTATTGGTGGGCTTTATCTTGCGCTCACCGTTGGGGTCTACTTTAGTGAAGAAGCGCTGATCGGCATTCTTTCAGGTGACGGGACGATCAGGGAAGCCAGTAGACAGATGATGCTGATTTTACTACCGACGTTCTTCCTCACGGCGTTTGTAGCGTCTCTGCAAGCTTTACTTGAACAACTTGATCAGGCGCGCCGTGTATTGATTTTGACGGTGATCATCGAGTTGCTCATGGTGATCGTTTTATTGGTCGGCTGGGATCGGTTCTCTAGCGTGAACGCGATCATGAGTATCATCATTATGTTCAGTGCGATTAACTTCTTGGCCTTTGCCAACGAGTACTGGCGGCTCGCGAATAAAATTGGGAGTGAGCATGTTCTTTAGTGTTATCTATCCCCTGTTGCTGATCGTTTCGCTGATCCACCAAAATTACCTTCGCGTGCTGGTGGTGATGCGGCTCCGGCCTACATTGTTAATGAAGGCCAGAGTCAGGCCAACGACTCACTATGTCCGCGCGTGCCGTTTAATAAGGATGTTCGACCTCTATTCGCTGGACATGCTGTCCTCCTATCTTTCAGCGCTGTATGCATTGCACCTGTTTGAAAAAACCCGACCATTACCCTATAAGCCGGCTGAGATGATGCTACTCAGCCAATGCCTGCAGGAAAATTTCACCTGGAGGCACACCTTCGTGAAGATGTTTATTTACTCTCAATCAGCGCAGCAAACAGAGAAAGTATTGCTGCTGCATGGCTGGGATGGGCGAAGCATCATGCTCAGGCACCTTGCCCAGCGTTTGCAGGCAAAGGGCTACACCGTTTTTGCACCTGACCTGCCGGCACATGGTGTGTCCCCGGGTAAGGGCGTGTCTTTTTACGATCTTTCCAGGGCCGTCATCGATGTCGAGCGACAATACGGTCCCTTCTCAGTGGTTATCGGGCACTCGTCCGGCGGGTTGGTAGGCTGTATGGCCGCATTACAAGGGCTGTTGTTCAAGAGAATGATCCTGATCAGCAGTCCTTGCAGCTTCGGCGAAGTACTGGATAATTATGTGCTCAGCAATAAACTACCCCGACATATTGCAACGACGATGAAAAAGCTCTATCAGCTACGTTATGGCGTGCACCCTGATAAAATCGGACCTGAATTAATCTCAAAAATAAAACAGCCAGTACTGATATTGCATGACAAGGGAGACGTGAGTATCGATATGGAAGAGGCCATGGTACTTAACCATGTTCTGGGTAAAAGCAAACTGATTGTAACTGAAGGTAAGGGGCACAATGGTGCATTGCGCGATGCCACTGTGTTCAACCGTATTTCTACTTTTCTGGCCCCTGCAGCGCAGGAAGATTATGTCGCTATTGTTGATCCCGCATTGCGCTGGCGCGCCACCATTAACATAGGTGTCAAGCGTTCAAAGTGTTAGCTGTATGTTCGCTGATCGCGAGTGTTAACTAAGATAACTGAGTGTCACCTCTGCACTTTCCTGCCTTCCCCTCAAGCGCTCGTCACTCTTTTTTAGCCGAGTTTGACTGTCGCTTCAACTGTTGTCCCTCTGCTTTTTCCCGGTAATAGGGAGCAGCCGTTGCACAGTGACGCTGATTCTTTCGTGCCTTATCGATTGTACGAGCGACCTGAGGTTCGTGCGTGTTCAGCTGGATTTTATTAATTATAATGAGTTGATGTTGTTGAGCAGCATGTTGCGTGAGAAACCATTTCTTTGCACGCCAAAGATAAAATCATACTCAGAAGATTCTTTCTTTGCTTTCTGCCTGGTCGACTTCATTACATATTGTTTGAGTTTTAGTGGTGTTTCATTATAGGTTTTACTGAAGCTTCGAGAGAAATGCGGCAGGGAGGAAAAACCGCAGGCGTAACTGATATCAGTTAATGACCATTCCGGTGCCAGATGAATAAATTCCTTTGCCAGCGCCAGTCGGACTCTCCACATCCACTTGATCGGTGTTACGTCGTAAAACAGGTTGAACATTCGACAAATATCAAACCGGGTTTTACCACAGATTTTTTCCAGGTCGTCCAAGGTAATCTCCTCTGAAATATTCTCTATGATGTAGTTTATCACTGTGGCAATGCACAGCGCTTTTTCTGTATGTGCATGTTTTCCATAGATCTCAAAATGACGTTTATACAGGTCGTCCATTATTTTTTGTGTAAAGAGGGTCTTTTCAGCATTCGAGATTTTAAGATCCCACATACAGACTCCGTTCTGCAGCGCTCAATGGCGAAGATTTTTTATTGTTGAGGTAGGCTTTTGACTCACTCATGAATAGGCAATTGCTATGCCAGATTTTTAGCGGCTTCAAGTGGCTGTTTGTTAAGTGTTTTTTTAGCGTTTCTCGATTTAGGGAAAATGAAATCCCATTTTCGAAAAGTTTTTTCGCAGACTGTTATCTTGCGTCCCATTATTGGGATTGCTAATTTCGTGCAGTTTGCCCATGGACATCAGCTAATAAGAAATGCACGTTTTCTGTCGTTCCGAAAATGAGATGCCCCGTCACTGACATCAAATAATTCACGTGTTGTCTTTATTTTTATTGCTTAAATATCATGCAGTTATATGTATGTTTTTATTTTGGCATGGAATGTGCTTTGGATTATTCAAATTGTTAGCGTTGGTACTATCATGGATATCTCGATCCCGCAGCCGGGAAATAAGCTCCTACTGAAAAAGCACAGTAAAGCGATTGCTGGCGGCGTCTTTCTGCTGGTGCTGTTGCTGATTATTTATAACTATCGGTTCTCGCCTTACCAGGTTGCCCGTAGCAGCGTGACGCTTGCGGAAGTCAAGTATGGTGACTTCGCCGTTGAGGTACGTGGCAATGGAGTGCTTTTACCGTGGAACATCAACTGGGTGGCGGCAAACGTTGACGCTCGGGTGGAGGAAGTCATTTATAAGGCCGGGATGAAAGTCAGCAAAGGAGAGTTGCTGGTTGTCATGAGTAATCCGACGCTCGAACAGCGGCTTCAGGAGAGCCAACTGGAACTTAATGCTCGCCGAGCAGAAACCGAGGCCAAAAATGCCGAACTGCAAAATAAAATTCTCAATCAAGAGGCGTTAATGATGGATGCGAAGAGTCGATTACTTGCATCTACACTGCGTCTTGCTGCTCAGAAAAAATACATTTTGGCCGTGCCAAGGCTGGAATATGAAACCACACGCATTCTGACTGAACAGTATACTCAGCAGGTCGGTTTTGAAGAGCGACGGTTAAGGACGCTTAAGCTCAGCGTCCAGGCGGATATAAAGGCGAACTTTATGCGCCTTAATAAATTGGAGTCTCTGGTTGCTTTGAATCAGCAGGAGGTTGATTCGCTCAAGGTTAAATCACCGATAGATGGCATTTTGCAGGATGTGAAGGTCCAGGTCGGACAGCGGGTAACAGTAGGCAGTGATATCGCGCGACTTGCCAAAGAGAAGGAGCTGTATGCCGAGCTCAAAGTGCCCGAATTGCAGTCACGCGATCTCGCGGTCGGGCAGGCCGTCACGATCAACACAGGGCGCAGCCGGTTTGCCGGGGTGTTATCCAGGGTCGATCCCGCGGTGACTAACGGAACGGTCAAGGTGGATGTGACGTTCAATCAGCCTCTGCCACAGGAAGCACGTCCTGATCTGAGTGTCGATGGATTGATCGCGGTGACGAAAATCAATAATTCGTTGTATGTCGAGCGCCCGCCGTTCGCGCAGAATAACTTGCCCTCTATGCTCTACCGGCTGGATGACAAAGACCGTTCAGCGACCAAGATGAAAGTGGAGTTCGGGCAGGGTTCTGCTGACTACATTCAGATCACCCGCGGGCTCAAGGCTGGCGACAAAATAATTCTCAGTGACAGCACCGCTTGGCAGGGGGCCGATCAGATTGAAATTGCCAACTGATGCAGCTCGCGCCGGCTACCGGAACAATGCCCTGGAGACAGTAAAGATGGAACCTTTGGTAGAACTGACTGACGTAAACAAAATTTTTCTGACTGATGAAATCGAAACCCATGCGCTCAGCAAGATCACACTGACCATTTCCAAGGGCGAGTACGTGGCTATATCGGGGCCTTCAGGCTGTGGGAAATCGACTCTGCTCTCAGTTCTGGGGTTGCTGGATACGGCGTCGAGCGGCACTTATCAGTTGGCGGGTCGCAATGTCGACAATATTTCCAAGAAGCAGCGTGCGCAGGTGCGTAATCGGGACATCGGCTTCATCTTTCAGTCGTTCAACCTCATCAGTGATCTAACGATCGAAGAAAATGTCGCGCTGCCACTGACCTACCGCAGCGACATTTCCAAGTCTGAACGGCACAAGAGAGTCGCCGAGGCCTTGGCCAAGGTCAATATGTCCCACCGTAGCCGTCACTATCCTTCACAACTCTCCGGCGGGCAGCAGCAGCGCGTCGCGGTGGCTCGGGCCATCGTGGGTAATCCGTCCATCCTTCTGGCGGACGAACCCACCGGTAACCTGGATTCGCACAACGCAGAAGCGGTATTGAATATCCTCGATAAGTTGCATCAGGAAGGTGCCACGATCTGCATCGTGACCCACGATCCTCGTTCGGCTGAGCGTGCACAGCGCAGTATTGTCCTGTCTGACGGAAAGGTCGTCGGCGATGGGGAACACGCGCGACAACTGACCCTGGTGAAGGAAGCATAAGATGCTTTTTGATATTCGCTATGCCTTGCGTTTACTCCTGAAAAGCCCCGGCTTCACTTTTGTTACCGTGCTGATCATGTCCTGTGGACTAGCACTGACCCTGTATATGTTTTCGGTGATCAATACCATCATGTTCGCTCCGCTTCCTTATCCGGACGGAAAAAGCATGGTGCTGGTCAATCCGACCGTGAATGGTGTCAGCCTGAGTGATTCCGGGCTGAACTTCATGGACTACAGCGATATCAAGGCGCGCTCTACCCAGTTTGAGGATATGGGCTATTTCTACGCCGAGCGCGCGGATATCAGTGATGGCAACAAAGCTGTTTCCTATATGGCCATCAGAAACACCTCGGAGCTGTTCTCTTATGCAGCTGTTCAGCCATTTCGAGGGCGTGTGCTGAATCAAGAGGACGTTCAGTCGGGGGCTGAGCCTGTCGCGGTGATCAGCTATGCAATGTGGCAAAACTACTTCGCTTCCGATGCGCAACTCATTGGCCGCGATATCAGGATCAACGGCATACATACCCGCATCGTCGGCATCATGCCGCAAAATTTTGCCTTCCCCTTCTTCCATGACCTGTGGCTGCCTTCTCAGCTTGAACCCTCGCAGTACCTGGAGCGTAAAGGCGCTCCGGAAGTGTCGGTGTATGCGCGTTTGAAGCCCGGTGTGACCCTTGCGGATGCCAACCGCGATCTCAATAGAGTGATGCAGTCACTGGCGCTGGAGTACCCGGAAAGTAATAAAGGGCTTTCCGCTCAGGTATTGACGTTCCAGGAAAACTTTATGGGTGAGGAGACCACGCCGATCTTTATCGTCATGCTGTTTGCCGTCAGTTTTGTGCTGCTACTGGCTTGCTGCAATGTCGGAAATTTATTGCTGGCAAGAACAACTGAGCGTTCCAAAGAGATCGCGATCCGGGTCGCGCTGGGATCTCCCGCAGGCCGCCTGGTACTGCAAATGATGCTGGAAAGCTTATTTATCTGTTTTCTGTCCGGTGTCGTGGCGATCCTGCTGGCTGCATGGGGGCTGGAGATAACCAATACGATACTGCCTGGTTTCGTACCCAATAAAATCCCTTTCTGGTGGCAGCTGTCACTCGATAATGTGTTGGTCCTCAACGCCCTTGTCCTGGTGATCATCACGGCTGTGCTCACCAGTGCATTGCCGGCCTGGAAAATCGTCCATGGCAATTTCAATGATGTGCTGCGTGATGGCACCCGTGGTGCGCAGAGCCGCGGCGCAGGTCGGGTTTCGCGGATCCTGGTTATCTTTGAAGTGGGGCTTTCCTGCTCAATTCTGTGTATCAGTGCGCTGTTCGCATTATTGGTCTACCAGGCGACCCGTGCTGATTACGGTGTCGACACCAGTAACTACCTGACCGCGCAAATCCACCTCAACGCTAACAATTACCCTGATGATGCAAGCCGTATCCTGTTTTACCAACGCCTGCAGGACGCTGCCGCTGCGATTCCCGGAGTTGAAAGCGCAGCATTGACCACCAGTGCCGTGGGCCAGTTCACCGTGCCGCGCCAGGTGGATGTAGACTCGTCGGCCAACAACAGGAACGAGCGCTGGTCTTACCCGATGGTCAATGATGTGCAGGTCATGCCGGGCAGCCTGTCGGCGATGGGTATTACCCCCATGGCGGGCAGGGAGTTCGTCCACGGCGATACTCAGGACTCACAACAGGTGGTCGTCGTCAGCCAGTCCTTTGCCGAACAGTTCTGGCCGGGAGAGCGTGATGTGATTGGCAAGCGCCTGCGTTTTCGCGATACCGATGACCAACGCTGGTACAACGTAGTAGGCGTGGTGCCCAGCGTTATTCATGGACGGCCTTTCAGCGCATTCCGCCACCGCGCCACGGTGTACCGCTCTCTAGAGCAGCAACCCTCGCCCTCATTGATGCTGGTGCTGCGAGCTCCGCATCCTGAGACGGTCGGCCCCGCCCTGATCAACGCGGTCCGTCAGGTGGACAGCAATCTTTCCGTCAATCAGATCCAGACGTTGAATGAACGCTTGGCCCGTAATACGGCCGGCTTGCATTTTATTGCCAATCTTTTCATGTTGTTCGGCCTGGTGGCGATGATACTGGCTGCGACGGGGATTTATGCGGTGATGTGCAACTTGATTAATCAGCGTACCCAGGAAATTGGCTTACGGATGGCCATGGGAGCCACTGAAAGTAATTTGTTACGTATGCTTATGATCCAGGGCGGCAAGCAGTTATTGATCGGCCTTATCATCGGCTTGCCGTTGGCATTCTTTGTTGCTCCCAAACTGACGCGCGTTCTGGGTAACGGAAACACTCCTTTTGTGCTTCTGTTCTGGATGGTGGCGCTGATGATTACGCTGGTTGTGGCGCTGGCGGTCTGGCTTCCTTCCCGACGGGCAACCAATATGTCGCCCGCCGACGCGATTCGTTATGAATAAACGACCGCCGTGCTCCCCGGGCACGGCGCTCCAAGCTGGATGCTTGAAATGAACGATAAGAAACACATCCTTGTGATAGACGATGACACGGGAATCCTGACCAGCCTCGATATCTTATTGCGCATGCAAGGGTACGACGTGACCCTGGAAACCCAGGCCGATCGCCTGCTTGCACATTTGTCCGCCAAGCCTGTTGATCTGGTATTGATGGACATGAACTTTCAGAAAGACACCACGTCAGGCATGGAAGGGTTGCAGTTGCTGGCCGAGATGAAGAAGTTCGATGATTGCTTGCCGGCTGTCGCGATGACGGGGTGGGGAAGTGTCGACATCATTGTCAACGCCATGCGGGGTGGGGCGGCCGATTTTATTCAAAAGCCTTGGGATAACGAGCGTTTGCTGAGCATCGTTCAGCAGCAGATTGCCATGAGCCAGGCGCGTCGTTCAGGCAATTGCCTGCGCGAAGAAAACAAGCTGCTCAAACTGGCGCTCGAAGATGATATGGACAGCGAATGGGTTGTCCGCTCACCGGCGATGAAACGGCTGATCAGCCTGGTGGAAAAGGTAGCGGTGACCGATACCAGCGTTCTGATCCTGGGAGAAAATGGCACCGGTAAAAGCCTGCTCGCGCGTTATATCCACCAGATTTCCTCGCGCTCCGAACACAGTATCGTCGAAGTGAATATGGGGTGTATTAACGAGCAGTTATTTGAAAGCGAGATGTTTGGCCACGTAAAAGGCGCCTTTACCGATGCGCGGGAGAACCGTATCGGCCGCTTTGAATTGGCGGACAAGGGGACGCTGTTCCTCGATGAAATCGGTAACTTGCCCCTGACGCAGCAAGTGAAACTGTTACGGGTGCTGGAAGAGCGGCAGTTTGAGCGCGTCGGATCTTCGCGTACCCAGACCACTCAATGCAGGATCATCGCAGCCACCAATTCCGACTTGGACAAGGCCGTGGCAGAGGGGCGGTTCCGTCAGGACCTGCTGTACCGCATGAACCTGATTCAAATCCAGCTGCCGCCGCTTCGCGAACGGCTGGAAGATATCGAGCCGCTGACTGAGCGCTTCCTGAAACGTTTTGCGCGTAAATACAACAAACCCCGGCCGGTATTATTGCCGCAGGCACGCCAGGTACTGCTGGATTATTCATGGCCTGGGAATATCCGGGAGCTTAGCCACCTGTTGGAGCGCGCCGTGTTGCTGTGTCGCGCCAATGTGATTGATCCGGAAGACCTCTGCCTGCCGTTTTCGGTGTTATCCCAGAGCGAAGTGCGTCCGGTCAACGAATTGTCTTTAGGATTGACGGACGCGTGCACCCTGGCCGAAGCCGAAGAAACCTTACTGTTACAGCGCCTGCGTCAGTATGACGGCAATGCGGTCAAGGCTGCGGAATCGCTGGGGCTCAGCCGCAGCGCTTTTTATCGCCGGCTCGAAAAACTAAAAATCTGCCATGAGTAAATTTTTTCATTCATTTGAAATCCGTCACTTGCTGCTGTGCAGTCTGGCGCCGATAGGCTCAATTATTGCCTACCTGCTGCTTTGGGTTTTTCCGCACCAGTCCATTTACCTTAAGTTTTTCACCCTGTTTGTTCTGTGTGTAACGATGGTTTATTTCTGCTATCACTTTTTTCAGCAGTTGATTTACAAAATCAACGTCATATCCAATTTGCTGGAAGCGGTGGAGCAGGAAGATTTCAGCCTGCGTGGGGTGACCAACGGGGCGGGGGCTTTTGAGGGCGTCATTGAGCAAATCAATGACATTTCCAGCCAATTGTCGCGCCACCGCCAACAGCAGCGGGAGATGGATTTCCTGCTGCAAAAAGTGATCTCCAATATCACGGTTGCCATCTATGCCCTGGACGGCAGTCATCGGCTGATCTGGTGCAATAGCGCAGCCTCGCGCATGTTGGGCACCTCATTGGATAAGTTGATTGGCGATACAGCCAGCGCCTGGCAACTGGATAAACTTTTGCACAATGCCAACACGGAGCACCCTGTGGTGTCCGATCATGAAGGGCGACCGGGCCGGTATAAAGTGACCAGCGACACCTACATGGTGGATGGTGTCCAGAATGTGCTGTTGTTCGTCAGTGATGTTGACGACATGTTGCGTCAGGAAGAGCAGAAAGCCTGGCAAGATTTGTTGCGTGTGATAAGCCACGAAATCAACAACTCCCTCAGCCCCATCGCCTCCATCAGTCAAATGCTGCAGCAACACTACCGGCATCATTCTGACAACCTGCCCCCCGGTTTTACCGAGGGCATCGATCTGATTAACCGGCGGGTACGTGAGCTGATCGCGTTTATCAGCAGCTACCAGCAGTTGAGCAAACTGGCGCCGGCGCTGAAGGAGCGCGTGGATTTGACTGCGCTGGTGGCTGAACTGCCGCTGCTGTTCTCTCACCGTGTGATTACCCTGAACGGGCCGCGTCCGTTGATGGCCAGCCTCGACCGGGTACAGATCCATCAGTTGTTGATCAACCTGATCAAGAATGCCGATGAGTCGATGGGCAGCAGCGCTGACAGTATCGATATCGAGTGGGCTGAAGAGAAGGGGCGCTTACTGATCACCATCCTTGATCGGGGAGTGGGGCTTACTAATCCGAAGAATCTGTTCGTGCCTTTCTATACCACCAAACCCAATGGCACCGGCATCGGCCTGATCCTGTGCCGGCAAATTGCTGAAAGCCACGGCGGTTACTTGTCTCTGGAGAATCGCCATGAGCAGACCGGTTGCAAAGTCACCATCAATTTACCGCTGCAATCCCCTGCCTGAGTTGATCGAAGGCAGGGGTGTCTGCCTGCTGCAGCACTTTAAAGATGCGCTGCCGGAAATGACGGTTCGCCAACGTGCGCAACGTTGGTTGCATCAGGTGCTGGCGGCCTACCTGGCGATCCCGGTTGATCAAGTGCGTATCGCCAGAACCTCTACCGGTAAACCTTGGCTGCCGGAGTACACCTGGCTGCGCTTTAACTTGAGCCACAGCGCTCATTCGGCCGCCATCGCCCTGTGCCGGGAGTATGAGGTCGGGGTTGATCTGGAACAAATCAGCGGAAAGGTTGCGGTAAAAAAAGCCATCGCCCAACGCTTTTTCCACGCGGATGAGCAACGCTGGCTAGCGCTTGACGAAGCCAACTACCTCACTCGCTTTACGCAGCTCTGGAGTATGAAGGAAGCCTGGCTGAAAGCCCGGGGCACGGGGCTGACTCAACCGCTTCGCAGTTTTTGTGTCATCCCACAGGCAGGCGCGAGCGGGGTGGCGCAGGTCATGGTCGCGCCCCCCATCAGTATTGGGCAGATTCATTATTGCCAGGTGCAAGGGGAGGGGCGTTTTTGTCTGGCTTATGGTGCGATCCTTGGCGCGCAGCAACCGTCAGTTCAATGGCAGCTAGGCTACCATCAAACTGAGAGTCGCCTGTTCACCCCTGCCGTTTACGAACAATCAGAGGTTGAAATTTCGCTGGCGAAAGAGCCCGTGGTGCCGGTATCGACCTGAGCCGATGGGCTGACAGACATCCGTGCGCCGGCAGACAGGCTGCCGTTGATCCGGGGAATGTGGCACAGGGATGACTCCGCTCCCATGCTCATGCGCACATTCGCCACATCCGCTGTGAAGGGCAGCGGTTTTTTGTTAAAGGTGCCGCCCATTGACAGGTCAAGCGCCAGCTCACCTGTCTTGCCCTCGATCTGGATGTCTGTGCCCATGCTGCCGGCGACCGCCAGTCTGGATTGATCGACGGCACATGCAGGTGCCACGATTTTTACCCCTGCTTTTCCCGTCAGCCCCGTCAGTGGCGCGCTGGTATACAGCGTGATATCCAGCGAACGGGAGACGAAGCGATCATTTTCCGCTGCGTCATTCACGAGCAATAATGCCTTATTGTTTGTCGTCACCTGGAGCTTGCTCAGCGTATCGGCAGAGCCTGAGACCACCATTGATGACGTTGCAGCGCATTTGATCGACAGGTTGATGCCCTGTCGGACTTCAACGCTGCTGAAGGCGGTCAGCGGAAAGGCTTTTTCTGCGGCCAGTGCGGTGTAACTGGTCGTGCTGGCCAGCAGCGCAAGCATCAGCTTCATCGTGTTCATACAACCTCCTTTTTTTACAGTAATGTCGCGAGTGTACGTAGCGTTGTTTCAACACTGTCCTGCGGCATGCCAAAGTCCACCAGTCCCGCCACTTCGTCGATGCCCTCACGCTTGAGCTGTTTCAGCTGCTCCAGGCATTCTGCGGCGGAGCCAAACAAACCGTAGTGGTTGAGGTACTTTTCCACTCCCCATTTGAGTGCGTAGGCCTGCTTTTTGTCAGTGGCCTCCTGATCAAGCGCAGAAGGTTCATTGAGGTTGTCAGACAGCTGCATAAACGCGCGCAAATAGCCCGTGAGGGCCGGTCGCAGACGTGGCAACAGCGCTTCCCGATCCTCTCCGGCCTGGGTATGCATCATCAGCGTGACCTTGCCGGCCGCTGGGTCCAGCCCGGCGTCTTGGCGTGCAAGGCGATAGCTGGCGCAGTTTTCCTGCAGCTGTTCACGGGTTTGTGCAATCAGGTGCGTCAGCACATTCAGGCCGCGTTTTCCGGCCTCGCTGAATAACAAGGGATTGCTCCCCGTCGTGACCCAAACCGGAATGGCGGCTTGATAGGCGGGCGGCCAGGTTTGCAAGGTGACCGGTTCCGGATGTCCCGGCAGGGACAGTTCGTGGCGCGTCACGGATTCGCCGCGCCACAGCGACTGAATCTGCGCCAGAGAGGAGAAGAGGACCTCATGACGCTGACGGTAATTTTGCGCCTTGAGCACAAAATCATTACGTTGCCAGCCCGCAGAAAACGCTACGCCGACCCGGCCGCGAGAGAGGTTATCCACCAGCGCCCACTCTTCAGCAACGCGCAGCGGATCATGCAGGGGGAGCACCACGCTACCAGCGCGTATCGCGATACGCTGTGTACTGGCGGCCAGCGCGGCGCTGACGACGGAGGGATTAGGAAACATCCCTCCGAAAGTGTGGAAGTGTCGTTCAGGCGTCCAGATAGCATGGAAGTTGAGCTCATCCGCCAGCCTGGCGGTGCTCAGCAACTGCTCATACTTTTCCGCAAAGCTGTCCCGGGCCACGTCCGAAAAACAGAATACGCTGAGTTGCGGGATGGCATCTCCCGCCAGGTTAGGCGATGCATTCATGCTGAGTGACCCTGTCCACGGATTCGATGGTGAAACAGATAGCGCCTCTGGGCATCACATTCAGCCCATAAAACGGCGTGAGCGCGGCGGGCGGGGTCGATGGTGCCAGGGCGAAGTGGCAATGGCTGCAAAGTGTTTCAATGGCCGTGGTGAGTTGGTCCAGTGCGAGCGCCATGCCTACGCAGTTGCGTTTACCCACGCTGAAGGGCACAAAGTGCTCCCGCGCAATTTTCCGGCCTTCAAGAAAACGTTCTGGCCTGAAACTCAGGGGGTCGGACCAATAAGCCGCATTGCGATGGACCAGCCAGGGTGAAAACAGCACTTTGGTTCCGGCCGGCACGCTGACGCCGTCGATCTCCAGCGGGGCCAGGGTGCCGCGCTCGAAAAAAGCCGTAACCGGGGTCATGCGCAGCGATTCCTTGACGATGGCGCTGGCCATGTCGCGCGTCCCGTGGCGGGCCTCTTCACGCACCTGGTTCTGGTAATGCGGGTGTTGCGACAGGTGGGTCAGGCACCACAGCAGCGCGATACCGGTGTTATCCACGCTAGCGACCAAATTGCCCAGCAACATGCTGATCGCCCGTTCCCGTTCCTGCGGATTGGCCTTGATATCGAGCGCTTGGCAAAAGCGTTGCAGCATGTCGACGTTGCCGCCGCCGTCGCCAGTAATCAACGGCCCGATCATTGTCTCAAGTTCCTCGCGGAACGCGGTCAGGGCCGGGTGCTGGCATAACGCGGCATAATCCTCGGTCGGCTCATCGACAATCAGTTGCAGGTAGATCCTGCGAAAGTGATTGATCAGGCTATCGAGCTGCAGAGGACTGAGCGTGGAGCCGACGAACCCTTGCGCGACGCACATCAGCGCCCATTGCAGGCAGATCTCCTGCATGGAGTCTTTCTCAGGGTCCTGGAGAGTGTCCACCAGCCACTGAGCGGAGTGTTGGGTGCCTTGTTTGAGCAACGCTGATTTGGGATTGACCAGCGGAGCGGTCAGCTTTCTGGCCAGGTGCCATTCTTCACCTTCCCTTGCCGTGATCAGCGACTGGCCCAGCAGTACCCGCCTGACTGAATGGCCATTGCCGAGCTCCTTGTGAAAGCTGCTTTCGTTCTCAAGGAAAAAACGGATATGTCGAGCGCCCGCCAGCAGCAGCACTTCATCCTTTTCCTCACCGATCCAGACCTTGTCCCCGTGCTGGCGAACGGCACTTTCAGCAATTTTCAGAAAGCCCAGCTGCGCAAACTTGGCCGCGGACGGCTTGACGATCGCAATAGCATTGGAGTTATTGAGCATGGACTGCCTCCGGCAAGGCGTCTGAGGTAATGGCGGCGCAACCTACCCAGCCGCCCAGGCCCACCGACAGCAGCAGGGCGGGGCGGCCAGTATCCTGAGGGGCGTAGCGGTCGAGCAGTAACAGAGGGTCTGCGGTATAACAGTGCCCGCATTGGCTGAGCAGGTCGGTGGCGACCAATCGGTCGCGGTTTTCTGTATGGCGCAGCCAGGTTTGCCAACTGAGGCGGTTGACATTGTGTGGCAGCAGCCAGGCACGCTTGCGCACGTCTTCGGGGTAGGACGACAGGGCATGCTCCACCAGATGGTTGTGGGACTGATAGAAGCGTTTGGTGTCCTCGCGAGTACCGTCCAAGCCTTGCCAGAATCCGGGGTGATAAAAGCACTGGATGCCCGACACCCTGCGTTGACCGCCACCTGGTTTGAGCAAGGCGGCCACGAAGCCATCGGCAATCATTGTGCAGCCCGGGATATAGCGTTCAGCCAGGTCAAAGTCGGCGAGCGTGTCGCCTGCCAGTAGCGCCACGCCGCGGTGCTTGCCGCTTGCCAACAACCGTTCGGCCAGCCGCAACCCCCAGAACAAGGTGGCGCAGTTTTGCTGGTTGAGGGTCAGCAGCGGTGCATCCGCGGCGATAAAGTTTGACCGCCGCCGCAGGGATGGCAGGTTGACGCTTTGGCGCAAGGAGGGAGAGGGCAAGCCCTGGATCAGGATGACCGCATCAATCTTCTCACCTTCGTCCAGGCTGTCACCCAGTTGCTGCAGCAAGGCATGAAAACAGCCTTCGGCGCTTTCTTCATTCGCCAGGGTTGATGCCTCCCGCATGCCGAACAGTTGGCCAAATGTTCGGGCTTCTGACGGACTGCCGCCGCGATGCGCGACGACCTCGTCGAGGGACACGCGGGCAGATGGAATATATGTGGCCAGGGAAGCAATGTTCATCGTGGACCCTCTTCGGCTGCGAGCCCGCACAGGCTGATCCCGTTATCATTTTCGCTGATCAGCAGATAGTCACGTTGCGGCTCCCAGAAGGTGCGCAGCGCAACGAAAGGGGCCGCGCACAGCAACTTCGGGTTGACGGCAAACGAGCGAGCGCCGGCATGCGCAGCCTCCAGTAGCCGGGCAGGGCCGATCAGAGTCAGGCGTTCCTTGGTCAACCCCAACTGCTCAACAGCATGCGAAAGGTACCCGCTGGACCATTGCGCAAGGCGCGCGCGCCTGAACCCCCGGTAGCGCAATCCGCGTTGCTGCTTGTTGAACAGGCAAACGCAGGCATTGTTTTCCGGTTGCAAGGCCTCCATCAGCGGCGAGAAATACATCAGGTTTTTCTGCTCGGCAATCAGCAAAAGTCCATCTTCGTCCTTGCCAGCCAGGCAGTCATTGAGGCCGTCCAGCGCATACAGACCCGCGTCCGGTCCGCGATCGCTGATCGCCAACGCAAGGCAGGCGGAAAGTCCCAATTGATGGATGGCGGCATTCACCACCGAACTGCCCATGTGCAGGTCTGGTGTCCAATGCGCCATCAGCACGGTTTTCACCCGCGCAGGCTGGATGACGGTGGCCAGTTGGGGCAGCAGCACGGCGATCATATCGCTGAAGGAGGCGCGCTCCGTGCTGGTGACCCACGCCAGCGCCCGATCGTCCTGCGGGCTGAGCGTCTCACCGTTGGCCCGAAAGAAATGCTGCGTATAAGAACGCCAGTGCGGGATATGGGGGTCCGACTCGGGCATGGCCGGATCAGTATGGTGAAACGACTGGAACACGATATCGGCAGGATCGAGGCAGAGTGTCACAGGCTGGTCCCTTGGGTTGCGGGCGGACGGAAGCTATTGAGCAGGTGGATGTTGCTGGTGCCCTCCATGTACTCGAACGCAAAGCTGTCGCGATAGCGCTTGCGCAGCAAGCGATCTTCCAGCCAGTCGTCGTGGCTGAGCCAGTGGGGCAGGTGGCACGCGGCTTCCTCGACCAGGCGGGTGGCATTACGTTTGAGCTGACTGGTGAGGGCATGCTGATGCTGGCCGTTGCTATAGCCTTCTGCCACGGTCAGCATTTGTTGGTAGATCGCATGATATTTTCGCCACAGCCGCGCGACCGAGCGCCGTGCCATGGTTGGCAAGGGACGGGTGTCGAGGGCGGTAAGCAGGCCAAATGTGGTGCCCAGCGCCATGGCTGCCACCATTGGCCGATGACGCTCGAATACCAGGCTCAGGGAGTTGAGCCCCTGCAGGAGTTCGCGGCGCTCGTGCCCCAGGATGTCGTCTTCCTGGACGCGATAATCCTTGAACGTCAGGCGCGTTAAACCGGCGCCCGCCAAACCGACGGTGCCCAGTGGCTCACGCAACAAGGCAGGCTCGGCTTCATCGGGGAAGACCATGACCAATCGCTGGCTATGTTGATAGCGCGCAAACACAAGGCCGGCGCTTGCCAGCATGGCGCCCCCGATCAGCTTTTTGGTGCCGTTGAGCCGCCAGCCCTGTTCACTATGCGTGAGCTCAGTGGCGATAGCCCCGGCATCTGAACCTATTTCGGGTTCCGTGACGGCAAAAAATGTCCAGGCCGGGCGTTCGGCAAAGCAGGCAAAAAAACGCGTCTGCTGCTGTTCATTGCCCAGGGTCAGGATGGCCCGGGTACTGAGTGACGCACCCGGCAACAGCATCATGGCGCTGGCGTCCGTTCGGCTCAGGTACTCAATGATTTGCAAGTGCCGGGGATAGCTGACATTGGAAAATGCCGGCGTTTCCCAGGGATTGAACCGTGAAGGTATGCCGATACAGGCGAGGCTTCTGAGCTCCGGGTCATCCAGATAGGCGATCGCCAGTTGAAGGTTGTTTTCCTCGAGCTGTCCGACGGCAAGAAGTCGCTCTGACAGCGCGTAAAGTTGTGGATAGTGGCGGGTGATATCGCTCATAGATGGTTGCGTTCGCGTAGAGGAAGAACTAGGCAATAACTTAATTCGGCCTCATATCCGGGTATTGCTTGAGGTTGCAAAAGACAGGGATTTCATTGCCTGCTGGTAACTCAAGTAACAGCGAGGAAAAGGTGGCACCCATTCCGACGCTGACCAGCATCACTTTGGCGCCGGGAGCGAGCTGTTGCCCACGAACGAGTGCGGCCAGATTGAGGTAGGGGTCCGCACCGAAACAATGGCCATAGCGGGGAACATTCTGCAAAAAAACCTTTGTGCGGGGGATGGTGAGTGCGTCGGCGATTTTCTGCCAGGACGACAGGTTGACATTGTGCGGGGCTATCCAGTCCAGAGCGTCCAGGGCGCAGTCGAAATGCCGCGCTGCACGGCGCATGGCATTGCTGAGGAACGCGAAATAGGCATCGGCGAATTCCGGGTTGGTTCTTGGTTCATTTCCCTTGTGTTGACTGAACTGGCCGGCCTGCTCGCTGTGCCGGGCAATGACCCTGGCGCGGTCTCCCGACCGGCCGAGCAGCACGGCGCAGCCGGCTTCGCCCATGATGGTGGTGTCATCCAGCAACTCTACCTTCGGGTGGAAGGCTTTTTCGCCGATCAGCAGCAGGGCGTATTCCCCGTCATTGAGGCGGCTGCACAGATACTCCACGCCCGACAACGAGGTTGCACAGTGGCCCATCGTCAGGCTGCCGTACTCGGTGTCATGGGCAAACCCGCATGCGTCGAGCACGGCCCTGCCGGTCTTGTGAAACGGGCGCAGGGTCGGCACGGTGTGCGCATGCACCACATGCCGAACGCGCGCGACGACGTCAGGATGAGTGACGACGAATTGTTCCAGGAGCTGGCGTATCAGGTCATCCACCGTGCCGGGATGACGCGGGAAGCTGTCCAGGCCGTAGAAGCGTGAAAACATCCTGACATCCAGCGCGGTCAACCCAAGAGTGAGGCCAACCTCGGCCAGTGACTTGCGCTGCTCGGGAATGTGAATGGTGATGGATTCAATATGCCCCAACATGGGTGTTCCCTTTTTCATGGTCGGCGTTTTTTGCGCGGAGAAACCCGGCCAGCACCTGCTGGGTACGGTGATGCGAGAGAATCCCCAGGTGGCCTGTATTTTCGATGATATGCAGCTGGCTACCCGGCAATTGAGCATGGATTTGCCTGGCGTCGGCAGGGTTGATTCTTTGGTCTTGCGTGCCGTGCAAGATGAGTGCGCGCACCCCGCGAAAGGTGTATGGCTGTGCGGTCTGCAAATCGGCGGATATGGGGTACCGGCTTTGGTAATAGCTACCGAGCAGTGGCAGGTAATGTTCGTCTGCCTTGAGCAACGCCAGGTAATGCTGCAACAGGCTGGACAGTGACGCCGGGGCTGAAAGCAGCGCCACGCGGTTGAGGGTAAAACCCAGCCAGTGGGCCATCGCCGTGATGATCCCGCCGGCCGAATGGGCAACCACGGTATCGAACGGGCCGTATTTGGTCTGCATTGCCAACAGTAACGAGCACTGACCGGGCAAATCGCAGTTGGCCGGCGCGTGGGGGTCATGGCCCAGCAGGAAGGGTGTGTAGACCCTGTATCCCTGGGCCTGCAGCACTGCTTGCAGGTCAGACATCATCATCGGATGACCACCCCAGCCGTGCAGCAACAGCGCGCTTTTGGCCTGTGGGTCGTGGTTTTCCTCTATCAGCACCCGGCTGCGGTATTCGCCGCAGGTGACCACCTCGGTCTTCATGGTCGCCAGCTGTCGCGACTCAGCCGGACGCATCGGCAGCGGGGTGGGTTTGGCCAGGCGCTCGATCAGTGAGGCAAACTGGGTATCCATTGTTTCCCCCTATGCTTGTGCAGAAAAGATCAGATAGTGCAGCGTTGCCAGCTGGGGCGCGGAATCACCACTCAGGCGCTGCAGCGGGTCATACAGATACAGCAGGCGTTGCCCGGGTTGAAGCAGGGTGCTTGCCAGCGAACCGGCGTATTGCGGATCAAATTGCCCACTGCATATGCCCCAGATTTCGATGAAGCCCGGGCATTGGGAAATCAGGCTTTGCAGCAGGGGAGTCGCACCGCGCGCCGCCGGGTGAAGGCTGTCGTAAACCAACTGTGTCGGATACGGCTCACTGATGACGCTGCGGCACAGGTCCACAGCGGCCTTTGAGTGCAGGCGTTCGCCGCAATCGATGTGTGGCCAGTGTTGATACCAGCGCGCCCGGGTCGGTAGCTCCCGGGTGGCAATAAAGTGCCGGCTGTCCGGCGTGATGGCTTCACAGGTACTGACGATATTCAGTTGACCCTGCACGAGAGGGGCGATAGTCATCGGCACTCCTGGCTGGCTTGTCGGGGTGAAAAACTCTGGTTCAGTCGGTGGATCTGTCGTGTGCCTTCGGTGTACTCAAAGGCTTTTACATCACGAAATGCCTGCCACAGGGTTGCCGGTACAGGCTGAGTGTCTGCGGGGAAAGCATGGATCAGTTGGCTGACAATTTCATCGGCTAGGATCACACAGGCGGTTTTCACCATGCCGGGGCTTTTCCCCGGGCTTTGTTGTGCATCTGCTTGCTGACAGACCATCGACGCTTCACGGTAAGCGGCATACCAGCGACGCTTCATTTGCGACAGCCGTTGTGACTGTGCCGGGGTCGGCGTGACGCAGGCTTGCCACTCGTGCAATGCGCGTCGCGCCACACCCAGCGCCAGGGCACCGACACAGGGGCGTAGCGCATCGAACGTAGCCATCGCCGACTGCGCAAAACGCTGGGTCGGTTTCAAGTGCTGCCCGAGCAAATCCTCTGCCGGGATAAACAGATTGTCGAACTGCATCAACGCCAGGTTTGCACCGTCAAGCCCGGTCAACGCAAGGCGATGGCGGGTGATGGCCGGGTCTTGTGGCGAAAACAGAAAAGCATTGATCCCCAATTGCCCCGGTGCGGTACGCGCAAACAACACACCGGTTTCAGCGATGACTCCATTACCGATAAACATCTTGCGCCCGGAGATAAGGTACCCGCCGTCAACCGGTGTCGCCGTGGTCTGCATGGCCCCGGCATCGCTTCCCTGCGTGGGTTCGGTCATCGCAAAGCAGGACCAGCACAATGCCTGTTGGAACTGGCCGAAAAAGGCATCCTGCTGCTGTTCGTTGCCCAGCCCGGCAACGACATAGGCCGCCATGCTCGGCCCGGGCGCGCTGAATATCAGTGCTGGGGAGACGAAGCCGATCTGTTCGTGGAGTTCATAGCGTTCGGCCAGGCTGATCACCTGACGGCTTGGCGGTACCTGATACCGTTGAGGCAGGCCGAGAGAGTTCAGCGTCGGGGCGAACGACCACTGCCCCATGATCTGCCGTGTGTCGCCGAAGTTGCGCAGTTGGTCAGCAATCTGCTGGGCGTCTGCGCCCAACGGGCAGGATTGCCCGGCGAACGTGTCATCGTAGAGTCGACTCATAGCGGGCCTGACATGATTTCAATAACCCCGGCATCTGGGTGATAGAGGTGGCTGGAGCGGTGGTTGCTGTCAAAGGCGTTGAACGGGCGTGTCAGTACGATCCAGCCGGCGCTCTTCATGACTTTGAATTGCTCGTCAAAGTCATCGACCTCAAAGCAGATGTGGTAGGGCAGCGACGACTTGCCGGATTTGGCCAACAACTCGCGCAAGGGGAGATTGTTTTCCAGCGGTTCGACCAACTCTATCTGGCTGCGCCCTTCAACAGTTTCCAGCAGGGTGATGAGCACTTTTTGTGCGGCAACATATTCTTTGTATCGGACGATAACCGGGAAAAACGGTTTAACCGCGACAGCCGTTGCGTCGCTGTCGCCAACCACATAACCGATATGACTAAAACGCATCGCGACGCCCTTATCCTTGGGGAAAACGATTTACGCCGGCGCCTGTCCGGCGCCGGTGCATGGAGTGATGTGCATTTTCGCCGTGGTGGCGGGAAGTTTTTTATATGTGCTTGCAGGTGGCCATCAGCTTACGGCCAGCGGCTCTTTGTGCTGATCCACCAATTGTTGGCGGTCGATCTTTCCATGCAGTGTCACGGGGAAGGTCTGACAAAAGAACATGGATTTGGGGATCATGTAAGCCGGTAGCTGTTCTGCCAGGAACTGACGCAGTGCGGCGCGGTGGGTTGCACTGTCCTCGCGTAATTGAATAAAAACTTGCAGGTCGATGACCTTGCCTTCTTCCTTGATCGGCACTGCGCAACACTGGGTGACCCCCACATAGCGGCACACACTGCTTTCAATTTCGGCCAGCTCGATACGGTTGCCGTTCAGTTTAAGTTGGCCGTCATCCCGGCCGTGGATAAACAGGGATTGTTCTTGATCCACAAACCCCCGGTCACCGGTGGCGTAGTAACGTCCGAACTCGTCATGGCTGAATGCACTGTTACGCGGGTCATCCTCAGGCAGGTAGCCCAGTGCGACTTGCGGGCCGTACAAACGCACCTCGCCCATTTCGCCTGGGGGCAAACTTTGACCCTCGGCATCCACGATCCTGATCTCGGTCAACCCGCAGGCTGTGCCAAGGGATAGCAGGCCTGAGTTGTGCTCGGGCGGCTGGCCAAGCTCGAAGGTATGGGTCATGCCGGTGGTCTCGGTCGGGCCATAACCGTGCATCACCTCCAGGCCCGGGAAGCGCGCCTGCAACTGGGTCACCAACCCCAGCGAGGCGCGCTCGCCGGCCATAAAGAACCGCTTCAGATCCGGAAACTGCTCCCCGTTGAACAAGGGGTCCTTCAACATCAAATCGACAAAGCTCGGCGTGGAAAACCAACTGGTGACCGGGCTCTGCGGGTAGCGCGACATCAGGCGGATATTTTGCCGCGGCAACATGTTGTGGCGGTGATCCAGCATCAGCAAGGCTCTGCCCTCGCACAGCACCGGGAAAAGATCCAGCAAGCCCATGTCGAAGGAGAAGCAGGCATGGCTCACATGGCATCCGTGTGCGATACCGTCGCGGATCATCGGACTGTACCAAGTCGAGAATGCGGCGAAGTTCTCATAGCTGACGACGACGCCCTTCGGTTCACCGGTACTGCCCGAGGTGGGGAGAATATAAAGGGCTGGCTGGGTCAATTCAGGTTCGAGTGGCAGTGATCCCGGGTCGCCATTTTCCAGGGTCGATGTCACCCATTGTGGCCAGCGGTCCAGACCCTCCAGCCTCTGTGGCGTCGCCGTGAGGATCAGCTCGGCTCGGGTCAGCCTGGCAATCTTTTCAATCCGCGGGACGGGGTTGGACTGGTCGGTAAAGCTAAAGCAGCAACCCTGGCTGATACACGCCAGCATGGCGGCCACGGCATCCAGTTGTTTATGGCCGTGAACCAGCACGTTACGGCCAGCCCACGGCGCGAGCACCTGGGCAATCGCGGCGGTGCGCACACCAAGTTCGGCAAAGCTGTAGGTGCCCTGCTCGTTGATCAAAGCGGTCGCGGTGCTCTGATCTTTCAGCCGCTCAAACAGCGGTTTGATTTGCGATGAAAACATATTTTTCTCCGTTTTCCAAAGCCAGTTGGCGGGCAGCTGAACGATCCAGTTTGCCGTTGTGATTGAGTACGGTGCGGGGGGTGCTGTACCAGTAACGCGGGATTGCCCACGGGGGGAAATGGGCTTGCATGGCGTGGCCAAGTTGTGACAGTTCGCAGGTTGCATTGAGGATCACGCAGGCCTGGATTGCCTCTGCGTTGCCCTTGCGCCAATGCGGCTCTACCACCACATCGGCGACCAGGTTGCGGTCGCGCAGGAAGCGTTCGATTTCATGCAGGTCAATACGGTGTCCCTGTATTTTGACCTCGCCATCTTTACGCCCCAGGAAGTAATACCAAGTGCCATCAAACAGGCCGATATCACCGGTGGCGTAAGTGGCTTGCCCATCCTGCCGGCTGAAACTGGCCTGACGCGCAGGTGCAGCATTGAGATAGCCTGGGCCGACACACTCGCCACTGATCAACAGTTGCCCCCGGCCCGAAGCGTCAAGAGGTTGGGTAAGGTGCAGCGCCGCGCCCGGTCTGGCGCGGCCGATCGGCAGGGGCAATGACGAAGCCACCATGTCCGGGGTAATCAACACTTGCGAAGCCGCCACGGTACATTCGGTGGGACCGTACGTATTGAACACCTCACAGCCTGGAAAACGCGCCCACAACTGGGTGACAATCTCTTTGGGCAACGTCTCGCCGCAGAAGATAAACCGGCGTAACTGCGCCAGTGTTTGCGTATTGAAGGTTGGGTCCAACAAGTACAGACGCGTCATCGACGGCGTCGATACCCAGCAGCTCAGCGCCATGTGTGCATGCTGGGCAATCATCTTGCGGGTGTTGATCAAGTCTCGATGGTCGAGCACGGACAGTGGTTGCAGAAACTGCCAGGCGAGCCAGATTTCAAACAGGGAGACATCGAAGCAATACCGCACATTTCCTGTGATAGCCCCATCAAGTGGAAAGTCGCTGCGTATCCAGGCCACGAAATCGACCAGATTGGACAGGCTGATCCGAATGCCCTTGGGTTCCCCGGTTGTCCCCGAGGAAAACATGATGTAGGCCAGCGGGGTGTCGGTCGCGCTGTCGAACTGCCTGCGGGTGTCGTCCAGTAAATGCAGCAGCGCTGCATGGTCATGGTGCTGCCAGGGCAAGGCGGCGAGGGCAATCACCTTGGCATTGGCGGCGCACAGGGGGAGGGCGTCGGTGTTCAGGATCAAGCTTGCCCCGACCGTACGGGCAATCCGTTCCAGTCGCTCGGGAGTGTTGTCTGACTCCACCGGCACAATCGGACAACCACACAGCAGGCAGGCCCACCAAGCCGCCAGAAAATCGAAGGACTTGTGGCCATAAACCAATACCGGCGCCAGAGGTGTCTCGCTTCGAGGCTGCTGGCGGACTATTTCAATGGCGATATCCTGCGCGCGCTGAGCAAGCGCCGCATAGCTGTACGTCAGTGAGTGGTGGCGCCAGGCAGTATGCGGTTGATCCTCAAAGCGCATAAACACCGTTATGAGCTCAGACCAGGCGTCCATTTATGCTGCCCGGCTGGCGAGTTGGAGTTCAATGAAGTTCGACAGGCTGCCCACGGTTTCGAAGTGCTGGAATTCCAGTGTGGCAGGGTCGAGCACCAAGTCCTCGATGCGCTCCTCAAGGTACATGATGAGTTCGATATATAAACCGCTCTCAAACCCCAAGTCGCGCTCCAGGTGAGTCCGGGCACTCAGCTCCGAGAGGTTTGACGTTTCCAGAACCAGCCCGATGGCTTCAATGATGGTTGGCGTATACATGTTGGCTCCCTGTTTGTTGTGTGCTCCCGACGTTCAGGTTGTTTTCCCGGCGCGGCAGAAGGGTGGATAGCTGGCCGCGGTCAACTTTCCCGTTGTTGTTTTTGGGCAAAGCTTCACTGAAGTAATAGCGGTGGGGCCGTTTATAGGCTTCGAGATGGGTCTGGCAAAAGGCTTTGAGCAGCGCAGTGTCCAGGGGAGCAACGCATTCGATACAGGCCACGATTTCATCGCCGTAAACAGGGTGGGCGACACCGATCACTGCGACCTGCAGCACCCCCGGCATGCGCTTGAGTACGCCCTCGACTTCCCTGGGGGCGACTTTTTCGCCATTGGTTTTCAGAATGTCATCGTTGCGCGACAGGAAATAAAGCAAACCATGCTCATCCAGCCGGCACACATCACCGGTATAAAGGACCGATTCGCCGGGCAAGGGGCCTGGCCGCAACTTCTTCGCGGTCTGCTCAGGGTTGCGCCAGTAGCCGCGCATCACGGTTGCCCCACGGATCACCAGTTCACCGGTGGCATTGCTGCGGTGTGCAACGCCTTCATCATCCACGACCCAGAGTTCAGTGTTCGGGATGGCATAGCCCACGCTGTCTTTGTGCTGGGACAACAAGGCAGGGGGAAGCCAAGTACAGCGATGGCACTCGGTCAGCCCGTACATGGAAAAAATCTCGGTTTGCGGGAAGAGCGAGGTCAGCAGATCGATATCACTGGGGTGCAGGGCCGCCGCGGTGTTGGTAATTTTGCGCAGGGAGGAGAAGTCATAGCGTTTGGCCAATGGTGCAATGATCGCCAGCAGCGTGGGAACAATCGGCAGGACGGTGGCTTTGTGCTTGACCAGCTGTTTAAGGGCAAAGAGCGGACGGCTGAAATCCTTTTCGACAATCAGCGTTGCGCCCACCTTGGCCGCCATAATCGCTTGATACAGCCCGTAGTCGAAGCTCATGGGGATCGTGCAGAATATCCGGTCGCTGGCCGCCAATTGCAGATAGCTAGCGACAGAGTCCGCCGCGCTCAGCATATTGCGCTGGGTCAACATCACCCCTTTGGGATCGCCCGTAGAACCCGAGGTGTAGATCAGGCCGGCCAGGTCAATATCCAGCGCACCTTGCACGGGCAACGGCATTGCCGGTGAGAGTTCCGCCATTTGTTGCAGGGACAGCAGTGACGAACCGCTCTCTTGCACGCCGGGCGCTTGATCAAACAGCACTTGCAGATCAGGGTTGCCGGGTGCCGATGCCAGCGCAGTAGCCTGCTCGGCCTGGGCGATCAATAGGTGTGACGCTGCGTTGTCGAGTAACCAGCCGACCCGTGCCAGCGGTGTATCCGGATTCACCGGAACAAACACGGCCTGCAAATATTGCACAGCCCAGAAGCAGACGACGAAATCCACCCCATTGGGCAGCCATACCAATACCCTGTCGCCGCGTTCAACCTGCTGCTGACGCAAGTAGGCGGCGGTATTGATCACGCGTTGATGGAGTGCGGCCCAGGTTACTGCATGCTCACCCTCGATCAGCGCCGTTTTCTCAGGGAACTGGTGTGCAGCCAGCACCAGCCATTGGGTCAAATGGGTTGTGCTCATGTCTCATCCTCATTATTCAATTCAAGAACCATGGCTGCAAAAGTGCCGGCGATGCCGGACGCCACGGCCAGAATGGGGTGAACGGCGATAGCGTTATCGCGGTGCGCCAGCAGGCTTTTCAGGTTGAGGAACGCATCACTGCAAAAGCAATGTCCCAGTTCGTAGAGATGACGACGGTAGATGATGTCCCGGGCAAAACCTGCGCCGTCGGCAATCCTGTCGAAGGTGGGCGGGCTGATGTGGTAAGGGATCAGCGTACGCAGCTCTTGAGGGCGCCGTCCTGCGTACTGCAGTGCGGTGTGTACAGTCTCAAGCATGGTGGGGATAAAGGCGTGATCGTAGGCGTTTTCACTTTCACGATCCGTCGAACGCGTACGTGTGCCGTAGGCAGCCAATTGCTGGACGTGCACGGCGCCCACGCGCAAGGTGCCGGGCGAGGGATTTACGCTGAGCAAGGTCGCGCAAAATGCTTCGCCGAAATAGCCATTTTGATCGACGTATTGCACGGTTTCGTGGAAGCATTTTTCCCCGGTGATCAATAAGCCACAGACGTCATCCTGCCTGGCATGAGCCGCAGTGAGTTTAGCGTTGAGAAATTTCAGCCCGACCAGCGCCGATGCACACGACGCCTGAGAAACAGAGAAAAACTCAAGCTCCGGGCGACCCAAGAATGTACGCAAGTCGCTGGCCAGGACGGGGACCAAGTCAAAAGGACTGGGACAATTCAGAGAGTGCGCCCAGGCCACATAGCCAATGCGCCCAAACAGTACCGGGTCACACTCGGCCTTGAACTGTTGCAACAGCCGCATGATCAGGTCAGGCAACGCCTCCCGCTCAAACAGGCTGGCCGACTCCATCCGATGAAAGCGGCCAAAGATCTTGGTGTTGCGCTCACCCCAGGCATATTTCTCCGCCAGGGCGGGCAGGGCGGTGAGATTCGCAGCGACCAGGCTGGTTATCGTGTGGATGTACATATCAGGCCTCCGCCACGAAGCCCGCGCAGACTAGAGACTTACCCTCCGGCAGCACCCATAAAATACGGTAGTTGTCCGTCGCAAGTTCTTTTAACCGGACCCAGGGGGCTGAAGAGAGTAGCGTCTCATCCCAGCTCTCGATGCGGTTAGTTGCCAACTGTGCATGCTGGCGCAACTGTCCGGCAAAACACGGCGTGGTCAGGATCAGCAGGGGCAGAAGGTTTTCCCTGGACGTGAACATATCCAACGTGACGAGCAGGGCATCCAGTGCCTGGTGCGTGGCCGGAAAAGGGACTTTTCGATAGTGTTTAAACGCGATGCTTCCGGGTTGGTCGTCGGTCTGTTCGCCTGGCAGGCCGCTCAACATCACGACGCAGGCGCTGGCCACAGGATTGAAACGGGCCAGGCTTGGGCTGTCATACATGATGGCATCCTGGTCGGCGATCATCAGCAGAGCCTTTTTCCCATGGCCGCCACGGTCCATATCGTCGAGGTAATCCTCAATGACTTGCAACGCCAGAAACGTACTGCTCAGGCCATGATCGCTGATGGCAATGCCAAAGGCGTCGTGGGAACCCGTTTCATGAATAATGGCGTTGGTCACCGAGCATCCGACCTCAACGTCCGGCGTCCAGTGGGCCAGCACCACCAGATCCAGGTCATTGAGCAGGGCCTGGTTCTCCAGCTCCCCGACCAACTGCTTCAGCATCGTCCTGAACGTCAAGTTTTGTGCGGCGCACCAACGCAAGGCATGAAAGTCCTGGGCCTGACCCGTATGGCCATGCGAATGAAAAAAGCCATTGACGAAGCCCTTCACTATGTTCAATTGCCCGTCGTCTACGGGGGGCGCATCGTTTTGCCTTTCAAATTGGCGCCACAGGATATGAGAAGCCGCAAACTTCAGAGACATGGCGATTCCTTCAGGCGTTGGCCAAAGACAAGCGCTGGCACACCTGGGGGGCCAACATGGTGTCTACGCTATCCGCCGTGCGGATCAAAAAAGCCTGGTCATTTTCGACAAGCACTTCTGCCGGGTGACCGAAGCTTAAAAAGCCCACTGGCGATGCACTGGCACCATAGGCACCGGAATGCCCGATACCGATCAGATCCCCCGAACGAAGCTCGGCGAGCATGATGTTTTCGCCCAGCAAGTCAGTGGGCGTACATAGGGGGCCGGTCACTTGATAGCGATGCTGATCGCTGTGCCGGGATGGGCCAAGACGCGCCATCGGGAAATTTCGACGGATCAACGAGTTGATGCCAGCGGCACTGCCGTGGCAGTTGGCGCCGCCGTCACACACGGCAAACCACTCATCACGGGAAGGTTTGAGGTAGTTGACCCGCGTGACAAAGATGCCTGCGCGCGCAATCAGGAAACGGCCCAGCTCAATAACGATCTTGCAGCGTGGAAAACACTGACGGTAGTTGTTCACCACAGGTAGAAGTGCCTCTCCCAGGGCGGGCAGGTCGAGTGCTTTTTCTTTGTCGAAATAGCGCACGCCAAAGCCACCACCGACATCCACAAAGTCGAGGTCTATTTCATAGGTCTGCTGAAGCGCTGCGGCCAGTGTCAGAATGTTTTGCGTGTTGTTGGCAAGGGCCTGCCAGTCAAGAATACGGGTGCCAAGATAAATATGGATCCCTGCCAGACGCAGTTGCGCAAGCTGCCCGAGAGCAGTAAATGCCTGCGGCAGCAGTTGTTCATCGATACCAAATTGCCGGGGCTTGCCGCTCATCACCAACTTGGCTTTTTCGCCGGAGAAGTCGGGGTTGATACGCAGGGCAATGCTCTGGATTACCCCCAGGCCAGCGGCAATATCATTGAGTAGAACCATTTCTTCGATGGATTCGACCACCACGGCTTTAATGCCGGCAAGGCAACACTGCGTCAACTCATTAATATGCTTACCGGGCCCGACGAAAATAATATCGCCCGGCGCCACGCCTTGGCGTAAAGCAATTTCCAACTCCACCAGAGAACAGACTTCGCAGCCCGTCCCGGCCTGATGCAATAGCGCAACCAGCGTTTTATTCGGGTTGGCCTTAAGGGAGTAGAAATAATCTATGCCTTGGGGAAGGGTGCGTTTAAGTTCTGCAAAGTCTGTTTTTATCTGTGTGGCACTGTACGCATAAAAAGGCGTGGGTACTTTATCGGCCAGCAACTGATAGGGGATGTCTTCAATTCTGTCGGTGTTGATACATTGACTATCAGGAGCAAAAGCTGACATGGCTGAATTTTCCGTTTAATAACGATTCGATTCGTTTGATATCTTTAAAGTTATCGAACAAATCGTCGTCGAGAATATCGAAGAAACTCTCGGAATTACCTGCAGTGTCGTCGACCCGCTCACCAATTGCTGTGATAAGGCCGACCAGATGTATGGAGTCCAACAACCCCTGCGGGCCGTAGATTTCGGCACCGTGGTCGATGGCCTGTAACTTATCGTGGGCAACGCCCAAGTTCTCCAGCGATGAGAGAATGAATGTCCGTGCCGTTTTTGATGAAAAGCTCATGAATGTGACACCCCTTTAAACGTCGTAAGAGTGATCATATCCGTGGCGGACACTGAGATTTGCTTGAGATTGCAGCAGGAATTGCCGCAGAATTTATTGGTCCCCCCCATTTTTTCAATACTGATTAACGAGCGATGTGATTGAACTTGCTCAAATCTATTCGGCGTTTATTTGGAGCACGACCCAGCGCCACGATGAGAGTCACGCCAGGTAATCCTTTTGTGTTCTGGGGGCGAGTGAGTGGTACCCAATAGGTCGATAACGTCGGCTTTGAAATGAGCCGGGCTTTCCTGAATCGGCTAGTCCATACCGGCTTCAGGTTGCCAGAGAGTACAGGCAGAGCATCTGTAAAAAGTTCCGCTCTGACACATCATTTAACATAATATACATTACACGTAACATTATGTTTCAGGATTGGCCCCGTTTCACACGGCTTTGCACACAGCGTTTTTAACGCTCGGAAGTAAATCATTGAAACGATGGCTCCGTCCCCGCTTCAATAAATTACTTCCGCCGGATCAGTCTGCTTGCACCGTGAACTGATGCTGTTCACCCAGCCCCTCGATACCCAGACGCATGGTCTGACCCGGACGCAGAAAGATCAGAGTCCGTGTATTACCTTTCTGTTAGCGGTGTCCGTCGACTTCCAGCCACAGGTCCAGCGTGTGCGGATCAACGATTTCATCTTGAGTGACCAACCATGGGCCGATAGGACCGAACGTATCGAAGCCTTTGCCTTTGTCCCAAACGCTGGCCCGGCCGCTTTACTTCAGCGCTGACGCAGAGTCAGCGCTTTATTGGCAGCCCCCCGACATGTAAGCGTCAGGCGGCGCCGGCAATGCGGCAAGCATGTCCTGCAGTCCGGCGGCCCATTGCATACGGATACGCATGAAATACGGGTCGTCGGCCGTGATGCGATAACTTTTTGCACCACCAAAACTGTCTTTTCTGAACACCAGCAGGTCCAGCGGCATACCCACCGACAGGTTGCTGCGCATGGTCGAGTCGAACGAGATCAGCCCACAGCGCAGGCCCTCTTCGAGTGATGTGCGGTACGTGAGGTTGCGATCGAGTATCGGCCTGCCGTACTTGCTTTCACCCAATTGCAGGAAAGGCGTGTCCTCCGTCGCCTGAATGAAGTTGCCTTGCGGGTAAATGCTGTACACATCCATCGCCCCCTCCGCGATCTGCCCACCCACCAGGAAAGAGCAACTCAAGTCGGTCTTGCCGGCCAACTTGGTACGGTCCCGGGCGACGACTTCGCGAACGGTTTCGGCCACCAGCACAGTGGCGTCATAGAGTGTGCGGACATTCAACAGGTGCGGGCCAGGCCCGCTGCAACGCTGCTTGAGCAAGTTCACCACCGATTGCGAGGTGGCCAGATTGCCCGCCGTTTGCAACACGATCAGCCGCTCGCCCGGCGTGCTGAAAATAAACAACTTACGAAACGTTGAAATCTGGTCGATACCGGCATTGGTCCGTGAGTCGGAGATGAACACCATCCCGTCGGCCAGGTGCATAGCGACGCAATAAGTCATTTGCGCTTACTCGTGAATTCTGGATGAAAGGCCATACCGTCTCCCCGACGGCATGGCCAATTACGGTGAACGTTTCAGGCTTATTGGTGCTGAACCTGAAACAGCGACGTTACTTGTACCCGCGCCAGCATCGACTCGGCCCCGCCACCACGACGCATGCCACGTACCGGGCAGGCGTCGAGGTAGTCCAGGCCTACCGCCAGTTTCAGATGGCGTTCGGGCCGGGCCAGCCGGTTGGTGACATCGAAGCTGTACCAACCATCGTCGAGCCAGGCTTCGGCCCAGGCATGGCTGGCCAAGTGGTTTTCATCTTCGGTGCACAAGTAACCGGAGACATAACGCGCAGGAATCCCCAGGCTACGGGCGCAGGCCAGGAAGGCGTGAGTGTGGTCCTGACAGACCCCGCCTCCACCCGCAAACGCCTCGGCGGCCGTGGTGTCCACGGTGGTTGCGCCCGGGTTGTAGACCATATGGTCGGCCAGGCCGTGCATCAGGTCGATCAACGCCGTTCGATCACGCCGTATGCCGCAGTGCTGCACGGCGAAGGCATTCAGGGCATCGTCCGCAATCGTCAGCTTACTGGTGCGCAAAAACGGCAAAGGCGATTGGCTGTCGCGCTCCAGTTCACGGTCCGAGTCGATATCCACCTGACCATAAGCTGTCAGTACCAAGGCCCCATGGGGTTCGTCCATCGTCAACACATGCAGGATGTTGCCGTACGGATCGAACTGGCTTCGCACCAGGCGCGGCAGTTCCAGGTGCCATTCCAGGATGCGCTGGCGTTCACTGTTCTGCGGCGTCAGACGCAGGAACTGAATGCTGGTGCAGACTTCATCGGCGTAGCTGTAGGTGGTGTCGTGACGTATGGACAGTTTCATACGGCCTCCAGATAGGACTCGTGAACGGTCTGGCCGAGATGGCGAACCTGGGAGATGAAGTCAGTCAGCCAGAGGTGCAGACCGAAGCCGAGAATCTCGTCGATACCGGTGTAGCGCAGCCGCGCATTCAACTCGGCGGCCAACCGCTGGGCGGCCCGCCCGTTGCTGCCCGGCAGGCTGGCGAGGATATGGTCCAGTTCCTCGATACAGGCGTGCAACGAACGCGGGACGTCGCTGCGCAACAACAGCATCTCGGAGACCTGCTCGGCGCCCGGCGCATTGCGGTAGATCTCGTTGAACGCCTCGAAGGACGACAAGGCCCGCAGCAAGGCACTCCACTGGTAGTAGCCGCGCGCGGAGTTGTCACTCACCTCCTCCGACTCCTCGCCGAACATTTCGTAGCGTGCATCCAGCAGGCGCAGCGTGTTGTCCGCCCGCTCAAGGAAAGTCCCCAGGCGAATGAAGCAGTAGGCATCGTTGCGCATGATGGTGCCCGAGGTCGCACCGCGGAACAGGTGCGAACGCTCCTTGACCCACTCGCAGAAATGGCTGATGCCATAGCGCGCCAGACCATTGCTGGCGATGTTGCGCATCTCCAGCCACGTGGCGTTGATGTTCTCCCACATATCGGCGGTGATGCGTCCGCGCACGGCATGAGCATTGGCCCGCGCGGCTTGCAAACAGCAATAGATACTCCCGGGGTTGGTTTCATCCAGCGCGAAGAAGTGCAACATGCGTTCGGTGTTGAGCTCACCATAACGCTCGTTGTAATCGTCCAGCGTGCCGGCGGCCAACAGCGACATTGCCAGCTCGGCGCGGCCATCGGTGCGCCCCGCCTGAGGCATCAACGACAACGAGTAACTGACTTCGAGCATGCGCGCCAGGTTTTCGGCGCGCTCCAGGTAACGGGACATCCAGTAGAGGTCCGAAGCGGTTCTTGAAAGCATGTCTTAGTCCTCCACTACCCAAGTGTCTTTGGTGCCGCCGCCCTGAGACGAGTTCACCACCAGCGAGCCTTCGCGCAATGCGACGCGGGTCAGGCCGCCGGGCACCAGACGGGTTTCTCTGCCCGACAGCACAAACGGGCGCAGGTCAATGTGGCGTGGGGCGATGCCGTTTTCGACAAAGGTCGGGCACGTCGACAGGCACAGGGTTGGTTGGGCGATATAAGCTTCGGGGCGTGCCTTGAGGCGCGCGCGGAAGTCTTCGATTTCCGCCGCCGTGGCCGCCGGGCCGACCAGCATGCCGTAGCCACCGGAGCCCTGGGTTTCCTTGACCACCAACTCAGGCAGATTCGCCAACACATGGGACAGCTCTTCCGGCTTGCGGCATTGCCAGGTAGGCACGTTCTTGAGGATCGGTTCCTCGGCGAGGTAGAAGCGGATCATGTCGCCGACATAGGGATAGATCGACTTGTCGTCGGCCACACCGGTGCCGACGGCGTTCGCCAGCACCACGTTGCCTGAGCGGTAAGCGGCGATAAGGCCGGGCACGCCAAGCATGGAGTCCGGGTTGAACGACAGTGGATCGAGATACGCATCGTCGAGGCGGCGATAAATGACATCCACCTGTCTGGGGCCCGCAGTAGTGCGCATATAGACGTGATCGTCGCGGACAAACAGATCGGCGCCTTCAACCAGCTCCACGCCCATTTCACGGGCCAGGAACGCATGCTCGAAGTAAGCGCTGTTGAAGCGGCCCGGGGTCAGCACCACGGTCGTGGGATTGTCCAGCGGACTGGAGCTCCTCAGGGTGTCCAGCAGCAGGTTCGGGTAGTGATCGATGGGCGCCACACGCTGGGCGGCGAAGAGTTCGGGGAACAAACGCATCATCATCTTGCGGTCTTCAAGCATGTAGCTGACGCCGCTGGGAGTGCGCAGATTGTCTTCCAGTACGTAGTAGCTGCCATCGCCGTCGCGGACCAGATCGACCCCGGCGATGTGGGCGTAGATGCCCCGGTGCAGATTCAGGCCCTGCATGGCGACCTGATAACCCTCGTTGGCCAACACCTGTTCGGCCGGGATGATGCCTTCCTTGAGAATACGTTGCCCGTGGTAGATGTCGTCCAGGAACATGTTCAACGCCTGGACCCGCTGAATGCAGCCCCGCTCGACCATTTGCCATTCGCTGGCCTTGATGCTGCGCGGAATGATGTCGAACGGAATCAACCGTTCGGTGCCCTGCTCGTCCCCGTATAAGGTGAAGGTGATGCCGGCTCGGTGGAACAACAGGTCGGCTTCGCGACGACGTTGATCCAGCAACTCCAGAGGTGTGTCCGCCAACCAACGCGCGAACTCCTGGTAATGTGGGCGGCAGCCACCACTCGCATCATACATTTCGTTAAAAAAAGCTCGGGACATACCCTACTCCTTGCCGCAATACAGACGGCATTTTCTTATAACTTCGCTATTTCAATAAAATCAGGCCTTACGTTGTTTTAGTGAGTACTGTTTCTGTTGAGCACCTCAGTGTGCGTCGTTAACTTCCTGTCTCATTTGGAAACAAATTCCTCGTGAATTCGGCAATCTCTTGACGCGTCCCGACGCCAGAGACTTGGCCTTTGCGGTTTGATTTCTGGCGCCCCATTTATAACGTTCCCCCATTATTTTTTTCGTTGAAAAACCACACTAGCGGTGGTTTGAAAGTACTTTTGCAAGGGCTGTGCCCAACTATTGTTACGATCGATAAAAACCGGAAAAACCATCCATCAAGCCTGAATTGCGACACATCATTTCATTTTTGAGACGAAAATCGATAAGACTACTGAAACGGTTTTTCCACTTGTAACTTGCACAACTCTGGATCGGACGAAAATGGTGCATTTGGCAACTGATTTGAGTTTTATGCCCTACAAGCGGGAAATTCCTACTCACTGCTTTTATTCTCCGTGTAATACAAGGCGTCCAGCGCGGCGCATTGATGAACACCGACGCACTATTAATGGTCAATAAAATGCACCCGGAGATGACGCCTGAAGCGAAGGTGCAAAGTAGTGAAGCATGGAGGATGGAGGATGGAGGATGGAGGATGGAGGATGGAGGATGGAGGATGGCCCGACACTGAGCCTTACCATCCGTACTACGCCAAAACCATGTTCCACGCCCCGATGGCCAAGCTACAACCCAATAGGCATTGAGCTAGACAGTTGCTGTCCGACGCACGGCATCAGGCCGCGGGCAAACAGACCAGGATAGTTGATCCTGATCAATAGTTTGCCGGTTGATCGAGCACACGCTGTCGAGCACGCAACGACGCAATGCCATGGATTGCTCACCGCCAGCGTACTCAGAAAGCAAAGGATAAGCCTGCACACATCAGGATGATTGATTCCTGCCTTTTTGGAGCGCCGTCAATGAAAATTTATGTTGAAAAAGACCCTGCACAGAATTGTTGGTGGGTTCACATGGGTCTGTGGATGGCGAGCTTCCGCAGCCTTGATGGAGCCGAGTCTTTTGTCGAGAGATTGAACTCCCGAATCAATGCCCCGCACTCTCTGGAAATGATTACAAACCGTCCTTTATGGCCGGGAACGATTTCCCGCAGTCCGCCTCTCGATCAGCACGATGAACCTCACTTGGCAAAGCCTGGGCCGAACGTATCAAGCAACTGTTGTCGTACCAGGTCAACACGGACTTGAAGAAAGCCACCGGCAACCCGCGCACCCGGTTCATGCACTCCCTTCCGGCATTCGCTCTGTGAAAGCCGAGCGTCCACGAGCGCTTTGCTTTCCCGGGAAATCCCGCCTGCGAAGCTCATTGGCGCGGGCTAACCCACTGGATAAATCACGAGATAACTTTCGACCGCATCGTCTATCGTTGGGAAGAACGCCGTTTCGCCCAGCTTGGCGAAAAGCCCGAATCGCTTTAGCTTGTCCTTGACCGGATCCTTCATCTCGGCCACGCACAACTTGATACCCGCCCCACGCAAGGTTTCATCGAGTTCAGCCAGCATATCGGCAGAAGTTACGTCCACGCTGGTGACCGGTTCCGACGCTACAACCAGCCAACGCACGGGCCAAGGCGATGTTGCCACGGCGTCCAGTACCCGGTCATTGAACAGCTCGGCATTGGCGAAAAACAAAGGTGCATCCCAGCGAAACAAAACCAGGCCCGGGATAAGGCGCGCGTCGGGATAGCGCTTGATATCGTGGTAACCCCGGATCTTTTCCGGGCTGCCCAGAACCGCCGAGTACGGGCGCCAGCCATCCCACAGGAACTCGATGACGGCGATCACGATGGCCAGGCCGATGCCCTCGATCGCGCCCAGTACGACCACACCGATGGTGCAGACGATCGACAGCCAAAATTCCCAGCGCTGGATGCGATAGATTCGTCGCAGGTCGGTCACTTCGATCAGGCCGATGGCGGATGCGATCACCACTGCCGCCAATGCGCTGGTGGGCAGGTTCTGCAACAGATTCGGCGCCACCATCAGCAATAAGGCAACGGCGATCGCACCGACGACACCGGTCAATTGGGTTTTCGCGCCTGCGGCCTCGGCCACGGGTGTCCGGGATGAACTGCTGCTGATTGGAAAACCCTGAAAAAGCCCGGCGGTCAGATTAGCGAAGCCGAGCCCGACCATTTCCTGGTTCGGGTCCACATACGTACGAGTCCGCGCCGCATAGACGCGGGAGAGCACACTGGTATCGGCAAACGAAACGAGGGCGACCGCACAACCACCAATCAGGACGGGGACGATATCAGCCCTGGTGATCCAGGGAATGGCGAATGCTGGCAGCCCCTGCGGGAGCGATCCCAGGACCGACACCCCGGCGCGCGCTGCAAGGTCCAGTACACCAACGGCAACGGTCGCGCCCGCCACTGCGATCAGAATGCCCGGCACGCGTTTATTGCCCTTGAGTAGCAGGATCACTGCCAGAGTACCTGCGCCTACCATGAACGCGGCCCAGTTGGTTTTCCCAGCCATCACTGCTGTAGCGATCTCCCATACATTTCTCAGCGGCCCGTCGGTTTCGATCGAAAAACCGAAAAACTTTGGCAGTTGACTGATCAATACCACCAGCGCAATCCCGTTCATGTATCCGTAGCGGATCGGTTTGGAAAGCAGCTCAGTAATGAAGCCCAGACGCGCGATGCCAGCCAGGATGCACACCACCCCCGAGACGATCGCCATCATGCCCGCGAGGGCGATTGCGCGATGCGGATCGCCGCCGGACAGTGGCAAGACGACGGCCAGGATGACGGCAGCCAGCGAAGAGTCTGGCCCAAGCACCAGAATCCGGCTGGGACCGAACAACGCGTAAGCGAGTAATGGAACGATCGTTGCGTAGAGCCCATAAATACCGGGTACGCCCGATGCCACCGCATAGGCGATGCCGACGGGTATCAGCATTGTGGTGAGCACCAGTCCGGCCACGAGGTCGTGGCGCAACCAAATCATTTGGTATCCGCGCAACGTACGCAGTCCCGGGAGCCAGCGGTCCCAGAGGGTCTGGCCGTCGTTCGACTTGCGGTGCGCAATCCGCCCCGGTTCCGGGACGGGAGGCACAATATCCGAATGACTCATGGCAATGCAGCCCTTGGCGGAGACTCGCTCGGCAATCCGTCAGAATTTTTCGGGAATTCGCCGCAGCGGATAATCCGGTTCGCGATAACCGCCTGCCTTCTCTTGCAGACCGCTCATTCGTTTTATCCAGATCGCGTGGACGGCCCTTCTGCTCTTGACGTTTAACTCCATCAGGACCCCGGTGAGTCTAGAACATGATCAGCGATCATGGGGGGCGTTCGCCCTGATGAAAAACCAGAGCGAATACCAACCGAATCGACCGTTGCAGGGTTGTCCTGCAACATAGAATCTCCCACAGGGCTTGGATCAACCTGGCTGTCAGGTCAGCAACACTTCGGCCCTGCCTTACCGCCGTAACGAGCCTCCTGACGTTCGCGGAAGAACATCTCATAGCTCATCACCGGCTTGTCCGGGTGTTCGGTTTGCATATGCTCGACGTAGTTGTCGTAGTCGGGCATGCCGACCATCAGGCGCGCAGCCTGACCGAGGTATTTACCGAGGCGACTCAGGTCATTGAACATGCTGCCCTCCTCGATCAAGCATCTGGCAGCGCATGGAATGGCGCTTCTTTATCCGTACGTTCTTTGGTGCCCCAGGCGGCAATGCCGACTTTAAGCGCAAAGAACAGGATGCTGAACACCACGAGCAGGAACAACACTGTCAGCGTCGCGTTGGTGTAGGCGTTGTAGATCACGTGCTGCATCTGCTCGATGCTCTTGGCCGGAGCCAACACCTGACCGTTGGCCAGGGCATCGCTGTATTTCTTCGCCAGCGCGAGGAAACCGATCGCCGGGTTGGCGTCGAACAGCTTGATGAAGCCTGCAGTGGTGGTGCAGATCAGCAGCCATACCGCTGGCAGCATGGTCACCCACACATAGCGTTGGCGTTTCATTTTGATCAGCACAACGGTTGCCAGCATCAGCGCGATACCGGCCAGCATCTGGTTGGAGATACCGAACAGTGGCCACAAGGTGTTGATCCCGCCCAACGGGTCGATCACACCTTGGTACAGCAGGTAACCCCACATCGCCACGCAACCGGCGGTGGCGATCAGGTTGGCGGTCCAGGATTCGGTGCGTTTCAGCGCCGGTACGAAGGAGCCGAGCAAGTCCTGCAGCATGAAACGTCCGGCACGGGTACCGGCATCGACCGCAGTGAGGATGAACAGCGCTTCAAACAGGATCGCGAAGTGGTACCAGAACGCCATGGTGTTTTCACCCGGCAGCACGTGGTGCAGGATCTGTGCGATACCGACCGCCAGAGTCGGCGCACCGCCGGCACGGGCCAGGACGGTGGTTTCACCGATGTCCTTGGCCACCGCTTGCAACGCTTCCGGCGTGATGGCAAAGCCCCAGCTGCTGACTGTCTGCGCAACCGAAACAGCATCGGCGCCGACCAGAGCTGCCGGGCTGTTCATGGCGAAGTACACGCCCGGCTCGATCACCGAAGCGGCCACCATCGCCATGATCGCCACGAAGGATTCCATCAGCATGCCGCCGTAACCGATGTAACGGGCATGGCCTTCACTGGCGAGCAGCTTCGGCGTGGTGCCGGAAGCAATCAGTGCGTGAAAACCGGACACCGCACCACAAGCGATGGTGATGAACAGGAACGGGAACAGACCGCCCTTCCACACCGGCCCGGTGCCGTCGATGAACTGGGTCAATGCCGGCATTTTCAGCTCGGGCATGGTGACCAGAATGCCGATCGCCAGCGCAACGATGGTGCCGATCTTCAAGAACGTGGACAGGTAGTCACGCGGCGCCAGAATCAGCCATACCGGCAACACCGCCGCCACGAAACCGTAGCCGATCAGCATCCAGGTAATTTGCAGTCCGGTGAAGGTAAAGGCCTTGGCCCACACCGGGGCAGCGGCAATCTGCCCGCCCAGCCAGATAGAACCCAGCAGCAACGCCACGCCGATCACCGAGATTTCACCGATACGACCCGGGCGGATGTAGCGCATGTAGACGCCCATGAACATCGCGATCGGGATGGTCGCCATCACCGTGAAGATGCCCCACGGGCTTTCGGCCAGGGCCTTGACCACGATCAGCGCCAGCACCGCGAGGATGATGATCATGATCAGGAAGCAGCCGAACAGCGCGATGGTTCCGGGGATGCGGCCCATTTCTTCACGGACCATGTCGCCCAGGGAGCGGCCGTTGCGGCGGGTGGACATGAACAGGACCATGAAGTCCTGAACCGCACCGGCCAGCACCACGCCGGCAATCAGCCACAGCGTACCGGGCAGGTAGCCCATCTGCGCCGCCAACACCGGACCGACCAGCGGCCCCGCGCCGGCAATGGCCGCGAAGTGGTGACCGAAGAGTACGTGTTTATTGGTCGGCACATAGTCCAGACCATCGTTGTTGAGTACGGCGGGAGTGGCTCGATTGGGGTCGAGTTGCATCACCTTGGTGGCGATGAACAGGCTGTAATAGCGGTATGCGACGAGATAAATAGCGACGGCTGCGACTACAATCCAGAGGGCGTTGATGGCTTCGCCGCGGCGCAGGGCCACGACACTTAGCGCAAACGCTCCCAAGACAGCCACGGCAAACCAGGCGAGGTGTTTAGCCAGACGGGGCATAGCGTGTCTCCTGCCGACAGTCAGTGACTGCGGCGGTAATTATTATAATTGTGTCCGCTTTGCGGAGCGGGCCCAATATCCCCCCATGCTGTCGACAAATAAATCCGCGTTACTACGTACGTGGCGCCTACGTAGTTCTACGTAGACGGTTTGTCGTTCTGTCCAGCACCGCTACTGGAGGCGCGTATCTTTGGCATATGATGCCGGGCCTTCGCCCTCCCTCGGCCCGGCCAGGAGTAGAGATGCAGCTCAAACACAAAATCGTCGCGCTCGGGATTCTGCCGCTGGTGTTGGCGATCGCGGTCATCTGCGCGCTGGTGATTTCCCTGAACCGCCAACTGGGTGATCAACAGGCGCAATTGATCGAAGACAGCATTCTGGCCAGCAAGCGCGCGGAGCTGAAAAACTACGTCGAAATGGCGCAAAGCCTGATCGCGCCGCTGTATGACGAGGGACGAGGCGATGAGCACGCGCAGCAACAAGTACTGGAAGAACTGCGCAAACTCAGCTTTGGCATCAATGGCTACTTCTTCGTTTATGACCATGAGGGCCGCAGTCTGATGCATGCACGCCAGTCAGAGCTGGTGGGCAAATACCTGTGGGACATGACCGACCCTCACGGCCTGCCGGTGATCCAGGCGTTGCTCAAAAGTGCGCAATCAGGTGAAGGTTTCCAGCGTTACGCCTGGAACAAGCCCTCCTCCGGCCAAGTGACCGACAAGCTCGCCTACGTGGTGATGCTCGATCGTTGGGGCTGGATGCTCGGCACCGGCATCTACCTTGAGGACGTTGAACGCGCCACCCAGCAAGCGCGTGCCGAAGTAGCTCAAGGCATTCGCAAAACCATGCTGGCGATTGCCGTGGTGGCCCTCGTGGCGGTGCTGTTTGTGTTCGCCAGCGGCATGACACTGAACGTCAGCGAACATCGTCTGGCCGACAAAAAACTGCAGCGCCTGACCCAACGCATCGTCAGCTTGCAGGAGGAAGAACGGTCACGGGTTTCCCGAGAGCTGCACGATGGCATCAGCCAGCTACTGGTCTCTATCAAGTTTCAATTCGAACTGGCCAGCCATGTACTGGAGAATGGCCAAGACAAAGGCTTGAGCATTTTAAGAGACGCCACCGAGCGCCTGGGGGAAGCGATCGGCGAGGTTCGCAGCCTCTCCCACGACCTGCGCTCATCATTGCTCGACACCCTCGGCCTGCCGGCGGCAATCGGTCAACTCGCCGCCGAGTTCGAGCAACGCAGCGGTCTTGTTGTAACCTTCAACGATAACGAATTCGACTGTCACCTGGCCGATGGCGCCGCCGCCTCGCTGTTTCGCATTGTGCAAGAAGGCCTGACCAACATCGAACGCCACGCCCAGGCAAAACACGTCATCATTACCCTGCACGGCTGCGAAAAGTCCGTACGGTTGACGGTGATCGATGACGGCATAGGTTTCAATGTCACCCAGGTCGAACGTCGCCAGGCCGGCATTGGCCTGCGCAATATCCGTGAGCGAGTCGAGCATTTTGGCGGTCGATTCGACCTGACCTCGATGCCGGGAAAAAGTGAGCTGGACGTGCTACTGCCGATGAAGCCACATGTTACAGAACGCTGACTCAACCCATAACAATTAGAGTGAATGCCTGCGATGAACCTGCCCTACCCGATCCGCGTCGCCCTGGTCGACGATCACTCCCTGGTCCGCGATGGCATCAAATCACTGTTGGCGGTCATGGCGCCGCTGGAAGTGGTGGGCGAAGCCGAGAATGGCGCCGATGCCATTGCGATGGTCGGGCGCTGCCAGCCGGATCTGTTGCTGGTCGACATCAGCCTGAAGGACATCAACGGGCTCGAGCTGACTCGGCTGTTGCGCAGCCAGTACCCGTCGCTCAAGGTGCTGGTGCTGAGCATGTACGACAACTACGAATACGTCAGTGAATCGGTTCGCTCGGGGGCCAGCGGCTATGTGCTGAAGAACGCGCCTTCACGGGAAATCATTGCGGCCATTGAAGCCATTGTCAGTGGCGGGACGTTCTACAGTGCCGAAATCGCGCAACGGCTCATCGCCGATAAAAGTACCGACAACGAACTCACACCACGCGAGAGCCAGGTGCTGTACAAAATGGCTCAGGGGTTGAACAACAAGGAAATGGCTCGCGAGCTGGACATTAGCGTCCGCACGGTGGAAACCCATCGCCTGAGCATCCGCCGCAAACTCAACATCGACAAACCCGCCGCCCTCGTAAAATACGCGATCGATCACGGGATCATCTCTCGTTAGAAGCACTCACACCGTACTCACGTTGACCACACGCGCCGTGCGGATAAACAAAGCACGCACCTTGTCCCAGAAATTCCCCCCCAGTACGAAAAAGCTGCCGACCAACATGGCATCGCCCAGCGCCTGGACCTGCCAGAGGTTCGGTCTCAGCCCCGGCCACAGCGTGTCCACGTAAGGTTCGAGAAATGATGAGATCAGTGGCAGGCAAAACATCACCAGGCCTACTCGATGGCGAGCCGGGCCTACTTCCTGTTCAGTCGGTGCGAGCGTGGAAACGTAGCCAAACACGCTGCGCTTGAGTTGCTGAAAACCGGACTTGCCCATGACGGCGATGGCGAGGATCAGCAGAATCTTGTTGCTGATAAACAAAATGCCTGTCAGTGCCGCGATCTTTGGGCCGGGCACATCCGCAGCGGCGGCGAGCGGCACCAACAGCCAGGCGAGCACTGTCAAACTGAGAATCCCGATACCTGCTTTGAAGCGCCAACCGGTGGAGCTGGGGGCAATCTCGTCCTGGGGACTGGTCATGGTCTTCGTACCCTTCTTTTTCACCCGAATGAATAACTTTCAAAAGCGTAGCAGTTGCTCGATGCCCTGTTTGTCAAACATGACTTTGTGTTTGCCTTGGCTGTACTAACCTAATCAAAACCGGTTCAAGTCCGCCCAACAGCCAGGGCATTCAACATTGGGGACGCTCGGATGAGGTTTTCCCGTGACCAACTTACAGTGCTGCGATGCTGACGCGCCCAGGTACGCTGCTTCTACTGGGAGCCCTCGCTCTTGGCGGCTGCGTGCGTCTAGGACCGGATTTCCAGGCCCCGGGCGAGGCCTGGACAAAACTCTGGAGCAGCCCTGCGCTTGAACAGGCCAGCCAAAGACGCGCCTATCCCGATGTGCGCCAGTGGTGGCAAGTGTTCGCCGACCCGGTCCTCGACGGGCTGATTGCCGAAGCGGATGCGCACAATTCCAACCTGAAAATTGCCGGCCTTCGCGTCATGGAAGCCCGTGCCCGGTTGGGGATTGCCCAAAGCGGACGCTATCCGCAACTGCAACAGGCCAGTGCCGAGAGCCTGTACTTCAACCGCCGGCAATCCGGCGGCAGCAACCCGCAAGACAGCCATTTCTGGCAACACAGCGTGGGCTTTGATGTCGGTTGGGAGCTGGACTTCTGGGGACGTTTCAGTCGGGCCATCGAGTCGTCAGACGCCAGTTACTTTGCGGCTCAAGCCAATTATGAAGACGTACTGGTACTGCTGCGTGCTCAAGTGGCCGACACTTACTTCTCATTGCGCACCACCGAAGCGCGTTTACGCGTCGCCCGGGAAAACGCCGAACAGCAAAAGCGCAACTTTGAAATCACCGAGAAACTGTTCAACAGCGGCCAGAGCGCCGAACTCGATTTGCAACAAGCCAAGACCCAGTACCTCGGCACCTTGAGCAGCATTCCCGAGCTTGAAGGGCAAGTGCTGCGCACCCGCAACGCATTGGCCGTACTGATCGGACAGCCACCCAACACCCTGACCCGTTTGCTCGAAAACCAGGGACTGATTCCGCTGGTAGACCGTGCCGTGCTGCAAGACGTACCCGCCAGCCTGCTGTTGCGTCGACCGGACGTACGCGCCGCCGAACTCAACGTCGCCGCCCAATCGGCACTGATCGGTGTGGCAGAAACCGACTTCTATCCATCGCTGACCTTGCTCGGCAGCATTGTCTGGTCGACCGACACACTGAAGGGCACCTCCAACAGCCTGGACCTGATCGGCGGCCCCAGTTTGCGCTGGAACCTGTTTGATCACGGTCAGATCAGCAACAACGTGCGCGTGCAGGATGCGCGGTTGCAGCAGCTGATCGAGGTTTATCGCGACAAAGTCCGCGAGGCTGCGCGCGAAGCCGATGATGCCGCCAGCGGCCTGAGCAAATCACTGGAACGCGAGCGCATCCTGAGTGAAGCGCAGGTCGCCGCCAAGCGCTCGCTGAGCCTGGCCAACAGCCAATACCGCGAAGGCTACTCGGACTTCCAGCGCGTGCTCGATGCCCAACGCGCATTGCTCGAACAACAGGACAATTACCTGGTCAGCCGCAGCAATGCCGTGAGCAACCTGATTGCCCTGTACAAAGCCCTTGGCGGTGGCTGGTACAGCGCCCTGCCAACCGTCGACCCAGGCACTCGCCAACAAATGGAACACCGCACCGACTGGGGCAACCTGCTGAATGAACCGGCCCCTTCGCCAGCCCCCTCTTCCACGTCAGACAAGGTCAAAGCCGATGAGTGAACCCTCACCGCCCGCCACTGAAGCGCCCTCTTCCAAGGCGCCCGAACCGGCTGCCGATCCGGCAAAAAAAGGCATCAAATGGGTGCTGCTGCTGATCGTCCTGAGCCTGGCCTGGTATCTGTTGGCTGACCGTTTCACGCCATATACGCAACAGGCTCGGGTCGGTGCCTTTGTGATTCCGGTGGCGGCTGAAGTGGCCGGTCAGGTTATCCGCGTGAATGTGCGCAACAACCAGGACGTCAAGGCAGGCGATGTGCTGTTCGAGGTCGATCAGCAGCCCTATCAAATAGCCGCCGACCGTGCACGCGCGGATCTTGAGTCTACCCGCCGGCAGATCGGTGCCAGCACTGCCGGCATCGCCTCCGCGCAAGCCTCGTTGCGGGCGGCCCAGGCCAATGAACTCAAGGCCCGGCAGGATAACGAACGCCTTGAAAGCCTGTACCGCCAAGACCGCGGAACCATTTCCGTGCGCCTGCTGGAAGCCTCTCGGGCCAGCCGTGAACAGGCCGTCAGCCAGGTCGCCGCGGCCCGTGCCGAAGTCCAGCGAGCACGGGAACAGGAAGGCGGCAGCGAGGAAGACAACGCGCTGTTACGCAGCGCCGCCACGGCATTGTCAAAAGCCGAACTCGACATGGCCAACACCCAAGTCCGCGCTCGCTCGGCGGGTTTGATAACTGACCTGCGTACCGACGTCGGGCAATTCGCTGCGGTCGGCACGCCGGTCATGACCTTGATTGCCATTCACGATGTGTGGATCAGTGCGGACATGACCGAGAACAACCTGGGGCGGGTCAAGCCTGGAACTCCGGTGGCGATCGTGCTGGACGCGCTGCCGGGCGAGGTCTTCGAGGGGCGAGTGCGCAGCGTCGGCTACGGCGTCAGCGTGGGGCAGACGCCGGCGCCGGGCACCTTGCCCAGTGTGCAAAACAGTCGCGACTGGTTGCGTCCGGCCCAACGCTTCCCGGTGATCATCGAATTTTCTGACGAGGCGATGCAGGTGCTACGTGACAGTCGCGCCATTCGTGCCGGCGGCCAGGCCGAAGTCATGGCCTTTCCTGCGCAGAATAATCCGCTGAATCCCTTGGGACGCCTGTTTTTCTGGCTGATGAGTTGGTTGTCTTATGCCTACTGATCGCCCGCCCAGATTCCAACGGGCGCCGCGTCTGGCCGTCGGCACGGCGCTGTGCCTGGCCATCAGCTTCGGCCTGGCACTGCCGATTCCGTTTATTGCGCCGGTGCTTTGCGTGTTGCTGTTGGCCACGCTTAACAAACCCCTGCCATTCAAGGCCGGCGTGATGCTGGCAGTGGTTGCGATGCTGACCACCGGCATCGGGCTGTTACTGATCCCGGTCCTGCGTTATTACCCCCTCAGCGGTGTGCTGCTGATCGGTGTCAGTCTGTTCCTGGCCTTTGGTTTCGGGCTGCGCGGTGGCAACGCCCTGGTCGTGACCTTTCTGATCATTGGCCTGACGATGATTTCCTCGGCCGGCGTTGCCGAGTTCGATCTGGCGATGATGGTCATCGGTGCCCTGGTCAAGGCCTTGCTCCTCGCCGTCATCGTCGTCGCGATCAGTCACTGGCTGTTTCCCGACCCGGCCAATGCGCCCTCCCCACCCGCCGCCAGCACTCTGCCGGCGCAGGAAGTGGCGAGGATTGCGCTGCGTGCCACCCTGATCGTGATGCCGGCGTTCTTGTTGGCGCTGATCGACCCGGCCAGTTATCTGCCGATCATTTTGAAAGCGGTCAGTCTGGGCCAGCAGAGTTCAACGGTAACGACGCGCAACGCCAGTCGCGAACTGCTCGGCTCGACCTTGATGGGCGGGCTGTTGGCCATTGTGTTCTGGTGCGCGCTAAGCCTGTTCGTGCACTTGTGGATGTTCTTTCTGTGGATGCTGCTGTTCGGCTTGCTGTTGGCGCGCAAGCTCTATGCCCTGAGTCCGACTCGACAAACCCCGGGGTTCTGGCTCAACAGCCTGGTCACGTTGATCATCCTGCTGGGCCAGTCGGTGCAGGACAGTCTTGCCGGCAAGGACGTCTATACCGCCTTCGCCGTGCGCATGGCGCTGTTTATCGCCCTCACGCTCTATGCCGACCTGATGGTTCACCTGATCGAACAGCGGCAGCGAACGCCTGGTGCTCAGGGCGTTACCTGATAACCGCGCCCTTGCAGGCAGCTGGTATAGGCGGTTGAACTGGTCGCCGCGCTGGTTTTTTGCTGCGCCCGGCGCTCCTGACGCTGGCGCGCGCCACCGACTACCGCGCCCGCCGCTGCGGTTTGCCCGGCGCGGTTCTGGCGATATTCCTGTTTCACATCGTCGTCGACCCGCTCGTAAAACTCGTCATGTTGACGCCCACGCACCTCAGCGCCCACCGCCCCGGCAGCGGCACCCACCGCAGCACCGCGCAGTCGCCCGCCCGAGGGTGGCGGCGTTGAGGCGCTCTGACTCGCCGCGACATTGCGGCAATCATTGATGTCCAGCTGGATTTGTTGCGAACTCTGCCCTTTCAACGGCACGACCGTTTCGGCCTGAACCTGCGTACAGGCCATCGACACTACGACACACAGACTGAAAGACGATAACCGACTCATGATGACCTCCGACAAGGTCCACTGTGTTGGCGGGCGAGCGTCTGACTGGGAAGTTCCTGGAACAGCGCTCGATAACTGCTGGAAAACCGCCCCAAATGCCAGAACGACCAGTGCATCGCCACTTGCGCGACTGTCGTGTCGCTGGCCGTTCGGCTGAGCAACTCACGGCGCGCACTGTTGAGCCGGCGCAAGCGCAACCAATGCGAGGGCGTCATCCCGGTGTACGCCTTGAACGCGTGCTGCAACTGACGCAACGAAACCCCAGCCACCTGGGACAGTTCCAGCAAGTTGAGGGTTTCTTCCGGGGTATCGGCGGCCCATTCGGCGACGCGCTTCATGATCGTTCGCTCTTCGGCCCGACGCTGCAAGCCTGCGCGATCCAGGCACACACAGGCGTTATCGAGGATGAACAAACAGTCCTCCAGCAACTGCTGGGTCAATGCCTCTTTGCTCGGCGGATCCAGCGTCTGCTCCAGTCGCGTCAAGGTGCCGCTCAACCAGCGGCTGAACAGCGCGTTCTGCCCGCAATTGAGCGGCGACATGAACAAGCCTTCGAGCCGCGCCACGTCCAGTCCATGCCGTTGAACGAATTGCGGCCCGAACACCACGGCGATTTCCTGGTAGTTCTCCGGGGTGATCCAGATGTTGCGGCTCTCGCCGTTCAACATGTACAGCGAGTTGTCGTTGCGATCGAAACAGAACGCCAGTGAGCCTTCGGGGGCGCTGAAATTCTGCTCGACCCGGGTGTTCATCTGCTCTTCGTAAATCTCCACGCCTTGCAAGTCCAGATAGCGCACCCGCCCGGCGAAATGCCCCGGCGACATCTGCTGATAGTGCTGCACCCAACCCGGTGTGGCGCGGATCTGCTCGGCCACGTCGGCGGTGTTGAAGGCTTGAACCTGTAACGGATTGCACGCTGTCATGGGGTGACCTTACGCACTCGTTTGGTGCGTTTTGGTGCTGCTTAAAGTGGATAGATGGAACGCCACGGCTCACCCAAGATAGTCGTCAATGCGCCACAGGGGAAGTGTCCGGTGGATGAAGGCGCCTTCCCCGGCGTAATTCAAACCAACAATGAGGTCTTTATGAATGTCCCTTTCGATCAGCTGTTCACGTGGCTGAAAGATCACAAGATTACCGAGGTCGAGTGTGTGGTCAGCGACTTGACCGGCATTGCTCGCGGCAAGATTGCACCCACCAACAAGTTCCTGCATGAGCGAGGCATGCGCCTGCCGGAAAGTGTGCTGTTGCAAACGGTAACCGGGGACTTTGTCGACGACGACATCTACTACGACCTGCTCGACCCGGCCGACATCGACATGGTCTGCAAACCTGTCGCCGACGCGGTTTACGTGGTGCCGTGGGCCATCGAACCCACCGCCATCGTGATCCACGACACCTTCGACAAGTTCGGCAACCCCATCGAACTGTCGCCGCGCAACGTGCTGAAGAAAGTGCTGCAGCTTTACACCGACAAAGGCTGGCAGCCGATTGTCGCGCCGGAAATGGAGTTCTACCTGACCCAGCGCTGCGAAGACCCGGACTTGCCACTCAAGGCACCGCTGGGGCGTTCTGGCCGCGCGGAAAGCGGTCGTCAGTCGTTTTCCATCGACGCCGCCAACGAGTTCGATCCACTGTTTGAAGACGTCTACGACTGGTGCGAACTGCAGGGCCTGGACCTCGACACGCTGATCCACGAAGACGGCCCAGCGCAGATGGAAATCAACTTCCGTCATGGCGATGCGCTGGACCTGGCGGACCAGATCACCGTGTTCAAACGCACCCTGCGCGAGGCGGCACTCAAGCACAACGTGACTGCGACTTTCATGGCCAAACCCATCGGTGACGAGCCCGGCAGCGCCATGCACATCCATCAAAGCGTGGTCGACATCGCCAGCGGCCAGCCGATCTTCGCCGATGCCGACGGGCAGATGAGCGAGCTGTTCCGGCACCACATCGGCGGCCTGCAAAAGTACATCCCCAAAGTGCTGCCGATGTTCGCGCCCAACGTCAATTCGTTCCGCCGCTTCCTGCCCGACACCTCGGCACCGGTCAACGTCGAATGGGGCGAAGAAAACCGCACCGTCGGCCTGCGCGTGCCGACCTCGAGCCCCGACGCCATGCGCGTGGAAAACCGTTTGCCGGGCGCCGACGCCAACCCCTATCTGGCGATTGCCGCAAGCCTGCTGTGCGGCTATCTGGGCATGGTCGAACAGATCGAACCGAGCGCCGCAGTGCAGGGTCGTGCCTACGAGCGACGCAACCTGCGCCTGCCGATCACCATCGAGGACGCACTCACGCGCATGGAAGAGTGCGAAACCATCAAGCGCTACCTGGGTAGCAAATTCGTCCGGGGGTATGTCGCGGTCAAGCGCGCCGAACACGAGAACTTCAAGCGCGTGATCAGCTCCTGGGAGCGCGAGTTCCTGCTGCTCAGCGTCTAAAAAACACACGCCCACATGAGATCACAATCCTCTGTGGGAGCGGGCTTGTGTGGCGAGGGGGCTTGCCCCCGTTGGGGTGCGAAGCACCCCTAACAACGGTCACCACGATCTTGAATTTAGAAAGTGATGACTGGTTTTACGACTGCTTCGCAGTCGAACGGGGGCAAGCCCCCTCGCCACATAAGCCCGATCCCACAAAGACGAATAATTCAAAGAGGTGTCGATATGCGTCTATTGAAATCCGTGGTTCCGGTCGCGCTGGCGGTATTGTTCAGCGCCGGGGCGCAAGCTCAGCCGAGCGTCAGCGTCTACAACTGGACCGATTACATCGGCGAGACCACCCTCGCCGACTTCCAGGCAAAAACCGGGATCAAGGTGATCTACGACGTATTCGATTCCAACGAAACCCTGGAAGGCAAACTGCTCGCCGGCCGCACCGGGTATGACGTGGTGGTGCCGTCCAACCACTTTCTCGCGCGGCAGGTGAAGGCCGGTGCGTTCCTCAAACTGGATCGCTCGCAGCTGCCCAACTTCAAAAACCTCGACCCGAAACTGCTGACGCTGCTGGAGAAAAACGATCCGCAGAACGCGCATTCCGTACCGTATCTGTGGGGCACCAACGGCATCGGCTACAACGTCGACAAGGTCAAGCAAGTGCTGGGCATTGATCACATCGATTCCTGGGCCGTGTTTTTCGAACCCGAGAACCTGAAGAAACTCAGCCAGTGTGGTGTGTCGATGATGGACTCGGCTGATGAAGTATTCCCGGCAGTCCTCAACTACATGGGCATGGACCCACGCAGCGAAAACCCTGAGGACTTTAAAAAAGCCGAAGCCAAACTCTTGAGCATCCGGCCTTACATCACCTACTTCCATTCCTCCAAGTACGTCTCGGACCTGGCCAACGGCGACATCTGCGTGGCCTTCGGTTACTCCGGCGACGTGTTCCAGGCGGCCAATCGCGCCAAGGAAGCGAAGAACGGCGTGAACATCGCCTACTCGATCCCCAAGGAAGGCAGCAACCTGTGGTTCGACCTTCTGGCAATTCCCGCCGACGCCAGCAACCCGAAAGAAGCCCACGCCTTCATCAATAACCTGCTGGACCCGCAAGTGATCGCCAAGGTCAGTGCCTCGGTGGGCTATGCCAATCCGAACCCGGCGGCCAAGGCCTACATGGATGCTGAGTTGGTCAATAATCCTGAGGTCTACCCACCCCAGGACGTCCTCGACAAACTCTACATCTCCACCACCCCGCCCCAGGCGATCATGCGTCTGATGACCCGTTCCTGGAGCAAAGTGAAGTCCAACCAATGAATCAGCATGACAAGCAACATGCCCGCTCCTATTACGCGGCATCGGCCAATGGCATGGCACCCTACCCTACGCTGGATTCGGACCTTGAGGCCGATGTCTGTGTGATCGGCGGCGGGTTCACCGGGGTCAACACCGCGATCGAACTGGCGCAGCGCGGGCTCTCGGTGATTCTGCTGGAGGGCCGGCGGATCGGCTGGGGCGCCAGCGGTCGTAATGGCGGGCAGTTGATCCGTGGCATTGGCCATGACGTCAGTGGGTTCGCCCGTTATGTCGGCGAGGAAGGCGCGCGTTATCTGGAGCGTGCGGGCATCGAGTCCGTGGAACTGGTGGGCAATCGCATCCGTGAACATGGCATCGATTGCGACTTGCGCTGGGGTTTCTGCGAACTGGCCAATACCCCGGCGCAGTTCGCTGCGTTCAAGGCTGAGCTGCAAAGCCTCGCCGAGTTGGGGTACTCCCATGAAACCCGCCTCGTCGGCCCCGAGCATATCCGCCGGGATGTGGTGGGCTCGGACGTTTATGCCGGCGGTCTGATCGACATGGGTTCGGGGCACCTGCATCCACTCAATCTGGTGCTCGGCGAAGCGCGGCTGGCGCAATCCCTCGGGGTACGGATTTTCGAGCAGAGCCCGGTGCTGGAATTGGTCCACGGCAGCACCGTGCAGGTTCGCTGCGCGGGCGGTACGGTGCGCGCCGGCAGCCTGGTGCTGGCCTGCAACGCACATCTGGAAGAACTCGAACCGCGCCTGAGCGGTAAGGTGCTGCCGGCGGGCAGTTACATCATCGCCACCGCACCGTTGGCACCCGAAGTGGCCGTTCAACTGATCCCGCAGAACCTGGCGCTATGCGACCAGAAAGTTGGCCTTGATTACTACCGGCTCTCGGCGGATCGACGCTTGTTATTCGGCGGTGCCTGCCATTACTCCGGGCGCGACCCGGTGGACATCGGCGCCTATATGCGGCCGAAAATGCTCAAGGTCTTTCCGCAACTGGCGGATGTGCGCATCGACTATCAATGGGGCGGCAAGATCGGCATCACCGCCAACCGTTTCCCCCAGGCCGGCCGCCTGAGCCAGTACCCGAACGTGTTTTACGCCCAGGGTTATTCCGGCCATGGCCTGAACGTGACCCACTGGTGCGCCCGGCTGCTGGCCGAAGCGATTCATGCCGGCCACAGCCAGGGGCTGGACGTGTTCAGCGCCGTGCCGCACATGACCTTTCCCGGCGGACGAGCCCTGCGCTCACCGCTGCTGGCGCTTGGCATGTTCTGGTATCGCCTGCGTGAATTACTTGGCTGAACTGTGGCGAGGGGGCTTGCCCCCGTTGGGTCGCGAAGCGACCCCAAAATCTGCCGTCGCATTCTTGCAGGCATACCGGTTGACGACTGCTGCGCAGCCGAACGGGGGCAAGCCCCCTCGCCACAAGCCGCATCCAGGACATCCCTGGAATCGCCTTTAGATTTGCTCAATCGCAAGTCACTTCTATATTGAGGGAGTGCTCTGACTTTTCTGCCTCCCGGCGAGTGCTGCCCATGGCGACGACTGCTCCATTGATCATCTGCGAGCACTGCGACTGCGTGTACGAAAAAGTCACGCTCGCCAAACATCAAAAGGCCCTGTGCACCCGTTGCGGTGGTGTGCTTGCGCGTTACAACGGCTTGTCGGTGCAGCAGCGTCTGGCGCTGAGCTTCACGGCGGCCGTGCTGTGGACTTTCTCGAATTTCTATCCGGTCATGACCATCAGCCTCAAGGGCATGAAGAACAGCGCGACGCTGTGGGATTCGGTGGTGGCGCTGAGCCAGGGGCCGATCACTTTCATTGCGCTGGTGGCAGCGATTTCCATCATCATCGCGCCGATGTTCCAGTTGCTCCTGTTGATCTGGGTATTGAGCTTCGCCCTCACCTCCCGACGTTCACCAGGCTTCAAGCTGTGCATGCGCTGGCTGGAAACCCTCAGGCCCTGGAGCATGCTGGAAGTCTGCTTGCTGGGGGCCATGGTCGCGGTGTTCAAGCTCGCCGGGTTGCTGGATGTGCTGCCGGGTATCGGCATGTTTGCCCTGGCGGTCCTCAGCCTGTTGCTGATCCGCATCGCCGGGCGCGATGTACGTGATCTGTGGGACACCCTATGAACAGGCCACCGCTCGCCAGCGAACTCAACCTGTGCCTGTGCCACAGTTGTGGCATGGCCTGCGACATGACCGAGCAACCTCACGAATGCGAACGCTGCGGCGCGCCGTTGCATGCCCGCAAACCTGACTCTCTGACCCGGACATGGGCCTATCTGCTGGCCTCACTGGTGTTTTATATCCCGGCCAATCTGCTGCCGGTCATGAACACCAGTCTGTTCGGCAACGGCTCCGACAGCACGATCATGAGCGGTGTGCTGGAGTTCTGGGCACACGGTGCGTGGGACATTGCGCTGATCATTTTCATTGCCAGCATCGCGGTGCCGGGCATCAAGTTCGTTGCTCTCTCCCTGCTGCTGATCACGGTGCAACGCGGTAGCTTCTGGGCGCGCAAGGAACGTTCGAGGCTTTACCGTTTCGTCGAGCTGATCGGCTACTGGTCGATGCTCGATGTAATTGTCGTCGCGCTGGTGGCCGCATTGGTGAAATTCCAGGCCCTGGGCGATATCGAACCGCGCCCGGGCATTCTGTTCTTTGGTCTGGTGGTGGTGTTCACCATGCTGTCGGCGATGAGTTTCGACCCGCGGCTGATCTGGGATAAAGAACGGGATCAAGAGCCGGAAAACCCACAAGATGAGGAGCGCATGGATGAAGTCCCAAGCCACTGACGGTCCGCACGCCCCTGGCCAGGCCGCGATCAAGACTCGTCGCTTCAGCATTTCGCTGGTATGGATCGTGCCGATCGTAGCGGTGTTGGTGGGGATTTCCCTGGTGGTGCACAGCTGGCTGCAGGAAGGCCCGACCATCACCATCACGTTCAAGACCGGTAGCGGCCTGGTGGCCAACAAGACCGAGGTCAAATACCGCAATGTGGTCATCGGCCGCGTCTCGGAGGTGAAACTGAGCGGCGACCAGAAACGCGTCGACGCCACGATCCAGCTCGACAAACAGGCTGAAAGCTTTACTCGTGCAGACTCGCAATTCTGGGTTGTGCGGCCGCGCATCGGTGCCGGTGGCGTTTCGGGCATCGATACCTTGCTGTCGGGCGACTACATTGGCGCCGACATCGGCCAGGCCGATGCCCGTTCCAAACACTTCACCGGGCTGGAAAACCCGCCGCCCATTACCTATGGCGAGCCGGGCAAACGCTTCATGTTGCACACTCAGGACCTCGGCTCGCTGGACATCGGCTCCCCCGTCTACTACCGCAAGATCCCCGTCGGGCAAGTGGTGGCGTATGCACTGGATGCCGACGGCAAAGGGGTGAACATCGAAATCTTCGTGCATGCGCCCAACGATGCCTATGTCACCGAAAATACGCGGTTCTGGAACGCCAGCGGTATTGATGTAAATGTCGGCGCCAACGGTTTTGCAGTGAAGACCGAGTCCCTGTCGGCCCTGTTGGTGGGCGGCATCGCGTTTCGCGCGCCGGAATACAGCCCCAACGATCAAGTGGCAGCCGAGGATAACGCCTTCGATCTGTTCGAGGATGAGCATACCGCCCTCGCCCCGCCCAACGGCAAGGCGCAATACCTGAGCTTGCGATTCGATCAGGCATTGCGCGGGCTCAAGGTCGATGCACCGGTAGAGTTCCTCGGCATAGAGATCGGCCGGGTGGTGGCGGTCAATCTGGATTTCGACGTGAAGAACCGCAGCTTCCCGGTCAATGTCGGCATCGTGATCTACCCGCAACGCCTCGGTAAGGCTCATCTCAAATTGCTCGAAGCCTTGAAGCATGACCCCAACGACGAAGCCGCCAGCGTGCGCCTGATCGGCTCCTTCATCGAAAACGGCCTGCGAGCCCAGGCCCGTAACGGCAATCTGTTGACTGGCCAGCTGTACATCGCGCTCGACTTCTACCCCAAAGCAGAGAAAGTCGCGTTCGATCCGACTGCCCGTCCCGTCGTTATTCCCACCATTCCCGGGAGCCTTGAGCAGTTGCAGGAAAAACTCGAGAACATGGTCAACAAGATCAACCAGCTGCCCATCGAACGCATAGCCGGCAACCTCGACAGCAACCTCGTCGAACTGCGCAAAGGCCTCGCACAATTCAACGCCAAGACCCTGCCCGGCGTGCAAACCACCCTGTCGGACGTCAGCAAGACCTTGCAATCAGCCAGTTCGACCCTCGCCGAAGATTCGCCGCAACGGGAACAACTGAGCCAGACCCTGGACGAACTTGGACGCATGTCGCGCTCGTTGCGTGAGCTTTCGGACTACATGGGACGGCATCCGGAATCGCTGATTCGCGGCCGCCCCGACAATGCCCCGCCGATGGATCTGCAAGGGCCACCGCGCAACTGACCACAGGAGCTACCCCATGGCATTTTCGCTGAAGATCACGCTGGTCACTGCGTTGTTACTACTCGCCGCTTGCCGCAGTGAGCCGATTCAATTCCACACCCTGACCCCGGCTCAACCGAGCGGTGCAAGCGGCGGCGCGGACATCCAGATCGAAAGCATCACCGTGCCGCCCCAGGTCGACCGTCCGCAGATCGTCATTCGTCAAGGCAACGCCGGCCTGGCAATCCTCGAAACACAATGGTGGGGCGCAAGCCTGTCGGAAGAACTGCGCAGTGCCCTGGTCGATCAACTGGTCAACAGTAACCCGCAGCGCAAAGTGTCGTTGCGCCTGGAAGTTCAGCGTTTTGATTCGATACCCGGCCAGTACGCATTGATCGACGTCAAATGGCGCCTGCGCAAACTCGGCGAAGGCGATGCTGCATTGGTCACCTGCCGCAGCACTTTGCAGACGCCTTCCGGCACGAGTATCGATGAGTTGGTGGTGGCTCATCAGAACAATGTGAAGCGCTTGGCCGCCACCATCAGCCAGGCTACCGCCGGCACATCGAAAAGCTGCCCGGCAACTAAATAACAGTCGTCAGGTGCCTTCCAGCTCAATGGTAAAACAACTGCCGTTGGGCTGAAGGCTGCTGAGTTCCACTCACCAATTCTGATGGGGCACTGTACGTGGTGTTCAAGACAAGCGTCGCAACAACCAACTAAAAAAATACTGAAATTTTTATACGCAAATTTTTCACATCCCTTTCACCACTCCGACACCTGCCTTGAACTAGTGTCTTTCCATGGCCCTTCAAGCGTTGTTACGCAGGGTCGTATTTGAAAGTTGTTCTCTATTGCGTACCGACGGGTAAACAAAACATGGTTGATCATGTATCGCGCAAACAGCCAGCGGCACGAATCGTTACATCGCGGCTCGGCAAACTGGCCGCGGTAACGGCCGCTCTGGTTATCGCGGCTCTCGTCACGGGGTTTGTCTGGTGGCCCAGATCGCCGATCAACCTGGCGACCGCCGGGTCCGAAGCGACCAACAGCCTGGTCGATCGCTGGCAAGCCGGTGAAGTGGCGGTACTGGTTCGCCATGCGGAACGCTGCGACCAGTCCAGCAATCCGTGCCTTGGCCCCGCCGACGGCATTACCCGAGTCGGCAGCGAAGCCGCCACAGCCGTGGGCCAAGGCTTTATGCAGCTGGGCATGACCCAGACCGATGTGCTGAGCAGCCCAGCCACCCGCACTGCGCAAACCTCGCGTTACATGTTCGGGAAAGACGCGATGACCCAGGAATGGCTGGTCAGCTGCGGTAAAACCCTGCGTAACGATGTGGTGGCGCACAAGCAAGCCCATCGAAATCTGGTGCTGGTCACGCACAGCGGTTGCATCAGCGACTTCGAAGCCCAGACCGGCTTCGAGCGCGCGACGACCAGTAAGTATGGCAGTGCCTTGTTCGTGCAAATTGCCGCCGACGGGCAACCTCAGGTACTCGGCATTGTGAATGCCACTGACTGGCAGACGCTGTTGCACGGCAAAGCCTTGAAACAATAATCGCGGCAAAAAAAATCGAAGCCGAGAAAGCATTTTTGCTCGGGCAGACTATAACTAGTCCGTAACCCTTAGATGGCTGACGCAACTTCTGTAGTTCATATCGCTATTGTGTTGCTTTATGTAAGAAGTTCCGCTAGTGCACGCGTGCACCTAGCGGAACAACATCCTTCTGCGCCAAGGTCGAGTCATGACGTCCAATAACTTGTTGCCCCACCCCGACGGCTCTTTATTGCGTGGCACCGCGCGTGCGCTGCCCATCACCGAACGCTGGATCGTGCCCGGCTTGCTGCTGGCCTACGTGGTTTTCTACCTGCTGCCGCTAGTCACCCATGGTCTATGGATTCCCGATGAAACCCGTTATGGCCAGATCAGTCAGGAAATGCTGCTGAGCGGTAACTGGGTGTCCCCGCACTTCATGGGTATCCGCTACTTCGAGAAACCCATCGCCGGTTACTGGATGATCGCCATCGGTCAAGCGGTGTTTGGCGACAACCTGTTTGGTGTGCGTATCGCTTCGGCACTGAGCACCGGGCTGAGCGTCTGGCTGACTTACCTGATTGCTCGCCGATTCTGGAATGACCCGGGCAAGAGTTTTATCTGCGCCTTGCTCTACATGAGCTTCGGTCTGATCGCCGGACAAGCCGGATACGCCAACCTCGATCCGCAATTCACGCTCTGGGTCAACTTGAGCCTGGTCGCGTTGTGGTTTGCCATCGATAGCCATTCCTCCCGCGGCAAACTCGGCGCTTGGGCGCTGTTGGGTTTTGCCTGTGGCATGGGCTTCATGACCAAGGGCTTTCTCGCCTGGTTGTTGCCGGTATTGATCGCTCTGCCCTACATGATTTGGCAGCGACGCCTGGGCGAGCTGTTGCGCTACGGACCACTGGCGGTGGTCGTGGCGGCGGTGGTCTGCCTGCCGTGGGTGCTCGCCATTCACCATCAGGAACCGGATTTCTGGCGGTTCTTCTTCTGGCACGAACACATTCGCCGTTTCGCTGCCGATAACGCGCAACATGCTCGCCCGTGGTGGTTCTATCTGCCGCTGCTGGTCGCTTCGAGCCTGCCGTGGGCCGCCTTGTTGCCGACGACGTTGGTTCAGGCCTGGCAGCAAAAGCGCCAGCCCGTGATCGGTTTTCTGTTGCTCTGGATGCTGTTGCCCCTGGCGTTCTTCAGCTCGAGTAGCGGCAAACTGCCGACCTACATCATGCCGTGTCTGTTGCCTCTGGCGTTGCTGATGGGACACGCAGTGATGGAGCTGTTGAATCAAGGACGAGGCCGGATCATTCGCATCAACGGCGTGATCAACGTCGTCATCGCCACCAGCGCCCTGATCGCCCTGCTGTATCTGCAAGCCACCAAGGAAGTCTACGAAAACACCGAGATGTTCACCCTGTCCCTGGCGTTCATCGTGTTGCTCGGCTGGATCATCACCAACGCCTTGCAGGTGCTGCGTCCATTGATGTTCTGGGCCATGCCGGCACTCGGCATCTGGCTGCTGGTAGCGTTGTTGCCGGCTGCGATGCCGGCACAGATCGTCAATAGCCAAATGCCTGACCAGTTCATCGCCGAGCATCTGGATGCCTTGAGTCAGACGACATCGTTGCTCAGCAACGATCTGGGTGCGGCGTCAGCTTTGTCGTGGCGACTGAAGCGGCCACAGGTCGATCTTTACAACACTATCGGCGAGCTGAAATATGGCCTCGATGATCCCGCCATGGCGTCACGTAAAGTCACCATGGACAACGTCGGGCAATGGATGACCGAGGCCCGCAAAAAAGGTGCGGTCGGTGTGGTGATGCGGGTTAACAGCGTCGTGGAAATGCAGGAAGTCGAGATGTTGCCCATCGATGGCAAGCGTTATCAGCGCGGCCAACTGGAGATTCTGATATTCCCGCAGAGCCAACCCTGACGCCGTCCGTTCTACAGGAAACCCGTCATGAAGTTTTGGGCAAGTGACAGGGGCGCGTTGGCGCTCCTGCTGGGTGTGTCTGCGCTGATTTTGTTGTTGGGTCTGGGCACGCGGGAGTTATGGGGGCCGGAAACCCGCTGGGCCAACATCGCGCTGCAAATGCTGCAGAGCGGTGACTATTTCGATCCTTATCTCAAGGGCGAAGCGTATTACGACAAACCGCTGCCCTCCTATTGGCTGATCACGGCCACGGCCTGGCTGACCGGTGGTTTGGGACACTGGTCATTACGCTTGTCTTCGGTGATTGCTGCCTGGTTGAGCATCTGGCTGGTGTACTTGATCGGCGAGCAGCTGATGCGCAAAGGCACCGGGTTGATTGCCGGCTGGATGCTGGCAACCACCTTCTATTTCGCGTTCTGGGCACGGGTCGCCACCGCCGACATCCTCACCGTCTGCGGTGTGCTGGCGGCGGTCTGGTGGTATTGGCGCGGGCCGCAAGACACACGCTTCAGCCGTTACCTGGTGTTTTTCCTGCTGCTGTCCCTGACTTCGTTGTTCAAAGGCCTTATCGGCTTCATTCTGCCGGGCTTGCTGCTGTTACCGCATGTGGTGCAGGGCGGTCGCTGGAAAAGCCACCTCAACCTGCGGCTGTGCGCGGCCCTGGTCATCGCCGGGGCGTTTTACATGACGCCGTTCATATTGTCGCATCTCTACGGCGCGCCGACTTATGGCGAAAGTGGCCTGGGCCTGGTGCTACGGGAAAACGTCGTGCGGTTTTTCCAGCCCTTCGACAACATCGGACCGATCTACACCTATCTGATTTACCTCCCGGTCTACACCCTGCCATGGGCGCCTTGCTGGATGCTGGGGTTGTGGTTTGCGCTGCGCCACTGGCGTAGCGTCGAACCCAATACGCGCTGGCTGGTTTGGGGGTTGGGTCTGTTGATGCTGTTTTTCACGGCCAGCGGCAGTCGACGCAGTTACTACGTGTTGCCCCTGGTGCCCTTCGCCCAGTTGCTGGGCGCCTGGTGGATCACCCGGCGAATGGCCGAACGCAACGCCACAGACAGGTTCGGTAGTCGCCGATTGAAAATCGGTTTCGGCCTGACCGCTGTGTTGTTGATGGCGATACTCGGTGTGTTCTATCCCTGGACCAACGGCGGTGGCGGCGTGGTTCAGTTCGGTGAGACGGTCAGGCTTGAGGCCAGCAAACGCGCACCGCTCAATACATGGCGCATGGTGATGATCGAGGTGGACAACAAAGTGCCGATGTACCTGCAAACCGGCGGCGCCCCCTTCTATTACGTGCAGCAAACCCAGGACTTTCCTCGCACCGGCGATACCGCCGCGCTGATGACCTGGCTGGACAACACCAGCGGCCAGCACTGGGACCCGCAACGCACCATCGTTATCACCCAGTACCGCAACGGTGATGCGGTACCGCTGGACTACCTGAGTGCCGACCATCAGGTCATCACGACCGCGCCCACTAACGGCGAGCGCCTATTCCACGGCCGTGAAGACCAGAGCGTGGCGTTTATACCCCGGGGCGAATGAATGTCAGTGCACGCTTTTGCCCACCACGGCGTCGGTTCGGGTTTTCCGTCGACAGTGAAATGACATCTATTTACGATTTTTTTGACGTTTTTTTCTCATTTGGCGCTCTACATTCGCGGCGACTCAAACATGCAAATGATTCGCATTGTTCCAATAATGAATCTGCGCGTGTTGACTAAAAAAACAGGAGCCGTCGACAGAATGATTTCCCGCATCCCCTCGTTCCTTAAAAACGCATTGCTGACCACTGCTTTCCTCAGCGTCGGTCACGTGTATGCCGCTGCGCAGGCTGACGGAATCGTGGTCTACAACGCTCAACACGAAAGCCTGACCAAAGCCTGGATCGAAGGCTTCACCAAGGAAACCGGCATCAAAGTGACCGTACGCAATGGCGACGACACCGAGATGGGCAATCAGCTTGTGCAAGAAGGTGCAGCCTCCCCGGCCGACGTGTTCCTGACCGAAAACTCCCCGGCGATGGTGCTGGTCGACAACGCGGGGCTGTTTGCACCGGTTGCGCCGAGCACGCTGGAACAAGTGGGCGCGGCCTATCGTCCGGCGCATGGCAAATGGGTTGGGATTGCCGCACGCTCCACGGTGTTCGTCTACAACCCGAGCAAGCTGTCTGAAGCAGACTTGCCAAAATCGCTGATGGACCTCGCCGCACCGAACTGGAAAGGCCGCTGGGCCGCTTCGCCGGCCGGTGCCGACTTCCAGGCCATCGTCGCTGCCGTGCTGGAACTCAAGGGTGAAGCCGCGACCCTCGACTGGCTGAAAGCGATGAAAACCAACTTCACCGCCTACCGGGGCAACAGCGCCGTGCTCAAGGCAGTCAATGCCGGTCAGATCGACAGCGGCGTGATCTATCACTATTACAGCTTCGTCGATCAGTCCAAGACCGGCGAGAACAGCAAGAACACCTCGCTGAAGTACTTCAAACACAAGGATCCAGGGGCCTTTGTCAGCCTGTCCGGTGGCGGCGTCCTGGCCTCCAGTCAACACAAGGAACAGGCCCAGGCATTCCTGAAATGGATTACCGGCAAAGACGGCCAGGCGATCCTCAAGAACGGCAACTCGTTTGAATACGCCGTGGGCAAGAATGCAGAGTCCAATCCGAAACTGGTGCCGCTGCAGCAACTCGACGCTCCGACTGTCGACGTCTCGAAACTCGACAGCAAAAAGGCGGTTGAGCTGATGACCCAGGCCGGGTTGCTCTAATTGCTTCCTGAAACGCTACCGGCAGAGGTCGCTGCGGCGTCCTCTGCACACTTGCGCGCACGCTCTCGTGGCCTCTTCGCGGGCCGCGGCGGCGCCTGGGTGATTAGTCTGTCGGTGCTGATGTCGTTGCTGGCGTTACTGCCGATTGCTTTCGTCATCGGCGTATCGGTGCAGACTGGCTGGGCGACGCTTGTGACGCTGGTATGGCGCCCACGCGTCGGCGAGTTGCTGATCAACACCGTGCTGCTGGTGGTGCTCACCATTCCCTTGTGCATCGCACTGGGTCTGGCGCTGGCCTGGTTGACGGAACGCACCAACTTGCCGGGGCGGCGCTGGTGGTCGCTGTTGGCGACGGCGCCGCTGGCGGTGCCGGCATTCGTGCACAGCTATGCGTGGGTCAGTCTGGTGCCACCGATTCATGGGCTGTTTGCCGGCGTTCTGGTGTCGGTCATCGCCTATTTCCCGTTTCTTTACCTGCCGATAGCAGCGACTTTGCGCCGGCTCGATCCGGCCATCGAAGATGTCTCCGAGTCGTTGGGGCTCAAGCCCTGGGCAGTGTTCTTTCGCGTAGTGCTGCCGCAGTTGCGCCTGGCCATCTGCGGCGGTGCCTTGCTGGTGGGGCTGCACCTGCTGGCCGAGTACGGTCTGTACGCGATGATTCGCTTCGACACCTTCACCACGGCCATCTTTGACCAGTTCAAGTCCACCTTCAACGGGCCTGCCGCCAATATGCTGGCCGGCGTCCTCGCGCTCTGCTGCCTGGCCATGCTGACGGCCGAGTCGGCTGCTCGCGGTACGGCGCGCTACGCCCGGGTCGGGTCGGGAAGCGCGCGCGAACAAAGGATCGTGCGCTTGAATGGGCGCACCACCCTGCTCGCGCTGACGCTGCAAGCCGTGACCTGCGTGCTGGCACTCGGTGTGCCGTTGATCACCCTTGGCAAGTGGCTGATCGCCGGTGGTGCGCAAGTCTGGAGCCTGAGCGAACTGTTGCCGGCGCTGGAGCAGACGCTGATGCTCGGGGCCGCCGGCGCGCTCATTACCACCTGCGCGGCCATCCCGATCGCCTGGCTGTCGATTCGCTCACCCGGCCCGTTGCAACGCGTGCTGGAAAGCTGCAACTACATTACCAGCGCGTTGCCGGGGATTGTCGTGGCGCTGGCATTGGTGACCCTGACGATTCATTTTGCCCGGCCGATTTACCAGACCACCATCACGGTGCTGCTGGCGTATTTACTGATGTTTTTGCCCCGCGCCCTGGTGAGTTTGCGCGCGGGCATCGCCCAGGCGCCGGTGGAACTGGAGAACATGGCGCGCAGCCTCGGCCGGTCGCCCGGTCGGGCATTGTGGCTGATTACTCTGCGTCTGGCCGCACCCGGTGCGGCCGCTGGCGCTGCGCTGGTGTTTCTGGCTGTCACCAATGAGTTGACCGCTACCCTGCTGCTCGCCCCCAATGGCACGCGCACCCTGGCCACCGGTTTCTGGGCAATGACCAGTGAAATCGACTATGCCGCCGCTGCGCCCTATGCCTTGCTCATGATTCTGCTGTCGCTTCCGTTAACCGGACTTCTTTACCACCAATCCAAACGCACGGCTGGCCGATGAACGCTCTTGAACTCCACTCGATCTGCAAGTCCTACGGTTCTCAGCGAGCCCTGGAGAACATCAGCCTGTCGGTGCCGACGGGAAGCCGTACGGTGATCGTCGGCCCGTCCGGTTCGGGCAAGACCACCTTGCTGCGAATGATCGCCGGTTTCGAATTTCCGGACTCTGGCAGCCTTGCGCTCAATGGTCAGATGCTGGTCGACGGCACCCGCGAGGTTCCCGCGCATCAACGCTTGATCGGCTATGTTCCGCAGGATGGTGCACTGTTCCCGCACATGACCGTAGCCGCCAACATCGGTTTCGGGCTTGCGGCCAAAGGCGTGGCCAGGCAGGAACGCATCGCCGAGTTGATGGACAGCGTGGCACTGGATTCAAGCATGGCCAATCGTTGGCCGCATGAACTCTCCGGCGGCCAGCAACAGCGTGTCGCGCTGGCCCGGGCCCTGGCGCAACAACCACGGCTGATGTTGCTGGACGAGCCGTTCTCGGCGCTCGATACCGGTTTGCGCGCTGCTATGCGCAAATTGGTCGCACGGCTTCTGGCTGACGCCGGCGTCACGACCATTCTGGTGACACACGATCAAAGTGAAGCGTTGTCATTCGCCGATCAGTTGGCGGTGATGCGTCAGGGCCGGCTAGTGCAATCCGGACATCCGCTGGACCTTTACCGTTATCCCGCCGATGAACAAACCGCGCTGTTTCTCGGGGATGCCGTGGTCATGCCGGCCAGAATTGAAGCCGGTTGGGCTCATTGCGATCTGGGTCGCATACCGGTCAACAACCACAGAAACAACCGATCAGCGCAAATCATGCTGCGCCCCGAGCAACTTCAGCTGATCAGCGCGCCCAACGGCCTGGCGCAACAGGACGGCTGTCGCGGCGTGGTCACCGAATGCGACTTCGGCGGTAATACCTGCACATTGACCGTGGAATTACAGACGTTGAGCGCTGATGAGCGTCCGGGGCGTTCATTGCTGGTGCGCAGTTCCGGCATGCACGCGCCACCCGCTGGCAGCGAGGTTCATGTGTCGATCATCGGCCATGCTCATGTACTGAGCGAACCTTAAGCTTTTGAATCGGTAACGGGTGAGAAACGAAATCGCCCTGAATATAACAATTCAAATAAACAACTAAGCAATGCAGCGCAAGTCCATCAAGGCGGACACTTCTGTACGCCTTTCCCCACAAAAAGTGCGTGAGCCGGTAGAAGCCTGAACAGTGCCTGTATGGGCTTGAAATAAAACGAATCACCTACCGGTTTTTCATGTTCCTTTCACAAAATCGCGCTTACCCTCAACGGACCGGAGATGGCGTCTTGATGGCGTCCAATCCGCTGGGCATGACAAGCAAAGTCAACCGATGTAATTTGTCACAAATTACTGGCAACTGCTTGATGCGGCTTTTGTTTTAGCGTCTACGCTGATGTTGGATCCAACGTTCAAGCCTGATAGTCTAATTTTTTTTCAGTTCCGAGGTGCCCATGAGTCAGGCGTTTCTCCCCTTCTCTCGCCCGAGTATCGGCGACGAAGAAATTGCTGCGGTAGAGCAAGTACTGCGCTCTGGCTGGATCACTACCGGGCCGAAAAACCAGCAACTGGAAGAACACTTCGCCAACTATGTTGGCTGTCGGCATGCCGTCGCATTGTCCTCGGCCACCGGTGGCATGCACATTACTTTATTGGCCTTGGGTATCGGTCCCGGCGACGAAGTCATCACTCCGTCCCAGACCTGGGTGTCCACCGCCAACATGATCTGCCTGCTCGGTGCGACGCCGGTTTTCGTCGACGTTGACCGCGACACGTTGATGAGCGACCTCGAGAGCATCGAAGCGGCGATCACGCCTCGCACCAAGGCAATCATTCCGGTGCATTACGCCGGCGCGGCATTCGACCTCGATCCGCTCTACGCTCTGGCCGACAAACATGGCATCACCGTCATCGAAGACGCGGCTCACGCGGCGGGCACTTTCTATAAAGGTCGGCATGTCGGCGCCCAAGGCACGGCGATCTTCTCGTTCCACGCGATCAAGAACATGACCTGCGCCGAGGGCGCGATGTTCGTCAGCGACGATGAAGCCTTGGCCAATCGGGTCCGCATGCTCAAGTTCCATGGCCTGGGCGTCGACGCCTACGACCGCCTCACCCACGGCCGCAAACCCCAGGCCCAGGTGATCGAACCCGGCTTCAAGTACAACCTGGCCGACATCAATGCCGCCATCGCCCTGGTGCAGCTGGAACGCCTGGACGCGATCAACGCCAAGCGCACAGAGCTGGCCCAGACCTACCTGCAACGCCTTGAAGGCCTGCCGGTGCAACCACTGGCCATTCCGGCCCATGCGCAACAGCACGCCTGGCATCTGTTCATCCTGCGCATTGACGCCGAACGTTGCGGGCTGGATCGCGAGGCGTTCATGAAGGCGTTGCAGGAACAGAACATCGGCACCGGTATTCACTTCATCGCCACCCACCTGCACACTTACTACCGGCAGCGTTTCCCCAACATCTACCTGCCCAACACCGAATGGAACTCGGCGCGGCTGTGTTCGATCCCGTTGTTCCCCGACATGACCACCGATGATGTCGATCGTGTCGTCGGCGCCATTGAAAAAACACTGGACAGAAGCCTGTGAAACCTTATCCGATCCGTTGCGTATCAATCGTCATCCCGGTCTATAACGAGGAAGACAGTCTGCCCGAGTTGCTCCGGCGCACCGAAGCGGCGTGCCAGCAACTGCACCATGACTACGAAATAGTGCTGGTCGACGACGGCAGCCGCGACAACTCGGCGCAAATCCTCGAGGACGCGGCCAGTCTCGACGGCAGCCCGGTGGTGGCGGTCATTCTCAACCGCAACTACGGCCAGCATGCGGCGATCATGGCAGGGTTCGAACAATGCAAGGGCGACGTGGTGATCACCCTCGACGCCGACCTGCAAAACCCGCCTGAAGAAATCCCGCGGCTGGTGGCTCAAGCCGAACTTGGCTATGACGTAGTCGCCACGGTGCGCAACAACCGTCAGGACTCGGCCTTGCGTCGCTGGCCGTCGAAGCTGATCAACCTTGCCGTGCAGCGCTCCACCGGTGTTGCCATGAGCGACTACGGCTGCATGCTGCGCGCCTACCGCCGCACCATCGTCGACGCCATGCTCGCCTGCCGCGAACGCAGCACGTTCATCCCGATCCTGGCCAATAGCTTCGCCCGGCACACCACGGAAATTCTGGTGACCCACGCCGAGCGTGAACACGGCGAATCCAAATACAGCCCGATGCGCCTGATCAACCTGATGTTCGATCTGGTCACCTGCATGACAACCACACCGCTGCGATTGCTGAGCATCGTCGGCTTCGGCATGGCCGGCCTCGGCGTGCTGTTCGCCATCGCGCTGATTGTGCTGCGCATGGCTTTCGGCGCCGGTTGGGCGGGCGGCGGTACGTTCGTCCTGTTCGCCGTATTGTTCGTTTTCACCGGTGGGCAATTCATTGGCATGGGCCTGCTGGGCGAGTACCTGGGCCGCATGTACAGTGACGTCCGGGCACGTCCACGGTTCTTTATCGAAAAAGTTTTACGTAGCACCCCTTCTGCTCCTGCCCCCGTTGTCACCGTTGACGGTCTCACTTCCACTTCTTCAGATCAGGTTCTCTCATGAGTGCAAAAGCTGTTGTCTTCGCTTATCACGATATTGGCTGTGCCGGCATCGAATCCCTGCTTGCCAGCGGTTTCGAGATTGCAGCCGTGTTCACCCATCCCGATGACCCGAAGGAAAATGCGTTCTATGGCTCGGTTGCGCAACTGTGCGCCCGTAAAGGCATCCCGGTGCACGCCCCGGAAGACGCCAACCACCCGCTGTGGATCGAGCGCATCAGCAAACTCAACCCCGAGTACCTGTTTTCGTTCTACTACCGCAACCTGCTGAGCGAGCCACTGTTGGCCACGGCCAGCAAAGGCGCCTTCAACCTGCACGGTTCGTTGCTGCCTCGCTACCGAGGCCGCGCACCGGCCAACTGGGTACTGGTCAACGGTGAAACCGAGACCGGCGTGACCCTGCACCGCATGGTCAAACGTGCCGATGCCGGCGCCATCATTGCCCAGGAGCGGGTAGCGATCGAGCGCGCCGACACCGCGCTGACCCTGCACGGCAAATTGCGCCAGGCCGCCAGCGATCTGCTGCGCGACACCTTGCCTGCATTGCTTCAGGGCAAAATCAGCGAAACCCCACAGGACGAATCCAAAGCCACAGTGTTTGGCCGTCGCACCCCGGCGGACGGCAAACTGGTCTGGAGCAAACCGGCCGAAGAACTGTTCAATCTGGTCCGCGCCGTGACCCAACCTTACCCGGGCGCGTTCTGTGCCGTGGGCGAGCACAAGTTGATTGTCTGGAGCGCGGATGTCGTCAAGGGCAACGAAGGCCAGGCACCGGGCCGGGTTATCAGCGTCGATCCGCTGCGAATCGCCTGCGGCAAAGACTCGCTGGTGATCAATGCCGGCCAACGCAACGACAACGGCCTGTACCTCAGCGGCCCACAACTGGCCAATGAACTGGGGCTGGTCGACGGTTCTGTGCTGCGTGGCGCCGAATCGGGCCGTGCACCGCGCCGCACCCGCGTGCTGATCCTTGGCGTCAACGGCTTCATCGGCAATCACCTGTCCGAGCGTCTGCTGCGTGACGACCGCTATGAAGTGTACGGCCTGGACATCGGCTCGGACGCCATCGAGCGCCTGCGCAGCCATCCGAACTTCCACTTCGTCGAAGGCGATATCAGCATCCACTCGGAGTGGATCGAGTACCACATCAAGAAATGCGACGTGGTCCTGCCGCTGGTGGCGATCGCCACGCCGATCGAATACACCCGCAATCCGCTGCGTGTATTCGAACTGGACTTCGAAGAGAACCTGAAACTGGTTCGCTACTGCGTTAAATACAACAAACGCGTGATCTTCCCGTCGACCTCCGAAGTCTATGGCATGTGCCAGGACGCCAACTTCGACGAAGACAGCTCCAACCTGGTGGTTGGGCCGATCAACAAGCAACGCTGGATCTACTCGATCTCCAAACAGCTGCTTGACCGAGTGATCTGGGCTTACGGCCAGAAAGGCCTGAACTTCACCCTGTTCCGCCCTTTCAACTGGATGGGCCCACGCCTGGACCGTCTGGACTCGGCGCGTATCGGCAGCTCCCGGGCCATCACCCAGTTGATCCTGAACCTGGTGGAAGGCACGCCAATTCGCCTGTTCGACGGTGGCGAACAAAAACGCTGCTTCACCGACATCGCCGATGGCGTCGAAGCCCTGGCGCGGATCATCGACAACGACAACGATGTCTGCAACGGCCAGATCATTAACATCGGCAACCCGGACAACGAAGCCAGCATTCGTCAGCTGGGCGAAGAACTGCTGCGTCAGTTCGAAGCTCACCCGTTGCGCGACAACTTCCCGCCATTCGCCGGTTTCCGCGATATCGAAAGCAAGGCCTTCTACGGCACTGGCTATCAGGACGTGTCTCACCGCAAACCGAGCATCGCCAACGCCAAGCGTCTGCTTGACTGGGCACCCACCGTGGAGATGAAGGAAACCATCGGCAACACGCTGGACTTCTTCCTGCGCGAGGCCATGCTCGAAATCGCGGACAAAAAACGTTGATGCAGGCAGGCCTTCGAATCGATGTCGACACCTACCGAGGCACCCGTGAAGGGGTGCCGCGGTTACTCGAAATGCTCGATGAAGCACAGGTCAAGGCGACGTTTTTCTTCAGCGTCGGGCCAGACAACATGGGGCGCCACTTGTGGCGCCTTATCCGTCCGCAGTTTCTCTGGAAGATGCTTCGTTCCAACGCTGCCGGCCTGTATGGCTGGGATATTTTGTTGGCCGGCACTGCGTGGCCGGGCAAACCGATCGGTCGCGACCTCGGGCACCTGATGCGTCAGGCGCAGGCGGCCGGGCATGAAGTCGGCCTGCACGCCTGGGATCACCACGGCTGGCAGGCCAATGCCGGACGCTGGAGCCAGGCGCAACTGATCGAGCAAATTCGCCGTGGCGTCGATAGCCTCAGTGACATCCTCGGTCAAAAAGTCGAATGCTCGGCGTCCGCCGGTTGGCGGGCGGACGAGCGTGTGATCGAAGCCAAGCAAGGTTTCGGCTTTCGCTACAACAGCGATTGTCGAGGCCAGCACCTGTTCCAGCCAATCCTGACCAATGGTAGTCTGGGCGCACCGCAGATTCCGGTGGACCTGCCGACCTTCGATGAAGTGGTTGGCCCGACCGTTGCAGCCAAAGACTTCAACACCTTTATTCTTGAGCGGTTCTCCCCGCAAAAACTCAATGTCTACACTGTCCATGCCGAAGTAGAAGGGATTCTGATGGCCAACGATTTTCGCCAATTACTGGCCGATGCTCGCCAACGTGATATTCATTTCCAGCCCTTGGGCCATTTGCTTCCCGACGCCCCCGCCATCTTGCCAAAGGGCCGGGTCGTGCGCGGCACCCTTGAGGGTCGCGAAGGTTGGCTAGGGGTTCAAGGCGCATGAGCAAACCCTGGGCATTGCCGTTATTACTGGTCGTTCTGCTGCTGGCGTACTTGTTGCCACTGGGCACCCACGGCCTTTGGATTCCCGACGAAACCCGTTACGCCCAGATCAGCCAGGACATGCTCCTGAGCGGTAACTGGGTGTCGCCGCACTTCATGAGCCTGCGTTACTTCGAAAAGCCCATCGCGGGCTACTGGATGATCGCCATCGGTCAGGCGCTGTTTGGCGATAATCTGTTTGGCGTGCGTATCGCCTCGGTGCTGAGTACCGGGCTGAGCGTGTTGCTGTGTTATCTGATCGCTCACCGACTGTGGAATGAGCCGCGCAAGAGTTTTGCCTGTGCGCTGCTGTACATGAGCTTTGCGATCGTCGCCGGGCAAGCCGGCTACGCCAACCTCGATCCGCAATTCACCTTCTGGGTCAACCTGAGCCTGGTGGCATTGTGGTTTGCGCTGGACAGCACCAGCCGTGGCCAGCGTCTGCTCGGCTGGACTGTACTGGGGCTGGCCTGCGGCATGGGTTTCATGACCAAAGGCTTCCTCGCCTGGGCGTTGCCGGTGTTGATCGCCCTGCCCTGGGTGCTCTGGCAGAAACGCTGGCGGGAACTGCTGACTTACGGCCCGGTGGCGATTGTCGTGGCCATCGCGGTGAGCCTGCCGTGGGCCTTGGCGGTGCACGCGCAGGAACCCGATTACTGGCGGTTCTTCTTCTGGCACGAACACATTCGCCGCTTCGCCGGGGATGACGCCCAACACGATGCGCCATGGTGGTTCTACCTGCCGCTGCTGGTGGCGTTCAGCCTGCCATGGGCGGCGTTGCTGCCATCGGCGCTGAAACAGGCCTGGCAGACCCGGCGTCAGGCCAACATCGCTTTCCTGCTGCTGTGGTTGCTGATGCCCTTGCTGTTTTTCAGCTTGAGCAACGGCAAGCTGCCAACCTACATCATGCCCTGCCTGCTGCCTCTGGCGTTGTTGCTGGGCCATGCCCTGGCGGACCGACTGAAGCTGGAACAAGGCCGGGTGCTGGGGATCAATGGCCTGCTGAACATGACGCTGGGCCTGATCGTCCTGATTGCGCTGGTCTATCTGCAACTGAAAAAGCCGCTGTACACCCACGAACTGCACAACCTGGTATTGGTGTTCATCGGGTTGATCGGCTGGATCATGGCCAACCTGCTGCAGGCCTTCCGTCCCTTGCAATGCTGGGCGGCACCGGCTTTTGGCAGTTTGCTGCTGATCGGCGTGTTGCCGGCCGGCATGCCGGATTCGGTGGTGGCGAACAAGATGCCCGACCAGTTCATCCTCCAGCACGCCCCGGAGCTGGCGCAAACCGACAAGCTGTTGAGCAACGACCTGGGCGCTGCTTCGGCCCTGGCCTGGCGCTTGAAACGCCCCGAGGTGGCGTTGTACAACACGATAGGCGAATTGAAATACGGCCTCGACTATCCTGATCCAGATGCAATGCAGCAGCGGGTCGATCTCAAACACGTGCAACAGTGGATGCGCGAAGCGCGTCAGAGTGGTTCGGTCGGCGTGGTGATGCGGGTCAAAGGGGATGACGAACTGCAAGAAATCGAACTGCTACCCAAAGATGGCAAGCGTTATGAACAAGGCAACCTGGTGATTCTGATCTTCCCTCGGGATGCGTCATGAGCCTGTTGCTGGTACTGACCGCGTGCCTGCTGACCTGCCTGGGCCAGATCGCCCAGAAGTACGCCGTGGAAAGCTGGCGTGGCAAGACCTCGGGCTGGGGCGAGAAACTGCGTTCGCCCTGGCTGTGGCTGGCGCTCGCCTCTCTGGGGCTGGGTTTGCTGGTCTGGCTGCTGGTGTTGCAGCGCCTCGAAGTCGGTATCGCCTATCCCATGCTCAGCCTGAATTTCGTGCTGATCACACTGGTCGCCCGTTTCGTCTTTCACGAAGTCATCGACCGCCGTCATTGGTTGGGCGTGGCACTGGTGATTGGTGGCGTGGCGTTGCTGGGGCAACACGCATGAGCCTGCGTCGCGGAATTGCCTTTGCCATGGGCAGCGTAGTGCTGGGCACCGCCGCGCAGTTGGGCATGCGCTGGAGCATGACTCGATTGCCACATCCCGAACAGTGGTTAGCGGCCTTGAGCAGCGGCAGCGTCGATATGCCCGCTGTGATTGTCGTGCTGGCCGCCATCCTCGCCTATGCCGTGTCGATGCTCACCTGGCTCGCCGCCCTGCGGGATGTGCCCCTGGGTCGTGCCTATTCGCTGCTGAGCATCAGCTACGCGCTGGTGTATGTGCTGGCCGCCAGCCTGCCGCTGTTCAACGAATCCTTCAGTCTTTCAAAAACCCTGGGAGTGGCGCTGGTCATCCTCGGTGTTATCACTATTAATTCTCGACCTGCTCGCGCGCCCGAACTTAGGAGTGCATCATGAAAATCAGTGTATTTGGTAGCGGTTACGTTGGTCTGGTGCAAGCCGCCGTCCTGGCCGAAGTCGGCCACGATGTAGTGTGTATGGACATTGACGAGAAAAAAGTTGCGTTGCTGCAACAAGGCCACGTCAGCATCTTCGAGCCGGGGCTGGCCAGCCTGGTGCGTGAAAGCCTGGACGCCAAGCGGCTGCAGTTCACCTCGGACGAAAAATTCGCGGTGCAACATGGCCAGGTGCTGTTCATCGCCGTCGGCACGCCGTCCCGGGAGGATGGTTCGGCGGATCTGCAATACGTGTTGTCCGTGGGCGAAGCAGTGGCGCGCCATCGTGAACAGCCGGTGATTCTGGTGGAAAAATCCACGGTGCCGGTGGGCACCGGCGATACGCTGCGCGCCCATATCGACCAGTACCTGCTCAAGGCCGGCCGTCAGTTGCAGTTCGATATCGTTTCCAACCCGGAGTTTTTGAAAGAAGGTTCGGCCGTGGCCGATTGCCGCCGTCCGGACCGCATCATCATCGGCTGTGAAGGCGATGAAGTGCGCGAGGTGATGCGCGACCTCTATGCACCGTTCAACCGCAACCATGACCGCGTCATGTTCATGGACCTGCGCAGCGCCGAGCTGACCAAATACGCCGCCAACTGCATGCTGGCGACCAAAATCAGCTTCATCAACCAGATCGCCGAACTGGCCGAACACCTGGGTGCCGATATCGAATCGGTACGGCTGGGCATCGGTGCCGATTCGCGCATCGGTTACCACTTCATCTATCCCGGCTGCGGTTACGGCGGCTCGTGTTTCCCCAAGGACATGCGCGCACTGATTCACAGTGCCGAAGAAGCCCATTGCAACAGCGACCTGCTGCAAGCGGTAGAAGCCATCAACCAGCGGCAGAAACACAAACTGTTCGAACGCATCAACGCCTTCTACAAAGGTGATTTACGCGACAAAACCTTCGCCGTGTGGGGCCTGGCCTTCAAGCCCAACACCGACGACATGCGCGATGCGCCGAGCCGGGTGCTACTGGAGTCGCTGTGGGCTGCGGGGGCCAATGTACGGGCGTTCGACCCGGAAGCCATGCAGGAAACCCAACAGCTTTATCCTGACGAACCGAAGCTGATGCTCATGGGCACGCCGGAATCAGTCCTTTCGGGCGCCGACGCATTGATCATCTGCACCGAATGGCAGCAGTTCAAGGCGCCGGACTTCGACCTGATCCAGCAACGCCTGAATGCACCGGTGATTTTCGACGGACGTAACCTGTACGACGCCGAGCGCCTGGCGCGCAGCGGTTTCCTGTACTTCCCGATGGGCCGCGGTGAATCGTGCAAGTTACCGATTCCAGCGGCCTCAGTCATCGCGTGAGTACGGTATCGCCCAGCATTCGTCGGCAGTCCTTAGGGTTCGGGCTGCTGACGTTCATGCTGTTCATCGCGGGGGTCTATCAGCAAACAGCAATCGGTTTCGATTCGCGGTTCGTGCTGTTCGCCCAGGAGATGCTGCGCCACGGGCCGTCGTTTTTCCCGACCACCTATGGCCAGCCCTATGCCGATTACTCGGCGCTGTCTACGGTGTTTGTCTGGCTGTTGTCCCTGCCGTTCGGTCAGGTCAATAGCCTCACCGCGTGGTTGCCGACTGCCATCGGCGCTGCGGTGATCGTCACGTTGATGTACCGGTTGGTCGCGCCCTGCTCCACACGCTGGGCACTGCTGAGCATCGCGTTGATGTTGCTCACCAGTACATTTGTCACTGAAACCCGTGCCGTGTCCCAGGACCTGATGCTGGCGGCCGTGGCCTTTTCGGTGTTCTACCTTGGGTACGCCGCCGATCATTTCGCGATGCCCCGTCGGTGGCCGCTGATTTTTGTGCTGCTGCTGTTGGGCTTCGGGATTCGCGGGCCGATCGGGCTGGTGATCCCCACCGGTATGCTGTGCAGCTACTACCTGCTCAATCGCCAATGGTCACGGTTGTTCGGTTTTGGCCTGTTGGCGGCGGTGTTGTTGGTGGTGTGCGTTGGCGCACTGCTGTGGCTGGCCGAAGCCAGTGGTGGAACGGCCTTCATGCATGACGTGGTGCGCATGCAGTTCATGGGGCGCATGGACGGCAGTGAAGGCGTCAGTGGTTCGCTGTATTACTTCACCGCTTCGTTTGGCAACTATGCGCTCGCTTATCCATTGGCACTGCTGGTATTGGCCGCGGTCTGGCTGACGAATCCACGGCAGGCAGGTCCGGCATTACGCCTGTTGCAATACTGCACGGCGGCCGGATTGATCGTGATGATTGGCTTGTCGATTCCCCAGGCGAAAAAGGCCCGTTACCTGCTGCCGATGCTGCCCATGGCGGCGATCATTGCGGCATACCCGTTTCAGGTGGCGCAAGGTCGGGTATTCGGTTGGTTGCGGGGTTTGATGCAAGGGCTGTGGTTGGTGATACCGGGGGTGTTGATTGTCGCATTGCTGATCATTCAGCGGCGTCTGCCAGCACAACCTCCTGCCTTTGTGCCGGTATTGATCGTGCTTGCGGCTCTGCAAGTCATCACGCTGGCGGCTTGGTTTCGCGCTCGCTGGCGAGCCGAGGTGCTGGCCTGTTGCGCAGTCCTCGCGCTGTGGTCGGTTTATATCCTGGTATATGAACCGGTCGAACGTCAGCTTTACGATACGCAAGCCTTCAGCCGAGCCGCGTTCGCAGAGATTCAAAAAGCCCCGGCGCCATTGGTGCTGCACGGCATGGGCAAAGACGCCAAGGCGATCAAGTTCATGGTCAATATCGAGCAAGACTTTCAACCGGTGTTCACCGAATCGACACAGGAACTGGAAGCCCTCTCGGGGCCGGCCTGGCTGATGATGGACCGAAACGACTACAACGCCTTGCAAGGCACTCCGCTGGGTGCCCAGCCACCGGTATTGAGCGGACGTTTCGATAAAAACGATTTCGTATTGCTGCACACGCCGCCCTTGTAGGAACTACCGCAGGTTGCGATCTTTTGATGGTTTCGATGTTGCTGAAGAGCAAGATCAAAGATCGCAGCCTGCAGTAGCTCCTGCGTATCCATGTATTGTCCGTTAGTTACTGTTAACCACACTTGAACGCCTACGTTTGAGGTTAAACCGGCGCCTTCAAATCCACCCCCAGCGCCTGGGCAAACGCCTTCACCAACGGACTGCGCACAGTGTTGTGGCGCAGGATCAGATTGAACGGCGTGACGATGTTGATCAGGTCCGGACGCACCGCCCGAAACTGTCCCTGAGCCACCAGGTTTGCCGCGTAATGCTCGGGCAGAAAACCGACGAAACGGCCCGTCTTGACCAGCAGCGCCACGGCTTCCACTTGAGTCGCCGAAGCGGAAAAGCTGTCGTAGCGGGCAAAATTCAGTTTGTCCCGATGGATCGCGTAGCGGTGGTTGATGCACTCGTAATCCTGCAGCACATTGCCGCCCATGTCCGCCTCCGGCACCGAGAACAGTGGATGACCGACGGCGCAATACACGTACGAGCGTTCTTCATACAGCGGGAAGTAATCGAACTCTTCTCTTTTTTGATAAACCGGCACGATCCCGGCCACTAACCGCCCCTCGACCACGCCTCTTTCCACTTCATCTAACTGCGATGCCTGAAGTTGAAATCTTACTTTCGGCGACTCTTCATTTATTCTTCTAATCGCCGCAACTAACGGAGAATTGGAATCCGTAATTGTATTATCAATGACGCCCACCCCAAGGTCGCCAATAAGTTCATTCTGAGCTGAACTAAGCCGATCACGAAAGTTATCGACCGAGGCAAATAAATCGATCGACGCCTGATACACCAGACGCCCTTCTTCGGTCAGGTGAAACCCTTCCCGCCCCCGGGTACACAGGCGCATGCCAATACGAATCTCAAGGTCGGAAATCTGTTTGCTGATGGCCGCCAAGCCCACGTTCAGCTCATTCTGCGCCGCACTGAAGCCGCCAGCCTCGACCACGGCCTTGAATACTTTGAGCAGTTTGAAGTCCAGGCCGCTGAGGGCCAACGGCGCCCGATGTACCGTTTTTAACGGCGGGTTTCCGGAATTGGAAAGTGGGGTTTCCATAATGCTTATTTACCTCTGGCGCCCTATTCAACAACCTGTGTCCAACAACAAAAACAGTGCTGGCTAATAATAATGAACACAGAAAACAAGGCTTGGCAACCGTTAATAAATCCCGCCGATCAGTGCCAACTCACTGATTTCGAACTATTAAAAGCTGACACTTCGATCAGCTCTCGCCCTTTAGCAACTGCCCTCTTGAACACTGCTTGGCCATGACCACACCCGAATAATTTCCGGGAAGTGTTTCAGGCTCTGCACACCGATATCAGTTCGCGTTACCGACGAGGAAAACAACAATGTTTCAAACCACCGACCGTCTCTGGGGTGCCCGCTTCAAGAGCGGCCCGTCCGAAGCCCTGGCGGCCCTGTCCCGTTGCCCCGAGCGCTACTTTCGCCTCACCCCGTATGACCTCGCCGGTTCCAAGGCGCATGCCCGGGAATTGCAGCGCGCCGGTCTTCTGAGCGAGCAGGAAACCCAGACCATGCTCGACGCCCTGCAGCGCATCGGTGATGACTTCCGTGCCGGCAGCATCGCGCCGACCCTGGACGACGAAGACGTGCACACCTTCATCGAGCGCCTGCTGACCGAACGCCTCGGCGCACTGGGCGGCAAACTGCGCGCCGGCCGTTCGCGCAACGACCAGACCGCCAACGACCTGCGGCTGTTCCTGCGTGATCACGTCCGTACCTTGACCGTTGAAGTACTGGCCTTGCAGCAAGCGCTGGTGGAACAGGCCGAGCAACACGTCGAGAGCATCTGCCCGGGTTTCACTCACTTGCAACAAGCCCAGCCGATCGTCTTCGCTCATCACTTGCTGGCCCACGCCCAATCGATGCTGCGCGACGTGCAGCGTCTGGTGGACTGGGACGCGCGCACCTCGCTGTCGCCACTGGGTGCAGCGGCCATGGCCGGTTCCGCCATCGCTCGCCTGCCCCAGCAGTCGGCCAAGGAAATGGGCTACAGCGGCGTGTGCGAAAACTCCATCGACGCCGTGGCCAGCCGCGATCACGTCGCCGAGTTCCTGTTTATCGCCAGCATGCTCGGGATCAACATTTCCCGCCTCGCCGAAGAATTCTGCCTGTGGTCGTCGCGGCAATTTCGCTGGGTCGCGCTGGACGATGCCTACGCCACCGGCAGTTCTATCATGCCGCAGAAGAAAAACCCGGACATCGCCGAACTGGCCCGGGGCAAGGCTGGCCGCTTGATCGGCAACCTGACCGGTCTGCTGTCGACGCTCAAATCCCTGCCGCTGTCCTACAACCGTGACTTGAGCGAAGACAAGAACGGCGTGCTCGACAGCGTCGACACCCTGCTGCTGGTGCTGCCGGCCATGGCCGGGATGGTCGCGACCATGAAGGTCAACGTCGAAGAACTGCGCCGTCAGGCACCGCTGGGTTTCACCCTTGCCACCGAAGTCGCCGACTGGTTGGCGGTGCGCGGCGTGCCGTTCAAGGAAGCGCATGAAATCACCGGCGCATTGGTCCAGGCCTGCGAGAAACATGACATCGAACTGTGGGAAGCCTCGCCGGCGCTGCTGGCCGAGATCGATCCGCGCCTGACACCTGAGGTGCGCGACAGCCTGACCCTCGAAGCCGCCATCGCCGCCCGCAGTGGCTGGGGTGGCACCGCGCCGCAACAGGTGCGCGAGCAGATCGGCCGACTGAAAACCGCCCTTGTCGCGCAGCAGGAGTGGACCGAGAACTATCAGGGCTTCCGCCTCTGATAGACAACGCAAAACCTTGTAGGAGCCGGCTTGCTGGCGATGGTGTGTCAGCTGAATTGATGTCGACTGACACTCCATCGCCAGCAAGCCGGCTCCTACAAGGGGATTGTGCTTGATCTGAAAGAACAGTGTACGGAGAACCAACATGAGCCAGACACAGGCAGAACGACTCCAGGCGGAGCGCAAACTGGCGGAAAACCAGTTCGATATCACCCAGTACCAACACGTGCCACGGCGTTACTACGGGCGGATTTTCTTCGCCAGCGTCATCGTCATTGCGATTATCGGCCTGGTACGAGCCTTCGCCGAAGGCAAGATTGAATGGTCGTACATCGGCCAGTTCCTCACTTCGCAAGCGATCATGTGGGGCTTGCTCAACACCATCGTCATGGCGGTGCTGGCGATGGCGCTGGGCATTGTCTTCGGGGTGATCACGGCAATCATGCGCATGTCGGCCAACCCGATCCTGCGCTATGTGGCGCTGACCTACACCTGGCTGTTCCGTGGCACGCCGCTGATCCTGCAGCTGTTGCTGTGGTTCAACCTGGCGCTGATCTTCCCCACCATCGGCATCCCCGGCCTGTTCGAAATGGACACCGTGAGCCTGATGACGCCCTTCGTCGCCGCCCTCCTCGGTTTGAGCATCAATCAGGGCGCCTACACCGCCGAAGTGGTGCGTGCCGGCCTGTTGTCAGTGGACACCGGCCAGTACGAGGCCGCCAAGTCGATCGGCATGCCGCGCTTGCAAGCGCTGCGCCGGATCATCCTGCCCCAGGCCATGCGGATCATCATTCCGCCGGTCGGTAACGAATTCATCGGCATGGTGAAAATGACCTCCCTGGCGAGCGTCATCCAGTACTCGGAGCTGCTCTACAACGCGCAGAACATCTACTACGCCAACGCCCGTGTGATGGAGCTGCTGATCGTCGCCGGTATCTGGTACCTGGCCACCGTCACAGTCCTGTCCTTTGGTCAAAGCCGTCTGGAGCGTCGTTTCGCTCGCGGCGCCGGCAAGCGTTCTTGAGGAGCCCAACATGAGAAGCATCGTCAAGGCCGTGAGCCTGAACAAGTATTACGACCATTTCCACGCGCTCAAGGACATCAACATCGAAGTCGAGCAAGGCGAAGTGCTGTGCATCATCGGCCCGTCCGGCTCCGGCAAAAGCACCCTGCTGCGCTGCGTGAATCAGCTGGAAAAAATCGACAAGGGCGGCCTGTGGGTCGACGGCGAACTGGTGGGTTACCGGATCGTCGGCAACAAACTGCACGAGCTCAACGAGTCGCAGATTGCCCGTCAGCGCCTGGCCACCGGCATGGTGTTCCAGCGTTTCAACCTGTTCCCGCACATGACTGTGCTGCAAAACATCATCGAAGGGCCGTGCCAGGTACTCAAGCGTTCGCCCAAAGAAGCGCACGAAGAAGCCGTGGAACTGCTCGCACGCGTCGGCCTCGCCGACAAGCGCAACAGCTACCCGATCGAACTGTCGGGTGGTCAGCAACAACGTGTCGCCATTGCCCGTGCATTGGCCATGCGCCCCAAGCTGATGCTGTTCGATGAACCCACTTCGGCACTCGACCCGGAACTGGTCGGAGAGGTGCTGTCGGTGATGCGCGATCTGGCGCAAACCGGCATGACCATGATCGTCGTCACCCATGAACTGGGCTTCGCTCGCGAGGTTTCCAACCGCATGGTGTTCATGGACGGCGGGCAGATCGTGGAGGCTGGAAGCCCCGAAGAAATACTAATAAGTCCGCAAAACCCACGCACCCAAAGCTTCATTTCTGCCGTTCGAACCTAAGCGTCCTTTGGCGCTCACAACACTCATAAGAGAACGACCATGAAGAACCTAGTCATCCCAGCAGTACTTGCCAGCGTCCTGGCATCCGGTTTCGCCTTCGCTGCCGAGTTGCCGGCCAGCATCAAGGACAAGGGCGAGATCGTGGTAGCGATCATGCCGAACTACCCGCCGATGGATTTCAAGGACCCGGCCACCAACACCCTCACCGGCCTTGACTATGACCTGGGCAACGCCTTGGCCGAACGTCTGGGCGTGAAGATCAAATGGCAGGAAACCGGCTTCGAGCAAATGATCAACGCGCTCACGACTGACCGCGTAGACATGGTGCTGTCGGGCATGACCGACACCGCCGAGCGTCAGGCCAGCGTGACTTTTGTCGACTACTTCACCAGCGGTCCGCAGTTCTACACCTTGCAGAAAAACAAGGACACCAACGAGATCGTCGACTTGTGCGGCAAGAAAGTCGGCACCAGCCGCCGTACCACCTTCCCGGCGGAAATCGCCGCGTGGAGCAAGGAAAACTGCGAAGCCGCCGGCAAACCCGCGATCAACGTGATCGGCACCGAGGGCTCGGCCGACGCCCGTGCGCAATTGCGTCAGAGCCGTATCGACGCGGCCATGCAAGGCAGCGAAACCTTGCCGTACCTCAAGACCCAGGAAAAGGACATGTACAAAACCGTGGGCCTGCCGATCTCCAAGCAGTTCTCGGGCATGGGTGTGAGCAAGAAAAAACCTGAGCTGAGCGAAGCGGTGAAAGTCGCGTTGCAAAGCATGATCGATGACGGCAGCTACCAGGCAATCCTGAAGAAATGGGATCTGGAACTGGGTGCGATCAAGACCGTGACCATCAACGCCGGGAAATAACACGGTTCGTAGCAGCTGCCGAGCTTGCGAGGCTGCGTTCGGCGGCGCAGCCGTCGTAAACCCTGCACGCGAGGTTTTCCTGAAACACCGCGTAGTTTGAATTCACGACGGCTGCGTCCGAATGCGGCCCACACCGAACGCAGCCTCGCGGGCTCGGCAGCTGCTACGGGTGTTTCAACTATTAATTCTGGAGCGCCATACGATGTCCTCCTCGCTGCAACCCACCTGGCCCGACCAGCACCAGGCCTGCCTCGCCCTGGCCTTCGACCTCGATGGCCCCACCGGCGATGCCATGCTTAACGGCTCGATCTGGCGCAAGCCCGAGTATTTCGGTTTCGGCGGTTACGGCCCTTATCGGGCGCTGCCGCGGATTCTCGATCTGCTGGATGAGTTCCGCATCCCGACCACGTTTTTCGTCCCGGCCTGGGTCGTGGAGAACTGGCCGAAACAGTGCCAGGCGATTGTCGAGCGCGGGCATGAGGTGGCCTATCACGGCTACAAACACGAATCTTTTTACGCCCTGACGCTGGAGCAGCAGAAGGACGTGATGCACAAATCCCGCGAGGTGTTCTGGAAGTACCTGAACATCCGCGCTGAAGGTTTCCGCACGCCATCGGGCGACTGGCGGGCCGAAACGCCGGCCATGCTGGTGGAAGCCGGCGTGACCTATTCCAGCAGCATGCGCGGCGATGACCGGCCCTACCTGGTCAAGGTGCCGGGCTTTGATACGCCGCTGGTGGAGATCCCCGGCCGCTGGGAAATGGACGACTACGCCTCCCTCGCCTACACCCGTGCGCCGGACTTCCCTTCCGGGTTGGACCGTACCGCCAGCTACGAACTGACCCTCGATAACTGGTGCCGCGAGTTCGATGGCGCCATGGCTGAAGGCCTGTGCCTGACCACCCTGTTCCATCCCAAGATCACCGGCAAACCGGGACGCATCCTGTTGCTGGAACAACTCTTCGAACACATGCGCCAGCGCGACGACGTGTGGTTCGCTACCTGCCGCGATGTCGCCCACTGGTGGCTGAAGGAGCATCACCATGGCTGATTCCATTGTCTGGCCCAACGGCTACCGCTGCGCCGTGGTGCTGACCGTCGATTACAACGACATCCACGGCATCCTCACCCAGGCGCCGGAAGTCGCCGGGCGCGACAAGACCTTGTCGGTGTGGCGCTACGGCACCCAGCGCGGGGTCGAGCGTTTGCTTGGCGTGTTCGCAGAACTGGGGGTTTCCAGCAGCTGGTTCGTGCCCGGCATCGTCGCCGAGGAAAACCCGCAACACCTCCGGGCGATCCAGGCCGGCGGGCACGAGATTGCCTGCGCCGGTTATCGCCATCAGCACTACGACAACCTGACCCTGGCCGAGCAAAGCGCCGAAATCGCCAAGGGCTGCGCGGCCTTGAACGCGTTGACCGGTGAGCGTCCGACAGGCTTTCGCATCCCGGCCGGCAATGGCGCACCGGGCTTCATCGAGGCGTTGCGCGAGCACGGCATCCGCTGGTCCTCGTCATGGCGCGGCGATGATTTGCCCTTCGCCCACCCGACGGCCCCTGAGGTAATCGAGTTGCCGTTGCACTACGAACTGGAGGACGAGCCCTACTTCGCCTTCAACCTCAGCCCGGCGGTGCCGCCGGCGCAATCGCGCATCGCCTCTTACAGCCACACGCTGGGGAACCTGCAAATGGACTTCGCCGGGTTCCACCGGTTCGGGCTGTGTTATGTGCTGCGGCTGCACCCGGAAATCATCGCCACGCCAGGGCGGATCGGCGTGTTGCGTGAATTGCTGCAAAGCATTCAGCAGCACGATGACGTGTGGATCGCCACCGGTGCCGAAGTGGCTCAGTGGTGGGCCGAGTCGGCAGCGCCGGTGACCGAGGATCACCCGGCCGCTGTGTACGAGCGTCATTATCGGGATTACGGCGTATGAGAGATCAGGATGGGGTTATGCGAATGGCGCGGCTGGCGCAGTTCTGCGTCGATACCCGTTTCGAAGAGTTACCCGCTGAGTTGGTGGAGCAAGCCAAGCGGCACATTCTCGACACCTTCGGTGCAGCCCTGGCCGGAGCCGGCAGCGATGTCGCCAGACAGGCGCGTCAGGTGTTCAAGGGGGAAGTCGGCAGCACGTTGGTCTGGGGCACCGATCAGCGAGTCGGCGCGGCGCAAGCCGCCATGCTCAACGGTATCGCCGCGCATGCCCTGGAGCTGGACGACACCGGCGGCTGCGACCATTCCGGCGCGGTGGTGCTGCCGGCGGTGATGGCGGCGCTATCGATGTCGACGCTATCGGTTTCTGAAGCGTCAATTGATGGTCGCGAACTGATCACTGCGGTGGTGATCGGCTACGAAATCGGCCGTCGGGTGCTCGAAGCCTGCGGCAGTTACTCGGCCCATAACGGCGCCGGTTGGCACTCCACGGCGACGTGCGGAGTGTTTGGCGCGGCGGCGGCCAGTGCACGGATTCTGGGGCTGGATGCACAACAAACCTTGTCTGCACTGGGCATCGCCGGCAGCTTCAGCGGTGGTCTGTGGGCGTTTATCCATGACGGTTCGCAAAGCAAAAGACTCCACAGCGGACGCGCCGCCGAGGGTGGATTGCTGGCCGCGCGGTTTGCTCAACAAGGCATCACCGGCCCGACAAAACTGTTCGATAACGTCTGGGGCGGATTCCTCAAGACCCTCGCGGCGGACACCGCCGTGCCCGAGGCGTTGGACGCCGAACTGGGCCACGTGTGGAAACTCGCGCGCTGCTCGATCAAGCCCTATGCGGCATGCCGTGGGACCCATTCGGCGATCGACGCATTGGACCTGTTGCTCGATCAATTGCAGGTCAGCGCCGAGCAGGTCGAGGACGTTCAGGTATCGCTGTGCGGATTCCTTCAAGACATGTGCGGTGGCCAGGACGTCAGCACGTTGCCGGCGGCGCAGATGAGCCTGCGTTATGCCCTGGCGGCCCGGCTGGTCCATGGGCATTGCCGGTTGGAAGCCTACGACGATGAACAACGCCGCCACCCACGGATTGCACACTGGATGTCGCGTATTCGCCTTGAAGTCGACCCGCATCTGTCCGAGGATGGCGAGCCTGTCGTCAGCGTGCGGACCGTGGACAGTCGGCAAGCGAGCCTGTGCGTTGAGGTGCCGTTGGGGGCGCCGGGCAATCCGCTGAGCGATGCGGCGCTGGAGGAAAAATTCTTCAGCCTGGCCGGACGGGTGATACCGCTACAGCAGGCAAAAGAGCTGCTGGAGCAGTTGTGGCGGCTGGAAGAACTGGAGTCGGTTCGGGCGCTTGATCGGTGGCTGAGTTGAGCCTGGCGTTGCGCGTCGAACACCACAGAATCTGAATAAGGACATTTGCCCCACCGTGGCCACTTACTCCCTCGTTATCCGCCGGCTGATGATCTGCTCGCTGACCATCGTCGTCAGTCGCGCCATCACCAGCCCGTTGCTCACGCTGTTCCTGAGCACCAAGCTCGGCCTCAACCAACAGGACGTCGGCCTGCTGCTCGGGATTGCGGTGTTCATCGCCACCCTGCTCGCGCTCTATGGTGGTTACATCATCGACCGCCTCGAAAAGCGCCGGCTGCTGATCCTGGCCATGCTCTCCAGCGCCATCGGATTCGTGCTGCTGACCTTTGCCGAAAACCTCTACCTGACCACCGCCACCCTGGTGATCACTGAAACCGCCTCGGCGCTGTTTCTGATCGGGTCCAAGGCGATTCTCAGCGACAACCTGCCCATGGGCCAACGCGCCAAGGCTTTTTCGCTGCGCTACACCCTGACCAATATCGGTTACGCCACCGGCCCGATGCTCGGCGTGGTGATCGCCGGCGTGTACCCGATTGCGCCGTTCCTGATCGCCGGCGGCATCGCGTTCTTCAGCATTTTCCTGATGAGCGGGATTCCCAAAGACCCGGCCCAGGTACCCGCCATCGGTCAGCCGCAAAACTTTCTCAAGACCCTGGTCACCCTGAAAAACGACCGCACGCTGATCATGTTCACCTGCGGCTGCCTGCTCAGCACCGTGGTCCACGGGCGTTTTACCTTGTACCTGTCGCAATACCTGCTGGTGACCCACGACTCCAAACGAGCGCTGGAAACCATGGCCGCCCTGCTCGCCTGCAACGCCATCAGCGTGATCCTGCTGCAATACCAGATCGGCCGGTTTCTCAAGCGCGAACAACTGCGTTACTGGATTGTCGGCGGCAGCAGCCTGTTCATCCTCGGCTTGATCGGTTTCAGCCTGGCCGACAGCCTGGTGAGCTGGTGCATCGCAATGTTCATTTTCACCCTCGGCGAAATGATCATTTACCCGGCCGAATTCCTCTTCGTCGACACCCTGGCCCCGGAAGAACTGCGCGGCAGCTACTACGGCGCACAGAACCTCGCAGCCCTCGGCGGTGCGCTGAGCCCGGTGATCTGCGGCTTCCTGCTGATGCACACGCCCGCGCCCACCATGTTCTATGCCCTGAGTGCGTTGACGGCGATGGGCGGTTTTCTCTGTTTCATGAGCGGTCGACGCGTCGCGATACTGCAAAAATAATGCATTGAAGCTGCATTAATATGAATTTGTCAGTATCGGTAATGACCGGCACACTGTGCGCCGTTCCTCCCCCAATAGTTGGAACCACTTCAAGGGCTTTCCGGGTATCCGGACAAGCCTTTTTTTTGCCCTGGTTTTTGTCAAAGGATCGATGTTCGTCATGCTCGCTCACTGGTTGCCCGCCGCCATCAACACCCGCCCCTCCGAATGGAGCCGTGCCGCCATCGGCATGGCCATGGGGACGATGTTCAGTGTCTGGTTGTGCGGCCAGGTGTTCGGCATCGATGTGGCGCTGCACCTGATCGGTCCGTTGGGCGCGTCGGCGGTATTGCTGTTCGCCGTGTCCTCGGGCGCGCTGGCCCAGCCGTGGTCGATTCTTGGCGGTTACCTCTGCGCGGGGGTGATCTCGCTGCTGGTCGCTCACGTACTCAGCCGCACCCTCGGCAGCGCCTGCCTCGCGGCGGGCATGGCGCTGATTCTGATGTGCTGGCTGCGTTGCCTGCACCCACCCGCCGGGGCGCTGGCGCTGCTGATGGTGCTGGCAGACCCGGCGACCATCGCCATGGACTGGAAAGCCCTCGGCCCGGTGATGCTCAGCGGCTCGACGATGCTGCTCAGCGCGTTGGCGTACAACAACTTCACGCGCATTCGTTACCCCAAGCGTCCCGCCGAACCGGCCCCGCTAATGCCCGCGGCCGACAGCCAGGCGATCACCGCCGAAGATCTGCGACGGGCACTCGCCGACATGGAGGCCTTCTACGACGTCACCCCTGAAGACCTCGAGCAGTTGATTCATGCCAGTGAATTGCATGCCAAGCGCCGCAGTATCGGTGAAGTGCTGAGCAGCAGAACCTAAAGGCATCTTTGTGGCGAGGGGGCGTGCCCCCGTTGGGTCGCGAAGCGGCCCCAAAACCTGCTAACGAGTTTTTCCAGGCATACCTCATTGCCCTTATCTGCGACTGCTGCGCAGTCGAACGGGACGGTGCGGCGATCCGACAAGCCCCCTCGCCACAAATTCAAGGTTGATTCAAAACGGTGTCAGGCCGCCGAAGGCTGCGATCTTTTGATTTTGCACTAAGGTAAAAATGCAGAAAGAACCTGCACGTATCTCGGTTGTACAGGGCAAATTTGCACTGTTACGATCCTGCATCGCTCGCGCGCGAGCTTCTCTATAAAGAACAATAAAAGCAGGGAGTTAGTGATGACTGCTCAGGTTTCATCCCCGGGGACACCGTCCATGGATGCCACGCAAAACGAAGTGTTGGCCGAGGTTCGCAATCACATCGGTCACCTGACCCTCAACCGCCCCGCCGGCCTCAACGCCATTACCCTGGACATGGTCCGCAGCCTGCAACAGCAACTCGATGCCTGGGCACAGGATCCGCAGGTGCATGCGGTGGTGTTGCGCGGCGCTGGCGAGAAAGCTTTTTGTGCCGGCGGCGATATCCGCTCGCTGTACGACAGCTTCAAAAGCGGCGACACACTGCACGAAGATTTCTTCGTCGAGGAATATGCCCTCGACCTCACGATCCATCACTACCGCAAACCGGTCCTGGCCTTGATGGACGGCTTTGTCCTGGGCGGCGGCATGGGGCTGGTGCAAGGCGCCGATTTGCGGGTGGTCACCGAGCGTAGCCGTCTGGCGATGCCGGAAGTGGCCATCGGTTATTTCCCGGACGTCGGCGGCAGCTACTTCCTGCCGCGCATTCCCGGTGAGCTGGGCATCTATCTCGGCGTCAGCGGCGTGCAGATCCGCGCCGCCGATGCGCTCTATTGCGGCCTGGCCGACTGGTATCTGGAGAGCGCCAGCCTGGGCGAGCTGGACGAGCGACTCGACCATCTGGAATGGCACGACACCCCGCTCAAGGACCTGCAAGGCGCGCTGGCGAAACTCGCCGTGCAGCAACTGCCGGTAGCGCCGCTGGCGGCGCTGCGGCCGGTCATCGACCACTTCTTCGCCCTGCCCGATGTGCCGAGTATGGTGGAACAGCTGCGTGCAGTGACCGTCGCCGACAGCCATGAGTGGGCCATGACCACCGCCGACTTGCTGGAAAGCCGTTCACCGCTGGCCATGGGCGTGACCCTGGAAATGCTGCGGCGTGGTCGGCACCTGAGCCTGGAACAGTGCTTCGCCCTCGAACTGCACCTGGATCGCCAGTGGTTCGAACGCGGCGACCTGATCGAAGGCGTGCGCGCCTTGCTGATCGACAAAGACAAGAACCCGCGCTGGAACCCGCCGACCTTGCAGGCGCTGGACGCCGAGCACGTCGCGAGTTTTTTCACCGGGTTTGACCAGAGCGGGAGCTGAGCCATGCACGATATCGAATTGAGCGAAGAACAAGTGATGATCCGCGACATGGCCCGGGATTTTGCCCGCGGCGAAATCGCACCCCACGCACAAGCCTGGGAGAAGGCCGGCTGGATCGATGACGGTCTGGTGGCGAAGATGGGTGAACTGGGTCTGTTGGGCATGGTGGTGCCCGAGGAATGGGGCGGCACCTATGTCGACTACGTGGCCTACGCGCTGGCGGTGGAAGAGATTTCCGCCGGTGATGGCGCTACCGGCGCGCTAATGAGCATCCACAACTCTGTCGGCTGCGGGCCGGTGCTCAATTACGGCACCGAAGAGCAAAAACAGGAATGGCTGCCGGATCTCGCCAGCGGCCAGGCCATCGGTTGCTTCTGCCTGACCGAACCGCAAGCCGGTTCCGAAGCCCATAACCTGCGCACCCGCGCCGAACTGCGCGACGGCCAGTGGGTGATCAACGGCGCCAAGCAATTCGTCAGCAACGGCAAACGGGCGAAGCTGGCAATCGTTTTCGCCGTGACTGATCCGGAGTTGGGCAAGCGTGGCATCTCGGCATTCCTGGTGCCGACCGAAACAGCGGGGTTCATCGTCGACCGCAGTGAACACAAGATGGGCATCCGCGCTTCCGACACCTGCGCCGTCACCCTGAACAACTGCACCGTCCCTGAAGCCAATTTGCTGGGCGAACGCGGCAAAGGCCTGGCCATCGCCCTCTCCAACCTCGAAGGCGGCCGCATCGGCATCGCTGCGCAAGCCCTGGGCATCGCCCGTGCGGCGTTCGAAGCGGCGCTGGCTTACGCGCGGGATCGGGTGCAGTTCGACAAGCCGATCATCGAACACCAGAGCATCGCCAATATGCTGGCCGACATGCAGACCCGACTGAACGCCGCGCGCCTGTTGATCCTGCACGCCGCGCGTTTGCGCAGTGCCGGCAAACCGTGCCTGTCGGAGGCTTCACAGGCCAAGCTGTTTGCTTCGGAGATTGCGGAGAAAGTCTGCTCGTCGGCGATTCAGATTCATGGCGGGTATGGGTATCTGGAAGACTACCCGGTGGAGCGTTACTACCGGGATGCGCGGATCACGCAAATTTATGAAGGGTCGAGTGAGATACAGCGGATGGTGATTGCCCGGGAACTCAAGAACTACCTGATCTAAAAAGCTTCGCGGGCAAGTCGGATCGCCGCACCGCTCGCGCCTACAGGGGAATGCATATCCTCTGTAGGCGCGAGCGGTGCGGCGATCCGACTTGCCTGCGAAGACGTCCGTGAGGACGCTACATCACTTGCCTTGGAATTCGGCCTCACGCTTGGCAATAAACGCCGCCATCCCTTCTTTCTGATCCTGCGTGGCAAACGCCGCATGGAATACCCGGCGTTCAAAACGCACGCCTTCCGACAGGCTGACTTCAAAGGCGCGATTGACGCTTTCCTTGATCATCATCGCAATCGGCAGTGATTTCTTCGCAATCAGCGCCGCGACTTTCAGCGCTTCGTCCACCAGCTCATCCGCCGGCACGATGCGCGCCACGATCCCGCAACGCTCGGCTTCCACCGCATCGATCAAGCGCCCGCTCAGGCACATTTCCATGGCCTTGGCCTTGCCCACGGCGCGGGTCAGGCGCTGGGTGCCGCCCATGCCCGGCAATACGCCGAGGTTGATTTCCGGTTGGCCGAATTTTGCATTGTCGCCGGCCAGGATGAAGTCGCACATCAGCGCCAGTTCACAGCCACCGCCCAAGGCGAAACCGTTGACCGCGGCAATGATCGGCTTGCGGCGGTTAGCCACGCGATCGCTGTCGCTGAACAGGTCGTCGAGGTAGATCTGCGGGTAGGTCAGCTCGGCCATTTCCTTGATGTCGGCACCGGCGGCGAAGGCTTTTTTCGAGCCGGTCAGCACGATGCAACCGATGTTCGAATCGGCTTCCAGGCCATCGAGGGCGTGGTTCAGTTCACTGACGATTTGGGCATTCAACGCGTTCAAGGCTTGCGGACGGTTGAGGGTGATCAGGCCGACACGGCCGTGGGTTTCCAGCAAAATCGTTTCGTAGTTCAGCTCTTTATTGCTCACAGAGGGACTCCTTCTCAAAGATTGCGCGAAATGACCATGCGCTGAATGTCGCTGGTGCCTTCGTAGATCTGGCACACCCGCACGTCGCGGTAGATCCGCTCCAGCGGGAAGTCGTTCAGGTAACCGTAACCGCCAAGGGTTTGCAACGCCGAGGAACAAACCTTTTCGGCCATTTCCGAGGCGAACAGTTTTGCCATCGACGCTTCGACCAGCGCCGGTTTGCCGCTGTCGCGCAATGCCGCCGCGTAATGCACCATCTGCCGGGCCACGGCGATCTGGGTGGCCATGTCGGCCAGGCGGAACGCTACCGCCTGGTGCTCGATGATCGGCTTGCCGAAGCTCTCGCGTTCGCGGGCGTAGTCGCGGGCCGCTTCGAACGCGGCGCGGGCCATGCCCACCGATTGCGAGGCGATACCGACACGTCCGCCTTCGAGGTTAGCCAGGGCGATCTTGTAGCCTTCGCCCTCCTCACCCAGTCGATTGGCCACCGGCACTTTCACATCCTCGAAGAGGATCTGGCAGGTATCAGAGGCGTGCTGGCCAAGCTTGTCTTCGACCCGCGCGACTTTATAGCCCGGCGAATCGGTGGGCACGATCAGCGCGGTGATCCCGCGTTTGCCGGCACTCGGGTCAGTCACCGCAAACACAATCACCACCCCGGCGTTTTGCCCGGAAGTGATGAACTGCTTGCAGCCGTTGAGCACGTAGTGATCGCCTTCCAGCCGGGCACGGGTTTTCAGGCTGCTGGCATCGGAACCGGCTTGCGGTTCGGTCAGCGCAAACGCACCGAGCATCGCGCCGCCAGCCAGCGGTTTGAGGAAACGTTCTTTCTGGTCGTCGTTGCCGAACTTGAGGATCGGCACGCAACCCACCGAGTTGTGCACGCTCATGATGGTCGAGCAGGCGCCATCGCCGGCGGCGATTTCTTCCAGGGCCATGGCGTAAGCCAGGTATCCGGTGTCACAACCGCCCCACTGCTCCGGCACCAGCATGCCGAAGAAGCCCAGGTCAGCCATCTCGCTGATGGCTTCCTTGGGGAAACGATGTTCGCGGTCCCATTCGGCGGCGAACGGTTTCAGCCGTTCCTGGGCAAACTGCCGGGCCGCGTCGCTGATCTGAAGTTGTTCGTCGTTGGGGATCATGCCAAGTCCTTAAAATTCAAGTTGAAACGCAAGACCTGTGGGAGCCTTGTGGCGAGGGGGCTTGCCCCCGTTGGGCCGCGCAGCGGACCCAAGAATCTGCGAGCGCTGCGCACTCGAACGGGGGCAAGCCCCCTCGCCACAAGGCCCGCTCCCACAGGGATTGGCGTCAGCCTCAGTACAGGCATTCCACGGCCATGGCCGTTGCTTCGCCGCCGCCGATGCAGATCGCCGCTACGCCGCGTTTCAGGCCTTTCTGGCGCAGGGCCGAGAGCAAGGTGACGAGGATCCGCGCGCCGGACGCACCAATCGGATGGCCCAAGGCACAGGCACCGCCGTGGACGTTGATCTTCTCGTGGGAGATTTCCAGCTTGGTCATGGTCACCAGGCTCACCACGGCGAAGGCTTCGTTGACTTCGAACAACTCGACTTCATCCAGTGACCAGCCGGTTTTCTTCATCAACTTCTTGATCGCACCCACCGGTGCCACCGGGAACAGCCCCGGGGTGTCGGCAAACGCCGCGTGACCGTGAATCACTGCCAGCGGCTTAAGGCCTTGTTTCTCGGCTTCGGAACGGCGCATCAGCACCAGTGCCGCTGCGCCGTCGGAGATCGAACTGGAGTTCGCCGCCGTCACGGTGCCGCCCTCACGGAACGCCGGTTTCAGCGAGGCGATCTTGTCCAGTTTGGCTTTCGGCGGTTGTTCGTCGTGGCTGATCAGCACTTGCTGTTTGCCGACCGTCACGGTGAGCGGCACGATCTCGGCGTTAAAACTACCTTCCTCGATCGCCTGTTGGGCGCGGGTGGTCGACGCGATGGCAAACGCGTCCTGATCTTCACGGCTGAAGCCATTGGTCTCGGCACAATCCTCGGCAAAGGTGCCCATCAGGCGGCCCTTGTCGTAGGCGTCTTCGAGGCCGTCGAGGAACATGTGATCGAGCACCTGGCCATGGCCCATGCGGTAACCGCTGCGGGCGCGGTCCAGCAGGTACGGCGCGTTGGACATGCTTTCCATGCCGCCAGCGACCACTACGTCGGCGCTGCCGGCGATCAGCATGTCGTGGGCCAGGATCGTCGCTTCCATGCCCGAGCCGCACATTTTGTTCAGCGTCGTGCAGCGGGTCGATTTATCCAGCCCGGCGCCCAGTGCCGCTTGCCGCGCCGGGGCCTGGCCGAGGCCGGCGGAGAGCACGCAGCCGAACAGCACTTCTTCGACGGATTCAGGGGCGATACCGGCGCGTTCGACCGCGGCACGAATCGCTGCGGCGCCCAGCTGTGGCGCGGTCAGGCTTTTCAGTTCGCCCTGGAAACCGCCCATTGGGGTGCGGACGGCGCTGACGATAACAATCGGATCGTTGGATTGTGTCATGACAAATTCTCCTTATTTGGCGGCCATGCGCAAGGCACCGTCGAGACGGATCACCTCGCCGTTGAGCATGCTGTTTTCTATGATATGCCTGGCCAGCGCGGCGTACTCGCTCGGCTTGCCCAGGCGTGGCGGAAACGGCACCCCAGCAGCCAGTGAATCACGTACTTCCGGGGTCATGCCGGCCATCATCGGCGTTTCGAAAATGCCCGGTGCGATGGTCATCACGCGGATGCCGAAGCGCGCCAGTTCACGGGCGGCAGGCAAGGTCAGGCTGGCAATCGCGCCTTTGGACGCCGAATACGCGGCCTGGCCGATCTGGCCGTCGAAGGCCGCCACCGATGCGGTGTTGATGATCACCCCGCGCTCGCCGTCTGCATCGGCTTCGGTCTCGGCAATCGCCGCAGCAGCCAGGCGCAGCATGTTGAAACTGCCGATCAGGTTGACGTTGATCACCTGGCTGAAACTGGACAAGGCATGGGGGCCGGTCTTGCCAAGGATCTTCTCGCCACGGACGATACCGGCGCAATTGACCAGGCCATTGAGGCCGCCAAACGCTTTGACCGTCGCCTGCACCGCCGCTTCTGCCGCCGCTTCATTGCTGATGTCGGCTACCACGCTTTGCGCGCCGAGACGTGCAGCCTGCGCCGCGACGGCTTCGGCATTCATGTCCACCAGCATCACCTTGGCACCGGCCGCCACCAGCATTTCAGCGGTGGCGGCACCGAGGCCGGAAGCACCGCCGGTGACGAGAAAAACCTTGTTTTCGATCTGCATCATTGTTTCCTTGGATTCAAGCTGAAACGTTCTTCGCGGCGGCCTCTTGAGCCTTGGCGATTTCCTGGTTGCGCAAGATAAAGCGCTGCAATTTGCCGCTTGGGGTTTTCGGCAATTCGCTGACAAATTCGATTTCACGGGGGTACGAGTGCGCCGCCAGACGCTTGCGCACGTGTTGCCGCAGCTCTTCGGCCAGCGCAGGTTCGGCACGGTATTGCGGGCTGAGCACGACGAAGGCTTTGACCAGTTCGGTGCGCTCCGGGTCGGGCTTGCCGATCACCGCCGCCTCGACCACCGCCGGGTGTTCGATCAGCGCGCTTTCCACGTCGAACGGGCCGACGCGGTAGCCCGAGGTGGTAATCACGTCGTCGCTGCGGCCGACGAAGCTGATGCTGCCGTCCGGGTTCCACTCGACGGTGTCGCCGCTCAGGTAATAATTGCCGACGAACGCTTTGGTCGGTACGCCTTCGTAACCGCCGAACCAGCACATCGGCGACTGGGTGCGGTCGATGGCCAGGATTCCTGGCTGGCCGACGCCGAGTTCTTTGTATTCGTCATCCAGCACCACGATGCGGTGGCCCGGCGAGGCAAAACCGGCGGCGCCCATGTGGATCGGATGTTCCAGGCCGTGGTGATTGCACAGGACCATGCCCAGTTCGGTCTGGCCGTAATGGTCGTGAATCACCACGCCGAGGTTGTCGGCGAACCAGCGGATCACTTCCGGATTCAGCGGCTCGCCGGCGCTGCTGACGATGCGCAGCTTGCCCTTGATCGAACGGGCGAACTCATCGCCACCGGCAATCAGCAAGCGGTAGGCGGTCGGTGAGCCAGTGAGGTTGGTAATCCCGTATTTGTTGATCACCCGGCAGGTGCTTTCGAGGGTGAACGGGCCATCGTAAAAGGTGATCGGATGCCCCATCGCCATCGGCCCGGTGACACCGAAATAAATGCCGTAGGCCCAACCCGGATCGGCAACGTTCCAGAAGGCGTCTTCGGGGCGCAGGTCCACTGCGTCACGGGTGTAGCTCTGGAAGGCGACAATGGCTTTGAGCGGCACCGACAGCGCTTTCGACGGGCCGGTGGTGCCCGAGGTGAACATCAGCAGAAACGGGTCTTCGCCGGTCAGCAACACCGGTTCGCAGACGCTGGAGTAGTTGGCCAGTTCCGCCCAGAAACTGAAGTCGCCGCGCACGATGCCCTGCCCCTTGGTGCCACCGACGGTGACGATGGTCGGGCAGTCGGCCACTTCAGCCAGTTTCGGGCGATTGACCGCATCGGTGACCACCACTTTGGCGCCGGAACTGTTCAGACGGTGTTCGATGGCTTTGGGGCCGAAGGCGGTGAAAAGCGGCTGATAAACCGCACCGATGCGCCAGGCGGCGAACACCGTGATCAGCAATTCGAAGTTGCGGGGCAGCAGGCCTGCGACCTTGTCGCCCTTCTTCACGCCCTGGGCCACCAGAAAATTGGCGAAGCGCGCGGCCTTGTCCTGCAAGTCGCTGAAAGTATAGGTCGCGCTGCTACCGTCGCGGCCTTCCCAGAACAGCGCAATGCGCCCCGGCAAGGCATGCCGGTCGCAACACTCGACGCAGGCGTTGAGCGCGGTCAACGACCCTGTGAGCGCGGCATCGACGGTGTGCTGATAATTGAACTGTGACGTAGCAGACAAGTAATCGCGCATTGCCAGAATCCCTCTGTATTTTTATTAGGTTGGGGGAACCGTAATCAACAGGGAAATACTCGCTCTGCGCGGGAAGCGGGACAATGGTCAAAGCTATCAAGTTGCGTGACTGGTTTGGCCAAGGTTCGAGGGCGTGCCCGCGATGGCGTCAGCCCCCCAGGATCCGGATCAGTCAGCCTCGTTAAGAATCAAACTCCGATAATGCCCAGGATTGGACCCCGACCACTTGCGAAACGCCTTGTAGAACGAGCTGGCATCGGCAAACCCCAAACGAGTGGCGATTTCAGCGAAGCTGATGGCCGGCTCGGCCAGCCAGACGATGGCCAGTTCCTTGCGCACACTGTCCTTGAGCCCCTGATACGTCTGCCCTTCTTCGGCCAAGCGGCGACGCAACGTTGAGGCCGACATGCACAGTTGCTGCGCCAGTGCTTCGGTTTCCGGCCAGCGCTCGGCGGGCAATTGCCGCAGATCGTGCTTGATCCGGCTGGCCAGGCTCTCAGGGTCGCGGTACTTGACCAGAATGTTCGCCGGCGCATGGGCCAGAAAGCGCTTGAGCTCTTCAGCGCTGCGCTTGATCGGCAAATCGAGACAATCGGCAGAGAAAATCATCCGCGTGCGTGGCCGGTCGAATCGCAGGTTCTCGGAAAACATCACTCGATAGTCATCGCAAAAATCCGGCTCCGGGCAGCGCAATTCAATGGCCAGGATCGGAATCCGTCGGCCCGCCAGCCAGCAGGCGACGCCGTGCACGATCATCCAGTAAGTGAAATAGGTGAAGGCACGGCGCGGTTCTTCGTCGTCCTCCAGCAGGACGATTTCCGCCAGGCTTTGCTGGCGAACAAGTTGTGCGGGCAGGCGTTCGAGCATCAACGACAGAAAGCTCAGGCCCGAGGTCAGCCCGGCGGCCAGGCTTGGCTGAACCATGGAGCAGCGACAGAGAAACTCCAGGCTGCCGGACTTGAGCTTGCGCGGGTCCATGCCAAAAAACTCATCGTCCCCACGCCGGGCCAGCAAACGCCACAGGCGCGCATAGGCGGTGGCCGGGACACGGGCGTCGGTGCTGTCCAGCAGCGCCGGATCGATGTCGACCTTGTTCAACACCTCTACGGTGGCGGCGCCCGGGGCGCAACTTTGCAGCAGCGCTTCACGCACCAGTTGAATGGAGATGGTGTCCTTTTCCGACATAAACGTCACTCGGGTGTACTGGTTAATCTGTTGGCCATCTTAGGCAGCACAGAGTAAAAAGCCAGTCTTGCGCGAAACCGGCTCAATTACCCGGTTTTGTGGCCGATAGGCTGTTGCCGGGAATTCCCGAATGGACATGGAGTTGTAAACGTTATGATCGTCGGCATTGATTTGGGCACCACCAATAGCCTGGTTGCCGTTTGGCGCAACGGCGCGCCCGAACTGGTTCCAAACGCCCTGGAGAGTCTGCTGACCCCAAGCGTGGTGGGCCTTGACGACGAGAACCGGGTGCTGGTCGGTCAGGCTGCCAAGGAACGTTTGCAGACTCATCCACACCTGACGGCGGCACTGTTCAAGCGACACATGGGCAGTGCTCATGAACTTCGTCTCGGCACCCGTTCGTTCCGCCCGGAAGAGCTGTCGGCACTGGTGTTGCGCAGTCTGAAGGAAGACGTCGAACGCCGTTATGGCGAAACGGTCACTGAAGCGGTGATCAGCGTACCCGCCTATTTCAACGACGCTCAACGCAGAGCCACGAAAATCGCTGGCGAGTTGGCTGGCCTCAAGGTCGAACGGCTGATCAACGAACCGACAGCCGCGGCCCTCGCTTACGGACTGCATCAGCGCGACAGCGCCAGCTCGTTTCTGGTGTTCGACCTCGGTGGCGGCACCTTCGATGTGTCGATCCTCGAACTGTTCGACGGCGTCATGGAAGTGCGCGCCAGCGCGGGCGACAATTTTCTCGGTGGGGAAGACTTCGACACCGTGCTGGTTCAGGCCTTTGTCACAGCACACGCCAACCATCGCGACATGCCTTCACTGACGGAACCGAATATCGCCCATCGCCTGCGTCGCGAAGCCGAGCGCGTGCGTCATGCCCTTGGCCAGGCCGACAGCGCGACCTTCGTCCTGCGCCATGGCGCCGGTCAATGGGAGCAGACGTTCACCCAGACGCAGTTGGCCGAACTCTACGCGCCGCTGCTCGTGCGCCTGCGCACACCGATCGAAACCGCACTGCGCGACGCACGCATTCGGCCATCGGAGCTGGACGAAGTCCTGCTGGTGGGCGGCACGACCCGCATGCCGATGATCCGGCGGATGGTCGCCGGATTGTTCGGCCGGTTTCCTTCGATTGCGCTTAACCCTGACGAATCGATTGCGCTGGGTGCGGCGGTGCAAGCAGCCCTCAAGGCTCGGGATGCTGCACTCGAAGAGGTGGTATTGACCGACGTTTGCCCATACACCCTTGGCATCGAAACCGCGATCAGCGTGGGCGAAGGCGTGGAATCGGGTCATTACCTGCCCATCATCGAGCGAAACTGTGTGGTCCCCGTGAGCCGGGTCAAAACGGTCTGCACTCTTCGTGATAGTCAACGTATCGTGCTGCTGAAGATCTTTCAGGGCGAAAGTCGTTGGGTAAAAGAAAACATCCACCTGGGTGAAATGGAAATTGAAGTGCCAGTGGCGCGAGCTGGCGAGATCAGCATCGACGTACGCTTCACTTACGATAACAACGGCCTGCTCGAAGCCGAGGCACTGATACAAAGCACCGGCGAGCGCCGGACGCTGGTGATCGAAAATAATCCCGGCGTACTCGCCCCCAAAGAGATCCAGCAACGCCTGGCCGCACTGGCCAACCTCAAGGTTCATCCGCGTGAACAACAGGTCAACAGCCTGCTGACTGCGCGCCTTGAGCGGCTGTATCAGGAAAGCCTCGGCGATTTGCGCCAACGGCTCGATCACATGGCCAACCGCTTCAAGCAAATACTCGACACTCAGGACGAACGAACGATACGCGATCTGCGCCTGCAACTGACGCAACAGCTCGATGAACTGGAACAAGGCCTGTGGCGATGAATTGCTGGGCCATTCTGGGGCTGGAAGCCGATGCCGATTCACGCAGCATCAAACGCCAATACGCAACGCTGCTCAAAGTACACCGTCCGGATGAAGACCCGAGCGGTTTTCAGCGTCTGCGCGAAGCTTACGAGCAGGCGATGGAATGGAGCCGCCGCGAACCGGCGATACCGTCGTTCAGTCAGCGCGAACCCACGGTTGAACTGCAGCCACCTGCACCCTCGTTTGACGCAGGGCTCAGTTTCGAGCTGGAACATATAGAGTTCGAGCAGCACGCCGGAACGCGACGGGCGGAGCAGTTACTGGAAGACGTTACGGTAGACCGACTCGATGAACGTCTGGCGCAAGCACGCGTGTCTCACTGCAGCCGGGAGTTCGAAGATCAGTTGCTGATGATGTGCCTGTCACCGCGCGACGACAGAATGTTGCTGGCAGCCTGGGGACTGGAGCAGTTCAACTGGTTCAGCGCCTGGCAACGCCTGGATCTATCACCGCAAGCGCTTGAGTTGCTGCTTCACGCTTACTGCAATCATGTGGAAAAGTGCTTGCGCGAGTTGCTTGACGCTGGCCAGGCCGACGCATTCATCGAGCGTTTTCTGGCGCTCAAACAAGCCGACTGGTTGCAGCCATTCGAACGCCACGACTGGTTTAATGAAACCTTGGCTCGCTTACTGGTGGATTCGAGCTTTTGGTCTACGCACGTGTTCGAAACGCTGTGTACACATCAGCACTGGGACGCCGCCGCGAACGAAGCCGAAACCGAAGGGCGTTGCCCGCCACCTTATTGGACGGCACTGTTACAGCGCCGAGATAGTCAGGTTTTTATTGAAACCCTGGAACGCCTGGCCGTCCTGAATGATCGTGAGCCCCAGAGCCGCGCAGCATGTTTGTTACTGACGCCGATGACCGACGCCGAGCGAAGCGCCTTCGCACGGCGTTTTTTTGAAGCGGACTGGAATGCCTGCCGCATGCTTAGTGCGAAGCTCCAGCGCCTGGCCCCGGCGCGATGCCGCGAAATGCCAAACGGCGATCCGTATTTCTGGAAGCCCCTCGTTCAGCCCCTCCAGGCCTGGCCCATGTTTGCCGGGTTGTTTGGCGCATCGCTCACTTGGGCAGCCGTCGAATACCTCAGTGATCGATCCGGTATCGGTGCAAGCTTTGCCGCGATGTTGTTCTGGCTGTGCGTGCTGGCTACGCCCGGCGCGGCATTGCTGTGGATCTGGCGCCCGATGGCGGACCGACTCTGGTCATTGGACGTGCGTTTGAGTCGCGCTGTTTCACCTCGATTCAGTTTCAGACGCCCTGCACCGCTGGTGCTGCGCGAGTTGCTGCCCTGCTGGCTGATGGGGGCCTGGGCATGGGCCTGTTGTGGCGCGCCGGCATTTGTCAGCTACATCGTGGTGCTACTGACGCTAGGTGCTTTGAGCCGTGTCGTCTGGCCAGAAACGCTGCACATCAAGCCCCCCAAGGTTCGGCGACCCGCCTTGGGACCCGCACCGTCGATTGCTCTGATGATTGGGGTCATTGGTCTGACGCTCCTGTTTTACATCGTTGCCAGAAGTCAGTTGATGGGGCCGGATCAAGGATTGCAACCTTTTCCCAAACGCAGTTGCAGTGGCCCCCTCGACAGTCGTCAGGAATGCCGGATCGCCCCCACCCGGGAGCAATGGTATGGGCAATCAGGCGCGCAGGAGGGGCAACGATGAACAAACGCGTTAAGGCAATCGCAATTACCGCCGTGCTGACAATCACCTTTCTCGGAATGTTGAGAGAGCATCAAAGCACTCTTCTGACCCCGATTCAGCGCTGGATCCATCAACCCGACCTCGCCGAGCGAGAAAAGTCCATCGCCCTTCGCCCGTTGATTTCCTGCCTCAATTCAGTCGACGGTCGCTGGCGTCATGCATACACCAACTACCTGAAGCGGGACCGCCCAGTCGATCCAACCTTGAAAAAGCGCTTTCCCGAAGACTTCGACCAGATGGTCAGCGTTCGCGAGCAGCTCAACTACCCAAGCGTCCACGATGCTTATGGTTGTCGGTTGAACACGCTGCAAAAGGACAATCTTCAAAAATCGGCACCTGAGTTGCTAGCCTTGCAAAATCGCTTTGAAACGACTCTGACGGCCGCCAACGAAGCTGCCAGGAGCTTCGACTTTTTCAACTCCAAGCCCCTCTATTCAGTCAGCCCTGCGGATAAGGCCGAGCGCGACAATCTGTTTATTCCTCTCGTCAATGACTACCTGAACGCTTCTGACCAACTACGCCGTGAGCTTGGTGCCGAGGACCTGGGGTTGCGCAAGGTTCAGCTTGAGCAACTCAAGACCCGGGATCAACTCAAGTACGCGCACATCCTCACCTACATGCTGGAAGCGCGAACCCTCATGCTCAAGCTCGACAACGGTGTTCGCGATCGCACCTTTACCGCCAGTGATCTAAGCGACGCAACACTCCCCCTGCAACAGGCCTGGGACGACGGCAGCCGTTACATGCAAGCCAACTCCGCAACCAGCAACGCCGATTACCCGGAAAACATCTGGAACTATGTGCGCTCGCCCGGTAAGCACTATCTGGATGCCGTTAACAAGCTGCACGACGACTGGGCGGCCAAGGCCTCGCCGCAACAGTTGAGTGATGACTTCGAACGAATCGGCCGTCGCTACGATCAGTTGATCGAGGTCTACAACGATCGGGTGAACTCACTGCTTTAGATGACGCTTTAACAATGCGTTCAGCTTAGGTTCAGGCAAATGTCAATTATTGACATATGAGAATGAGTTTCATCATGTTACAAATTAGCACCCTATCTAATGACTCCCCGGTGCTGAATGCTCGTTCCTTTTCTGATCATGCTGCGCGAAGGCATCGAAGCCGCGCTCATCGTCGGCATTATCGCCAGTTACCTCAAGCAGACCGGTCGTGGCCAATGGATGCCGGCAGTGTGGGTCGGCGTATTCCTCGCCGCCGCGCTGGCCCTGCTGGTCGGCGGTGGCCTGGAACTGGTCAGTGCTGAATTCCCGCAAAAGCAGCAAGAGCTGTTTGAAGGTGTGGTCGGTTTGCTGGCCGTCGGCATTCTTAGTTCCATGGTGTTCTGGATGCGCAAGGTGGCGCGTTCGATCAAGCATTCGCTGCACGTTTCCCTCGATCAAGCGCTGACCGGCTCCAGGCATCAAGTGACCGCGCTGATCGCCATGGTGTTTTTCGCCGTCGCCCGGGAAGGCCTGGAAACGGTGTTCTTCCTGCTCGCCGTGTTCCAGCAAAGCGAAGGCCCGGCCGCACCGCTCGGCGCCCTGCTCGGCCTGGCCCTGGCGATCATCGTCGGCTTCCTGATCTACACCGGCAGCCTGCGCCTGAATCTCTCGGCGTTCTTGCGCTGGACCGGTTTGTTCATCCTGGTGGTGGCCGCCGGGATTCTCGCCAACTCGGTGCAAGCCCTGCATGAAGCCGGCGTGTGGAATCACCTGCAAACCGTGCTCTTCGATTTCAGTGCCACGTTGCCGATGGACGGCCCGCTGGGCTCGGTGCTGGCCGGGATGTTCGGTTACCAGGACGCACCGACGGTCAGCACCCTCGGGGCATATCTGACTTATCTGTTGGTGGCACTGGTGATGTTTTTTCTCCCAGCTCCCGTAGCCGCGTCTGCGCAAACACCCTCCTCCGTTTCCAGCCAGTAAGGGCTTCCATGTCAACGCCTGTTCCTCCAGTGGTTACCCCTCCGCGCGCCTTGCGCTGGGCGGTGGCCGGCTCAGTGATCGTGATGATCGCCGCCGGCGGCCTGTTCTACTACGCCTCGAAATTGGCTGCAGCCAAACGCCAGGCTAATCACGATGAAGTGCTGGTGACGATTCACCCCCACAGTTGTGAACCGAATGCGCTGACGGTTCCGGCCGGTCGCACCAGTTTCCGTATCGTCAACCGCTCGGACCGTGCCGTCGAATGGGAAATTCTTGACGGCGTGCTGGTGGTCGAAGAGCGCGAGAACATCGCCCCTGGCCTGAGCCAGGTGATCAACGCCAACCTGTTGCCCGGCGACTACGCCATCACCTGCGGCTTGCTGAGCAACCCGCGCGGCACCTTGCATGTCACCCCGACCGCCGCTTCCGATGCCGCAGCCAAGGCGCGTCCATCGATGGTGGCGTTCATTGGCCCGCTGTCGGAATTTCGCGTGTACCTGAGCAGCCAGAGCACCGCATTGATCAAAGCCGTCGCCGCGCTTGAGCAAGCGATCGAGGCCGGCGACCTGAGCCAGGCGCAAGCCTTGTATGTGCCGGCTCGCGCAGCCTATCAACGGTTGGCTCCAGCAGCCCAGCGCCTGGCGGAGCTGGACAACGCGATCAACGCCCGCGCCGATTACTTCGATAAGCGCGAGCAGGATCCGGGCTTCGTCGGCTTCCACCGCCTCGAATACGCGCTGTTCCAACAACGCAACCTCGACGGTCTGACGCCTGTTGCACAACGCCTGAGCATCGATGTCGCCAATCTCAAACAGCAACTGCTGGCCCAGTCGCTGCCACCGGAACAACTGGTGAGCATGCTGGTGCGCAACCTCAACAGCCTCGCCGAGGTACGCGCCAGCAGCGGCGAAGAAGAACGCTACAGCCACTCCGACCTGAACGGTTTCGCCGCCAACCTCGACGCGACCCGCAAAGTCGTCGACCTGTTGCGGCCATTGCTGAGCAAATCTGCCGCTGAACTACTGGCGAAAATCGACAGCGCGGTCACGGCCTTCGACGCCGAACTCAACGGTTTCAAGGTCAAGGATGGCTACGCCAGCTACGACACTGTCAGCGCCGAACAGCGCAAACGTATCGCCGACAAGGCCAAGGTTCTGGCCAATGCACTCGATGGAATCGATCCCGCCCTTGGCCTTTCCGGCCTGTAAGCAGAAGACCTCAGACAAATGAACGACTCAGAACAGTTTTCAGCACAACGCCGTCGCGTATTGATGGGTATGGGAGCCGCCGGTGTGGCGATAGCCGGTTCGGCCCTGAGTTGCCCGGCCATGGCCGCCAGCCCCGCGCAAGTCACCGAAGCACCGAGCAGCGACAAGACCGAGGACCGCCACGCCTTCCACGGCCCGCACCAGACCGGCATCGTCACCCCGCGCCCAACATCCGGCATGCTGGTGTCGTTCGACGTATTGGCCAGCGACCGCGCAGATCTGGAGCGGCTGTTTCGCACGCTCAACGAGCGTATCGCGTTCCTGATGCAAGGCGGTCCGGTGGCGCAGGTCGACCCCAAACTGCCGCCGCTGGATTCGGGGATTCTTGGCCCGGTGGTCACACCGGACAACCTGACCATCACCGTATCGGTGGGCGAGTCGCTGTTCGACGAGCGCTTCGGTCTGGCCGGCGCCAAGCCCAAGCGGCTGATCCGCATGGTCGGTTTCCCCAACGACGCACTGGAGGCCGACTGCTGCCACGGCGACCTGAGCCTGCAGTTCTGCTCCAACACCGCCGACACCAACATCCACGCCCTGCGCGACATCGTGAAAAACCTGCCAGACCTGTTACTGGTGCGCTGGAAACAGGAAGGCAGCGTGCCGCCGCAAGCCCCGACGAAACCCGGTGTGCCGGCGCAAAGCGCGCGCAACTTCCTGGGTTTTCGCGACGGCTCGGCCAACCCCGACTCCAACGACGCCAAGGCCATGGACCGCATCGTCTGGGTCCAGCCCGGCAGCGACGAACCGGCCTGGGCGGTCAACGGCAGCTACCAGGCGGTGCGGATCATCCGCAACTTCGTCGAACGCTGGGACCGCACGCCGCTGCAAGAACAGCAAAGCATTATCGGCCGGGTCAAGAGCACCGGTGCACCGATGGATGGTGCGCATGAAACCCAAGTCCCGGATTACGCCAAAGACCCGGAAGGCAAGTTGACCAAACTCGACGCCCATATCCGCCTGGCCAACCCGCGCACCGCCGCAACCCAGGCCAACCTGATCCTGCGCCGACCGTTCAACTACTCCAACGGCGTGAACAAAAACGGTCAGCTGGACATGGGTTTGCTGTTCATCTGTTACCAGGCGGATTTGCAAAAAGGCTTCATCACCGTGCAGACCCGACTCAATGGCGAGCCGTTGGAGGAATACCTGAAACCGGTTGGCGGCGGGTACTTCTTCACCCTGCCGGGTGTGACCGGCGACAAGGACTTCATCGGCCGCTCGCTGCTCAACGCCACACAACCCAAAGCCTCAGTCTGATCCTTACAACTCCACGGAACCGCCCCATGAAAAAGTCGCCCCTCGCGTTACTGCTGACCCTTGGTTTGCTCAACACCCCGTTTTCGGCTTTCGCGGCGACGGCGCCGCTGGAGTTGGTGGGGCCGATCTCTGATTACAAGATCTACGTCACCGAACAACTGGACGAACTGGCCAACCACACTCAGCAGTTCACCGACGCAGTGAAAAAAGGCGACCTGGCCACCGCGAAAAAGCTCTACGCACCGACCCGCGTCTATTACGAGTCGATCGAACCAATTGCCGAGTTGTTCAGTGACCTCGATGCGTCCATCGACTCGCGGGTCGACGACCACGAAAAAGGCGTGAAGGCCGAAGACTTCACCGGTTTCCACCGCATCGAATACTCATTGTTCTCGGAGAACAGCACCCAGGGCCTGGACGAGCTGGCCGACGGTTTGAATAAAGACGTGAAAGACCTGCAAACCCGCGTCGCCGGCCTGACCTTCCCACCGGAAAAAGTCGTCGGCGGCGCCGCTGCGCTGCTTGAAGAAGTGGCCGCCACCAAAATCTCCGGCGAGGAAGATCGCTACAGCCACACCGACCTCTATGATTTCCAGGGCAACATCGACGGCGCGAAGAAAATCGTCGACCTGTTCCGTCCGCAGATCGAGAAGCAAGACGCGGCATTCATGGCCAAAGTCGACAAGAACTTCGCTACGGTGAACAAGACGTTAGCCAAGTACAAAACTACGGGGGGTGGTTTTGAAACGTATGACAAGGTGAAGGACAGCGACCGCAAAGCGCTGGTCGGGCCGGTGAATACACTGGCTGAGGATTTGTCGATGTTGCGGGGGAAGTTGGGGTTGAACTAGATATCGGCGTTGTCTGTGGAAAGATCGCAGCCTTCGGCGGCGCCCACAGGCGCGGAGCTGCCGAAGGCTGCAATCTTTGCTTTTGAACCCTACAAAATCCGATACAACAACCGCTCAATCCTGACGCGACTCACACGCTTGAGAAACTTGGCCACCCCCGCCGGGTAATCCGGCAGCGTTTGCAGATCCAGGTAACGCTCAATACGGCGGGTATGCTGGAAAATCTCCGCCAGTTCCTTGCCACGCGGCTCCAGCAACTCGCCTTTCGGATCATCAATCAGCAACGCGTTTTCCAGGTCGAGACGGAACGCCCGTGGATTGAGGTTGTTGCCGGTCAGCAAGGTGTAGCGCTGATCGATCCACATGCCCTTGAGGTGATAGGTGTTGTCACCATCCTTCCACAGATGCAGGTTCAGCTTGCCGCTGTCGATGTTGCGCTGATGACGCTTGGCGAAACGTCGCAGGCTGATTTCGTAGAGGTATGGCAGCGCCGCGATCACCTTGAACGGCTCGCTGGGCGGGATGTAGAAATCGTTGGCGGTCTTGTCGCCGACGATGATGTCGATCTTCACGCCGCGAGCCAGGGCCCGATTGATTTCCCGGGTCACCGCCAGCGGCAGGTTGAAGTACGGCGTGCAGATGGTCAGCTGATGCTGCGCACTGGCGATCAGCTCGCAGATGACTCGACTCAACGGGTTGTTCTTGCCCACACCGAGCAACGGACTGACCGATAAACCGCCCTTTGCCGTGCTACCCGCCGTGGTGTCGTACGCCGCGTGCTTGAGACGGCTGCGCAGGTCGCCGATGTCGTGGCGCAGACTGCGGGTGGTCGGCAGGTTCGGCAGGTCGAGGCGATGCACCGCTTTGGAGGTGATCAAACCGTGCTGGATCAGGTGATGCATCGAATCGGCCAGCGCCTGATTCTGCAGCAGGTGATAACGGTCGAAGCGGTACTTGTCGAATTTGTGCAGGTAAACGTTGTTCAGGCTCGCGCCGCTGTAGATCACGCAATCGTCGATCACGAAGCCCTTCAAATGCAGTACGCCGAACAGCTCGCGGGTTTGCACCGGCACGCCGTACACCGGCACTTCGCTTTCGTGGGCGCGGGTGGTTTCCTGATACCAGGCTGAGTTGCCCGGTTGCTTGCCGGCACCGATCAAGCCGCGCTGGGCGCGCAGCCAATCCACGACCACCACCACGTCCAGTTCCGGACGTGCCAGTTTGGCCGCGTGCAGCGCATCGAGGATTTCCTGGCCGGCCTCATCCTGTTGCAGGTACAGCGCAACGATGTAGATGCGCCGGGTCGCCTGAGCGATTTTTTCCAGCAGGCAACGACGGAACTCGGCAGCGCCAGAGAGGATGGTGACGGCATCGGCGGTCAGCGGAAAACTGCGCAATTTAGGCAGCAGAGAACGTTTGAAAAGCAACGGCATAGGGCTCGCAAAGGGTCGAATCCGAAGAGCCTGAGAGCTTACACCATGGATGGGTTTGGGTCTTGTTACTGTCTGTAAAGACCTCTTCGCGGGCAAGCCTCGCTCCTACGGTTTTTCGTCGTTTGGAACACAAATCCTGTAGGAGCGAGGCTTGCCCGCGAAGGCAATTTCATAGGCGCTACAAATAACTACTTGACCATGAAGAACGATCATTCTACTGTTAGCCACATGAACGAAATCACTAGCAATGACACACGCGACATCATTCTGGATGTCACCGAAAAGTTGATCTACAAAAGTGGCATCGCTGCCACCGGCATGGATCTTCTGGTGAAAACCGCCGGCGTCTCCAGAAAAAGTATTTACCGCTACTTCGCCAACAAGGAGGAGCTTGTCGTCGCGGCCCTGCAACGCCGCGATGAGCGCTGGATGCACTGGTACCGGAGCGAAGTCGGCAAGGCCCAAACCCCGGCCGAGCGGCTGCTCAACCTGTTTACCGTGCTCAAGGCCTGGTTCGCCTCCGAAGGCTTCCGTGGCTGCGCGTTCATCAATACCAGCGGCGAAACCGGCGACCCGCAAGACCCGGTTCGCCTGGTCGCCAAAGACCACAAACAGAAACTGCTCGACTACGTGCGCGAGCTCTGTACCGAATATGGCGCAACAGACCCGGAGACGCTGGCCAGACAGCTGCTGATCCTGATCGACGGTGCCATTACCGTAGCGCTTGTGATGGGTGATCACAGTGCCGCCGATAATGCGCAATGCATGGCGCGAAAGTTATTGGACCTGTAACACTTTAAATAAGCCCGACAACTTGTTTGAACGTTAATTTGATAGGGAGACTTAATATGTCTACTGCCGAAGTTCGTCCGCCATTGCCGCCGTTTACCCGTGAATCGGCCATCGAAAAAGTTCGCCTGGCCGAAGATGGCTGGAACTCCCGTGACCCGGAACGGGTGTCTCTTGCCTACACCCTGGACACCCAGTGGCGTAACCGCGCCGAGTTCGCCCACAACCGCGAAGAAGCCAAAGCTTTCCTGACCCGCAAATGGGTCAAGGAACTGGACTACCGACTGATCAAGGAACTCTGGGCCCATGGCGACAACCGCATCGCCGTGCGTTACGCCTACGAATGGCACGACGATTCGGGCAACTGGTTCCGTTCCTACGGCAACGAGAACTGGGAGTTCGACGAGAACGGCCTGATGTTCAACCGCTACGCCTGCATCAACGACCTGCCGATCAAGGAAAGCGAGCGCAAATTCCACTGGCCACTGGGTCGCCGGCCGGATGATCACCCGGGTCTCTCCGATCTAGGCCTGTAAACACAATCCCCCTGACCGATCGTTCCTGCGCTCCCGCTTGGGAACGATCGGCTGTACCCGGATAACTTTATGGGTAAGATACCGGCCTTTCCCCGCAGCCCTCTTCTGCGCCTTGCCGAATAAGCCCCATTCCATGCCTTTCGAACTCAGCGTTGACCTCACTACCCTGGCCGTTCTGGCTCTCGTCGCTTTCATTGCCGGTTTCATTGACGCCATCGCTGGCGGTGGCGGTCTGTTGACCACCCCGGCACTGCTGACCGCCGGCCTGCCGCCGCATCTGGTACTGGGCACCAACAAACTCAGTTCGACCTTCGGCTCGGCCACCGCCAGCTTCACCTTCTATCGGCGCAAGCTGTTTCATCCACGGCAGTGGATGCACGCCATCGTCGGCACGTTGGTTGGTGCGCTCAGCGGCGCCATCGTCGCTCATTATTTGCCGGCGGAATGGCTGAACAAGATGCTGCCGGTAATTGTGTTCGCCTGCGGCCTGTACCTGTTGTTCGGCGGCACACCCAAAGCGCCGCTGGACAGCGATGCACCGATCAAGAAAAAGTGGCAATCGAGCCAAGGCTTCAGCCTCGGTTTCTATGACGGCGTGGCCGGCCCGGGAACGGGGGCGTTCTGGACCGTCAGCAGCCTGCTGCTCTACCCCATCGACCTGGTCAAGGCCAGCGGCGTGGCGCGCAGCATGAACTTCGTCAGCAACATTGCGGCGCTGTCGGTGTTCATCTTTTCCGGGCAAGTGGACTGGATCATCGGCCTGAGCATGGGCCTGTCGGTGATGGTCGGCGCCTTCTTCGGCGCGCGCACCGCCATCAGCGGCGGTGCGAAATTCATTCGTCCGGTGTTTATTACGGTGGTGCTCGGCCTGACCGTGCGCCTAGCCTGGCAGCACTGGTTCAGCGTGGCCTAAGCGCCGCGCCACGTAGACGTCGATCAGGTAGCGGGCAATCGAGCGTGACGCCGGCAACGGCGGCAGCTCGTGCACGTTGAACCACTGGGCGTCTTCGATCTCGTCTTCCTGACAGACAATCTCGCCACCGGCGTACTCGGCATGAAAACCGAGCATCATCGAATGCGGGAACGGCCAGCACTGACTGCCCATGTACTGGATGTTCTTGACCTCGATCTGCACCTCTTCGCGAACCTCGCGAATCAGGCAATCTTCGGCCGACTCACCCGGCTCGGCAAACCCCGCCAACGTGCTGTAGACCCCGGTGACAAAACGCGGCGAACGAGCCAGCAGAACCTCGTCGCCACGGGTCACCAGCACAATCATGCTCGGCGAAATACGTGGGTAGCTGCGTAAATCGCAGGGCTCGCAATACATCGCCCGCTCACGCGGCACCTGGATCATCGCCTGCCCGCAATTGCCGCAAAAACGGTGCTCACGGGCCCAAGTACCGATTTGCGCGGCATAGCCCAGAACCTTATAGACGGTGTGATCGCCCTCGAGCATGAACGCCCGCAAGCCTTTCCAGTTACAGCCCGGCACATCGCTGTGACTGCGCAGTTCCAGCAGGTACACCGGTTCGCCATCCAGGTGACCGATGCCGTGCTCGGCAAGAATCGACAAGTCCTGACGCTTGAGCCATTCCCGTGGAAACAGGGCGCCATTGTCATCGAACAAAAAACCTTCGGGGCTGCGCGCCACGGCCCAGCCGCCGGGTTGATCGGTGTCCAGTACTGCAGTGGTCCAGCGTGAAGTCATGGTTAATCAATCCAGAAATTCGGGTTTCTGTTTGCTCATATGGGCGGCCATGGCCACGCGCAGATCGGTGGACTGCAGCATGGCGGCGTTCCACGTGGCGACGTATTCAAGGCCGTCGTCGATGCGATGGTCGCGCATGTAGCTGATCATCTCTTTGGTGCCGGTGATGGCAATCGGCGACTTGCCGGCGATTTCGCGGGCAATCCCCATCACGCCTTCAAGCAGGCTGGCGGTGTCGCTGTAGACGCGATTGACCAGGCCAATGTTACGCGCTTCTTCGGCGCCAAAGGTGCGACCAGTGTAAGCCAGTTCACGCAGCATGCCGTCACCGATGATCCGCGGCAAGCGTTGCAAAGTGCCAACATCGGCCGCCATGCCGATATCGATTTCCTTGATGGAAAATTGCGCGTCCTCGGCTGCGTAACGCATGTCGCAGGCGGAAATCAGGTCGATGGCGCCACCCAGGCAATAACCCTGCACCGCCGCCAGCACCGGTTTGCGGCAGTTATCGACGGCGTTGAACGACGCTTGCAACGCGAGGATCTTGCGCCGCAGCAGGCGCGCATTGCGGCCGACGTCCTTGCCCAGTTCATTGGCCACACCGGCGAGCATCATCAGGTCGATGCCGGAAGAGAAATGCTTGCCGGCGCCACTGAGCACCACCACCCGGACTTCATCGGTATCGTCGATCCACTGGAAAATCTCGATGATCTCGCTCCAGAACGCAGCGTTCATCGAGTTGATCTTGTCCGGACGGTTGATCTGCACATGGGCGATGTTATCGGCCAGTTCGACGCTGAAGGCGGTGTATTGAGACATGGCAGTGATCCTTTACCGGGCAGAAAATGAAGCCCGAACTATAACAAGGCATCCGTGCCGGCAGTAAGGCAGCGGTTCGGCCAAATGCGGGACTGGCTTCAGGTTTTTTTAGCGTCTGGACCGGCCCTTTCGCGAGCAAGCCTGCTCCCACAGGGGGTCTTTGGCGCTCACAAATTCCCTGTGTGTGGGCTTACTCGCGAAGGCCGCACCGCCGATCTAACGGCCCTTCACCGCCACAAACGCTACGGTTTCATAAGGCACGGTCACCACATCCCGCCCCCTCAGCGCCGGTTCCCCGGCAATCAATGCCCGCAGTTGTGCATCAACCTTCGCCCGCTCCGCCACCGGCAACGCAGCGATATAACTGATGGAGCGCACCCGATTGAAAATCACATCCTCCAGCGACCCCGTATGACCATGACTGAAATACTGCACCTGCAACGGCCCGAATGCCTGATGTGGAAAGGCTTCGCGCCACGCGCCGGTGTAATAACGCGGTGTGTCGCCTTCCAGCGCGTTGACGATCGCATCCAGTTTTGGCATCCAGCTGACCTTGGCGTCGCGCAGGTTCCACACCAGCCCCAGCTTGCCGCCGGGCTTGAGCACCCGGGCAATCTCGGTCAACGCCTCGGTGCTGGCAAACCAGTGAAAGGCCTGAGCACAGACCACCACGTCCACCGACGCATCCGGCAGCGGGAGGTCGGTGGCGGTGCCGCTCGCTGCCAGTACCTCAGGAAAGGCTTCGCACAGTTTCTCCAGCATCTGCGGCACAGGTTCCACCGCAATCACCTGCGCCCCGGTCGCCACCAACGGCCCGGTGAACTTGCCGGTGCCGGCGCCTAGGTCGAGCACGGTTCTATCGGCGTTCAACTCAAGGGTAACCGTAAGCCAGTCAGCCACTTGGGGTGGATAATCCGGACGACCACGGACATAGGTGTCGGCACCGGTTTTATACCCTGCGGCCGCAGAGGGATGGACCTGATCTTTCATGGCAGTTCTCCAAATGGACAACGAACGCTGTCGAGGATAGCGCCTCGATTTGCGCTTTCCTTGCAATGATTGTCAGAAAAAAATGAATAATTGTTCACACTGCGGTGTTCACCGTCCATCGCCCATGAGGTCCATGACCGTTGTCTATTGGGCGAGCATGGAACACGCCTTGATGCTGATCGGGCATAACCCGGCGGCAGCACTGGAGGGCCCGGCGAAGTTATTGAGAAGCCGGCTTAGCACTCCAGCGAACTTGTCACTATGCTTGCACCCGACTTTCCAAGGAGGAACCTACCCCATGCCAATTTCTTCACGCGCTGCCTTACTGGTCATCGACGTACAAAACGACTTCATTCCCGGCGGTCAATTGCCGGTGCCGGAGGGTGACCTGATTGTGCCCCTGATTAATTGTCTGGGTCGCCAGTTCAAGCAGGTCATCATTGCCCAGGACTGGCACCCGCCCGGCCACGCCTCGTTCGCTTCCAGCCACCCAGGGCACAAGCCTTACGACGTGATTCAGTTGCCTTACGGTGAACAGACCCTGTGGCCGGAGCATTGTGTTCGCGCCACGCCCGGCGCCGAGTTCCACCCGGAGCTGGACCTGCCCCACGCCCAATTGATCATCCGCAAGGGCTGCAACCCGGACATCGACAGTTATTCGGCGTTTCTGGAGGCGGATCGAACCACAACCACCGGTTTGGCCGGGTACCTGAAAGAACGCGGCATCGACACGGTTTACATGGTCGGGCTGGCACTGGATTTCTGCGTGATGTTTTCAGCGCTGGATGCGCGGGCGGCGGGGTTCAATGCGTTTGTGGTGATGGATGCTTGCCGCGCGATTGATCTGGAAGGGTCGCTGGCGGCGGCGATTGAGCGGATGCAGGTGGCGGGGGTCGGGTTGATTGAGTCAGCCGAATTGCTCGACTGAACTGTTGAACGTTTCCCCGCCTGGTTCGTAGCAGCTGCCGAGCTTGCGAGGACTGCGCACTCGAACGCAGCCTCGCAAGCTCGGCAGCTGCTACAAAGAATGCGTCAGGCTGAGGTGGGCAGCCACAAACGGAACCGTGCGCCGCCCAATGGTGATGCCTGCGCGGTCAGCGTGCCGCCCTGCGCTTCAAGCGCTCGGCGGCTGATTGCCAGCCCCAGGCCAAACCCGCCCGTGGCGCGATCCCGACTGCGATCCAGCCGATAGAACGGCTCGAAAATCCGCTCCCGCTCTTCATCGGGAATGCCAATACCATCGTCGTCCACCCAGATCTCACAGCCTTTGGCGCACACCTGCACACCAATCTGAATCCGCTTCTCGCAATAGCGCATGGCGTTGCGCAGCAAGTTCTGGATCGCCCGGGCGGTCAATCGCGGGTCCAGCGAGAAGCGTTCGAGCTGACCGTGCAGCAGCACATCGATAACGATTTCCGGTGACTCAAGCTCTTCATCGACGCTGCCCAAAATACTGTCGATGAATTCATCCAGCGACACCTCGACCTGTTCCGGTAGCCGAGCCGGGTTTTGCAATCGGCTGTAGGACAGCAATTCCAGCACCAGCTCATCCAGTTCGCGAATGTGCGCGACCAGGCCTTGCAGGCGTTCTCGGCTGGTGGCCGGCAAGTCGTCGGACAGCGCCAGGGCCAGGCCGAAATCCAGCCGCGTCAACGGCGTGCGCAATTCGTGGGACACGGCGTTGAGCAAGTCGCGCTGCTGGTTGAGCAGGTTTTCGATGTCGCCAGCCATGGTGTCGAACACGTTGGCCAGGCTGCCGATGTTGGAGCTGGGGGAAATCTGCGTACGCTCGCTCAGGTGGCCCTTGCCGAAGCGTTCGGCGGTGCTTTTGAGACGTTCCAGGTCGCGCCAGTGCGGGCGCAGCCACAACAACAGGCAGGCCAGCATCGTCGCACCGATCAGCACGTTGATGCTCCAGTACAACCAACTGACATCCGTGGGGTCCGGTGGCACGACCATCTCCACCACCATCTGCTCGTTCAACGGTGTCACCGCCAGGGTGCGCCAGCCCCAGTCGCCGATGCGTACCACGTTCTCCCCGCGCTGCAAGCGTTCGCGCTCATCCAGGGTAAATTCGGCATCGTCGTTGCGGGCCAAAATGATGTGCAGCGGCTGGAACTCCTTGTCCATCTCCGCCGCCAGCGCCGGCCACTGCTCGACAGGCACCGTACGAAACTGTTTGACGATCAGCGTTTGCAAACCTCGGGAGTAATCGAGGTTGTAGGTCACAAAACGCTCATGGAAGACCTTGATCACCAGGTCCGGCACCAGGTAGATCGCCGCGCTGAACGAAACGATGGTCACCAGATACAGACGAAACAGGATTCTGAACATGATTCAGCATTCCCACTCGGAGCGGCTGAACAGGTAGCCCTTGCCCCACACGGTCTTGATCTTGCGCGCCTCGCCGGCGTGGTCGTCGAACTTGCGTCGCAGTTTGGAGATGGCCACGTCCACCGAGCGGTCGGTGCCGTTGAATTCGATACCGCGCAGGCGTTGCAGAATCTGGTCGCGGCTCAGCACTTCGCCGGCATGCCGGGCCAGCACCACCAGCAGGTTGTATTCGCCGCTGGACAACTCGACCAGTTGCTCGCGCCAGGTCACGGTACGCTCGGACAGGTCGATGCACAGATTGCCCATGAGAATGCGGTCATTAGCGGTCTGCGGTTCGCTGAGGCTGCTGCGACGCAACAGCGTGCGTACGCGGGCCAGCAACACACGGGGCTCGCAGGGTTTGGTGACGTAGTCGTCGGCGCCCATTTCCAGGCCCAGCACCTGATCGTGACTGTCGTCACGGGCGGTGAGCATCAGGATCGGCAATGTCGCCGAATCGGCCCGCAGCAAGCGGCAGACCTGCAAGCCGTCGAGCCCCGGTAGCATCAGATCGAGAATCACCAGGTCCGGCGGACTGACCCGCGCGCGTTCGCGTACATGATCGCCGCGGCTGATCACGCTGACGGAATAACCGTTGCGTTCCAGGTAGCTGGCAATCAGTTCCGAGAGTGCGGTGTCGTCTTCGACCAGGAGGATGTTGGGCATGGGTGTTTCCAGAAAGTGCTGTGGCGAACTTCAGGGCCTCTTCGCGGGCAAGCCTCGCTCCTACAGTAGGAGCGAGGCTTGCCCGCGAAGGCGGCCTGACAGGCGCAATAAAATTCAAGGCCTGAAGGATATACGCCCTCACGCACACGCGAGCAAAACCCTTACACAATTTCACACAGCACCAACAAAGCTTCACCGCTACCCTCATCGACTCCCCGTAGGATGCGGGTAGTCATTATTGGGGTATTTCCATGTCAAAGAACCTGCTTGCCACGCTCAGCCTGATTGCCCTGGCGTTGACGCTGAGCGCTTGTGACCAGTCTTCGACCGCCGAAGAATCGGCACCACTGGCCACGGTGCGCATCGAAACCATCGAAGCTCGCCCTCTGTCAATCAGCAACGAACTGAGCGGGCGGATTGCCGCGCCACGGATCGCCGAAGTGCGTGCCCGGGTTGCCGGCGTGGTGTTGCAGCGGGTCTTCCGCGAAGGCAGCGACGTGAAAAAAGGCGACGTTCTGTTCCGTATCGACCCGGCCCCCTTCAAGGCCGACCTGGACAGCGCCGAAGCCGCGCTGCGCAAGGCCGAAGCCAACGCGTTCCAGGCCAGATTGCAGGAGCAGCGTTACGCCCAGTTGATCGAAGGCAACGCCATCAGCGCTCAGGACTACGACAATGCCCGCGCCAACGCCCGGCAGACCGCCGCCGATGTCGCCGCCAACAAAGCCGCGGTGGAGAGGGCGAAACTGAACCTCGGTTATGCCACCGTCACCGCACCGATTTCCGGGCGCATCGGCCGCGCGCTGGTGACTGAAGGCGCGCTGGTAGGCCAGAACGAAACCACGCCGCTGGCACTGATTCAGCAGTTGAACCCGATCCACGCCGACCTGACGCAATCGACCCGCGAACTCAACGACCTGCGTCGGGCCTTCCGCTCTGGCCAGTTAAAGGAAGTGGGCCAAGGTCAGGCCAAAGCCACGCTGATCCAGGACGACGGCAGCCTTTATCCGTTACCTGGCAAGTTATTGTTCACCGACATCACCGTCGACCCGGGCACCGGTCAGATCATTCTGCGCAGCGAATTCCCTAACCCCGACCTCGACTTGTTGCCGGGCAGTTTCGTTCGCGTGCGTCTGGAACAGGCATTCAATCAGCAAGGCATCAGCGTTCCGCAACGGGCCATCCAGCGTGACAGCGCCGGTGTCGCCCAAGTGCTATTGCTCGACGCCGAGCAGCGGGTCGGCCAGCAACCGGTAGAGCTGGGCGCGGTGCAGAGCGATCGCTGGATCGTCACCCGCGGCCTCAAGCCCGGCGACCGCATCGTCACTGAAGGCCTGCAACACGCGCGCCCCGGTGAAAAAGTCCAGATCGACAACACCCCTCTTCCACTTGCCCAGGTCTCTGGTCAGTAAGCAGGACGCTTTTTATGCCGCAGTTCTTTATCGACCGCCCGGTGTTCGCCTGGGTGGTTGCCTTGTTCATCCTGCTGGCCGGTGCGTTGGCCATTGGGCAGTTACCCGTGGCGCAATACCCGAACGTTGCGCCGCCGAAAGTCGAAATCTACGCCACCTACCCCGGCGCTTCGGCGCAGACCGTGGACGAAAGCGTGGTCAGCCTGATCGAGGAAGAACTCAACGGCGCCGACCATCTGCTGTACTTCGAATCCCAAAGCAGCCTCGGCAGCGCCACCATCACCGCGACCTTCCAGCCGGGAACCAACCCGGAGATGGCGCAAGTGGACGTGCAAAACCGCCTCAAGGTGGTGGAGTCGCGCCTACCTCAAGCGGTCACCCAGCAGGGTTTGCAGGTGGAGAAAGTTTCCGCCGGTTTCCTGCTTCTGATCACCCTCACCTCCAGCGACGGCAAGCTCGACGACGTGGCGCTCAGTGATTACCTGGCGCGCAACGTGATGAACGAGATCAAGCGTCTGGATGGCGTCGGCAAGGCCCAGTTGTACGGCGCCGAACGGGCGATGCGGATCTGGATCGACCCACAGAAGCTGATCGGTTTCAACCTGACCCCGGCTGACGTCAATGCCGCCATCGTTGCGCAGAACGCTCAGGTTTCCGCGGGCAGTATCGGCGACTTACCGACCCGCACCACCCAGGAAATCACCGCAACCATTCTGGTCAAAGGCCAGTTGTCGACGCCTGAAGAATTCGCCGACATCGTGCTCAAGGCTAATCCTGACGGCTCCACCGTACGCATCCGTGATGTGGCGCGGGTCGAGATCGGCAGCCAGGAGTATCAGTTCTCCACACGCCTGAACGGCAAACCGTCCACCGCCGTCAGTGTGCAACTGTCGCCGGGCGCCAATGCCCTGAGCACCGCAACGCTGGTGCGGGCGAAAATGGACGAACTGGCGCGCTATTTCCCGGCCGGTGTCGAATACAAGATCCCGTACGACACTTCGCCCTTCGTCAAAGTCTCGATCACCAAAGTGGTGTACACCCTTGGCGAGGCAATGGTGCTGGTGTTTGCGGTGATGTTCCTGTTCCTGCAGAACATCCGCTACACGCTGATCCCGACGCTGGTGGTACCTGTGGCGTTGATGGGCACGTTTGCGACCATGCTCGCGCTGGGCTTCTCGATCAACGTGCTGACCATGTTCGGCATGGTGCTGGCCATCGGCATCCTGGTGGACGACGCGATTGTGGTGGTGGAGAACGTCGAACGAATCATGGCCACCGAAGGCCTGTCGCCCAAGGAAGCGACGCGCAAGGCAATGAAGCAGATCACCGGCGCGATAATCGGCATCACCCTGGTGCTGGTGGCGGTATTCATTCCGATGGCGTTCATGCAGGGCTCTGTCGGGGTGATTTACCAACAGTTCTCGCTGTCCATGGCCACGTCGATCCTGTTCTCGGCGTTCCTCGCCCTGACATTGACCCCAGCCTTGTGTGCGACGCTGCTCAAGCCGATTGCCAAGGGAGAACACCACTCCAAGGGCGGTTTCTTCGGCTGGTTCAACCGGCGCTTTGAACAACTGACCGAGCGTTATCAGGGCTGGGTCGCCTATGCGTTGAAGCGCACCGGTCGTTACCTGTTGATCTACGGCGTGCTGCTGGTAGGCCTGGGATTGTGTTTCAGTCGCCTGCCCTCCTCGTTCCTGCCGGTGGAAGACCAGGGTTACACCATCACCGACATTCAACTGCCACCGGGTGCGAGCAAGAATCGCACGATCAATGTGGTGGAGCAGATCGAAGCACACAACGCTACCGAACCGGGCGTCGGCGACAGCACGGTGATTCTCGGTTTCAGCTTTTCCGGTAGCGGGCAGAATGCTGCGCTGGCGTTCACCACGCTCAAGGACTGGTCGGATCGTGGCAGCGATGATTCCGCTAGTTCGATTGCCGACAGGGCCAACGCAGCCCTCAGTCAGATCAAGGACGCCATGGCTTTCTCGGTGCTGCCGCCGCCGGTTGACGGTCTCGGCACCTCCAGCGGTTTCGAGTTCCGCCTTCAGGATCGCGGCGGCCTCGGCCACGCCACGCTGATGCAGGCGCGCAGCGAATTGCTCGCCGCCGCCGAGAAGAGCCCGATCCTGATGAACGTGCGCGAAAGCGCCTTGGCCGAAGCGCCGCAGGTGCAACTGATCGTGGACCGCAAGCAAGCCAATGCCTTGGGCATCTCCTTTGCCGACATCGGCAACGTACTGTCCACCGCCGTGGGTTCGGCCTACATCAACGACTTCCCCAACCAGGGACGGATGCAACGGGTGGTGGTCCAAGCCGAAGGCGATCAACGCAGTCAGGTCGCCGATCTGCTGAAGATTCACGTGCGCAACAACGCTGGAAAAATGGTGCCGTTGTCGGCCTTCGTCCGCGCCAACTGGACCCAGGGCCCGGCGCAATTGACCCGATACAACGGCTACCCGGCCATCAGCATTTCCGGCGAGCCTTCGCCCGGTCACAGCACCGGCGAAGCCATGGCGGAAATTGAACGGCTGGTGGCGCAAGGCCCGGCGGGGTTGGGTCAGGAATGGACCGGGTTGTCGTTGCAGGAACGTTTGTCCGGCAGTCAGGCACCGATTCTGCTCGGGCTGTCGCTGCTGATCGTGTTCCTGTGCCTGGCGGCGCTGTACGAGAGCTGGTCGATTCCAACGTCGGTGTTGCTGGTAGTGCCGCTCGGTGTGCTCGGTGCGGTACTGGCGGTGACGCTGCGCGGAATGCCCAACGACGTGTTCTTCAAGGTTGGGCTGATCACCATCATCGGCCTGTCGGCGAAGAACGCGATCCTGATCATCGAGTTCGCCAAGAGCCTTTATGACGAAGGCCACGATCTGGTCGACGCAACCTTGCAAGCCGCGCGCCTGCGGTTGCGGCCGATTGTCATGACGTCGCTGGCGTTCATCCTCGGCGTGGTGCCGTTGGCGATTGCCACCGGGGCCAGCTCGGCGAGCCAGCAAGCGATCGGCACCGGGGTGATCGGCGGGATGATCACCGCGACGCTGGCGGTGGTGTTTGTGCCGGTGTTTTTTGTGGTGGTGATGAGGTTGGTGCGCAAGCGCCATAAGAACATCTAAATAACGACACACCCCTGTAGGAGCGAGGCTTGCCCACGAAGGCGGTGTATCAGTCAACATCAACGTTGAATGTTACGGCCATTTCGCGGGCAAGCCTCGCTCCTACGGGGGATGTGTCGTTGTGGTCACAACGGACTGCGCTGGGCTATGGTGTTTGCAAAACCCAGACACATCGAGCCTCCATGCCCCTACTCGCCCGCACCCACCCTCGCCTGTCCGCCGCCGCCACCCTTGGCGTCGCGGCAGGCATTCTGGCTCCGGCCGATTCGATCCTCGGCAAAATCCTCATCGGCTGGAACGCCGGGGTCTGGACGTATCTGGCACTGATCATCTGGCTGACCATGCGCTCCAAAGCCGACGACGTGAAACGCATTGCCGAAGTCGAGGACGAAAACGCCGGGCTGGTGCTGTTCACCGTGAGCATGGCCGCACTGGCCAGCCTCGCCGCCATTACCCTCCAACTGGCGGGCAGCAAGGATCTGGACGCTTATCACCGGCTGTTGCACTACGGCTTCACCGGGTTGACCGTGATCGGCTCGTGGCTGTTGATCGGGGTGATCTTCAGCGTGCATTACGCCCGGTTGTATTACACCTGGGAAGGCAAGGAACCTGCGTTGCGATTTGCCGAAGGGCTGACAACCCCCAATTACTGGGACTTCCTGTACTTCTCGTTCACCATCGGTGTGGCGGTGCAGACGGCGGATGTCGGCGTGGCCACGCGGGAATTGCGTAAGATCGTGCTGGCGCAATCGTTGATCGGGTTTGTGTTCAACACGGCGATTCTCGGGTTTTCAATCAATATCGCAGCGGGTCTGTTTGGCTGATGGCCGTAAAAAAAAAGATGCCCCGACAGTGTCGGGGCATCTTTATAGGTCATGTCATTGAAGCAACGTTCATCAGAAGAAATAGCTCACTCTCAAACTACCGCTCCAATCCTGACTGACAGTGTTGCCTTTACTGCCACCGACCTGGCCGGAAACCTGCCAGTTGCGTTGAGCCGGTGTCCACTTCACACCTGCGCCGTACTCAATTGAGCTACTGGCGCGGTCATCATCGAAACTGTCGTCGTTGATTTTAACCTCGTTGGTTTTCACAAACTCGTGGTTAACCCCCGCCGACAGACTTGGCTCCAGCAGACTGCCATTTTCGAGGCTGATCACACGTCCGCCTCTGACGCCCACATTGCCCTGCAAAGAACGCATGGTGTCGGCTTTAACTTCAAGGCCATTGTCCAAACGATAACTGTCACTTTGAGTCACGCCGGTCGAAACCCGCACCTGGGGTTCGACGAAATAGTTGTTCTTGAGGCGAATATGTTTGCCCACCGCCACCGAACCGCTGGCGCCCAAGGCCGTGTAATCACCCTTGGCCCGAGTGCCATCACTCATGGTGACTTTGGCCTTGTTGTCGAACTGGTTGATCTTGGCCATGACATTGACGAACACGCCGCTTTCAACATCGAACGTGCTGCCGTAAACACCGGCGTTCACACTCTCGACAGTCGCGCTGGAACCGTATTTGAGATCCATTTTGGTATGGCTAGACCCGACGAACCCGCCCAATACCCACGAGCGACCGCCAAGATCCACCAATGTATCGGCGCCGCCGGTGATGCCGGTCTGGTTTTGCGTGTAGCCATCGCCATAGGCGTTATCGACGCTGTATTGATTGCCGTAAGTGCGAACCCACACACTGTTGCTCAGCTTTGTGGTGTCGCTATCGCTGGCCGCCCGCATCGAAGCCTCGGGCCGGGCACTGAGCCCGCGATCACCGATCTGATCATTGAGCATGTTCATTTCGGCATTCAACAAACTGCGCGCGCTGCCAGCCAGCGCCAAAGCGGTATTGCTTGAGGTACTGACCGTTTCCTTGTCCGGATTCAGGTACAAGCCTTGACCTTCCTTCGTTAGCCTGTAGACAAATGTGCCGGCGTCCACGGTGTCGCGACTACCCAACGAGAAGCTCGCGTCACCAGATGCAATGTTACCGACCTTCACCGGTTCGGCAGTGACCGGTGTGGTGCCGGTGGCGGAGATTCGCAGTTGATGTTGTCCGCTGGCGTTGCCTGTGACGTTCAGGAAATCAGTGTTGCCATTGCCCAGGTCGGTGCCCATCACAAAGGTGCCGTTACCGGAAAGCTCGCCCACATTCAGTTGCTGAAATTGCTCGTTCGTGCCCATGCGAACCACGCCGTTATTCAACGCCAGACGTTGCACGCTGCCGTCGCCGGTCATTACCCATTGCGCTGAGTTATTGATATTCAGATTGGCGGAGTTGTTGATTTGACCGGTCAGTACCGAGCCGTTGTCCAACAGTACGCTGCCATTGGTATCACTGTTGACGTTGCCGGTCAGCATGCTTGAGTTGTTCAGTGAAAGGTTGGCGACGTTGTCTACGTTGCCGTTGATGGCCGAGCGGTTGTCCAGGCTGACCATGGCCGCCGTTCCCGCGACCGCTTGTACATTACCGTTCAAGATACTACCGGTGTCGAATCTGGACTGGGTGACGTTCTGCAGATTGCCGTTGAGCGTGGCAGCGTTCTGCATCAGCAGTGCAACCGTGCTGCCGGTCTCGGCAATTACATCGCCGGTCAGGGTACTGCCGTCGACATTGAAATTGGCGGTGGAGCGATTGATCGCGCGCAATACCGATCCATCGCCGCCGACCAGTTCGGAATTGCCGCTGACATTGATGGTGGCGACAGTCCCGGCACCGCCAGAGGAGCCCACCACGATGGCCGATCCGGTTCCGCCTGTAACGCGGGTATGGTTGAGCATCACAGTGCTGGCGTTGACACCTACCGTGTCGGTCACGATTTGCAGGCCGTCTTGTGCGCCGGTAATCGTGCTGCCCGTCGCTGAAAGTGTTGCGCCGCCCAACTGCACACCATAACTGGTGGCCCCCGTGCCGACGACAGTGGAGTCTGTAAGGTTAAGTACGGCAAAACCTACCGCTTGTACGCCGCCAATCGCGCCGGTGATGACACTGTTACCAGTCACGGTGGCAGAAGAGGATGCAGGGGTGCTGATGTTACGTCCCAGCAAAAGCCCGAAACTGTTGGTGCTGGTGATGGTCGAGTTGTCGATCGTTGCGTTGCTGTCGATCAGTTGAATGGCACCTCGGCCCGCCGCGCTGTTGACCGTAGCGCCGGACATATTCAACGAGGAGGTGTTGGCATCGATTCGCTGGCTCTGACCACCGTTGAAAACGACATTGGCATTTTGTGAGCTGATGGTCAGCGCTGTCGCGTTGTTGACGGTCAGCGTTCCCCCCTGGGACACCACCCAGGCTTCCGGCGCAGGTGGATTGGTGACCACTTCACTTTCGCCTGGCAACAGGGTTCGGCTATAGGCCTCAGGCGCGGCGATCATTGTCGCCACCATCATCAGTCTGATGGTATTCGGGTGTTTAGAAAGAAAAAAAGTGGACATGGGTCGTTCCTCAAACCTGCACGAATACAGAAGCTGTTTTTTGGCAGTGTTGAAAACTCCCACCTAAAAAACGTCCGACAGCCTAATTAGAAAACCGAATGTTTAATGTAGGAATAGTCCTTATATGCACGACGACTTATCCTTCCAGAGTGAAGGCAACCTCGATTTCCTCCTCTTTGATAGTGGTAAAAATCGCGAGAGAGGCAATCGAATCTCCCTCGCGATACCGGCAATACCAATACTACGGAGACAGCGCTAGACTGGAGCTAGTGCCAGGTCGCAATATTGGAAGCTGCTATTGATAGTATCCAAAGGTTTGATGACCGGAGTTGATGATTGCAGGCCATTCTGGGCTGTAATCCAGTATTTACCCCATGCAAGTGCACCTTGCCTCGGCTGGGCAGCCTTGAAGTTTGCAGCAGTACCTACGCCAGCAACGTCAGGTATGTTGGCAGCCTGGATGGTGTAAGTTGCTGAGTTAGCCGTACCGGTAATCAACGCGTTACCCGTCGCATTTGAGTGCGCTTCAAAATGCGCCGTGATAATCGTGCCCTGCGGCAATAGTGTGGTCTTTGCGACCTGCAATCCGAGTACATAACCACTGGTAGGACTCCTCATCCCATAGCACTCGATATAGTCGCGCACTGCAGGATTACGGATTCTGATTGTAGGATCCGGCAGCACGACCGGAATCTGATTGACGACCACTGTCTTCGTCAAGGATTTGTTTACGTTTTTACCTAATCCGGTTATCTCGATAGTGTAGCGAGCTGTATCGCTGGGAGGTGTCAACGTGGCCATTACATTGGCCGGGATCGGAACAGAAAAACCCTGTACAGCTACGAGCGGGCTAAATGTTTCAAAAGGTATTGTAGCGTTACCCAAGTAACACTTGACCTCATGCTCCGGTAAAATATCCGGATCTGTAAGACCGTTCTTCACTGTGAATGTACCTGGCTTGTCGCGATCAGTAGCCGCAATAACGTCTGGAACATTGGAAACTCCCGTTACAACCGGTAGTTGGAGATCCGGGTTCTCCAGATCAGGCGGGTTTGGAGGTATTACACCAGCGACACGCGAATCGAACGTAAAGGTTGCAGTCGGTGAAACTGCATTAGGCGTAAGACCGGCGCGCTCTATTTCGTAATGGATCGTGAGGTCCATGGGGTCATCAGTATTGGCAAATTTCGGATAAAGATCTGCGAAGTCAAGATCAAAAGACAGATTAGCGTTAGCCCAAGGTTGTTTGGCAGTCTCGAAAAAATTGGTGACATCGAGGGGATCCGTAATCACCGCAAAAACTTGATCTCCCGGCTCCGCGTGTTCGATAAATGCGTTTTCGACGATAGCCGTAATCGCGTTTGCAAAGTCTTCCCAATAGAGCGGCGTGGTGTAGTTTGGATCGGTCTTTGGCACCAAAGGTGCTTTTTTGGCCAATGGCGCTTGCGGTAATGCCAATGTCAGAATCGGCGTGGAAACAGATTCTTCGCCTTGATTAGCGAGCCAATCGTCCCACCGATAACTCATATTGACGCGTCCATTCAGGAATTGAAGCAACGCGCTGCTAGGAATGCTAAATGCACCGGTAGCATTGACGGTGGCGTTATAGACCTGGACTTTTTGCATACCAGAGATGAGCCAGACGGTCAGCATGTCGTCGGGACGACGCCCGAAGTAACCGACACTCACCGTAAAATTCATATCCGTATTTGCATCTATCCAGGTCTTGTCAATAATCCGCTGCGGAAGCGGGGTGCCATTGGCAAAATTTGGAACGGGTGTCGGCTTTATTTTTCTGGGTGGATTTTTTGTATTGACCGGTGCAGTGTCGTCAGATATAGCCTCCACGATGTTGGAGGGGTCTCCATTACCGCCATTGTCTTTGAAAAATTCAAACATGATTTCCCAAACAGTCGGGCCAAGTGACGTAGCTAATTCCTTAAACAGGTCTGCATTCAAGGTCACCGGAATAGGGGTCGGAGGCCGGCTGGCGACTGGGCCAAGAAAGAAGGTCTCTGGATAGTCTATCCAAGCCAGGGATCCTTTTTCGCGGTACTTAAAATCCATACTATCTTGTTCCAGCTCATCTGGCGGACGATCAACATCCACAATGAGGGCCTTAGTATCAAACATTGCTTTTGGGATAAAACCATTTATCAGACCATTTATTGCAAAAGTCGAAAGAACCCCACCACCTGAGGAAACAGTAGAAGTGGAGCGCTGCACTTTTGGTACGAATTGCATTGTCATCAGTGTATCTCCTTGCGCGTTCAGGCCGGAAGGGCCAGGTTTTCCAGGTATTTTTTGATCGATTTTCACCAGTCCTTGTTCTGACCCAGCAATGATCCTGCCGCCGTCAAACAACTGGCAGATGAAAACAGCGGAATCATTATCAAACAACGAACTTATATGCTTTTGAAACGGCACTACATGATTGAAGCCATTTGTTATGTCTGTCTCGGAAAGTATTTTCTCCCAACGCCCATAAACTTCTGTCACTTCAGGACCACTTCCATTGAGGCTCCGGTATCCCCTCCAGATAATCACTGCGACATATCCGGGCAGAGCAATGTTAATCAGGGGGCGAACGCGGAGAGTGGCGCCACTTGTCAATGGAGGATTCGTATTGTTATTCAGATACCCCCAGAGTGTTGCATGAACCGCCAAGGGTTCCAGAAAGGTTAAAAGAGGCGTGTGATCGATGGTTAGTTTTCGATCTGGTGAGCGATCGTCGTTACCGCCATCCCCTTTCCAGAGTACGTAATAGAGAAACATACTGCCGTCGACTGCCAAATGAGTTGGCGTCAGATCGAAATACAATTCCTTATCCGTCAGGGGGGTCGGGTATTTAACGTTATAAAGAGTATCCTCCACACCATTCTGACGTTTGATCACCCACAGTCGATCATTAGGCAGTGGATCCAGCCAATACGGAATTACAATTCGAGTCCCGGTTTTCAAAATCTCGCGAGGAACATGACCGGCTAGATCACTGTCCTCGATCCCTTCAACTGAAAGCGGTTGTGCCAGTACACCTATAGGCGTCTTAGTGGTTTGATTAGTGGGTGTCGAAATCATTTTTCCATCACCGATTGATACGAGATGTTCGAGAAATCAAGGCACTTTCTTTTGCTGTTCTGTCGGGAAAATTAGGCGCTTCAACAGAAGATTTTCCTACTGTCAGATCTGACAGGTATTGATACCGTTTGTCGGATTCGATCTTTTCGAGCACCTTGACTGAAAGCGTTTTCACTTGACGCAACCAAAGAATCTGGTGTTTCCTGAAACCGGTTTCAGATAACAAGAAGACTCAATCCATGAACGACTTCTCCGCCGCCCAACGCAGCCGCGTCACCATGCTCGACGTCGCCGAACACGCCGGCGTCTCCAAGGCCAGCGTCTCGCGCTTCATCGGCGATGACCGCGCCCTGCTCTCCGATGCCACGGCCCTGCGCATCGAGCAGGCCATTGCCGAACTGGGCTACCGGCCGAACCAGATGGCCCGCGGCCTGAAACGCGGGCGCACCCGGCTGATCGGCATGCTGGTGGCCGATATCCGGAACCCTTATTCGATTGCCGTGATGCATGGCGTGGAAACCGCCTGCCGTCGGCACGGCTACAGCCTGGTGGTGTGCAACACCGATCGCGATGACGAGCAGGAGCGTCAGCACCTGGCGTTGCTGCGCTCGTACAACATTGAAGGCTTGATCGTGAATACCCTCGGCCATCACCGCGACGAATTGCGCGAGTTGCATCGGGAAATGCCGATGGTGCTGGTGGATCGCAAAGTCGAGCAGCTTGAGAGTGATCTGGTGGGGCTGGACAATCCCGCTGCCGTCGAGATCGCCATGGCCCATCTTGAAGAACGCGGTTATCGCGATGTGCTGATGGTGACGGAGCCGTTTGACGGCACCAGTTCGCGGATCGAGCGGGTCAGCAGTTTCAAAGCGCAGATACAGCAACGCCCTGCTTTAACGGGCATGGTAGTTGAAACCGGCAGCGAACTGACCTCGCAGCTGAAAACCTTCCTGAACACTCCCGGCCCTGGCCCGAAAGCGCTGTTTTGCGCCAACGGTATCGCCGCGCTGGCCGGCACCCATGCGTTGCGTGAATTGCAGTGCAACCTGTTTGAGGATGTCGGGTTGATCGCCCTGGATGATCTGGATTGGTATCCGCTGGTGGGCAGCGGGATTACCGCCCTCGCCCAGCCGACCGAGGACATTGGCGCGAGTGCGTTTGAGTGTTTGCTCAAGCGTTTGCGTGGGGATGACGGGCCGGTGCGGACTTTGGATTTTCCGGCACGGTTGATTGTGCGGGGGTCGACCACGGGGGGTGTTCCAATTTGAAGGCCTCTTCGCGGGCAAGCCTCGCTCCTACGGATTTACACCCACGCCCCTGTAGGAGCGAGGCTTGCCCGCGAAGAGGCCCGAAAGAACAACACATCACTCACTGATATTTTTTTTGAACAAAAATGAAACCGGTTTCAGAGGTGATAACAATGAACAAACCACCCGTTTCCATCAGCCTGTCCAGCTACGGCGCCGAGCTTGTGCGCCAACGCGGCCAAGGCAGTTTTGTCGAGGTTCTGGCCGCTGCCGGTGCCACGCACATTGAATGGCGCGAAGAGCTGCTGACCCTTGAAGACCCCGCGCAATTGGCCGATGCCACGCAATACCGGGGCCTGGAAAGCGTGTATTCCTCGCCGCTGGAGTTGTGGCTGGCCGGGCAATCGGCGCCCAACCCGGAACTGCTCTCGACCCTGCAACGCGCCGAGGCATTCGGCTCACAATGGCTGAAAGTCTCCCTGGGTTATTTCACCGACAACAACGACCTGCAAACACTGGCGCATGTGTTGCAACAGAGCCCGGTGCAGCTTTTGGTGGAAAACGACCAGACCTTGCACGGCGGCCGCATCGAACCGTTCCAGCGCTTCTTCGCCGACGTCGAGCAGCACAAGTTGCCGATCAAAATGACCTTCGATATCGGCAACTGGCAATGGCAGGATCAGTCCGCCGCCAGCGCCGCGCGAATGCTCGGTCGACATGTCGGCTACGTGCACTGCAAAGCAGTGGCGCGTCGGGTCGACGGCAAACTGGTGGCGGTACCACCGGCGGCCAGTGACTTGCATCTGTGGCAACAATTGTTGCGGCACATGCCCCATAACGTGATGCGCGCGGTGGAATATCCGCTGCAAGGCGATGACCTGGTGCAGTTGACCACCGAGCACGTCGCCACCCTCGCCCGCCTCGGTCAACCCCGCCTGGAGCCTGCGCATGTCTGAGATCGATATTCTGTCGTTCGGCGAAACCATGGCGATGTTCGTTGCCGAGCAAAACGGTGAACTGGCCGACGTCGGCCACTTCCACAAGCGCATTGCCGGTGCCGACAGCAACGTCGCCATTGGCCTGTCGCGACTGGGGTTTAACGTCACCTGGCTGAGCCGGGTGGGCGCGGACTCGCTCGGCAAGTTCGTTATCGATACGCTGGAGAACGAAGGCCTGGATTGCAGCCATGTCGACATCGACCCGGCACACCCCACCGGGTTTCAGCTCAAGTCCCGCACCGATGATGGCAGCGATCCGGTGGTCGAGTATTTCCGTCGTGGCTCGGCGGCCAGTCATTTGTCGGTGCAGTCGATTTCCCCGTCGCTGCTCAACGCCCGGCACTTGCATGCCACCGGCATTCCTCCAGCGCTATCCGCGTCGGCCCGGGCAATGTCCTTCGAACTGATGACCCGCATGCGCGAAGCCGGGCGTAGCGTGTCGTTCGACCCCAACCTGCGGCCGAGCCTGTGGGCCAGCGAACAGCAGATGATCAGCGAGATCAACCGCCTCGCCGCCCTCGCCCATTGGGTGCTGCCGGGGTTGAGCGAAGGACGGTTGCTCACCGGATTTGAAGACCCTGCCGACATCGCGGCGTTTTACCTCGACCAGGGCGCCGAAGCCGTGGCGATCAAGCTTGGCCCGCAAGGCGCCTATTACCGAACCCATCAGGATGAAGGTTTCGTTGCAGGCGTGCCCGTGGCAACGGTGGTCGATACGGTCGGTGCCGGTGACGGGTTCGCCGTTGGCCTGATCAGCGCCCTGCTGGAAAACCACAGCGTTGCCCAAGCCGTGCAGCGTGCCAACTGGATCGGCAGCCGCGCGGTGCAGAGCCGTGGGGATATGGAAGGCTTGCCCACCCGGGCCGAAATGGATGCTGAATTTGAGGACGCCGTTCGCGGGCAAGCCTCGCTCCTACAGGGTTCGGGGTGTACGCCCGTAGGAGCGAGGCTTGCCCGCGAAGGGGCCCTCACTATTACCGTAAAAATTTGAATCAGACTCCGTTACCTGCTGCGACAAAAACAACAAGCTCAGGAGCATCACTATGAAAACCGCAACACTGGCCACCCGCCGCTGGTGGTACATCATGCCCATCGTGTTCATCACCTACAGCCTGGCGTATCTGGACCGCGCCAACTACGGGTTCGCCGCCGCCTCCGGGATGGCCAAGGACCTGATGATCACCCCGGGATTGTCTTCCCTGCTCGGCGCACTGTTCTTCCTCGGCTATTTCTTCTTCCAGATTCCAGGTGCGATCTACGCCCAGAAGCACAGCGTGAAAAAGCTGATTTTCGTCAGCCTGATTCTCTGGGGTGCCCTGGCGACCTTGACCGGGATCGTCTCCAACGCCTACTGGCTGATCGTCATTCGTTTCATGCTCGGAGTGGTCGAAGCGGCGGTGATGCCGGCGATGCTGGTGTACCTGTGCCACTGGTTCACCCGTGCCGAACGCTCGCGCGCCAACACCTTCCTCATCCTCGGCAACCCGGTGACGATGCTGTGGATGTCGGTGGTCTCGGGCTACCTGATCCAGCATTTCAGCTGGCGCTGGATGTTCATCATCGAAGGCTTGCCGGCAGTGTTGTGGGCGTTTATCTGGTGGCGTCTGGCTGATGACCGTCCGGCCCAGGCCAAGTGGCTGAACGACCAGGAAAAGCAGGACCTGGAAAGTGCCCTGGCCGCCGAACAGGTCGGCATCAAAGCGGTGAAAAACTACGCCGAAGCCTTCCGTTCGCCAAAAGTCATCATCCTCGCCTTGCAGTTCTTCTGCTGGAGCATCGGCGTCTACGGTTTCGTGCTGTGGCTGCCATCGATCCTCAAGGCCGGCGCGCAAATGGACATGATCGAAGCGGGCTGGCTGTCGGCGCTGCCGTACCTGGCGGCAGTGATCGGCATGCTGCTGGTGTCCTGGGGCTCGGACAAGTTGCAGAAGCGCAAACGCTTCGTCTGGCCTCCGCTGCTGATCGCCTCGATTGCGTTCTACGGCTCCTACGCGCTGGGCGCGGAGCATTTCTGGTGGTCCTACACCCTGCTGGTGATTGCCGGTGCCTGCATGTACGCCCCGTACGGGCCGTTCTTCGCCATCGTTCCAGAAATCCTCCCGGCCAACGTGGCCGGTGGAGCCATGGCGTTGATCAACAGCATGGGCGCGCTCGGTTCGTTTGGCGGCTCTTATCTGGTCGGTTACCTGAACAGCTCCACCGGATCGCCCGGTGCGTCTTATCTGCTGATGAGCGGCGCGTTGCTGGTGTCGGTGGTGCTGACGATTTTCCTCAAGCCCGGCGCCAGTGACCGGGTCGTGGCCAAAGCCGCCGCGCCCCGGCCGGTGGCGGCTCATTCCTGAATGGATGTTGATATGAAAAAGCAGGTTGTGCTGTACAAGAAACTCTCGCCGCTGCTGATGGCTCGCTTGCATGAGCAGACCGAGGTGACGCTGATCGACAGCCTCGACGCCGAAGGCCTGGCCAAGCTGCGCCAGGCCCTGCCCCGCGCCCAAGGGTTGCTTGGCGCCAGTCTGAAACTCGATGCCGGGTTGCTGGACCTGGCACCGAACCTGGAAGCGATTGCCAGTGTGTCCGTCGGGGTCGACAACTACGACATCGACTACCTGACCGAACGGCGGATACTGCTCAGCAACACCCCCGATGTGTTGACCGAGACCACCGCCGACACCGGTTTCGCGCTGATCCTGGCCACCGCCCGACGCGTGGTGGAACTGGCGAACATGGTTCGCGCCGGCCAGTGGAACCGCAACATTGGCCCGGCGCATTTCGGCAGCGATGTGCATGGCAAGACGCTGGGCATCATCGGCATGGGGCGGATTGGCGAGGCGTTGGCGCAGCGTGGGCATTTCGGTTTTGGCATGCCGGTTGTGTATCACAGCCATTCGCCGAAACCGGCGGTGGAGCAGCGCTTCAATGCGCAATACCGTAGCCTGACCGAGTTGTTGCAGCAGTCCGATTTCATTTGCCTGACCTTGCCACTGACCGCTGAAACCGAAAAGCTGATCGGCGCCAGGGAGTTCGCCTTGATGCGCCCGCAGAGCATCTTCATCAATATTTCACGGGGCAAGGTGGTGGACGAAGCGGCGTTGATCGAGGCGTTGCAGCAGAACCGGATTCGCGCTGCCGGGCTGGATGTGTTCGAGCGCGAACCGCTGCGCCATGACTCGCCGTTGTTGCAGTTGAACAATGTGGTGGCGACGCCGCATATCGGTTCGGCGACCCATGAGACGCGGGAGGCGATGGCGACTTGTGCGGTCGAAAATTTGTTGGCGGCGTTGGCGGGTGAGCGGCCGGTGAATCTGGTGAATGGGCAGGCGTGGAGAGGTCAAGCGGCATGCTACGGCAAGGTGTGATCAGGCCGTTCATGCGGTTACCGCGTCCGACTTGGCCGTCGTCCCCCTGCTCTGCGCTCAACCCGGTGACGGTCAGGTAAATCCCGTCTACGCCGATCGCGATCGTATCATCGAGTGTATTGACGGCTAGATCACAGGGGCTCGCCAGGATCGCGCGTAAATGCTCCGTGATTGACTGTTTGACCGCGAAATAGTCCACCACCAAAGTGCGGCTGGCTCTGGCCGCCGATCAACAAGGCCTTGTCGACGTTGTAATGCTGAATGCGTCCATAGGCTTGCAGGTACGCGCGGTTGAGCGCCAACGACACGGCTTCCGCGACACCATCGCACAGGCTGTCCGGATGACCGATCCCCTTGTGTTCACACATTTCGACCTCGCTCATCCGGTGCAAGCGTTCGCAGGCAATAATGACGAACCGGGTCCTGTCGCTCATGTTCCTCTCCGCGTTATCTTCCGATCGATCGCGTCTACTCAGTACCTCGTGCACGACGGCGCTGTTTGCGATCAGCCCGTGAGTGCCCGTGATGAGTGAGTACGGAAGTCATGGGGCAAGCTCCTTGATGGCTTGTGCAAGCAGTGTCGACAGATCGATGGCGTTGCTGGCGTGCCGGATGCTATTGCTGGTGAAGACCTGAATGCCGGCCGCTTGCAGGTCGCGTTGGGCGTGTTCTGCATACACTCCGTGCACCGCCAAGGCCACCGGTGGGCGCATGCCTGCTCGTTGCAGGTGCCCGGCGGTTTCGAGCAGGGTATGCCCCGTCGAAATGATGTCGTCGATCAACACCGGGGTGTGTTCTCGCCAACGCTGGATATCGGGCACGGAGACCGCGACCTCCCGATCGCCGAGTCGCATTTTCTGCAGCACGATGAATGGTGCTTTCGCCAGCCGGGCGACCTCCGATACCCATTGCTCGCTTTCGCTGTCCGGACCGATCAACAAAGGTCGGGCGATCTTGCCGGGGATCCAGGCTGCCAGGGCCGGCGCGGCATGTACGACTCGATGCGGTACCGGGTATAGGGTGCCTAGATCATGGATACGATGCAGGTGCGGATCCACCGTCACCAACCAGTCGATGTGCGGAGCCAACAGAGCAGCGAACAGACGCGCGCTGACAGCCTCACCCGGATGAAAACGCTGGTCCTGGCGCATATAGGCCAAGTAGGGAGCAACCAGGCCCACAGAGCGAGTACCCATCTCGCGCAGGGTTTCCATAAGGAAGCACAGCGGTATGAACCGTTTGTCCGGACCGTGCAGGCTGCACAGAATCACCGCGTCACGGCCCTGCACGTCGCTCAACACACGTACGTAGCTTTCCTCGTCGGGAAACTGCCTCAATTGGCAGACGGCAGGTTGCAACCTCGCAGCCGCCGCCAGCCCAGTCTGTAAAGCCAGATTGCCGTCGAGACAAAACAGCAGGGGATTCATGGCGCATCCTCCTCGATGAAGAAGAGTTCCGGGTGCTGCTGTGCATACTCCAGCGCATAGGCCAGTTCGCCCGGGCTTTCGGCATGCACGGTATAGAGCGGCTGATCGGCCTCGACCCGTTCTCCGAGCGCCGTACCGAGTACCAGCCCGGCCGCGGGGGCCGCTGGTGCCCCGGCCAATTTCCCGATGCGCGACAGTACGCGGTTGTCGATGCGGCACACACGACCTTCACGGCCGGCCAGGACCGGGTGCCTATAGCGCGCCTGCGGTGGCTCTCGCAGTCCGCCCTGGGCGTTCGCGATGGCCTGGAATTTTCGCCAGGCACTACCGCTCGCCAAGGTTGTGGCGGCGAGCGCATAGCCACTATCGGTCGGCGCCTTGCCGGCCATTTCCAGTAACAGACCGGCGAGGTCGAGGGTACGCTCACGCAAGTCCGGCGGCGCCTGCGCATCGCCGCGCAGCACCGCCAGCACATCGCACGCTTCCAATGCCGGACCGATACCCCGCCCAACAGGGCCATCACCGTTCGAGACATGCACCTTGACGTTGAGGCCAAGCCGACCGCCGACCTCGACCAACAGCGTTTGCAGTTTTATCGCCGCCGGCAGATCGCGTACTTTCGCGGTGGCGCCGACCGGGATATCGATCAACACATGACTGGCACCGGCCGCCAGTTTCTTCGACAACACCGAGGCCACCAACTGGCCTTGGCTGTCCAAGTCCAGGGCTCGTTCGACCCGGATCATGACATCATCGGTCGGGCTCAGTTGCACGGCCGCGCCCCACACGACACAACCGTTTTCTTGCTCCACGACCTTGCGCATCGCCGGCAAATCGAGAGCGACCGGGGCCAGGGTCTCCATGGTATCGGCTGTACCCGCTGGCGAGGTAATGGCGCGGGAGGAAGTCTTGGGTATGCAAAGGCCGTTGGCCGCGACGATGGCCACCACGATGGGCGTGGTCCGATTCCCCGGCAGCCCACCGACGCAGTGCTTGTCCAGCACCGGTGACCGGTCCCAGTGCAGACGCTCGCCGGTTTCAACCATGGCTTCGGTCAGATAGCGGATCTCGGTGAGCGACAGTTGGTTACCGGTACAGCCGGTTAGAAAGGCCGCCAGCTCCACATCGCTGAATCGGCCGGCATCGATGTCATTCACGATCGCGGTCAGCGCCTCCCGCGACAGCGCACTTCCATAGATCTTCCCGCGCACGGCGCTCATCGACTCTACCGGCGCCGGGTGACGCACGGCAACGCTTTCACCCTCCTGAGCACCGAGCAGCCGACAGGCCGATTCCGATAGCCCAACCTCACCGCCGGCTATCCACCGTCCATCCACCACCATCAGCGTCGCGATGACGCGACGCGTGCCTTTGACCAGTTCAATACGTGACAAGGCGGAAAAACCTTCCGAGCGGCAGACGTGACAATCCCGTGGCATGAACGCCACCGGCTGCTGGTGGGTATCAATGCCGAGCCGGCGGACGCGTAACTCAAGCACACTGCGTATCGGCATGAGCACACTCCTTTCGGCGCCTTGGCGCAGTAAGTCGATTCGCTGAAGAAGCCACTATCCAGGACTTGTTCACCATACTACTGCCCTCACTGCACGCAGGCAGGGTCTCATGCGATATACGGCACGGCACTCATAGGTCTGGGCGTTGCGTCGCGCCGTCCGGCTGACTACCGGATTCGGGCGCATGGCCTGCGTGATCGTCGCGGTGCTGATGGCCGCAGCAGCCACCGTGCGCGTCATGCTCACCGCGATTGGCCTGTTCGTGACCGCCATGCCCACCGTGTCCACGATGCATGAACAAATGCATGAGCGGACAGGCCAGCAACAGCAGGAATGGCAAGTAGGGAATGACGTGGGCCCGGTGCTCGGTCAACAGGAAGTACCCGGCGATGGCAAGAAAGCCGAGGAAGAACCCGTTGACACGGCCGGCGCTGCGATGGGGAACATAATGGCGTCTCATAACTGATTCCTCCTGTGGGGTTTGCGACGGGCCTCGGCCATGTCCTTATCGAATTGGCGGACGCCGCGAAAAAGTTGCACCCCGACCAAGACCGGGCATAGCAGGAATATCGCTGCTATGGCCAACGATTTGCCCGTCAGCCCCAGCAGGTAAATCGCCGTTGCAATACCCGCGACACTGGTCAGAAGGCAGATAATCAAAACTTCGCGTTTCATGATGTGGCCTCCTGGCTTAAACCAACACGGGCACGTTTAAGCAGTGCGGAGTTGGCAACCACCGACAGGGAGCTGAGTGCCATGGCGGCGGCAGCGATGATGGGGTTAAGCACACCAAAGGCCGCGATTGGAATGCCGATACTGTTGTAGATGAATGCCCAGAACAGGTTTTGTTTAATCTTGACCATGGTTGCGCGCGACAGCTTGATCGCGGTCACCACGTCACGCACATCGTTCTTGAGCAGGATGATGCCGCCGGTTTCCTTGGCTACATCGGAACCCGAGCCGATGGCGATGCCGATGTCTGCGGTGGCCAGGGCAGGCGCATCGTTGACACCATCGCCAACCATGGCCACGACCTGCCCTTCGCTTTGCAATTGACGGATCACTGCGACCTTGTCGCTCGGTAAAACCTCGGCAATCACTCGCTCGATGCCCACCTGGCGTGCGACTGCTTCGGCAGTACGGTGGTTGTCACCGCTCAGCAGCACGACCTTGATGCCGCTGGCCAGCAACGCCGCAACAGCCTCGGCCGCTTCAGGTTTAATGGTATCGGCCACAGCAATCACACCGAGCAAACGGTCATCGACTCCGACCAGCATGGCGGTCTTGCCATCGGCTTCCAGACGGATGAGGTGCTCCTCGGCAGCCTCGGTCGAAATGCCTTGGCGGGCGAATAAACGCCGGTTGCCCAGCCAGAGGGTGCGATTGTCGATCTTGCCTTCGATGCCGTGACCGGCGATCCCTTTGATGTCGCTCGCTTTCGGCAGGCTGATATCGCGATGCCGGGCGGCGCGCACAATCGCGGCACCAAGCGGATGTTCCGAACCGGACTCCACAGCAGCGGCGAGCATCAAAACCTCGTGTTCCGACGCTGCGCCTAGCGAAATCACATCGGTTACGTTGGGTTCGCCTCGGGTAATGGTGCCGGTTTTGTCGAACACCACCGTACTCAGTTTTTCTGCCCGCTCCAGCACTTCGCCGCCGCGAATCAGGATGCCGTTATCAGCCCCCTTGCCAACACCGACCATTAACGCGGCGGGCGTCGCCACGCCCAGGGCGCAGGGGCAGGAAATGATCAGCACCGCGATAAAGGCCAACAGCCCTTGCGGAAAACTCCCCGCAACAGACCAGCCGATCAGGGCCAGTATCGCGACTGTCACCACTGCCGGCACAAAGTAGCCCGTGACCTGATCGGCCAACCGCTGGATCTGTGCCGTGCTGGTCTGTGCTTCCTCAACCATCCTGATGATCTGCGCCAGTGCGGTATCGGCACCGATCCTGCTCGCCTTGAAAGTGAGCACCCCACTGCCATTGAGCGTGCCTCCGATCACCGGGCTGCCCGGGTGTTTGTCGACCGGCATCGACTCGCCGGTCAGCATGGACTCATCCACCGTTGACTGACCTTCACTGACATCGCCATCGGTGGGGATTTTCTCGCCAGGCTTGACCACCAGAAACTCCCCGGCCATGACGTTTTCAGCAGGCAAGTCGACCTCTTGCCCGTCACGAATCACATGCGCAATCGCAGGCTTGAGATCAAGTAAGCGCCGCACCGCCGCCGAGGATTTTTTCTTGATGATCTCCTCCATGTACCTGCCAAGCAGTACGAAGGCGATGATGACCGCCGACACCTCGAAATAGACGTCGCGCTCGGCTACCTTGACCGGCAGGACATCCGGGAAGAACAACACCGCGACACTGTAGAAATAGGCGACCGATGTGCCGAGGGCGATCAGAAAATCCATGTTGATGCTACGGGTGCGAATGGCATTCCACGCCCCCTTATAGAAACTCCAGCCGCCGATGAACTGCACCGGTGTTACCAGCAGGAATAGCCAGATACCCCACGTGAACCAAGGGAGTGCCGGGATCGGCACCCAAGTCAGCAAGGTGGCACCCGCGGCCAGCGCGATGAAGGCGCCCGCACGCAGCAGCGCCAAGGCCAATACACCGGTCAGGGCGATAGTCACGCGGGTTTTCATCGCCTTCAGTTCATTTTCTGGCGACTCGAAGATGCGCACGCAACTATCGCTGCAAAAGTAATAGGTGCGCCCGCCACGTTCTCGTGACAACGCCATGGTCATATCAACCATCATCCCGCAGATCGGGTCTTTCGCCATTTTCCCTGATGCAAGCGCCTGCTGGTGTTGGCTGTGCTGCATGTGTGATTCGCTCATCACGGCCTCCTACTCGAAGCAGCTATCAAGGCCTGCCATGAAGCTTGGCGGACAGCCACGCAAACAAGGTACCGACCAACGCGCCCCATACACTCAAGACCAGCAGCGGTCCGACGAAAGTCGCCACACTGTAGTCTTGCGGAGCTTGAAGACGACTGAAGTCGAGTCCATGGAACAAGGCACTGAGGAAAGCAATACCCTGCGCCGGCCATAGCGCATAGAGCAACGCACAGATGGTGTAGGAAATGGCCATGGTCAGGGCCAGAGAAATGCCGGTTTTCCAGGGAGCGTTCATGATTGTTTTCCTGAGCCTGGAGGGCTACCAGTAGGAGTGTTGGGGCTGTGGGGGGCTGACCAGGGCAGGAATGCCGGAGTCTGTTCACAGTAAGTTCGGTAGGCATCACCGAAGTGCGCAAGCATCTCCTGCTCTTCTCGCTTCGCCAGCCTGGCGTAGACCAACAGGAGAATTGGAAACATTGCCAGGGTGATCAATGTCGGCCATTGCAACAAAAAGCCAAACATGATCAGCACAAAGCCAGCGTACTGCGGGTGACGGATCCGTAAATACGGTCCGTCGAGCGCCAGTTGGCCAGTGCTTTGGGCCTTGTAGAGCACACGCCAGGCGGCCGCCAATAACCAGAAGCCTCCAGCGATCAGCAGGTTGCTGACAATGTGGAATGGACCCCAGTGTGGATTGACCTTCCCCCCCATCATTACTTCGAGCAAATGCCCAGCGTCGTGCGAAAGGAAGTCGATGCCAGGGAAGTGACGAGTGAGCCAGGGCATCAACAGGTAGATCGTCAGCGGGAAACCGTACATTTCGGTAAACAGAGCCACCAGGAACGCCGAGAACATACCGAATGAGCGCCAATCGCGGCTCGTCCTGGGCCGGGTGAAACTGAAGGCAAACAGGATAAACACCAATGAGTTGATGATAACCAGCGACCAAAGACCGTAGGCCGATTCTGTATGGTTCATGGTGGGTGCTCCTCAACAACAAACATCAGAGGGGTGCTGGCTGCATTCACCCCTCCAGCGCCAGAGCCATGTCATTTGCAGCAGCTCTACCGCACATTCACTTTTTCATCGGCATTTCCATCATGGACGACTGCTGCTCCATCATCTGCATCATCATGTCCATCATCCCTTTGCCTTCACTGTCCTTAGCTCCCATACAACCCATCGCACCCTGCTCCTTACTCATCATGGCCATGCTGTCCTGCATCGCTTTCATGCCTTCTTGCAAGGCGGACTGGCGCTCAGCCGGCGTTTCAGCCGCTGCTGCTTTGTCATGTGCAGCCTGCATTTTCTGCATTTGCTCGGTCATGGCTTTGGTCATGGTCGTCGATGCCGGGGCGGTGCTCACGGTTGCGTCGGCTGGCGCGTCGGCCGGGTGATGCGCATCCTCGGCAGAGACCATGAATGCACGGCTGGCCAAGACGGCAGCCAGAACCCATTTCGAATGCACTTGCATGATGAACTCCTGAGATTGTGAGGGGATAAGCAGGAATAACCGAGTCGCGAAACAGCGACGCAGCAGGACAGAGCAACCCGTGCTCTGCCACTCTGAGACAGGGGTTAATCGTTGAAACGGACGAAAGTAAGACGTACAGGGCTTTCGGGTGGCGCGGGACGTTTCAGTACAAGAGCGGCGAAGGAGGATTTTTGCTCAGGATCAAACACCATAATCAGGACTGCCGCCGTTAGCAGTAACAGGGCAGCCCAGTGGACAGGATCCGCTGCTGGCATCTGCAATGCAGGTTTTATCGCCGTGGCAGTGTCCTCACAGTTTTGAAGGCAACCATTGGCGTGGAGCGCATGCCCCTCCAGCAGATGCTGTTCGACATTGTGTGGCGCGGCCAAATTGTGAATCGGCTGTACCAGACACCCCTGGATTGCCATCACGGTCACAGCAACCCCCCATACGGCGAGGATCAGGCGCAGTAGGCGTTGGCGGTGCCGGCGGAACCAGGACATGAAGTACAACCTCGACTTGTTACGTCGTATTGATTTTCAGTCTAGCCAGCAAAGCAATGCAGAAGTTGATCAATATCAAATTAGTCGATGGCGCGATCAGGCCCGTCGCATCTGCAGCAAATCCGCCGCACAGGACGCAATTCGCCGACACGCTTCCGCCAGCTTCACCTGGTCCACCACCAGCCCGATGCGTATGTGCCCCGCCGCACTCGGCCCGAAGGCTTCGCCGGCCAGCACCGACACGCCATAACCTTCCAGCAGCCGCTCGGCAAAATCCTGGGCGCCGAGCCCGGTCTGGCGCACATCGAGCATCACAAACATCCCGCCATCGGGCTTGATCGGCCGGATACCGGGGCAACCGCTCAACCTCGCGCACACCAGATCGCGTCGCTGGCGATACTCCTCACGCATCAGCGCCACTTCCGGCAAATCCTTATCAAGTGCTGCTTGCGCGGCTTTCTGAACGAAATCCGGAATGCCGAACAGCATGCACAACGACAGATGCATCACATGATCGGCCAGAGGTTTCGGGCCGATCATCCAGCCTACCCGCCAGCCAGTCATGGCATGGGATTTGGACAAACTGTTGAGGGTCGCGGTGCGCTCGGCCATACCCGGCAGGCTGGCCGGGCTGATGTGCTCGCCCTCATACAACAGGTCGCTATAGACCTCATCGCTGATCAGCCAGAGGTCATGCTGCACACAGAGCGCCGCCAGTTCCTGCCAGCTTTTCAAGGAAAGGCTGGCACCGGACGGATTGTTCGGACTGTTGAGCAGAATGACCCGGGTTTTAGCGGTGATCAGCGCCGCGACATCCGCCGGCTCGACCCGAAAGCCGTTCTCCGGACGCACCGCCACAGGCACCACGCTCGCCCCGCAGGCACCGAACACGCCTTCATAAGTGACGTACATCGGTTCGGCGATGATCACTTCATCACCCGGATCGAGCAGGCACTGGGCAACCGAATACACCGCGCACTGCGCACCGGGCAGTACGATCACATGATCGGCGTCCACCTCCTGGCCGCAGCGCTGCTGATGACGGCTGGCGATGCTGCTGCGCAATGTACGGGTGCCGCGCACATCCGAGTAATGGGTGTCGCCGGCCAACAGGCTGTCGATGGCCGCGTGGACGATCGGCAGCGGTGTATCGAAATCCGGATCGCCGACCGACAGCAGCAGCACGTCGACGCCCTGCTCGCGCAATTCCAGCGCTCGATCGTGAATCTTCCAGGCTGCCGCTCCGTCACCGTCGATTCGTTGGGTCAAGGCTGAATAGCGCATGTACTTCTCCTAACGCGCGAGTTCCAGTTTCAACCCTATCTCAAATCACGAAACGCGCCACCATTGCGTTCAAATCTACCGCCAGTCGTGACAGTTCATGGGTGGCGGCGCTGGTCTGGTTGGCACCGGCGGCCGACTGGGTGGCCAGGTCGCGGATGTTTACCAGGTTGCGGTCGACTTCACGGGACACCTGGGCCTGTTCTTCCGAGGCGCTGGCGATCACCAGGTTGCGTTCATTGATCAGCTGAATCGATGAAGTGATCTGTTCCAGGGCGACACCTGCCGCACGGGCCATTTCCAGGGTGCTTTGGGTGCGCTGATTGCTTTGTTGCATCGACGAAACCGCTTCACCGGTGCCGTTCTGAATACCGGCCACCATTTTCTCGATTTCCTGGGTCGATTGCGCGGTGCGATGGGCCAGCGCCCGGACCTCGTCCGCCACCACCGCAAAGCCACGCCCGGCCTCCCCGGCACGGGCGGCTTCGATGGCGGCGTTGAGGGCCAGCAGGTTGGTCTGCTCGGCAATGGCGCGGATCACGTCCAGCACTTTGCCGATGTCGCGGCCCTGAGCGGCCAGCCCCTCGATCATCAGTGCAGTGTTTTGCACGTCGTGGGTCATGGTCTGGATCGCGTCGACGGTTTCCACCACCCGGTCACGACCTTCACGGGCGGCCGCGGTCGACTGGTTCGAGGCTTCGGACGTCGATACTGCATTGCGTGCTACTTCTTCCACGGCGGCGGTCATTTCGTTGACGGCGGTGGCGGCCTGTTCAATTTCGTTGTTCTGCTGTTGCAGGCCACGGGACGCTTCTTGCGTGACGGTGCTGAGTTCTTCGGCGGCGGCGCCCAGTTGCGTCGCGGAGCCGGCGATCTGTTCGATGGTCTTGCGCAGGTTCGTCTGCATGGTGGCCAAGGCGCCGAGTAAACGCGCCGGTTCGTCGTTGCCATCGACTTCGATGACCTTGCTCAGGTTGCCGCTGGCAATGGTTTCGGCCGCGAGCACCGCACGGTTCAGCGGCGTGACGATACTGCGGGTCAACAGCCAGGCCAGCAGCACGGTCATCAGGGCAGCGACCGCCGAGACCACGATGATGCCATTGGTGGCAAAGGCAAACTGCTCTTTGGCCTGGGCATCGGCCGCAGCCGCGCCAGCCTTGTTGATGGCAATCAACTTGTTCAACTGCTCGCCCATCTGATCGGTGCCATCCTTGATCCGGGTGTTGATCAGGTTGAGCATTTCATCCAGTTTGTTCTGCCGCGAAAGCTCCATCATCTCGCGCACCGCTTGCAGGTATTTGTCCAGCGTGGCCGAGAATGTCTTGAATAACGCCGCTTCCTCATCGCCGGCCGGCAATGCCCCATAAGCAGCCTGTGCCTGCTTGACCTTGTCCACCAGTATCCCGATTCGGGTTTCTGCTTCTTGCAGGCTCGCGGGCTCACGGTTCACCAGAACCCGGAACGAGAGAATTCGCAGACGCAGCACGTTTTCGGTCATGACACCCAGGAAGCCGACGCTGGGTAGCTGATTGCTTTCCATATCCACAGAGGCCTGTCGGATGATCGACATGCGATTCGCCGCAAACACACCCAGCACGATGACCAGCAAGGCGATGAAAGCGAAACCGAGGAAAGCTCGAGGCGCGATTTTCAGATTACGCAGTGACATAGGATGATCTCGGTAATTGAGGCGGCGAGCATCCTTGCCATGATCACTGGCGGGCGGGCGATGGCGCGCACCTTTCAGTTTGGCGCCACTGTTGTAATTGGTTTGTGTACGCCTATTGGCTGTATCGGCCGGGGTTTAGGATTTTTGCAGGGGTCTGGAGAAATATTTTTCAAGGGCGGCAGAGTGTTTCAGCGGTGAAACAGATGTTGCGCGGAGGTCGGCTTTGCGCAGTAGCCTTTGTGGCGAGGGAGCTTGCTCCCGCTGGGCTGCGTAGCGGCCCCAAAAAATTTACGGCTGCTGCGCAACCGAGCGGGAGCAAGCTCCCTCGCCACAGAGATTTCTTTTTACTGAAGACAGTGTCAGGCCTTGCGGGCGGCCACTCGCCAAACCCGCGCGATGTCACTGGCGCGCTCACGCAGCAATCGCGGCGCCTCGGCGCAGGCCTGCTCCAGGGTCATCGGCCCGCTCGCCAATGCAAAAGCCGCATCGATGCCATGCTCGTACAGCGCCTGATACCCCTCGCCCAAGGTGCCGGCAATGACGATGACTGGCACGCCATGCAGCCGTGCAATGCGCGCCACGCCAAACGGGGTTTTGCCGCGCAACGTCTGGGCATCGAAACGGCCTTCGCCGGTGATCACCAGGTCGGCGCCGTTGACCGCCTCGGCCAGCCCCACCAGTTCGGCGACCACTTCCACACCGGCCTGGAATTGCGCGCCGAGAAACGCCTTCGCGGCAAACCCCAGACCGCCCGCCGCGCCACTGCCCGGTTCATCGCGCACGTCCTTGTCCAGTGCTTGCGCGCAGAGCTCGGCAAAATGCCCGAGAGCGAGGTCCAACTGCTGGACTTGCTCGGGCGACGCGCCTTTCTGCGGGCCGAAAATCGCTGACGCACCGTGAGGGCCGCACAGTGGATTATTGACGTCGGCGGCGATGTCGAAACGCACCTCGGCCAGGCGCGGGTCGACATCACTCAGGTCAAGACGAGCCAGTTGCGCCAGCGCCAGACCACCCGGCGCCAGGGTTTGGCCCTGGGCATCCAGCAGTTTCACCCCCAAGGCCTGCATTGCCCCGGCGCCGCCGTCATTCGTGGCACTGCCACCAATCGCCAGAATCACTCGTTGCGCCCCGGCATCGAGCGCAGCGCGGATCAATTCGCCGGTGCCGAAGGTGCTGCTGGTGCAGGCATCGCGCAGGTTCGTCGGCACCAGTTGCAGGCCACTGGCCTCGGCCATTTCGATGATCGCGGTGTGGCTCTGCGGCAACCAGCCCCAGGCGGCATCGACCGTGGCGCCCAACGGCCCACGAACACGGGTGCGGCGCAGTTCTCCGTCGCACGCGGCCAGAATCGACTCGACCGTGCCTTCGCCACCATCAGCCATCGGGCACTTGAGCAATTGCGCGTCTGGCCAGACCTGCGCCAATCCCAACGCGATGGCGTCGGCCACACCTTGGGCACTCAGGCTGTCCTTGAACGAATCGGGGGCAATGACGATTTTCATGCGAATTCTCCAGTTCCAATGCGTCCATGCTGCCAGCAGGCCTGAACAATAACGCCGGTCCGCTGCACAAGCGGTCGTGAGGATTATTGTTCAATTTCACAAAACCCTTGCCTACCCCGCTCGTCGTAGCAGCTGCCGAGCCTGCGAGGCTGCGTTCGGCGACGCAGTCGTCGTAAATTCTATAAATATGGTTTACCAGACACACCGCGCCGCATGATCTTTCGACGACTGCGTCGCCGAACGCAGCCTCGCAGGCTCGGCAGCTGCTACATGGTGGTCGGCAGTTCGGTTTGTGGCAGGAGCTGGACGCCAAGGTACAGCGCGAGCATTCCGTCCAGCTTCAGCGGATCGACGCCGCTGAGTTCGGCGATTCGCTCCATGCGGTAGCGCAAACTGTTGCGGTGGATGCCCAAGGCATCGGCGCAGGCCTGGCTCTGGCCGTCGTGTTCGCACCAACTGCGCAGGGTCGCCAGCAGTTGCCCGTTGCCGTCCTTGGCGATGACTTTACGCAGCGGCCGCAGCAGTTCATCCAGCGCATCGTCGTCGCGGTGCCGCCAGAGCATCACCGGCAGCCGATAACGGTTCAGGATCAACAAGCGCGAATGCGGCAACACATCGCGCCCGTAGGCCAGCAAATCGCCGACCCGCCGATAGCAGCGACGCAACCCCGACAAGCCGTCGGCCTGCCCGCCCACGGCGATGCGCAAAATGTTCCAGCCCAGGCCATCGAGTTTTTCCAGCAATCGCTCGTTCTCGACCGCAGGCGTCGCCGGGCGGCACCAGAGCAATGAGGATTTGGCCGAGCTCACGCACCAACTGTCCGGGTAGCGTGACGTCAACCAGGCGCTGAGCGCCTCAACGGTCTGGCTCGGGCCGTGTTCGATGCCCAACTCGAACAGATACGGCACCCGTGTCAGCTGCGGCTTGAGCCCCAGTTGCTGCGCTTCATCCAGCAACCGCGGCGAATCCCCCGCTTCGCTCAGCAGCAGCGCCAGCAGATCGTCGCAACGCTGACGCCGCCATTGCTGCTCGGCCTGCTGATTGCGCTGGGCGACCAGCATCTCGGCGGTCATGCGCACCAGTTCGGCATAGGTGCGCAATTGCTCCGGTTCACCGGTGATGCCCAGCACACCGATCAAACGCTGATCGAGCAACAGCGGCAGATTAATGCCCGGCTGCACGCCTTTGAGATGAATCGCCGTTTGCGCGTCGATCTCCACCACGCGCCCGTTGGCCAGCACCAGTTGCGCGCCTTCGTGACGGGTGTTGATGCGCTCCGGCTCGCCGCTGCCAAGAATCAGCCCCTGACTGTCCATGACATTGACGTTATAGGGCAGGATGGCCATCGCCCGGTCGACGATGTCCTGGGCCAGGTCGTGATCGAGTTCGAACATAGCGGGGATCCTTGAAAGCGTGATGGGACGGGTTGTTCACCCGCACAGGCCAGGGTTGCAAACCCTGTGCTCAGGCACAAAGACAACCACCCAAGGGGTGGCCGAGACTCACTGGGCGATCAACGTTACCCTTGCGTCGCAAAAAATCATAATAAAGAGAGAGCCCGCCATGTCACAGAGCGCCACCGCTACCCTGGCCAACGCTGACGACAAGAACGCCGTCTACAAACGCATTACCCTGCGTTTGATCCCCTTCATCTTCATCTGCTACCTATTCAATTACCTCGACCGGGTGAACGTCGGGTTTGCCAAACTGCAGATGCTCGACGCACTGAAATTCAGCGAAACCGTGTACGGCCTCGGTGCCGGGATTTTCTTTATCGGCTACGTACTCTGCGGCGTACCGAGCAACCTGGCCCTGACCAAATTCGGCCCGCGACGCTGGATCGCGTTGATGATGATGACTTGGGGCGCGCTCTCGACTTGCCTGCTGTTCGTCACCACACCAACCGAGTTCTACACCCTGCGCCTGTTCACCGGTGCCGCCGAAGCCGGGTTCTTCCCAGGCGTGGTGCTTTACCTTTCGCAGTGGTTCCCGACCTTCCGCCGTGGCCGCATCATGGCGCTGTTCATGTCGGCGATCCCGGTGTCGGGCCTGCTGGGCAGCCCGTTTTCCGGCTGGATCCTCAACCACTTCGGCGCAGGCCAGGCCGGTTTGGCCGGCTGGCAGTGGATGTTCCTGCTGCAAGGCATCCCGACCGTGATCCTCGGCGCCCTCGCCTATTTCCTGCTCAGCGACAGTTACGCCAATGCCAAGTGGCTGACCCCGTACGAGCGTTCCGTGCTTGAAGCCGACCACGCAGAAGACCTGGCCAGTAAACCGAAAACCACCACCGATTCCTTGCGGGCAGTGTTCAAGAACCCGGCGATCTGGGCCTTTGGATTGATCTACTTCTGCATCCAGAGCGGTGTTTACGCGATTAACTTCTGGCTGCCGTCGATCATCAAGAACCTGGGTTTCAGCGATAACCTGGTGATTGGCTGGTTGAGCGCGATTCCGTACCTGCTGGCGGCGGTGTTCATGTTGATGGTGGGCCGCTCGGCGGACCTGCGCAAAGAACGTCGCTGGCATTTGGTGGTGCCGATGCTGATGGGCGCGGTCGGTCTGTTGATCGCCGTGAACTTCGCGACCACCCCGGCCATTGCGATCCTCGGCCTGACCCTCGCCACCATGGGCGCCCTCACCGGCTTGCCGATGTTCTGGCCGGTGCCGACGGCGCTGCTGAGCGCGGGTGCGGCCGCTGGTGGTCTGGCGTTGATCAACTCCATGGGGCAGATGGCTGGGTTCCTGAGCCCGTATCTGGTGGGTTGGGTCAAGGACAGCACTGGTTCGACCGATGCGGCGTTATACCTGCTGGCGGGTGTGATTGTGTGTGGGAGTTTGCTGGCGTTGCGCATGACCCGGACGTTGCGGGTTTAAGGTTCAGCGAAAACAAAACGGCCCGTTCGGGCCGTTCTTCATTTCATGGATACACCACTGCTTTCGTGGCGAGGGGGCTTGCCCCCGTTGGGTTGCGAAGCGACCCCAAAACCTGTAACCACGGTGTATCAGAGAAATCGCATACACCGGATTGACGACTGCTGCGCAGCCGAGCGGGACGGTGCGGCGATCCGACAAGCCCCCTCGCCACAACAAGCCCCCCCTCGCCACAATGGATCACTCAGTTCTGAGGATCGAGGTTGTCCAGCACCCGGTTGACGGCCAGTTCCCCAAGCATGACCACCGATTGAATCCCCAACATCATGTTGCGATGGGGCATGTCCATCAGCCCGGCGAATTCAGTGAGCATCATGCTCGCTGACGCCAGGGATTCGCAGGCGTTGACCAGCAGGGTTTCGTTATCGACCTTTTCACCGACATGGTAAATGGTGCTGGGTTTGCGCTTGGTGGCTTTGGGGGTGGGTGGTTTGAGGTAATGATCGAGGGCGCGCTCGGCGGCTTCGTTGAGTTTTTTGGAATCGGGGGTTTCGTAGGGGGAAACGTCGTCCGCTTCTGGTGGATTTGGCGTTGGTTTGAACATAGTAGTAACTCCTGCACCATTAAAAAGAAGGAGCCATCACTCTCGCTACCAAACGAAGGGTGGTGGCCATGCACAGGTTGGTAGACCGGGAGGTGCAAGAAAACCGGCGCGCCCGAAGGCGCCCTGCGCATGGCCACCATAAAGCCGAGACGAAAAAACGCCTCAATTGATGATGCTCTGCACTTTGCACAACCCGGGCTACCAAACCCGATCGCTGTTTTTCAGCGACAGGGAAAACGATACAGCCCGGGCTCAAGGCGCACTAGCCGGCGGATTCTGGCGCAGTCGTAGGCAGCGGCGCAAGAATATGTAGCCTCAGTGAGTATCTGGAAATGTCTTTTAAACATCGCCCTTAAACACCCGCCAGATTTCCTGCTTTGGCATCCAGCTCAATCACCAACCCACCCGGCATCTGAACGAAAATCTGCCAGATCCCGTCTTCCGGCACCTGCGCCACCTGATACGGCAAACCGCTGGCCTGCACCCGTCGCAACACCGTGGCAGCCTCCTCATCGGTGCGAAAGGCAATGTGGCTCAACGCCGTCTCATCGAACGTCGGCTGTTCGATCACATGCACCAGCGCCTGCGCATCCTGATACAACCAGCGTCCGGGGAACGGGAATGGCGGGCGGCGTCCCGGCGCCAATCCCAACAACGAACCGAAGGCCTCCTGCAACGGTTGCCCGTCGGGGGTGTTGAAGGCCAGATGATCAAAGTGCCAATTCATAGCAACCCTCCTCCGTCGACGTCGATGACGGTGCCGCTGATAAAGCCGTTTTCCATGGCCAGAATAAACGCTGCCGCCAGATCTTGCGGGGTGCCGACCCGGCCCACCGGCAATGCGGCGGCGGTACGGGCAAACATCGCGGCGCGTTGCGTTTCATCCATACCGGAGTAAGCCTCGGTGTCGGTCACGCCGGGACTTATGACGTTGACCCGGCGCGGTGCCAGTTCCTTGGCCAGTTGCTTGCCCAAGGCCTCCAGCGCCGCATTCAAGGTGGTTTTGATGAACTGCCCGGCGACGAATTTGCGTGACAACAGACCCGAGGTCAGCGTGATGCTGCCACGTGCGCTCAGGTATGGCAGCGCGACCTGGATCGCCCGCAGCGTGCCCCAGAATTTGACGTCGAAGGCCTGTTGAGCGTGCTGCAAATCGCTGTCGACCAGCGGTTTGGCACTCACACTCGGACCGGCCGTGATCACCAGATGATCGAAAGGGCCGATGCGCTCGAACAGCTGTCGCAACGACGCTTCATCGGTGACGTCCGCCGCTTCGTGTCGAATCTTTGCATCATGGTCGACCGCTGGCTGGCGGCGACTCACCGCGACCACACGGGCCTCACGCTCGGCTGCAGCCCGGGCGACGGCTGCGCCTATTCCGCTGCTGCCACCGATCACCACTACAGTCTGATTGAGCAAGGAAGCGTTGAGTTGTGTCATGAGCCGATCTCCGGTCGAGTTAGGGAGATTCAATCTTCTCCGGTTGCCAATCGAAGAAAAATCCCGGTAAATCAGAAGGATCTTTAAAGGATTTTTACCAATGAGCTCGATTCTCGATCTGGAGATCTTCGTTCGCACCGCCGACTCCGGCAGCATTTCCGCCGCCGCCCGCGCCCTGGAACTGACCCCGGCGGCGGCCAGCATCGCCCTCAAACGCCTGGAAACTCGCCTCGGCATCCGCTTGCTGGCCCGTTCCACACGAAGCATGCGCCTGACCGAAGAAGGCCGGCGTTATCTGGAAAGTGTGCGACTGGCGCTCGCCGCGCTGGCCGAAGGTGAGCAGGCGCTCAAGCAACAAACCCAAGGCTTGAGCGGCGTGCTGCAACTGGCCGCGCCGTCGGACTTCGGGCGCAACGTGCTGTTGCCGTGGCTTGACGACTTCAAACGAGAGCATCCGCACATCCAATTTCAGCTACTGCTCAACGATCGCCATGCCGATCTGTTCCGCGAGACAGTCGATGTGGCTCTGCGCTTCGGTGTGCCGAGTGACTCGACGTTGGTGGCGCTGCCGATTCTGCCGCAGCATCGCCGCGTGGCCTGCGCCAGCCCCGAGTATCTGGCCCGGTGCGGCGTGCCGTTAACCCCGGCGGAACTGAGCGAACACAGCGCCCTGCTCTACCTGCGCGATGGCCGGCCCTACAACCAGTGGCGTTTCAGCCGTGGCGATGAAGTGATGGAGGTTCAGGTGCACGGCGACTACCTCAGCGACGACGGCGAAGTTGCCCGCCGCTGGGCCTTGGCCGGGCATGGCATCGCCTATAAGGCTTGGCTCGACGTCGCCGCCGATGTGCGGGCCGGGCGCCTGGTGACGCTGTTCGATGACTGGCAAGGCGAAAGCGTGCCGTTCAATTTGCTGTGCCCGCATCGGGTACAGGTGTCGGAACGGGTCAAAGTGCTGCAAGCGTTTTTGCAGGAGCGTTGTGAGGCACTGCGTCGATAATTCAGATTGCTCCGCGCTGCGGTTCTTGGTATTTGATTGAGGCTTTCTCACCGGTAAAAGGATTTCGTCATGAGCTATCGCACGCTGGGTCATTCGGGTTTACAGGTGTCGACCCTCACATTGGGCACCATGATGTTCGGCGAACAGACCAGCACCGAAGATTCCCTGCGGATCATCGGCAAGGCCTGGGACCAGGGCATCAACTTCATCGACACCGCGGACGTGTACACCAATGGCCGCTCCGAAGAGATCGTCGGCGAAGCGATCGCCAGCCACCGCCACGAATGGGTGCTCGCCACCAAGGTCGGCTTCGGCCCGGTGGACGGTGTGCCGAACCGCAGCGGTTTGAGCCGCAAGCACCTGTTCAATGGCATCGACGCCAGCCTGACGCGGTTGGGCACCGATTATCTGGACATCTATTACCTGCACCGCGAAGACCACAACACGCCGCTGGAAGTCACGGTGTCGGCCATCGGCGATCTGATTCGTCAGGGCAAGATCCGCTACTGGGGCCTGTCGAACTACCGTGGTTGGCGTATCGCCGAAGTGATTCGTTTGGCCGACAAACTCGGCGTCGACAGGCCGGTGATCAGCCAGCCGCTGTACAACATCGTCAACCGTCAGGCGGAAGCCGAGCAGATCACCGCCGCGCAAAACTATGGCCTCGGCGTGGTGCCTTACAGTCCGCTGGCGCGCGGTGTGCTCAGCGGCAAGTACGCGCCGGATGTGACACCGGACGCCAACAGCCGCGCCGGTCGCCAGGACAAACGCATCCTGGAAACCGAATGGCGGGTTGAGTCTTTGCGCATTGCCCAGCAGATCCAGCAATACACCCGGGACCGTGGCGTGGGCATCGTCGAGTTCGCCATCGCCTGGGTGCTGAACAACAGCGCCGTCACCTCGGCCATCGTCGGCCCGCGCACCGAAGAACAGTGGGACGGGTACACCAAGGCCCAGGCGGTGAAAATCACGGCGGAAGATGAAGCCTTTATCGATTCGCTGGTGACACCGGGGCATGCGTCGACGCCGGGGTTCAATGATGTGAGCCATTTTGTGCCGGGACGTAAACCGCGTTCGGCTTGAGGTTTATCGCGGGCAGGCTCGCTCTCACAGGTTCTGTGTCGATCTGCTGACTATGCTTCGATGAAGTTACTTGTGGGAGCAGGCTTGCCTGCAACATCCACCGCGATGTTGAAAATATCGATCACCCGGCCAATATTCAGCACAAAAACCACGTATCCTGCGCGCCCCGTTTGACCTTCAACCCGCGAGGACAGTTTGTCTAAAGGTATCGCTCTATCGGTCACAGCCTCGATGCTGTTTGCCGTCATGTATTACTACACCTCACTGCTCTCCCCCTTGAGTGGCGTGGAGATTTTCGGTTGGCGGATGTTGCTGACCGCGCCATGCATGACCGTGTTCATGGTGGTGTCCGGCGAATGGAAACGCGTGGTCGAGATTCTTCGGCGGCTGGCCGCCAAGCCGAAGTTGCTCATCGCCCTGATCGGCTCGGCAGTGCTGCTGGGCCTGCAACTCTGGTTGTTCATGTGGGCGCCGCTCAACGGTTATAGCCTCGACGTGTCGCTGGGGTATTTCCTGTTGCCGCTGTCGATGGTCCTGACCGGGCGAATCGTCTATGGCGAGCGCCTTTCCTACCTGCAGAAAATCGCCGTGTTCTTCGCCAGCCTCGGCGTGCTCAACGAGTTGTATCAGGTCGGCGGTTTTTCCTGGGCGACGTTGCTGGTGGTGATCGGCTATCCAATCTATTTCATCCTGCGCAAACGCTTGGCCACGGACAACCTTGGCGGGCTCTGGCTGGACATGGCGTTGATGCTGCCAGTGGCGTTCTGGTTCGTGCAGGGCGGTGAACAAGGGTTTGGCGTGTTCGATCAACATCCGTGGCTGTCGCTGTTGATTCCGCTGCTCGGGGTGATCAGCGCTTCGGCGCTGGTGGTCTACATCATTGCCAGCCGGCTGCTGCCGTTCAGCCTGTTCGGGTTGTTGAGTTACGTCGAGCCCGTGCTGTTGCTGGGCGTTGCGTTGCTGTTGGGGGAAAGCATCAAGGCCGGCGAATGGCTGACTTATATTCCGATCTGGCTGGCGGTGGTGGTATTGGTGTTTGAAGGGTTCAAGCATCTGGTCCGGCAACGACGCCGGCCAATGTAATTGCATGATTCAAAAAAAAGCCCGGCCAGCATTGCTGCTGACCGGGCTTTTTCACATCAGGAACGGCTTAATCGGTGGAGAGCACACCGCGACGAACCTGGTCACGCTCGATGGATTCGAACAGTGCCTTGAAGTTGCCTTCGCCGAAACCATCGTCGCCTTTACGCTGGATGAACTCGAAGAACACCGGCCCCATCAGGGTTTCCGAGAAAATCTGCAGCAGCAGACGCTTGTCGCCAGGCTCGGACGAACCGTCCAGCAAGATGCCCCGTGCTTGCAGTTGATCAACCGGCTCGCCGTGGTTCGGCAAACGGCCTTCGAGCATTTCGTAGTAGGTGTCCGGCGGCGGCGTCATGAAGCGCATGCCGATTTTCTTAAGCTGGTCCCAAGTATCGATCAGGTTATCGGTGAGGAACGCCACGTGCTGGATGCCCTCGCCGTTGAACTGCATCAGGAACTCTTCGATCTGCCCGGCGCCCTTGGACGACTCTTCGTTCAGCGGGATGCGGATCATGCCGTCCGGCGCGGTCATCGCCTTGGATGTCAGGCCGGTGTATTCGCCTTTGATGTCGAAGTAACGGATTTCGCGGAAGTTGAACAGCTTCTCGTAGAAGTTGGCCCAGTAGGCCATGCGACCGCGATACACGTTGTGGGTCAGGTGGTCGATGATCTTCAGACCGGCGCCGACCGGGTTGCGGTCAACGCCTTCGATGAACACGAAGTCGATGTCGTAGATCGAGCTGCCTTCACCGAAACGGTCGATCAGGTACAACGGCGCGCCGCCGATGCCTTTGATCGCCGGCAGATGCAGTTCCATCGGGCCGGTTTCGATGTGGATCGGCTGGGCGCCGAGTTCCAGGGCACGCTTGTAGGCCTTTTGCGAATCCTTGACCCGGAACGCCATGCCGCACACCGACGGGCCGTGCTCGGCCGCGAAGTACGAGGCCACGCTGTGGGGTTCGTTGTTGAGGATCAGGTTGATCGAGCCCTGGCGATACAGGTGCACGTCTTTGGAACGGTGGGTCGCGACCTTGGTGAAGCCCATGATCTCGAAGATCGGCTCCAGGGTGTTCGGGGTCGGCGATGCGAATTCGATGAACTCAAAGCCCATCAGGCCCATTGGGTTTTCGTATAAATCTGCCATTTTGGCGCCTCATCATGCTTTTAGAATTAACGGATCGTTAGTTGCTAGCAATGCTGAGACCGGCGGGTGGCGCGCAGGAGATGCCCCTCACGCTGCGGGCGAGGAAGTCACCGTAGATCAATTGAAACCCGAATATCTTCATTGTCGACCCAAGGCTCTTGCGGGCGAGGCTTCTGCTGCCAGAAGACGATTATTATTGTATGCGTAACCGGATTCTACACAGCGTAAATCAGTTTGTCCGCCTTCTTATACAATCCCCTTTTTCGTGGCATGCGCAAGCGGTTTGTTGCACAGGAAAATCCCCGCCAGGATCAGCCCGCCGCCCAGGCACATCACCAGTGTCAGCTGTTCGCCCAGCAACAACGCGCCAAGAAGAACAGCCGTCAACGGGTTCAAGGCGATGAACACGCCCGAGCGCGTCGCGCCGATTTTGCGGATGCCGTCGTAATAACCAATGTAGGCCAATGCCGAACCCAGCACGCCCAGGTACATCAAGCTCAACCATTGTTGTGCGCCGAGCCCGGTGAGCGCCGCGACACTCAACTCGCCCCGCACGGCGCTGGTCACCCAGAGCATCAGCGTGCCGAGCAAAATCGAGTACGTCACCGTCTGCACCGGCCCCAGTGTTTGATTCAGGCCTTTGGAAAATAGCGAGTAAATGCCCCAGCCGAGTACGCAGCCGAAGATCAACAAATCGCCAATCCAGGCATCGGCGTTGCCGGCCAGTAACTGCGGATTGCGGCTGACAATCACCAGGCTGGCGCCGGCAATGCAGATCGCGATACTGGCCACTTTCGCCCGACTCAGCCGCTCCTTGAACAGCAGCCACGAAGCCAGGCCGATCACGGCCGGGTTCAACGCAACGATCAACGATGCCCGAGACGCGTTGATGTAATGCAGCCCGTAAAAGAAGCACAGGTTGTAGAAGAAAATCCCGAAGAATCCCAACAGCGCCAATTGCAACCATTGCCTGGGGCTGGGTCGCACCAAGGGCACCCGTGCCAGCAGCAGGAACAACAGCAACGCCACGCTCGCCAGCAGGAACCGCAGACTCGCAGCGAATAACGGACTGAGACTGTCGGCCAGAAACCGCCCGGCGACGAACGTCCCGCCCCAGATCATGGTGACCGCCGCCAGTTTCAGATAAACCGGCACATCCGAAGGGTTCGCAAGGGTCTGTTCACACGTAGTCATAAGTCTCCACCGCCAGAAATCGGGCACGTGGCGTATCATTCGACTAATGATCGATCATCGTAAAATGAGTAAAAGCTCATGACCCTCACTCAACTCGAGATTTTCTCGCTGGTGGCCGAACTGCGCGGCTTCACGGCGGCCGCCCATCGTTTAGAGATTTCCCAGTCTGCGGTCTCCCACGCACTCAAGTCGCTGGAACAGGAATTGGGCGTCGAACTGTTGCGTCGGCATCAGTCCCAGGTCGAGCTCAGTGATATCGGCCAGCAGCTATTACTGCGCGCTCGGGCAATGCTCGGGCTGGCCAACACTTTGCGTCAGGAGGCGGCCGATTCACGCGGGATGAAAACCGGCACTCTGCGTATCGGCTCGTTCGGCCCGACCTCATCGATCAAGCTGTTGCCCAGGATCTTGCAGCACTACCGCGCCTCGCATCCGGGCATCGAGGTTCATATCGATGAAGGGCCGGATCGCCAGGTGATCCAGTGGCTGGAAGAACGGCGTATCGATATTGGTTTCGTGGTGTTACCCCAGGAACGTTTTGACACGATTGCACTGATCGAAGACCAGATGGTCGCGCTGTTGCCTGCCGATCATGCACTGGCCGGTCGCGACAGCGTGAGTTTGAGCGACTTGTGCCACGACCCTTTTGTGCTGACCGAGGCTGGGTCTTCGGAGCTGGTGTCGCGCCTGTTCAATACGGCGCGATTGACGCCGAACATTCGGTATCGCTGCTCGCAGTTGCTCAGCACGCTGGACACGGTAGGTCGTGGCGATGCCCTGACCGTCGTCGCCGAAGGCTCACTGCCCGATGGCAACGACAGCCGCTACGTGAAAAAGCCACTGTCACCCCCCATCAGCCGCCAGGTTGGTCTGGCGGTGCTCGATCAGCGTCAGTCATCCCCCGCGACGCTGGCCTTTATTAAACTGGCCTCAAGATTGATTAAAGGTTGACCGGCATAAGGGCCGATAGCCAACTATCATGGCTGAACTCTTTTGGGAGGCATGTCGACCTGCCAACCTTTGAGAGCCCTCTTTTATCGCGATGGATTTGCGAATGCCACTGAACGTCAAAAGTCGCCGCAAGCGTGGTACCCGGATCACTGTGACTGTTTTGAGCGGATTGCTCCCGGTGTTGCTGGGAGTCGCCATTCTCTATCTGCAGGCTGAACGTACCCTCAAGCAGAGTACTGAACTGACTGGCGAAGAATCCATTCGCCAATTCGAACTGATGCTCGACAACACCGCCCAAGCCGCGCAAGAACTACTGCCGCTGGCTGGCAAAAACTGCAATGACGTCAAACTGGCCTTGCGCGAACAAGTTACGCGCCGGCCCTTCGTGCGCTCGACCAACCTGGTGTGGGACGACAACCTCTATTGCAGTTCGTTGTTCGGTGAATATCAGGAAAAGGTCAATCCCGGCGACTACACCCAAGGCCAGTTATGGCTCATGAACGGCAACCCCGTCACGCCCAATACCGCGCTGTTGGTGTATCGGCTCAGCGAAGGAAATAAAGGGGCATTGACCACGCTGAACGGTTATCACCTGAGCAACGAATTGCGCCTGATCGGCCGCAAGACATTACTGTTGCTACAAGTCGGTCCCAACTGGTTGTCTGCCGACGGCAAAGTTCACGAGGACGCCCCACCCGCCTTGCCGGTAGCACAAAGTACGCTGACGTCCTCGCGTTATGCCTTTACGGTGGCCGCAGGTTTCCCCGAAGGAGAAACCTGGCGTTACATGCGTAGTGAATACCCCCCACTGTTCAGTCTGTTGATGTTCTTCGGCATGGTGTCAGGTTCGATCGGGCATGTGCTGCAGAAGCGCTCGATGTCGCCCAGCCGTGAAATGCAGCGGGCGCTGGAGGCAGCAGAATTCATTCCTTACTTTCAGCCCGTGGTGCATGGCGACAATAAGCGGTGGTCCGGCACCGAAGTATTGATGCACTGGAAACATCCCAGGGAAGGCCTGGTGCGTCCGGATCTGTTCATCCCGTTTGCCGAACATTCCGGGCTGATCGTGCCGATGACCCGCTCGCTGATGCAACAAACCGCCACATTGCTGGCGCCCTTGTCGGCATCGTTTGACGGGCCGTTCCACATTGGCATCAACATCACCGCCAGTCATTGCCGGGACCTGGAACTGGTCGAAGACTGCCGTGAATTCCTCAGCGCTTTTGCACCGGGCAGTGTCCACCTGGTGCTGGAGTTGACCGAGCGCGAACTGGTCGAACCGACAGCCATCACTCTGCAGTTGTTCGAACAGCTTCGCGCGCTGGGCGTGATGATCGCCATCGACGACTTCGGCACCGGCCATTCAAGCCTCGGTTACTTGCGTCAGTTCAATGTGGACTTCCTGAAAATCGACCAGAGCTTTGTTGCCATGATCGGTGTCGACGCCCTCTCCCGGCACATTCTGGACAGCATCATCGAACTCTCGGCCAAACTCGATCTGGGTATCGTCGCCGAAGGTGTGGAAACCGAGGAGCAAAGTGACTATCTGACCGCCCATGGCGTGAACTTTCTGCAAGGTTATCTGTTCGGTCGGCCGATGCCCGGAGCAGAATTCATTAGTGCATTAAGTGATCATTAACTAGTCACGTTAAGCGCCGAGACCATGATGATGCGCACCAAATTGAATCAAAAGACTACTCTTGTTACATGAAGAAAAAGTCAGGATTTACTCTTGACCATTTAACTACTACAATTTTTCATACCTGTGCAAAATCGGCAGGCGTGTCATTATCACCGAGTCGCTTCAAGGCTCTTGGCTTATAGCTTTGTTTGCGGTTGGTTTCAGCCAAACACACTATTGGAGTAAAGATATTGTCCAGACTCGCTGAATTCCGTGCAGCTGAAAAGGCCCTTCAAGAACAGCTCAAGCAGTTGGAATCGCTGAAGAACGATGCCGGGCTCAAGAAAGAAATCGAATTCGAAGAAAAGCTCCAGGGGCTGATGAAAACCTACGGCAAGAGCCTGCGCGACATCATCGCCATTCTCGACCCGCACCCGGCGAAATCCGGCCTGCAGCAGGCAACAGCGCCTAAAACCCGCCGCGCTCGCGTGGTCAAGGTTTATCAGAACCCGCACACCGGTGAACTGATTGAAACCAAGGGCGGTAACCACCGCGGCCTGAAAGCCTGGAAGGAACAATACGGTGCAGCCACCGTTGACTCCTGGCTGCGTGCCTAAGCGCTCACGGTAATAAAAAAAGCCCTGCCAATGCAGGGCTTTTTCAAGGATGCCGTCTAAAATGCGACGATAGTCGCCGATCAACTCGCTATAGACTGACTAACTTTGTGCTTAATCCGTTTGGCTATCTAAAAATCCGGGCCATGCTCAAAAACGTGGGTACAGAAACCTTAAACTAAAGTTTCAAGCTGTTTCGAGCTGCCTCTATGTCGCCCTGACTTGCCTTATAAACCTCAGCCTGCCCCGCGTAGGAAAGAACATAGGCTTTATCGCCGTCCACTGCGGCGACCAATGTTTGAGACAACACATGTCGACCGTTCTGGGTAATGGTGCAGGTAGTTTCCAGCGCCGATAACCGGCTCAAGGCAGTCGGATGAATTTTGTTGCAGACGCTCTGATAGCCGCCCTGAAAAAAGTCCTTCTGCACGGACTTGCGCATTTCCAGTAACACACCTTCCAGATTCACCTGATGACCGCTTTCCACTTGAGTCATGGTCAACTCCATCACCATTACCGGTGTCCCGTCCTGGTCGTTTTTTACCGCGCGCTGACGGGAAACCTGAGGCTTGGCCTCGTCTTGCGGAACGGTCTCGACAGTCCATCCATTGGGCCAGGTCACGACCGGAGCTTCTGCATCAGCACGGGTAACACCTGAAAGCAGACACATCAGGACGAACATCAATTGACAGGGTCGGATCATTGTAATGAACACTCACGGATTGAGCCGCGAAGTCTGAGCTTCACCCGCCCGACAGGCAAGCCTGCGGTTTTGGTTTGGCGATGCCAGGACCCTTGCGTATCATTGTGAGCATTCTTGGAATTTCCGGAGGGCCCATGAGCCTGCACGAACTCAATACATTTCCTGGTGTGACCGCCCAACCTGACACCGCCACCCAGAAGTTCGTCTTCAACCACACTATGCTTCGGGTCAAGGACATCACCCGGTCGCTGGATTTCTACACCCGCGTCCTGGGTTTCTCGCTGGTGGAAAAGCGTGATTTCCCGGAAGCCGAGTTCAGCCTGTACTTCCTGGCGCTGGTCGATAAAAACCAGATCCCGGCCGATGCCGCTGCCCGCACCGAGTGGATGAAATCGATCCCCGGCATTCTCGAACTGACCCACAACCACGGCACCGAGAACGACGCGGATTTCGCCTACCACAACGGCAACACCGACCCGCGCGGCTTCGGCCATATCTGCATCTCGGTGCCAGACATCCGTGCCGCGTGCGAACGTTTTGAAGCCCTGGGCTGCGATTTCCAGAAACGCCTGAACGACGGTCGCATGAAAAGCCTGGCGTTCATCAAGGACCCGGATGGTTACTGGGTCGAGATCATTCAGCCGGCACCGCTGTAAATCAAAATCAAAAGATCCACCCACAAAAAACCCCATGATCGCTCATGGGGTTTTGTGTTTTCAGCTTCGGCGTTTATGCCGGCGCCGAGGTACGGATCAAGTGATCGAATGCGCTCAGGGAAGCCTTGGCGCCCTCGCCCACTGCAATCACGATCTGCTTGTACGGCACGGTGGTCACGTCGCCGGCCGCGAACACGCCGGGGATCGACGTCTCACCACGGGCATCGACAATGATCTCGCCACGCGGCGACAGCTCGATGGTGCCTTTGAGCCAATCGGTATTAGGCAACAGACCGATCTGCACGAAGATCCCTTCCAGCTCGACAGTACGTAGCTCGTCCGACTGACGATCCTTGTAGCGCAGGCCGTTGACCTTCTGGCCGTCGCCGGTCACTTCAGTGGTTTGCGCACTGGTGATTACGGTGACGTTCGGCAGGCTGTGCAACTTGCGCTGCAACACCGCATCGGCACGCAGTTGTACGTCGAACTCCAGCAGCGTTACGTGGGACACGATCCCCGCCAGGTCGATGGCTGCTTCGACGCCGGAGTTACCGCCACCGATCACCGCCACACGCTTGCCTTTGAACAGCGGACCGTCACAGTGCGGGCAGTACGCCACGCCCTTGTTGCGGTATTGCTGCTCACCCGGAACGTTCATTTCACGCCAGCGCGCGCCGGTGGCGAGGATCACGGTCTTGGCTTTCAAGGACGCGCCGCTGGCGAAATGGATTTCGTGCAGTTCACCGTTTTTGCCCGGCACCAGCTTGTCGGCGCGTTGCAGGTTCATGATGTCCACGTCGTACTGTTTGACGTGTTCTTCCAGCGCCACGGCCAGTTTCGGCCCTTCTGTTTCCTGCACGGAGATGAAGTTCTCGATGGCCATGGTGTCGAGCACCTGGCCACCAAAACGTTCAGCCGCCACACCGGTGCGAATGCCTTTACGAGCGGCGTAGATTGCCGCCGAAGCACCGGCCGGGCCACCGCCGACGACCAGTACGTCGAAGGCTTGCTTGGCGCTGATCTTCTCGGCCTGACGCTCGATACCGCTGGTGTCGATCTTGGCGAGGATTTCTTCCAGGCCCATGCGACCCTGGCCGAAGTTCACGCCGTTCAGGTAAACGCTTGGCACGGCCATGATCTGGCGCTCGTCAACTTCGGCCTGAAACAGCGCGCCGTCGATGGCGACGTGGCGGATGTTCGGGTTCAGCACGGCCATCAGGTTCAGCGCCTGAACCACATCCGGGCAGTTCTGGCAGGACAGCGAGAAGTAAGTCTCGAAATTGAACTCGCCTTTGAGCGAGCGGATCTGCTCGATCACTTCGGCGCTGGCTTTCGATGGGTGGCCGCCGACTTGCAGCAGGGCCAACACCAGGGATGTGAATTCGTGGCCCATCGGGATGCCGGCGAAACGCAGGCTGATATCGGCTCCCGGGCGATTGATCGAGAACGATGGTTTGCGCGCATCGTTACCGTTGTCGAGCAAAGTAATCTGGGTGGAAAGACTGGCAACGTCTTTGAGTAACGCGAGCATTTCCTGGGATTTCGCACCGTCGTCGAGGGAGGCAACGATCTCGATCGGCTGAGTGACCCGTTCCAGGTACGATTTCAACTGGGCTTTAAGATTGGCGTCCAACATACGGGCGATTTCCATGTATTTGATAAAAAGAAGTCGAAAAAAACGCCCGAGCGAATCTCGCCCGGGCGTTTTATGGGGCGGTGCAGCTTACTTAGTAGGTGCGGAGCTCCGCCCTGATGAAGCGCGTCACAGACTTAGATCTTGCCGACCAGGTCCAGGGACGGAGCCAAAGTGGCTTCGCCTTCTTTCCACTTGGCTGGGCACACTTCGCCCGGGTGAGCAGCGACGTATTGAGCTGCCTTGATTTTGCGCAGCAGCTCGGAAGCGTCACGGCCTACACCGCCATCGTTGAGTTCAACGATTTTGATCTGGCCTTCAGGGTTGATCACGAAAGTGCCACGGTCAGCCAGGCCAGCTTCTTCGATCAGCACGTCGAAGTTGCGAGAGATGACATGAGTCGGGTCGCCGATCATGGTGTACTGGATTTTGCCGATGGCTGGCGAAGTGTTGTGCCAGGCAGCGTGGGCAAAGTGGGTATCGGTGGAAACGCTGTAGATCTCGACGCCCAGTTTTTGGAACTCGGCGTAGTTGTCAGCCAGGTCTTCCAGTTCGGTCGGGCAAACAAAGGTGAAGTCAGCTGGGTAGAAGAAAACGACAGACCACTTGCCTTTCAGGTCAGCGTCCGACACGTGTACGAAGTCGCCGTTTTTGAAGGCGTTAGCTTTGAACGGTTTAACTTGGCTGTTGATGATAGGCATCGGTGACTCTCCGTCAGGGGTTAAGAAGTTGATGTGGTGAATCCTACCCACCCGATCGCCGGTTGGCTCATTGGCAAACCTGATGCTGCTGATTTGTTTTCGCTATTAGCCGAGCGTATTGATAGAAGAAAACGTGATCTACAGCGCCAACGGCTTTTCAGCGATTCGGGTCATCCCGAGAAACGGGCTGGCTTCAACATAGCGCATGGCTGACTTCACATCCTTCCAGCCCACGTAATTCATCAACGATTTCAAATCCCAACCGCTCTGATGGGCCCAGGTGGCAAAGCCGCGACGCAGGGAGTGACTGGTGTAGTGCTCGGCCGCAATGCCGGCTCGCTCCAGTGCCTGGCGCAACAACGGGATCACGCTATTGGCGTGCAAGCCCTCCTCGCTCAAATGGCCCCAGCGATCGATCCCACGAAACACGGGGCCACGGACCAACGCGGCTTCGGTAATCCATTCGATGTAGGCCTGCACCGGGCACAGGCGCTGCAAGGCGGGTGTCTGGTAAGTCTGCCCGAGGTTCTCGCGATCGCCCTTGCTGCGTGGCAAGTAGAGGGTAATGCCTGAACCGGCGCTGGCTTGTACATGCTCGATCTGCACGCGGCACAACTCATCGCTACGAAAACCACGCCAGAAGCCCAGCAAGATCAGTGCGGTGTCGCGCCTGGCTCTCAGCAATCCCGCTCGATCGCCCTGCGCCCTGGCGGATTGCGCTTCCTGCTCCAGCCAGGCGATCACTTGCTCCAGATGCTGCAACTGCAACGGCTCAGCCTGTTTTTCCTGGGCCGGGTGCAATGCGCGAATGCCTTTGAACACCTTGCGCACCACCGGGGCCTTGGTTGGATCGGCGAACCCCTGGCTGTTGTGCCACTGGGCTAGCGCGGACAAGCGCAACTTCAAGGTATTGATCGACAGCACGCCCGCATGTGCAACCAGGTATCGCGCAACGCTATCGCTGGTCGCCGGCAGGAACCCACCCCAACTGACTTCGAAGTGCTCGATGGCCGCGCGATAGCTGCGACGGGTGTTGTCACGGGTGGCGGCTTGCAGGTAGCGATCCAGATCGGTCATGGGCTCTGTGCTCGAAAACGTACCGCGTTGGCGATTGAAAACCCGGTCTACAGCTAATCACACGGGGTAATACCAGTATATCCCGCATCAGCTATTACGAGTTTTTAACTTTATTCATGGCATGGTACATTGCGCATATTAGTGGTACGTACCACAGTATCAAATCGTAGGAGAACACATGGCACGTGGCGGCGTAAACAAGGCACTGGTGCAAGCGGCACGCTCGGCAATCCTCGCCCGGGGCGAGCATCCGAGCATCGACGCAGTGCGGATCGAAATGGGCAATACCGGCTCGAAAACCACGATCCATCGCTATCTGAAAGAGCTCGACGACGGCGCCGAACCCGCACCAGCACCTTCCGAACCGATCGATGATGAGCTGACGGCCCTGGTGGCGCGGCTGGCGCAACGCCTGAAAGAGCAGTCGCAAGAACCCATCGACCAGGCACGCGCGCAGTTCGAACAACAACGAAAAGAGCTGGAAACCCAGCTGCACGAGGCCCGCGAGGCCAATACCGAATTGCAGCAGCAATACGAAATTCAAAGCCTGGCACTGACCCAGGAATCGGCTGAACTGCACGACACTCGCTCGATGCTGCAAACCGAGCAAACCCGCAACGCCGGGCTGAACCAGGCACTGGCCGATTTCGAATTACGCTTGCAGGACAAGGACGAGCAGATCCGCTCACTGGAAGAAAAACACCTGCACGCCCGCGAAGCACTGGAGCACTACCGCAACGCCGTCAAAGATCAGCGCGAGCAGGAACAGCGACGCCATGAAGGTCAGGTGCAGCAGATTCAGATGGAATTGCGTCAGGCCCAGCAAAGCGCACTGGTACGCCAGGATGAAATCACCCAACTGCATCGCGACAACGAGCGTCTGCTGACCGAAAACCGGGGCACGCTGCGGGAGTTGAGCCTGTTGCAGGAGCAACTCAAGCACACCAACAGCCGACAGGATCAGTTACTGGAACAGGTCACCCGCATCGACAGCGAACGCACCCTCCTCCAGGAACGCTTGCGCATTGCCTTGCTGGAAAGCCAGTCGCTCAAGCAGAACATTGACGAGCAGACGCACATCAACAAAGCGCTGGAAGTTGAACTGATCAAGTTGCAGGCAAGGCTGGATGAAAGCGTGCGCCTGGCCGCTGTCGTTGCGACAGCGCCAGACGCATCAGCGCCACAGAAGAACGATTAACCCGCGACCGGCGTGCGCATGGTGACGAACTCTTCGGCGGCCGTCGGATGCACGCCGATGGTTTCGTCGAAGTCGCGCTTGGTCGCGCCCGCCTTGAGGGCAATCGCCAGCCCTTGCACGATCTCACCAGCGTCCGGGCCGACCATGTGGCAACCCAGGACCTTGTCGGTCTTGGCGTCCACCACCAGTTTCATCAAGGTACGCTCCTGGCATTCGGTCAGGGTCAGCTTCATCGGCCGGAAACGGCTTTCGAAGATCACCACATCGTGCCCGGCCTCTCGCGCTTCTTCTTCGGTGAGGCCGACAGTGCCGATGTTCGGCAAGCTGAACACGGCGGTCGGGATCATCTTGTAATCCACCGGGCGATATTGCTCAGGTTTGAACAAACGCCGCGCCACGGCCATGCCTTCGGCCAGAGCAACCGGCGTGAGCTGTACCCGACCAATCACATCACCGAGGGCCAGGATTGACGGTTCAGCGGTTTGATACTGTTCATCCACCTCGACAAAACCTTTCTTGTCGAGTTTGACCCCGGTGTTTTCCAGCCCCAGGTTGTCGAGCATCGGACGCCGACCGGTGGCGTAGAACACACAATCCGCCTCCAGCTCACGACCATCCTTGAGCGTCGCCTTCAGGCTGCCATCGGCCTGTTTGTCGATACGCTCGATGTCGGCATTGAATTGCAGGTTCATGCCGCGCTTGGTCAGCTCCTCCTGCAAATGCTTGCGCACTGCGCCGTCGAAGCCACGCAGGAACAGATCACCGCGATACAGCAGCGTGGTCTCGGCGCCCAGCCCGTGGAAAATCCCGGCAAACTCCACTGCAATGTAACCACCACCGACCACCAGAACACGCTTGGGCAGCTCTTTAAGGAAGAACGCCTGGTTGGAGCTGATCGCATGCTCGCGCCCCGGAATCTCCGGGATCTGCGGCCAGCCACCGGTGGCAATCAAGATGTTTTTGGCGGTGTAACGCTCGCCATTGATCTCAACCTGGTGCGGATCGACGATTTTCGCGTGACCTTCATGCAAGGTCACACCGCTATTGACCAGAAGATTGCGATAAATGCCGTTCAGGCGATTGATCTCGCGATCCTTGTTGGCGATCAGCGTCGCCCAGTCGAATTTTGCGTCGCCTGGGGTCCACCCAAAACCTTGCGATTGCTCGAAGTCTTCGGCGAAGTGCGCGCCGTAGACCAGCAGCTTTTTCGGCACACAGCCGACGTTCACGCACGTACCGCCCAGATAACGGCTCTCGGCCACGGCGACTTTCGCACCAAAACCGGCCGCGAACCGCGCAGCCCGCACACCGCCGGAACCGGCACCAATCACATATAGGTCAAAATCGTAGGCCATTTCTATCTCCTCGGCAGGACACCAGCATACCTGCGAGCGCCCTTTGGGCAAGCGTTGCAAACTATTTGGGGCCGAAAAATGAAAAAGCCACCCGAAGGTGGCTTTTCAATACAAGCAGGTCAGGCCGCTATCAGTAAGCCTTGCCAGTCTTGTAGAAGTTCTCGAAGCAGAAGTTGGTCGCGTCGATGTAGCCTTCAGCGCCACCGCAGTCGAAACGCTTGCCTTTGAACTTGTAGGCCATGACGCAGCCGTTTTGCGCTTGCTTCATCAGGGCGTCGGTGATCTGGATTTCGCCGCCCTTGCCTGGCTCGGTCTGTTCGATCAGGTCGAAGATGTCCGGGGTCAGGATGTAACGGCCGATGATCGCCAGGTTCGACGGTGCATCTTCAGGTTTTGGCTTCTCGACCATGCTGTGAACGCGATAGATGTCGTCGCGAATCATCTCGCCGGCAATCACGCCGTACTTGTTGGTCTCTTGAGGATCGACTTCCTGGATGGCCACGATCGAGCAGCGGAACTGCTTGTACAGCTTGACCATCTGGGTCAGTACGCCGTCGCCTTCGAGGTTGACGCACAAGTCGTCCGCCAGTACTACGGCGAAAGGTTCGTCGCCAATCAGTGGACGGCCGGTCAGGATCGCGTGGCCCAGGCCTTTCATTTCGGTCTGTCGAGTGTAGGAGAACGAGCACTCGTCGAGCAGTTTACGGATGCCGACCAGGTATTTCTCCTTGTCAGTGCCCTTGATCTGGTTTTCCAGCTCGTAGCTGATGTCGAAGTGGTCTTCCAGGGCGCGTTTGCCGCGACCGGTGACGATGGAGATTTCGGTCAACCCGGCATCCAGTGCTTCTTCGACGCCGTACTGGATCAGTGGCTTGTTTACCACCGGCAGCATTTCTTTGGGCATGGCTTTAGTCGCTGGCAGGAAGCGAGTACCGTAACCGGCTGCTGGGAACAAGCATTTCTTGATCATATAAGTCCTTGAAAGGGCTGTGTGTACGAGTTTCGGCGCAGTCTAATCAGGCGGCGTGCACCTTACAATGCCCCGCACTGGCTAACCGACGCCATCATAGAGAAATATTCTGATGGATAGTTCCGCAGATAAGCTGCACAACGTCTTATAGATAGCAGAGATCGACGACCTGCGCGGCCATCAGTCTAGCGACAATCTGCCCCACCCTACACCCATCGGCACCCGTTGAGGGCATTTGGCGCTATCATTGCGCACCTGAACCAGCCAACGAGGCAGATAGATGTCGGCAGCAAAAAGCGTCAACGGGTACCTGATCAATCAGGCGAAAGACGGCCAGTGGTGGATAGACAGCGTCGGCGGCGAGAATATTGCCGGGCCGTTCCCTACAGAAGCGTTGGCGATTGAAGTGGCATCGGTGTTGCAGGATCAACCCGCAGCACCCAAGCGGCGCGGCAAGGACAAGCCTTGAGCTGAACCTGGCGCGACCGCAGCCCTGTCTTTGCACAGGGCTTTTTTGTGAATGCCTGCAACGAAGTGGCCAATCGCTATAACCTTTCGTTGCAGCCGCTGTCATAGCGTTTAGCCCCCATCACTGACGACGACCACGACATGAAAAGATTCTTGCCACTGATTGCGGTACTGGCCCTGAGTGGCTGCGCCACGTCCGAAACGACTTACCTGAAAAATGGCGAGCAAGGCCTGACCATCGACTGCTCTGGAGAAGCCAACGCCTGGGCCAGTTGCTACGAAAAAGCCGATGCCTCTTGCGCCGGCACCGGCTATCGGATTGTCGGTACACCTTCGACCAAGGAAAGCGACAAAACCCTGGGCGTCGACGTCGGCAATTACAAGAACCGCAGTGTGGTGGTGGTCTGCAAGTAGGGCACCGATTGCCCTACATATGGATTTCGGCGAACTTGATCCCGAGCCCGCGTACGGTCTCGATCAAATCGTCAAGGCGGCTGAAGGACTCGACTTCATCGTTGTCATCCACCAGGAAAAAACTGCGCCCGGCGCTTTTCTTGAAAAATACGATCCACTCCCCCGGATTCGCCGGGTTCTGAATCACATGGGTGGCAGAGATATGACCCTCTGCGTGGCGCTCCCGCACCTGCTCTCGTTTCATGCTCGACTCCAGAAATGACAATGCCGTCAAAGTGCGACTTTGACGGCATCGATGCTGACCGAGGGTAGTCTATCAGCCAGAAATGCACGCGGTGGCGGCATTGCGCACATCCCATGGGCGCAACGGTACATTGGAGATGCGCTCATGCAGTTTGATGCTGCTGCCACCGGAGCGGTCTTCAATGTCAAACACCGCTGCCGGCCCCGAGGAGAACTTCTGCGGCACAATAACCCGCATGCCATCCTTTTGCGGCTCGACTTGCAGGGCCCCACGGCTACTGGCCAACTTCTCGACTAGGCACTGGGCGTACTCATGGGGCTTCTTGCCTGAAATCACGTTCATGGTAGGCAACGATGCAGTGATGTCCGAGACCGTCGCACATCCACCCACTGCCAATGCAAACGGTACGACCAGAACACCCCATTTCATATGAAACCTCCGATAAAGACCCTCCGACAGCACAAATGCTGTTTTTCTCCAAGGCTCCCTGCTTTTATCGCTCATAGAATTCCAAATAACTGTTTTTAATTGTCAAAGCGGACCCCGACAGCCAGATAATAACCTGTTCGGGCTGATAAACTGCGCCAATCGCCCATGCTATCGTTTTGATTTTGTAGAAAAAGCCCTTCTGGAGGCGCCTCATGAAATTTATCCACCAGCGCGAGCACCTCAACGAAGACGACATCGTCGTCATTCAGTGCTCCCAAATGTGCAACATCCGTTTGATGAACGACGCCAACTTCCGCAGCTTCAAGAACGGCGGCCGTCACACGTATCACGGTGGCGCATTCGACACCTTCCCGGCCCGGATCACCGCGCCGAGCACCGGTTTCTGGAACATCACCATCGACACGGTCAACCGCCGGCCGATCAGCGTGACCCGCAAACCGACCCTGACGCACTCGATCAAGATCATCCGCCGCTCCAGCTCGAAGCTGAGCTGAACCCACACCAGAACAGACAGGTATGACCGTGGCCCAGACGACCAAATACGTCATCAAATACAAACTCAACGGCGAGCGTCGCTTCGAATTCGCCCAGCTTGAAAACGGCACCGCAGAAGAAGCCAAGGCTGCGCTGGACAAGCTGCATGGCCAGAGCGAAGACGTCATCAGCGAGATCAGCGTCAGCAAAGCGCTGTAACGCGATCTGGAGCGACAACATGGACGTCTGCTCCCCTCGCGAATTCGACCGCAAGCGCCGGAGTGCCCGCTCTCGCAACGCTCACTAAACTGGCCGCCTCGACCTTTTGGTCAAGGAGTCAGAACCCTTGTTTACCGATCCGATTCACCACGATGCCCTCGACTGGGGCGCGCTTACGCAGCAACTCGACCAGGATGGCTGCGCGATCATCAAATCGCTTATAAGCCATAAGACCTGCGATGAAATAAGCGCCCTGTACGACTGCCCCGAACCCTTTCGCTCGAAAGTGGTGATGGCGCGCCACGGTTTTGGCCGTGGCGAGTACAAATACTTCAGATATCCGCTACCGGATCCGGTGGCCCGGTTGCGCAGCGCGCTCTACCCTCGACTGGTTCCCATCGCCAATCGCTGGTACGAATGCATGGATTTGCCGACCCGTTTCCCCGAATCCCATGAAGCGTTTCTGCAACGCTGCCATGCCGCCGGTCAGGAACGCCCGACACCTTTATTGCTGCAATACGGCCCGCAGGACTACAACTGCTTGCATCAGGATCTGTACGGCGAACACGTATTTCCGCTGCAAGTGGCGATTCTGCTGTCAGAACCGGAAGAGGACTTTACCGGTGGCGAATTTGTGCTGACCGAACAACGCCCACGGATGCAATCGCGCCCGCAAGTCATCGGACTGAAGAAAGGTGACGCGTTGATTTTTGCCGTGAATCAGCGCCCGGTTAAAGGCGTTCGCGGCTATTACCGAGTGACCCTGCGTCATGGGGTGAGTCGCCTGCACAGTGGAAAACGGCATACCCTTGGAATCATCTTTCACGATGCGTTATGAGCCCATGAACCCGATCACCTTCGATCTGTTTGCCGACGCCGAACCCGAGCAGCAGCCCAGGCACGAGCAAATCGGCGAACAATCCTACGTCCTCAGGGGCTTTGCCCTGCCCTGGCTCGACCGGTTACTACCGGCGCTGGAGGCGGTTCTGACAGCGGCGCCGTTTCGGCAGATGGTCACACCCGGTGGCTTTACCATGTCGGTGGCCTTGAGCAGTTGCGGCACCTGGGGCTGGACCACCGACCGCAACGGCTACCAATACACCCGCAACGATCCGCAAACCGGCGCGCCCTGGCCTGAAATGCCCGAGGTGTTTTTCGAACTGGCCCAGGCGGCGGCGCGAGAGGCCGGGTTTATGGCGTTCGTACCGGATTCCTGCCTGATCAACCGCTATGTTCCTGGGGCCAGGATGTCGTTGCATCAGGACAAAAACGAAAACGCCTACACCGCCCCCATCGTGTCGGTGTCTTTGGGGTTACCGGCGACGTTCCTGTTCGGCGGCTTCGAACGCAGCGCCAAAAGCCAGCGGGTGCCACTGTTTCACGGTGATATCGTGGTTTGGGGCGGCGTGGACCGTTTGCGTTACCACGGCGTATTGCCGATCAAGGAAGGCCAGCATCCGCGGCTGGGCGAACAGCGGATCAATTTCACTTTTCGTACTGCGCGATGATGCAGTCGAATTCGACCGCAAGACCCGGAGTGTGGCGTCGGTGCCGGCTGGTTAATCTGCATGAAACGGGTCAACGGACATGAAGCCATGACAACTCAATCGCCAACAATCGCCACCGAAAACGATCCTCGCTGGGCCGCCGTGGTCGCGCGCGATCCACGTGCCGACGGGCAGTTTGTGTATGCGGTGAAAACCACCGGTATCTACTGCCGCCCCAGCAGCCTGGCACGCCTGCCGAAACCGCAGAACGTCGAATTCTTCGACACGGCCGAGCAAGCTCAGGCGGCGGGTTATCGCCCCAGCAAACGGGCCGCGAAAGATCACAGCGACGTCGCCGCCCAACATGCCGCGACCGTGGCCGCCGCGTGCCGTCAAATCGAATCCGCCGAAACGTTACCGGCGTTGAATGAGCTGGCGGAGGCAGCCGGTTTGAGCAGTTTCCACTTCCATCGTGTATTCAAAGCCATCACTGGCCTGACGCCCAAGGGCTACGCCACCGCCCATCGTTCACGCAAGGTTCGCGAGCGCCTGACCGATGGCGGCACGGTTACCGATGCGCTGTATGACGCCGGATTCAATTCCAACAGCCGTTTCTATGAGGCAGCGGATCAATTGCTCGGCATGACACCCGGCGACTATCGCGCGGCCGGGCAGAACAACGACATTCGCTTTGCCGTCGGCCAGTGCTCTCTGGGAGCGATTCTGGTGGCACAAAGTGAGCGCGGAGTCTGCGCGATTCTGCTGGGCGACGACCCGCATCAACTGGTCTGCGACCTGCAGGACAAGTTTCGTCGCGCCAACCTGATTGGCGCCGATCATGAGTTCGAGCAGTTGATCGCCAAGGTCGTCGGCTTTATCGAAGCCCCGGCCCTCGGCCTGGACTTGCCGCTGGATGTACGCGGCACAGCGTTTCAAGAGCGGGTATGGCAAGCCCTGCGGGAGATTCCCGCCGGTAGCACCGCCAGTTACGCCGATATCGCTAAGCGCATCGGCGCGCCAAAAGCCATGCGCGCCGTGGCCCAGGCCTGTGGCGCGAATAGTTTGGCGGTGGCGATCCCTTGCCATCGCGTGGTGCGCAGCGACGGCAACCTGTCGGGCTACCGCTGGGGCGTGGAACGCAAGCGTCAGTTGCTGGAGCGCGAAAACGCGTCCGGGTCCTGAATGCCGATATAGACCGCCACGGACTCCGGCCCGGTGTAGACCTCGAAGTCCGTGGCGAACTTGCGGTGAACCTGCGGGTTGTCCTCGAAGTAGGCCCAGATAAAGCCCCAGGCCTGAATCACACTATCGGGCATCGCCCCTTTGGCGCTGAACACCAGGTAATCGCCGCCCTCAACCTGAATCTGCGCAAAGCCCTCGGAGGGTGCGGCGACCGCCACTCCCGCGGTCACATCGAAGTGGCCTGACGCGTCGGACTCGTAGTTGGAATACACGCCGTACATAAAGGAATCCGGTTGTTTGTGGGCGATATTGTCGAAAATATCCTCGACGAAAAACCGCTCCCACATAGGGCCGATACGTGCGGTATCCGGCTGCTGCTCTGCGGCATTGCGGGTTCGCACCTGCAAACCCGAGACGCTGAAGGGCTGCACTTCGCGCAGTTTTACATCCATTGGTCGATATTCCTTGTCGCTACAGTTTGTCTGTTTGATTGATTGATGCTGAAACGATCAACGATTGACGTCGACCACCACCCGGCCGCGCAACTGCCCGGCAAGCAAGCGTGGCGCGGCGTCGATGGCTTCGCTCAAGCCGATTTCGTGGCTGATCAGCGGCAGCAAGGCGAAATCCAGGTCCTTGGCCAGGCGATTCCAGGCCAGTATCCGCCGGGCTTTGGGTTGGGTCACGCTGTTGATCCCGGCCAGGGTCACGCCGCGCAATATGAACGGTGCGACGGACGCCGGGAAGTCCATGCCCTGGGCCAGGCCGCAGGCGGCGACGGTGCCGTTAGCCTTGGTGCTCGCGCAAGCATTGGCCAGTGTGTGGCTGCCGACCGAGTCGATCACCGCCGCCCACCGTTCCTTGGCCAACGGCTTGCCCGGCTCCGACAATGTGGCGCGATCAATGATTTCACTGGCGCCCAAGTGCTTGAGGTAGTCGTGTTCGGAGGTGCGGCCAGTGGAGGCCACCACGCGGTAGCCGAGTTTACTCAGCAGCGCGATGGCGAAACTGCCTACACCGCCGTTAGCGCCCGTCACCAATACCTCGCCCTGCTCGGGAGTCACGCCGTTGTGCTCCAGCGCCAGGATACTCAGCATCGCCGTGTAGCCGGCCGTGCCGATGGCCATCGCTTGTGCGGCGGTGAACGCCTTGGGCAACGGAATCAGCCAGTCGCCATTCAGGCGAGCTTTCTGCGCCAGCCCGCCCCAGTGTCCTTCACCCACACCCCAGCCATTGAGCAGGACTTGATCACCGACCTTGTAGTCCGGATGACTGCTGACTTCGACAGTGCCTGCCAGATCGATCCCCGGCACCATCGGAAATTTGCGCACCACCGGGCTGCTGCCGGTGATCGCCAGGCCATCCTTGAAATTCAATGTGCTGTAAGCCACACGCACCGTCACATCGCCCTCGGGCAATTGATCGTCAGCGATCTCTTGCAGTGTGGCCCGGTAACCGCTGTCGTCTTTGTCGATCAAAATGCCTTTGAACATCACTGCCTCCAGGTGGAATCGCTCAGTTGTCGTGCTGTTGAAATAACACAGGGAACCCCATCACCGTACCCGACTTTAAGCCAATCCCCATCGTCTGGCGCCTTGCGGATCATCCTGTACGCATTAAAAACTCGACTGGCCCTGCGCCAGGCATTGCTGATACAAACTGGCTTCTACCGTCCCTGCCCTGTTTCGACGTCGGAGAACACTGCACATGAACCAATGGCCAGACACCCGCATTCTTGACCTGCTCGGGATCGAGCTGCCGATCATCCAGGGCCCTATGGCCGGCGCGACGACTTCGGCCATGGTGATTGCTGTGTGCAACGCCGGCGGCCTGGGCTCCATGCCCGCCGCAATGCTGAGCATCGAGCAGTTGCGCGAAGAACTGAAGACGATTCGCCAACACACCCAGCGCCCGTTCAACGTCAATTTCTTCTGCCATCAACCTCCGCCGCCGGATGAGCAGCGCGCCCGGGAATGGAAGAATCTGCTGGAACCGTACTACCGGGAATTGGGCGTCGACTTCGACGCACCGACGCCGGTGTCCAATCGCGCGCCGTTCGATAACGCGGCCTGCGAAGTGATCGAAGAGTTTCGCCCCGCAGTGGTGAGTTTTCACTTCGGCCTGCCGGAAAAGTCGCTGCTGGATCGGGTAAAAGCCACCGGAGCGAAAGTTCTCTCCTCAGCGACTACGGTCGAAGAAGCCATCTGGCTGGAGCAGCATGGCTGCGATGCGATCATTGCGATGGGTTACGAGGCTGGCGGCCACCGGGGCATGTTCCTCAGTGATGACTTGAGCAGCCAGGTGGGTACTTTCGCGCTGGTGCCGCAGGTCGTTGATGCGGTGAAAGTGCCAGTCATTGCGGCGGGCGGGATTAGCGATGCGCGTGGCGTCGCAGCGGCTTTCATGCTGGGCGCATCGGCGGTTCAGGTAGGTACGGCTTATTTGTTCACGCCAGAGGCCAAGATCAGCGCGTCTCACCACAAGGCGTTGCGCACGGCCAAGGAAAGCGAGACAGCGGTCACCAACATTTTCACCGGGCGCCCGGCGCGCGGGATTCTCAATCGGGTGATGCGTGAACTCGGGCCGATGAGCGCCAAGGCACCGGCCTTCCCCTTGGCGGGCGGTGCGCTGATGCCATTGCGGGCCAAAGGGGAAGCGGATTTCAGCAACCTTTGGGCCGGGCAGGCGTTCACCCTGGGCGTTGAACTGACTTCGGCAGAGCTGACCCGGCGATTGGCGGATGAAGGATTGGCCAAATTGATTCACCGCTAGGACGGGGGCCCGCTACAGGGCGCGCGTGAATTCCGACGTGCACATCCCATTCGTTCCGTTTACAGGCATTTCGCTATATATTCTGATATATAGCGTTTCACTCGCCTACCTCGGAGCCGTTTCATGACCATGCGTGCCTCACGTTTTGCCCCTGTGTGCCTGTTCAGCGTGTTCGCTTTCGGGTCCGCCCACGCGGATGAAGTCCAGGTCGCCGTTGCCGCCAACTTCACTGCGCCGATCCAGGCCATCGCTGCCGATTTCGAGAAAGACACCGGGCACAAACTGGTCACCTCCTTTGGTGCAACCGGCCAGTTCTATACCCAGATCAAGAACGGCGCGCCGTTCGAAGTGTTGCTCTCGGCGGATGACACCACTCCACAGAAACTCGAGACCGAAGGCGACACCGTCAAGGGTTCGCGCTTCACCTACGCCATCGGCACGCTGGCGCTGTGGTCGGCCAAGGAAGGTTATGTCGACGCCAAGGGCAAGGTTCTGAGCGACAACCAGTATCAGCATCTTTCCATCGCCAACCCGAAAGCCGCCCCATATGGCCTGGCTGCCACTCAGGTGCTGGCCAAGCAAGGCCTGACCGACAAGGTCAAAGACAAGATCGTTGAAGGCCAGAACATCACCCAGGCTTACCAATTCGTGTCCACCGGCAACGCCGAACTCGGTTTTGTGGCCTTGTCGCAGATCTACAAAGACGGCAAAGTGACCAGCGGTTCGGCCTGGATCGTTCCGGCCAACCTGCATGATCCGATCAAACAAGACGCGGTGATCCTCAACAAGGGCAAGGACAACCCGGCCGCCCAGGCATTGGTTGACTACCTCAAGGGGCCGAAAGCCGCCGCCGTCATCAAGTCCTATGGTTACCAACTCTAAATGACGCTATCGAGTGCCGATTACTCCGCGATCTGGCTGACCCTGAAACTGGCGTCCCTGACTACGGCCATCCTGCTGATCATTGGCACTCCGATTGCGTTATGGCTGTCGCGTACCCAATCCTGGTTGCGCGGTCCGGTCGGGGCGATCGTCGCCCTGCCCCTGGTGCTGCCACCCACGGTGATTGGCTTTTATTTACTGTTGGCGCTCGGCCCGAACGGGTGGATCGGCCACTTCACCCAATCGCTGGGGCTCGGTACCCTGACCTTCAGTTTTGCGGGGCTGGTGATCGGCTCGGTGCTGTACTCGATGCCGTTCGTGGTCCAACCGCTGCAAAATGCCTTTTCCGCCATCGGCACTCGCCCACTGGAAGTGGCCGCCACCTTGCGCGCCAACCCCTGGGACACGTTCTTCAGCGTGATTGTGCCGCTGGCCCGTCCCGGTTTCATCACCGCGGCCATTCTCGGTTTTGCCCATACCGTCGGCGAGTTCGGCGTGGTGCTGATGATCGGCGGCAACATTCCCGACAAAACCCGCGTGGTTTCAGTGCAGATCTACGATCACGTCGAAGCCATGGAATACGCCCAGGCCCATTGGCTGGCCGGGGCAATGCTGGTGTTCTCCTTTGCAGTGTTGCTGGCGCTCTACTCCAGCCGTAAAACCAAAGCGGCCTGGAGCTGACCCATGATTCAAATGCGCTTGAAACTGAGCTATTCGGGATTTGCCCTGGATATCGACTTGCAATTGCCCGGCCGTGGAGTGACTGCGCTCTATGGTCATTCCGGTTCGGGCAAAACCACCTGCCTGCGTTGCATCGCCGGCCTGGAGCAGGCTGAGCAGGGTTTTATCCAGGTCAACGATGAAGTCTGGCAGGACAGCGACAAGCGGATTTTCGTCCCGCCGCATAAACGCGCCCTGGGTTATGTTTTCCAGGAAGCCAGCCTGTTTCACCATCTGTCGGTGCGGGCCAATCTAGAATTCGGCCTCAAGCGCATCCCTCGCCAACAGCGGCGGGTCGACATGGCGCATGCCACTGAGTTGCTGGGGATTGGCCATTTACTCGACCGCAATCCGCAGAATCTTTCCGGCGGTGAGCGCCAGCGTATCGGCATCGCCCGTGCCCTGCTCACCAGCCCCAAATTGCTGCTGATGGACGAGCCACTCGCGGCGCTCGATACCCAGCGTAAAAACGAAATCCTGCCTTACCTGCAACGATTGCACGATGAGCTGGACATCCCGGTGCTGTACGTCAGCCATTCCCAGGATGAAGTCGCGCGGCTTGCCGATCACCTCGTCCTGCTCAGCAACGGCAAGGCTTTGGCCAGCGGCGCCATCGGCGAAACCCTGGCCCGGCTCGATCTGCCGCTGGCGCTGGGCGATGACGCCGGCGTGGTGATCGAAGGGCACGTCAGCGCCTATGACGCCGACTACCAGCTGCTGACCTTGCAACTGCCCGACACCGACCTGAACATTCGGGTCGCCCACGCGCCGATGACCAAGGGCCAGGCATTGCGCTGCAAGGTTCAGGCGCGGGATGTCAGCCTGAGCCTGCAAGGCGTCGAACAGAGCAGCATCCTCAATCGCCTGCCGGTCACGGTGATCAGTGAAGTCGGCGCCGACAACGCTGCTCACGTACTGATCCGCCTGAATGCCGCCGGCACACCGCTGCTGGCGCGAATCACCCGCTACTCCCGGGATCAACTGGGCGTGCACCCGGGCCAGCAACTCTGGGCGCAAATCAAAGCGGTGGCGGTGCTGGCCTGAACCCGTCGCCGAGACGTATTCAAGGGGGCGCTGAACCGACGAACGACCCACCAGTTTTTTGCATGATCGCAACGGGCTTCTATGCTTGATCTGAACACGAATAGCTTCGGTGACGCCATGGAAGACATTTTCGTTGTGAAACGCTGCAACAAGATCATCGTTCATGGCCGCCGGGCCGGAGAAGTCGGCCATCCACCGCCCGACGCCGCCGTCTGGTATCGCATCATCGATACCCGCACTCGCGGCTTTATCGGTGACGGTTACGATCTTGAAGAGGACGCCAGGCGCGAATGTCGCAGGCTTAACGAGGCCAGTTCGCCGGTGTCGCACGGGTTGGCCTGAAGCCGGCCACTTTCATTTTCCGGGTCTATACTTGAAGGAGCTGAAGGACCAGCGACCCATCGGCAGAAAGCTCGCTCCCCCGCGGGCTTTTTGTTGCCCTTTAGCCGATATCCTTGAACGGAGGTGATTGTCATGTCCGAGAAAGAGTCTATCGCCACCCTGCTCACCCTGCTTGACTCCCGTCAGGCCCGCCTTGCTGCTGCGTGCAAGGAAATCGCCGACTGGGTCGATCATCAAGGGGGGCATCCGACAGCGCTCAGGATTCGTGACCGCTTGAACGACATCGAGAAGGACACGCCGCAGATTCGCAGCGCGTTGTCTGCACTCAAACATGTCGAGCCGCCACTGCCTCGGTTCAAATCAGGCGACCGCGTTATTTGAGCCAGGGACAGAGTCCAATTCAGCACACCTGAGCGGTGACCTCTTCGTCACCGTGGTTATGCCTGCCTGCCAGACTCGCGCTGCATCCCAACCCGGCCCAGTTTGCCGGGCTTTTTTTTATTCGTGCCTTCGGCCATTTCACACCGCCTTCACAAGCCACCTCCTACAGTTCACCTGCTCCTTTGAAAACATCCCCTGGCCCGCCCGCATGCGGGCCATTTTTTTGCCTGCCGTAACGCGAACGAACGCCCTCACCCGCCAGGTGTCGAACGCTTACACATCACGAAGGAGAATGTCCCATGGTCACTCACTTCAAAGTCGGCGGGCACCTGGCCTGCGGGCACAAAGGCAGCAACCTGACTTCCAGCAGCATATTGAACCGGGTGAAATGCAGAAGCTGCCGCAACACCGATGCGTACAAGGAAGCGCGCAAAGCCGAACGCAACGCCGCACGTCGGGCCGCACGCAAAGCCAAAGCCACCCATGCCGCCAATGACTGGCGCGCATCCTGGGTACAACGGCTGATCGAGATGCCTGGACTGCAACGGCTACCGCGTGGCTTTACTGGCCAGCCATTTGTATAGCTGACACGCCAGGCGTGAGGATTTCCTCTAGAAAATCGATAAACACATTGATCCGGCTGGATCCCCGGTGGTTGGGCAAGTACAGCGCGTTGATGCAGCTGCTCGCACTGCCGGGATTGACTTCGTAGTGTTCCAGCAATCGCGTCAGCCGGCCTGCGGCGACATCGTCGCGCACCAGCCAGTCGGCCAGCAGGGTCACCCCGCCGCCGGCGATTGCCGCTTCGCGCAGGATGTCGGCGTTGTTGCTTTGCAGGCGGCCATGCACATTGAGCTGGATGGTTTCCTTGTCGCCCTGGAACGTCCAGCACTGGTGCGAACCAGCGTAATCAAAGCGCAGGCATTGGTGCTCGAGCAAGTCGCGAGGATGACACGGCGCCGTGTGGCGGCTCAGGTAATCCGGGCTGGCCACCACCCAGCGCTGGAAGGCCCCTACCCGTTTACTGACGATGTCTTCACTGACCACCGACGATCCCAGACGCACCGACACATCGATCTGTTCGCTCAGCAGGTCGCTGACCTGATCGCTCAACGACACGCTTATTTCCAGTCCCGGATGGCGCTCGAGCAATCGACCCAGATGCGGCGCGATGATCCGCCGACCAAACTCGACGGGCACGCTGATCCGCAGGCGTCCTTGCGCCTCGCTGCCACGGTCGGCAACCACGGCATCGGCTTCGTCGATGGCGTCAAGAATCGCCACAGCCTTTTCGAAATAGGTTTGCCCGGCGACGGTCACGCTGGTGTTGCGTGTCGTGCGGTTGAGCAGGCTGGCGCCGAGCTCGTTTTCCAGCCCCGCCACCTGGCGAGTGACCGAAGACGTCGAGATGCCGAGCTTGCGCGCCGCAGAGGAATAACCGCCGCAACGCACGGTTTCAACAAACATCTTCAGTGCCAGCAACTTGTCCATAAGTGGAATCCGGTCAAAAGGGAACGGTGGTGATTGTGCATCACCGTTCGCCAACCGTCTTGTATGACGGTGCTTCACCGGATTCCCCGGCGCCTGGCGCTCAGGCATTGGCCTTGCGACCGAGGAACATCACCAAAGCCAGGGTCGGGAGCAATGCCACCGATGCGGCAGACAGGTTCCAGCCGAAGTGCTCGTAGAGCGGGCTCGCCACCAGCGATCCCAAGGCACCGCCAACGAAGATGCTGGTCATGTACACGGCGTTGAGTCGTGCCCGGCTGTGCGGGTCGATGGCGTACACCTCGCGTTGGCCCAGCACCATGTTCAGTTGCACGGCGAAATCCAGCAGCACCGCACACACCACCAGCCACAAGTAGCTGCTGCCGGGCAGCGCAGCGATCAACAATGAAGCCGGTGCCAGCAGCAGTGCGACCAATGTTCCGCGGTGGCCGTGACCGGCATCGGCCAAGCGCCCGGCAATCGGCGCAGCGACTGCACCTACCGCTCCGACCAGGGCAAAAATCGCCACCTGCGCCTGGCTGAAACCGTGGTGACGCATCAGCTCAATCGGCGCAAGCGTCCAGAACAGGCTGAAGCTTGCGAACAACAATCCCTGATACAACGAACGTTGACGCAGCACCGGATGACGACGAGCCAGGGTAAACACCGAGCCGATCAGCGCGGCATAAGTCGCCTGATGCGTCGGCACACGGCGCGGCAGCGCAGCCGCTGTGATCAGGGCGATGACGGCCATCAGTGCCGCCGCGCTGTAAAACACCCCGCGCCAGCCGAACACTTCCACCAGCAGGCTGGACAGCGGACGCGACAACAGAATGCCCAGCAGCAGCCCGCTCATGATATTGCCCACCACACGACCGCGCGTGGCTTCGGGTGCCAGATGCGCCGCCAATGGCACCAGAATCTGCACCGCAACCGAAGTAAGGCCGATCAGCAATGAAAACACGAGGAACATCGACGGCGAGTGCGTCAGCCCGGCACACAACAGCGTAACGCTCGCCGCGAGGGTGAAACCCACGACCAGACGCCGGTTTTCCATCAGGTCGGCCAGCGGCACCAGCAACAGCAGACCCAGCGCATAACCAAACTGTGTGAGTGAAACGATCAGGCTGGCATTGGCGCTGGACAGGCCGATCTGCGGCGCGATCAATTCGACAATCGGCTGGGCGTAATAGAGGTTGGCCACGACCGCGCCGCAGCAAAATGCCAAGAACGCGACCATCAGGCCGGAGAGTGAAGCAGGCTGTTCGGCCTTGGCCGCTGCTGCGGGGTTACCCGTGAGCATGATGACACCTCGTTGAGTTCGGGAAAGTGATGCCAAGGCTAAGGGCTCGGGTCGATGCAGAGAATCCGTGCTCCCGGCAATGCAGTGATGCGCCATCCGCAACGACCCCGGCGTTGCTGTTGGCGCAAAGCGCTATTGCGCGACGTGGCAATACTCCGGCGCTTACGTCTTCTCTACCCTTGGGCACTTGGCGCAGGGCACTCCATCAGCGCCCTTCCCCGGTTGCTCAAGGAGCTGTTCATGACCCCGAATCCATCATCGATGCGCACTGCGTGTCTCTCGCGCTTCAAATCCTCATGAAGGGCAACTTCCTGAGATCCAGCCCCCTCTGGATCAGCACGGCCGTCCTCGCTTCGATAGGCGCAATCGGCGCAGCGATGCTGATGTGGCGCCCGGCGATAGCGCCGATTGAGCGCCCGCGAACGTTCGATGCCGCGCAATTGCAGCGCGGTGCGCGGGTGGTCGAAGCAGGCGATTGCGCGGTGTGCCATACGCGTCCGGGCGGTCAATACATGGCGGGCGGGCTGCCGCTGGTGACGCCGTTTGGCACGCTCTACAGCACCAACATCACACCCGACCCGCAGACCGGTATCGGCCAATGGTCACTGCCGGCGTTCGAGCGGGCGATGCGTGAAGGGATCGCCCGCGATGGCCACTTCCTGTACCCCGCCTTCCCGTACGTGCACTACCGGCGCATGAGCGAAGGCGACATTGCCGACGCGTATGCGTACTTGATGAGCGGCCCTGCCGTGAACTCACCGGCCATGCAAAACCGCATGAATTTCCCGATGAACATCCGGCCATTGGTGTCGTTCTGGAATCTGCTGTTCCTGCATGCAAAGCCGCTGACGCCGGTGGCGCAGCAATCCGAGGCGTGGAATCGCGGGCGTTATCTGGTTGAAGGCCCCGGCCACTGCGCGGGCTGCCATTCACCGTTGAACCTGATCGGCGCCGAGAAGTCTGGCGAAAGCCTCGCGGGCGGTGAGGTGGATGGCTGGGAGGCACCTTCGCTGCTCGGCATGGCCCGTCGCGCAAACCCGTGGAGCACTGAACAGTTGGTCCGCTATCTGCGGGCAGAAGTGGTGGATGGGCACGGCACAGCCGCAGGCCCGATGCGCCCGGTCAGCCTCAGTCTGGCTCGCTTGCCGGTCAGCGACGCAGAGGCGATTGCCGAGTATTTGCTGAGCCTGCAAACCAAGGCTGCGATCACCGAAATCCAACCCGGCGCCGGGAGCGTTGAGACCTTGGACCAGACCAGCGGCGCCCTGCTGTTCGCCAGTGCCTGCGCCGGTTGTCATGCCCCTGCGGCGCCGATGCGCGAGATCGACGGGCGTCCGGCGCTGGATCGCACCTCGGCACTGCAAGCCCCAAGCGCACGCAACTTCCTGAAAACCGTGCTCGAAGGTGTGCCGGCAACTCCGGGCGTGCCCGGACCGGTCATGCCGCCGTTTGCCGCCAGCCTGGACAACATTCAACTCGCAGCCCTGGCGTCATACCTGCGCCAGCAAGCCAGGCCTGACCAACCCTGGGCAGAGCTTTCTTCCACTATTGAAGCGATCCGTCAGGAGACGAAATGACCCAAGTCACGCTCAACGTCAACGGCTCGGCCCACGCCTTGGAGCTGGAACCTGACATGCCGCTGCTCTATGCGCTGCGCAATCATTTGGGGCTGAACGGCGCCAAATACGGGTGTGGTTTGGGGCAGTGCGGCGCCTGTACTGTCATCGTCGATGACAAGCCGGTCTTTTCTTGCGTGACGCCCTGCGCAGGCCTTGAAGGCAAAAAGGTTCGAACGGTTGAAAGCCTCGGTTCTGCCGAACGTCCCGGCCCTTTGCAGAAAGCCTTTATCGACAAACAGGCGGCTCAATGCGGCTACTGCATCGCTGGCATGCTGATGCGCGCGCAGTCATTGCTGGAGAGCAATCCGCGCCCGGACGAGCAGACCATTCGCGAGCACATGGCAGGTAACCTGTGTCGTTGCGGCACCCACCTGCGAATTATCGAGGCAATCAGCCTGGTGGCCGGGCAAAACGGGAGCGCGACATGACGATGGAGAAAAAAGTCGACCACAGTCGCCGGGCTTTCTTGCGTGGGGGCGCCTTGCTGGTGGCGTTTACCCTGGTGCCGGCGGCGCGTCGTGCATGGGCCGACACCGAAGTGGATACCCTCGGCACGGTGGTGCTGGCACCTGATCTGCCCGGCAGCCTGCGCACCAACCCCTACCTCGATGCGTGGATCCGCGTGGGCCCTGAAGGCATCACCGTCTACACCGGCAAGGTCGAATTGGGCACTGGCGTCAAAACAGCCTTGCTGCAAATTGCCGCCGAACGTCTGGAGGTTTCGCCGACGGCGATCAACCTGCTGACGGCCGACACCGCCCTGACGCCCAACGAAGGCTACACCGCCGGCAGCCACAGCATTTTCGACAGCGGCACCGCGTTGTTCAACGCGGCGGCGCAGGTGCGTGAGTTATTGCTGCAGTCGGCCGGGCGCAGCTGGGACGTTGTGCCGGCACTGTTGACGACGCAGGAGGGCGCCATTCACGGTCCTGCCGGACAACGAATGTCCTACGCTGACGCCGTCAAAAACGTCGATTTGCACCTCTATGCCAAGTCCGAATCGCCGGCAATGCCAGCGACGGGCTTCAAGCTGATCGGTCATTCGCTGCAACGGCTGGACATTCCGGCAAAAGTCAGCGGCGGCCCTGCATTTGTTCAGGACATTCGTCTGCCGGGCATGCTGCACGCTCGGGTCATTCGCCCTCCTCGTCCCGGCTGCACGCTGGAAGCCTTCGACGCGGAGTCGATCAAAACGTTGGCCGGGGTTGTGCAGGTGATTCGCGACGGCAATTACCTTGCCGTGGTGGCGCGTGATGAATGGCAAGCGATCAAGGCCATGCGCCGCGGATATGAATCGGCGCACTGGAGCGGTGGACAAGCGATACCCGAGTCACGGGACATCCACACATTGCTCGAGCGCCTGCCTTCACGCCGCTACCCGATCAGCCACGAGGGCACCCCAGAGGCAGCGACCGACAACCGCTATCGAGCGCGCGTGACCAAGCAATACCTGATGCACGGTTCCATCGGCCCATCCTGCGCAGTGGCCTGGTTCAAGGACGGCACCCTCACCGTCTGGACCCACACCCAAGGCGTGTATCCGCTGCGCGCCGGGATCGCCGAAATGCTGCGGCTACCGCCCGACCGCGTTCGCTGCATCCACACCGAAGGGTCCGGTTGTTACGGCCACAACGGCGCGGACGATGCGGCGGCCGACGCGGCGTTGATTGCCATGCGAATACCGGGCACGCCGGTGCGAGTGCAGTGGATGCGCGAGCAGGAAAATCTCTGGGAACCCTACAGCTCGGCGATGGTGACTGAAGTGCAGGCCAATCTTGATGCGCAAGGTCGACTGCAGGACTGGAACTATGAACTGTGGACCACGCCGCATAACGAACGCATCGTCAACGCGGGCCGGTTGCTGCCGGCGCGACTGCTGGCCCGACCGTTCATCTCTGCGCCTTCGGTGCCCATCGCTCAACCTGAAGGCGACGGCGATCGCAATGCCGTGCCGCTGTACACGCTGGCATCCACGCGCATCAACATGAACTTCGTCACTGAGATGCCGTTTCGCACCTCTGCCATGCGCTCGCTGGGCGCGCACATCAACATCTTCGCAATCGAGGCGTGCATCGATGAGCTTGCCGCCAGGGCCGGGAGCGATCCGGTGGCCTTGCGCCTTGCGCATCTGGCAGATCCCCGGGCGCGGGCCGTGGTGGAGCGCGTGCGCGACGCCATCGGCTGGTCGCAAAAAAGCAGCGAACCCGGCGCGGGCATCGGCTTCGCGTTTGCCCGCTATAAAAACATCATGGGTTATTGCGCGATCGCGGTGCGCTTGCGCGTACATCCGCAGACCGGCGAGGTGCAGGTCGATCACGTCGTCACGGCGGTAGACGTCGGGCAAATCGTCAATCCCGATGGACTGCGCAACCAGGTGGAAGGCGGGATCGTGCAGTCCACCAGTTGGACGCTGTATGAAAAAGTCGCCTATGACGCCGGGGGCATACGCAGCTACGACTGGAGTGGCTACCCGATCCTGCGCTTTTCGCAGGTGCCGAAAAAGGTCGACGTGCACCTGCTCGACCAGCCGGGACAGCCGTTTCTCGGCGCCGCCGAAATCGTCCAGGGACCGATGGCCGCCGCCCTCGGCAATGCCGTGGCGAACGCTACCGGCCGACGCTGGCTGAACCTTCCTTTGACCCGCTCAGAGCAACCGTCCTGACCCTGCGCAGCGTTGCGTTTCACGCAATGCAGCGTAGAGGCTGATGCGGATTATCAAGCGGCATGCAGCGGATTAACTTACGGCCATACGGTGCCTGGCCAAACGTCCATCGCCGCCCTGCTCCCTCTTTTCGAAACCTGGAGAAATTCTATGACGCAGCAACTGTTCCAACCCATCGCATTGGGGCCATACACACTCCCGCACCGAGTGGCGATGGCGCCGCTGACCCGCTCTCGTGCCGGGCAACCGGGCGATGTCCCGACGGCCATGAACGCCGAGTATTACCGTCAGCGTGCGAGCGCCGCATTGATCATCACCGAGGCGACGCAAATCTCCCGACAGGGCCAGGGCTATGCCTGGACCCCGGGAATCTACAGCGATGAGCAGGTACAGGCCTGGCGCGAAGTCAGCAGCCAGGTGCACGAGGCCGGCGGTTTGATCTTCATGCAACTCTGGCACGTGGGCCGCGTGTCGCACCCAAGCTTTCAGCCCGACAACGCCCTCCCGGTGGCCCCAAGCGCATTACCCGTGCCGGGCAAAACGTTCATCGTCGACGCGGATGGCAACGGTGTGTGGGGCGATGTGCCGGTTCCGCGGGCACTGGAAACTTCGGAGATCGCTGACATCATCAACGACTACCGCCGGGCCGCGCGCAATGCGCTGAGTGCCGGGATGGATGGCGTGGAAATTCACGCCGGCAACGGCTATCTGTTGGATCAGTTCATCAACAGCAACAGTAACCAGCGCGAGGATAGCTACGGCGGCAGCCTGGAAAACCGTGCACGGCTGTTATTGGAAGTGGTTGCTGCGGTTGTCGACGAAGTCGGCGCAGAGCGCGTGGGCGTACGCCTCACGCCAATGGGACGCTTCATGGGCATGGGTGATGAGACGCCGCAAGCGACGTTTGGCCATATCGTGCGTTCGTTGAACCAGTGGAATCTGGCCTACCTGCACCTCGTCGAGCCTGCCGTCGTCGGCACCGTCAAGGACGAGAACTTCGATCCGCGCTGGGATGCAATCATCGGCCAACTGCGTGCAGCGTGGGACGGCGTGCTGATGATCGCCGGTGGCTACGACCCCGAGACAGCGGAACAGGCCTTGATCGACGGTCGCGCGGACATCATCGCGTTCGGCAGGCCGTTTCTGGCCAACCCTGATCTGCCACGACGAATTCGCGACGGATTGTCGCTCAATGCGCCGGATCCGAGCACCTTCTTTGGTGGCGATCAGCGTGGATACGTGGATTACCCGGCTCACTCCTGACAGCTGAATCCAGACCATCAATGCACCTTGGCGCGCCCGTGGGCGCCCTGTCCGACGGGCAGGAGCGCCGCGCCAAGGAACTGATGCTGCGTGCAATCAGCCGCAGCGTTTGCATCAGCGAACGGGCTGAACAATGCGCTCTAGCACAACCTCCAGTGGATGGCGTAATTGCATGTTGGTAAAGCGCTTCACCTGACTGCGGCAGGAGTATCCCGTCGCCAGCGCCTCACCCTTTTTGTCCAGCTTGCCGGCCCATGACTGCTCGAAAATGGTCCGCGAGGTGTCCTGGTTTCGGGCTTCATGACCGTAGGTTCCGGACATGCCGCAGCAGCCGGTCGCCTCAGTCGTCAGCTTGAGCCCGAGCCGGGCAAAAACGGTTTCCCATTGCGAAGTGCTGGCCGGGACATTGGTTTTCTCGGTGCAGTGCGCCAACAAACGGAATGTATCAGTCGCGGGATGCGGATTTTCCGGCAACGCATCGCAGAGCCATTCCTGGGGTAGCAGGACCTTTGGGCAATCGTTGAGCCCCGGTACTTTCTGATATTCCTGGCGGTAGACCAGGGTCATCGCCGGGTCCAGCCCCACCAGCGGCACTCCACAGTCGGCGAGCGTCTTGAGCTGATGGGCGTTGCGGATCGCCGCCTTGGCGAAGGCACCGAGGAAACCCTGCACATGCAAAGGCTTGCCGTTGGCGCTATAGGGCGCCAGAAACACCCGATAACCCAGCTGATGCGCCAACTGAATGAAGCTCGCCAGCAACGGGGTTTCGAAGTACCGGGTGAAGGCGTCCTGCACCAGCACCACGCTGCGCTCACGTTGCGCGACAGTGAGCTCGCGCAAGGCCGGCACACTGGCGACAGCGACCTTGCAGCGGGTCAACGTGGCCTGCAAGTTATGGCGATTGATCAACGGACTGTCGAGCATACCGACCTGTCGCTCAAGCAAACGGCTCACCCATTTCGAGCTCATCACCGCGTTGTACACACCTGGCGCGTAGGCCATGTAAGGCAGGGTGAACTCCAGCGAGCCGATCAAATAGTCGCGCAGCGGGCGTTGATAACGACCGTGGTACAGCTCCAGAAATCGCGAACGGAATTCCGGCACGTTGACCTTGACCGGGCATTGTCCCGCACAGGATTTACAGGCCAGACACCCCGCCATCGCGTCGTAGACCTCATGGGAGAAATCCGCCTCGCCGCGCGAGCGCGCCAGGTTATTGCGCAACCGCGTTGGCAACCCGCTCAGCCACGACAATTTGCCTCGGGCCGCTTGCAGTACATCGATATTGGCCGCGCCTTGCAGACGCAACCACTCGCGAATCAATGAAGCCCTGCCCTTTGGTGAATGCTGGCGTTCACGGGTGGCTTTCCACGACGGGCACATCGCATCGTTGGGATCGTAGTTGTAGCAGGCGCCATTACCGTTGCAGTGCACGGCGGAGCCGAAGCTTTGCCATACGCGCTCGTCGATTTGCCGGTCCAGATCACCACGCAGCGTGACTTCGTTGACCTTGAGCAAGCCTTGGGCGGCGTCCGGCGGAGTGCAGATTTTGCCGGGATTGAGCTGATTGTGCGGGTCGAACGCCCCCTTGAGCGATTGCAGCGCCGGGTACAGCTCGCCAAAAAACTCGGGGACATATTCCGAACGCAAACCTTTGCCGTGCTCACCCCACAGCAGCCCCCCATAACGCCGGGTCAGCTCGGCCACGGCATCGGAAATCGGCTTGACCAGAGCGGCCTGGGCCGGATCTTTCATATCCAGCGCCGGACGTACATGCAACACACCGGCATCGACGTGACCGAACATGCCATAGGCCAGGCCATGGCTATCCAGCAAGGCGCGGAACTCAGCGATGTAGTCAGCCAGTTTCTCCGGCGGCACGGCGGTGTCTTCGACGAAAGGCTGCGGGCGAACCTCACCGTCGACGTTACCCAGCAGCCCGACCGAGCGTTTGCGCATGGTGTATACGCGGGTCACGGCTTCGGCCCCCTCGGCCAGGGTATGGCCCAGTCGCTCAATCGTCGTGTCGGCCTGCAGATGCTCCACGAACGACGCCACGCGAGCATTTACGTCCGCCAGGTCTTCCCCGCTGAACTCCACCAGGTTGATGCCCAGCGTCGCGCGCTCGGCGTCCGTCGGGAAGTACTCGGCGACGCTGTGCCAGACGATGTCTTTCATCGCCAGCATCAACACTTTGGAGTCCACGGTTTCGATGGACAACGGTTTGTGCGCCAATAACGCATTGGCGTCGCGCAACGCATCCATGAAGCTGCTGTAGCGCACGTTCACCAACACCGAATACTTGGGAATCGGCAGCACGTTGAGCTTGGCTTCGACGATGTAGCCCAACGAACCTTCCGCACCGCACAGCACACTGTTGAGGTTGAAACGCCCGTGCTCGTCACGCAGGTGCGCCAGGTCGTAACCGGTCAGGCAGCGGTTGAGCTTGGGGAACACCGACTCGATCAGGTCGGCCTGGGTTTCCTGAATGTGCCGCGCCGTCCGGTACACCTCGCCGATGCGGCCGGATTGCGTGCATGCCACTTCCAGCTCCGCGTCGGACAGAGGCCGGCTGTGCAGGCGCTCGCCACCGAGCAGCACACTGTGCAGTTCCAGCACGTGATCGCGGGTCTTGCCATAGGTGCAACTCCCCTGGCCGCTGGCGTCGGTGTTGATCATGCCGCCGACGGTCGCGCGGTTGGACGTCGACAGCTCCGGGGCGAAGAACAGCCCATGGGGTTTGAGCGCGGCATTCAGCTGGTCCTTGACCACGCCCGCCTGCACCCGCACCCAACGCTCGGCGACATTGATTTCGAGGATGGTGTTCATGTGCCGCGACAAGTCGACCACGATGCCATCGGTCAATGACTGGCCGTTGGTGCCGGTGCCGCCGCCTCGCGGGGTCAGCTTGATCTGGCGAAAGCGTGGTTCGGCCATCAAGGTCGCGATGCGTGCGATGTCGTCCGCGTCCATGGGGAACACCGCCGCTTGTGGCAGGCGCTGGTAAATCGAGTTGTCGGTCGCCAGCACGGTGCGGGTGGCGTAGTCGGCGCTGAGCTGGCCACGAAAGCCGCTGGCGCGCAGGGCCTGAAGAAATTCCGGGTAGTCTGCCGCGAGTGCAACGGTGGGCAACTGAGCGATCATCGCAGGCTGTTCTCTTGTCGGTCTAATCATGGAAAAAATCAAAACACTTGTCGCCTGAGCATTAATGGGTCAGCCTCAGGTCGTCGGCTACGCCAATGATCCTGTAGGCTCTGGCGCCGGACAAACGGATAATCCTGCCGCTATCGATGACTTTTACGAATGAATTACCGTCACCTCACGCCCTCGATGTCGTTGCTGCTGGCCTTTGAGGCCGCCGCCCGCCATGAAAGCTACACCCGCGCCGCGATGGAACTGTCACTGACCCAAAGCGCCGTGAGCCGGCAAGTCCAGGCGCTGGAACAGCAACTGGGCCTGACGCTGTTTCGCCGTGAAGGCCGGCAAGTGCAGTTGACCGATGTCGGTCGTCTCTACCAGCGGGAAATGAGCGAAGCGCTCGGACGCATCCGCAGCGCCACGTTGCAAGCCATGGCTTATCAATCCGGCAGCGGCACCTTGCGCCTGGCGACCTTGCCGACCTTCGGCTCGAAGTGGTTATTGCCGCGCCTACATGACTTCTACAAAACCCATCCCGGCATGCTGGTGCACATCAATTCCCGGATCGACGCCATCGACTTCGAAACCAGCGGTATCGATGCCGCGATCGTCGTCGGCAATGCCGATTTGCCGGGCCTGATCAGCCATCGCCTGCACACCGAAGAACTGATGGTGATCATTTCTCCAGAAGCGGCCGAGCTCCACGACGCCTGGACGCCGGAGCGCATTGGCGCACAGACACTGCTCAACGTCGCAAACAACGCCAACGTCTGGGGCGAGTGGTTCAGCCACCACGGCCTGCCCCATCGAATGATGCGGCTGGGGCCGAGTTTCGAACTCACCTCGCACTTGATCCAGGCCGTCAGGGCCGGCATCGGCATCGGTTTGGTGCCACGTATTCTAGTGGCCGACGAGTTGGCCAACGCAGAGCTGATCAGCCTCGACCAGCCGTTCGCCAGCCAACGCAGCTACTACCTGACCTACCCGCCGCGCAACGAGATGTTGCCATCGCTTATCGCATTCCGTACCTGGTTGCTGGAACAGATCTGAACGAGCGCGAAGAACAGGCTGACCATTTTGTTCTTCTATGATGTCCATCAGTTGCGCGCGCAACTGCGGGTTTTTTGATGCGTTGGTGGCAAGGAAATTGAGGAATCCATGACTGACCGCGAACAACTCCATCGAGATGGCTTTGCGCTGCTCCGTCGAGCGATCCCGGCCGAGTGGCTGGGTGACCTTCGTGCCGTGTTCGATGCCGGCGTGAAGCCGGCGGACCAATGGCCAGTGCCGCGTGGCATGGATTGGTGCCATTCGCTGCTGGATTCTGATTCGAAGATTCAGGCGGTGTGTCGTCTGCCGGAGCTGCTGGCGGTGGTGGGAGAGCTGATCGGAGAGCGGTTTTTCCTCTCGCAGGTGGAGGGTCGCGAGCCCCTTGCAGGTGGCGGTCATCAGCAGCTGCACCGCGACTTGTCGGCCCAACGGCCAGGCGACATTGTGAACGCCATTGCTTACTTCGACGATTATGGCCCCGAGAACGGCGCAACACGTATCGTTCCCGGCAGCCATCGCCCTGACCAGGAAGCGCCGCCATTCGACTTCAATGACGAGTCCCGGTCCGTGCAGCTTTCAGGCTCCGCGGGTGACATCCTGGTGTTTGATGCCGATTTAGTGCATGCGGGCAGTCTGAACTCGATCGGCGCACGCCGACGCTCCATCCTGATCAGCTATTTTTCGGAGCCTTTATACGCGTCACACCTGGAAACGGTGGGCCTGCGAAGTATTCGGATGGACACGACCGATCGGTTCGACCCTTCGGATTTTGCCTGCTCAAGCTATCAAGAATAGCGGACCGGAAACCAACAAGGAGTGCCTGCTATCAATGGCAGCACCCACGACACCCGTCCAACTGACAATCGGACGGGTGTGGTGGCCTTGATGGATTCTCCAGGGGGGATCCACCCCTACAGCTGGGACTTTTTTTGTGCTCGCCACTTTCCTGGGGTCATATTGAATTTCTTGGAGAACATTCGGGTGAAATGGGATTGATCAGCAAACCCGCACTCCAAGCCCACTTGAGTAATAGAAAAATCAGTTTGCTCAAGGAATTCTTTCGCTCGGGTTAATCTTGCAAGCTGAAGCCAATCACGTGGGGAGTGGCCCGTAGCATTCTTGAAAGCTCGGGAAAAATGACTTCGTGACAAGGAACACTCCTTGGCTACGGCCGAAACCTGAATGCCGCAATCAAGGTTTTCCATCATGACTTCTTTTGCTTTTCGCTCCTGCCAATAACTCAGCCTGCCCGGCCCGTTACTGGTCGCTATGAATCGCAGATAGGCGGGAGCCATCGTCATGATCTGCTCAGCGCCCAGCCCGGCGGCACTGATTGCGATGGATCCCCGTTTGTCGCCTCCCTGGCTGGACTTGAAGACTTCTACAACGTCCACGTCGTTCATTGTGACCTCTCAATGTTGGAGACGAGGTCTATTGTGGCCAGCATCATTTTGGCGAAAGCGCTTGATCGGGCCGTCCATGCGCCCGTTTGGGCCAGATCGTTAGCGGGGTTTGCGTAGCCCGCTTGGGGTTAGGCCCAGGTGGCGCTTGAACAGTCGAGCAAGGTATGAGGGGGAGTCCAGGCCTACCGCGAGGCTGACTTCGAGGATCGATAGTGAAGTGCATGAAACAAGCCGGGCGGCCGTTTCCACTCGGGTGCGGTTGGTGAAATCCAGCAGGGTTTCGCCCGTAATGTCTTTGAAGATACGAGTAAGGTGTCGCCGGGACAGGTGAAACTCATGCCCAATCGACTCAATATCCAAATCTGTTTCCAGATTCTCCTGAATGTAGCGCTGTATGTCGCGAACCAGCGTCGCCTGCTGCTGTTCACTCGGCTGCGGCTGAGTCTGCTGACAAGCGATAACCCGCGCGCACTCCTCGAAGAGCAGATGATTGAGATGGGGTAATTGGCGCTGAAAGGCCTCCGCGGATGCACTGCATTGCAGTTGGTCGTACAGGCGCAAGATACTTTCCAGAGCTTCGGTTCCTTGCCAGATCCCCGATCGATTTACCTGTTTGGCGAAACCGCTGTAACCGTTCATCTGTCCTTGATGTTTGATGTAAGAGGGATCGACATACAAGGTCATATGTTTCTCCCGCCCCGGAGCCGCTTGGGTTGCGTGTGCAAAGTCTGCCGGCACAAAGGAAAACAACCGGGGCGAAACGTGAGAAGTCTGGCTGCTTTCGGTCGACAGGAATAGCCCTCCCTGGCGTGGTAACAGCAGCATATGACAGTCGTGGGCGTGCCAATCCACGGCGTAGCCACTGGTGTCGCTAGTCTCCAAGTGAAACACTTCGGGCGACTGACCACTGAGCTTGGACGACATATAGGCCATAAAGCAGACCCCTTAATACTAATGCACCGCTGCAATAGCCTCGTCGGGGCGGTTCTGAGCGGCGGATAGGGACTATAGGAACGATAGGGTCATTATCATACATACCTTCCCAACGCGGCACGACCAGACCAAAGCGCTCCTCCCCCCTTGATATTCACTGCTGTCTTGGCCATATCCAATTGGTATTGCGCTGGCTTTACCGTGCGGTCACCGGGTGAGCATGGCGTATCGTCCTTGGGTCAACAGAACGGAGGCTGATATAAAAACTAAGGTCCTGCATGATAAATCTCACGCAAGCAATTGATATATATAGAAAAACAGGCGAATTGAAGGAGGTACAAAAACGCCACATCACCCTATAAGAATCAATAACTTAGCGTTGGATATTCCTACAATAGTTCACCCTTTCCCTGGCGTTCTGCCGACCGAAACAATCAAACCTCCCTGCAATACCAAGACTGCGCGTATAGAACACCATCGACCTCTTCCAGACCACTCAGCGTGAAACCGAGCGTTGCCATACTGGTCAGACGAGCATCAAGAAGCGGTCGAAGCGGCGGCTTATCACTTGGCCAGGCGCCATATCGCAAAGATGCGGTGCTGGACGTTCTTTTCAGGATGTCAGACGGCGCAGTGGAGAAAATGATATCGCCCCTTACCGGTTCGGCACTGGCAATATCCCTTTGGGATCTGGCGACACCACGCTCTCTCATGGGTACGATCAGGAACTGCATTGCTTAACCATACTGGACAAAAATACAGTATCCGGGCGATATGCTGATTGCTCAATTGGTCGCTGACGATTGGTAACGTTTCGCCTTGAAGCAGTAGAGACTGTTCTACGTTGAGAGCACGGCCAGGAGAACCTGACCATGGGTGGATAACGTGCGCAATCAGGAGCAGAAGCTAATCTCCCCATTGAACGATAAAACTCAATAATCGAAAGTGTCTGCCGATAGTCAAAACGATGCCCCAGCATTAGGGGATTTTAGAATGTGGAGTAGCAGGCTCAAGCTTATGAAAGATATCTATCTACTGATCGAACATGGTATGGATCAGGGCGAAGTTTATGTGCTTGGCTGGTTCGATGATGAGAAAAGGGCCAAGGAAGTGGCTGAGGAGAAGGAGTGGGAGGCATACCGCGCCAGCTTGAAAACTGAGCACCCCTGGTCAAATCACAAACCGCTGCCGCCAGACCAAACTAAATATCGTCGCTTCTGGATCAAAGAGATTTCCAAATTTGATCACGTTCCAGTTCCTAGATCCTCGGCAGTTCATTGACCCCCCATCCGACTTCTGCTCGATTGCAGATCTATCAACTTATCTTCCAGCGGTGACCTCCAGGACGTACGCCTGACAAGCAGCCATGCGGCCAAGCGTACGCAGCCGGAACGCCCTGTTAGCGATCGGGATCTCTGCCGTCTCTTCGCGGAAACGCTTGCGGGTAGAAGGTTTTGATTGATCGAATCATGTCCCGAAAGTCAGAACACAAGGTCCGCTCGACACGACTGATCGCTACAGCGGATGGCACACCAATGACAGTGGCGATGTTGCGGAGAAGGTTTGATTTGGCCAGGGAAGCGGCCGGCGTGGCGAAATCTGAATTTCAGATGCGGGATTTACGAGCCAAAGCCGGCACAGACAAAGCCGAATCCAGCGGTGAGATCATGCAGGCGAGAGATCAACTTGGGCACAAGACCGTGGTAATGACAGAGCAGTACATCCGGAACCGCATGGGCAAGAAAGCCACTCCTACCAAGTGAATTGCGGACCAAATCCAAAATAGCGGACCAGAAACAAACAAGGGCTTGCATTAGCTTTCGCCTGCAAACCCTTGATTTTAGATGGTGCCCGAAGCCGGAATCGAACCGGCACGCCCTTACGAGCGGGGGATTTTAAGTCCCATGCGTCTACCAGTTTCGCCATTCGGGCGGTAGCGCGGTAAAGCAGTCTGGAGACTGACCAGTTACGACCTGGCAGTTCTGACGCTTGTGCAACAGAGGGGGAAATATATACATCCCGCCCCGGTGAAGCAAGTTCGCAAGGATCCTTTTCAAGACTAAATCTTGCAGGACCGAGGAAATAAAAAAGCTCCGTAGATCATGGATCTACGGAGCTCGTTTAAAGTGGAGGCCGAAGTCGGAATCGAACCGGCGTAGGTGGATTTGCAATCCACTGCATAACCATTTTGCTATTCGGCCTCAAACATCTGATGTTCAGTAGCACAACATCAAACGTGTAAACTCGTATCTGGAAACAAGATTCTAATCTAGCTTCCAACCCTTTGAAATCTAAGGGGTTTTCGTGTTCCTGAATCAGGAATGGACGCAATTCTGGACTGGTTCGAAAGGCATGTCAAGAACTGGAAGAAAATAATTCCAGATGCGCTAACGCCACTACCCGGTTGCTTTCGAGACTAACACTTCAGCGCCACAGAAAGCGCTACCCACCGCAAGATGCACGCTGTAACCGCTGCCGATACTCGCTGGGCGTCTCGTGCATTTCATGGCGGAAGTGCCGATTGAAATTCGACAAGTTGGCGTACCCCACCTCAAAACAGATATCGGCAACGCTGAAACTGCTTTGCGCCAGCAAACGGCAGGCACGCTGGACTCGCAGCTTGCGCGTCAGGTCGACGAAGGTATGGCCGGTGGCGCGCTTGAAGAATTTGGAGAAGGCCGGCTCGTTCATGTCCAGGCGCTGGGCGATGACGGACATGCGCAACTCATCGGCGAGGTCGTTCAGGATGTAGTCGAAGACAATGCTCATGCGCTGGGCTGTCAACGCGTCGAGCATAGGCGCGTATTGCAGGCTGGCAAGCGTTTGTCTCTCGCTGTCGGGGGTCGAAGCCAGCAACTGCAACAATGACAGGAACAGGCACAACCGCTGCAATCCGTGGCACTGGCCGATCTCTTCCAGCAGTCGGGCCGCTTCCTTGCGGGTATTGCCATGAAATTCGATGCCCTGCGCCGCCAGGCGAAACAGGTTTTGCAACTCGCTGAGTTCAGGGAATTTGTCGCGCAGTTGCATCAGCATCTGGCCATCGAATTGCAACACCACGTCACGGCCGGTAATCACCTCGCCTTTGCCCAGATCGCTGATCCAGTCGTGAGGCAGGCCCGGGCCGATGAGGGCGACATGCCCGGCTTCGAATACGCCGATGTAGTCACCAGCCAGTAGCCGACCGCTGCCTTCGCGGATCAAGTGGATCTCGAACTCCGGATGATGGTTCCAGCGCGCCAGGTCGAAGGGATAGTCGTGTTCGTACCAACGAAAGCTGTGCTGGGGCTCGTTGAGGATAACTTCAAGCGCTGGTGGCTTGTCTGCGGTTACGTGATGGTTCATCACCCTGGCGATTCCGTTTTTGTTGGTTTTATCAAGGTACCGCGAAGCCCGGGACGAGTCGAAGTCTCGGGACGCTGACATGAGACTCGCACTAACGACGCCCGGCGCCTAGCGCGTTACATGGAGCCCACTGATACTTTTTTTCCACGGTCAAAAAAGTATCAGCGGCGCGTATGCCATTCATTTGTTCGCTGCTTGGGTAGCTGCAATTCTGTGGTCATCCCGGTGCGGCTATGACCCGCCTCGTGGATTACAACAACAATAAAGCTTCTGCCGCCCAAGGCGCAGAGCGGAGATCACGATGAAGATCATTCCAAGCGCACTTTTTCTGTCCGCCGGCCTGTGCTCTGCCCTGCTCTGCCAGGCGGGTGAAACGGTGACCATCGCCACCGTGAACAACAGCGACATGATCCGCATGCAGCGACTGTCCAAAACTTTCGAACAGCTGCACCCCGACGTGAAGCTCAACTGGGTGGTGCTCGAAGAGAACGTGTTGCGTCAGCGCCTGACCACCGACATTGCCACTCAGGGCGGCCAGTTCGACGTGCTCACCATCGGCACTTACGAAACACCCTTGTGGGGCGCCAAGCATTGGCTGGAGCCAATAAAGGACCTGCCCGCCAGCTATGACCTCGACGATATTTTCCCTGCGGTTCGCCAAGGGTTATCGGTCAACGACACGCTCTACGCCCTGCCGTTCTATGGCGAAAGCACCGTCACCTATTACCGAACCGACCTGTTCAAGAACGCCGGCCTGAGCATGCCCGAGCACCCGACCTGGACGCAGCTCGGCGAGTTCGCCGGCAAGCTGCACCAGCCGGATAAAGAACAGTATGGGATGTGCCTGCGCGGCAAGGCCGGCTGGGGTGAGAACATGGCGCTGCTGACGACCATGTCCAACGCCTTTGGCGCGCGCTGGTTCAATGAGCAGTGGCAGCCGCAACTCACCGGGCCGCAATGGACTGCCGCCGCCAACTTCTACGTCAACACCCTCAAGCAGTACGGCCCACCGGGTGTGTCGAGCAATGGCTTCAACGAGACGCTCGCCCTGTTCAACAGTGGCAAATGCGCAATCTGGGTCGATGCCAGCGTCGCCGGCTCCTTCATCACCGACACAACGCAAAGCAAGGTGGCCAATGATGTTGGTTTCGTCGCCGCGCCAACAGAAGTCACCGACAGAGGCTCGTCCTGGCTCTATGCCTGGTCACTGGCCATCCCGGCGACATCCAAACACAAGGAAGCCGCCAAAGCCTTTGTGACCTGGGCCACCTCCAGAGAATACATACAACTGGTTGCCGAGACGGATGGCATCAGCAATGTACCGCCGGGCACCCGCATGTCGACCTACAGCGATGCCTATTTGCAGGCGGCGCCCTTCGCCGGTGTCACGCTGAAAATGATGCAGAACGCCGACCCGGCGCACCCATCAGTCCAGCCCGTGCCCTACGTCGGTATTCAGTACGTGACCATTCCCGAATTCCAGGCGATTGGCACGTCGGTCGGCAAGCTGGTATCCGCGGCGCTCACCGGGCAGATGCCAGTGGAACAGGCCCTGGCCTCTGCGCAGCAAAGCACCGAACGCGAGATGAAGCGCGCCGGTTATCCCAAGTAGCACGGCGTGGCGCAATCACTGCGGGGTCTTCGCAGACTAACGACCATTTTTAATGCCCTCAACGGGCGTCTCTTTAGCTCTAACGATTGGATGGAAACAATGAAACGTCTAGAAGGAAAAAGTGCCCTGATTACCGGCTCCGCCAGAGGAATAGGCAGGACGTTCGCGCAAGCCTATATCCGCGAAGGCGCTACGGTCGCGATCGCCGACATCAACCTGGAACGTGCCCAAGCCACGGCAACCGAGTTGGGGCCCAATGCTTATGCAGTCGAGATGGATGTGACCGATCAGCAATCCATCGACGCCGCCATCGCCACGGTGATCGCCACCACAGGCAAGCTCGACATCCTGATCAACAACGCGGCGCTGTTTGATCTCGCGCCGATCACGGAGATTTCCCGGGACAGCTACGAACGGCTGTTCTCGATCAACGTTTCCGGCACCCTGTTCACGCTGCAGGCCGCGGCCAAGCAGATGATCCGCCAGGGCCACGGCGGCAAGATCATCAATATGGCCAGCCAGGCCGGTCGGCGCGGTGAAGCGCTGGTCGCGGTGTATTGCGCGACCAAGGCGGCGGTGATCAGCCTCACGCAATCGGCCGGTCTCAATCTCATTCCCCATCACATCAACGTGAACGCCATCGCGCCGGGGGTGGTGGACGGCGAGCATTGGGACGGCGTCGACGCGCTGTTTGCCCGCTATGAAAACCGCCCGCTCGGGGAAAAGAAAAAACTGGCGGGACAGGAAGTGCCGTACGGGCGCATGGGCACGGCAGATGACCTTGTCGGCATGGCGATTTTCCTCGCATCGGCCGAATGCGATTACATCGTGGCGCAGACCTATAACGTCGATGGCGGTAACTGGATGAGCTGACTGGCCCCAATTACAGGGCCAGCCAATGCCTCAAAGGCGAAACCGATCCACCGACTGCGAGAGCTGTCCGGCCAGGCTGGACAGTTCATCGGTGGTCGAGGCGGTCTGGTTGATCACCTTGCTGTTGCCTTCGGACATGCCGGCAATCATTTCCACCTGGTGCGCGATTTCGTTGCTGGCCAGGCTCTGCTCACCGATTGTGCGGCTGATGTCATTGACCAATTCTGTGGTACTGAGCGTGGCCTGGAGTATTTCGCGGATGGCGCGCTCGACGTCGGCAGTCACCGCCATGCCCTTGTCGACCTGCGCGACGCCCGCCTCCATGCTGCTGACCGCCTCGCGGGTGCTTTGCTGGATACGCGCGACCATGGTGGCGATTTCCTGGGTGGAGGCGCTGGTGCGGCCCGCCAGACTACGCACTTCATCGGCGACGACGGCGAAACCACGGCCCTGCTCACCGGCACGGGCGGCCTCGATGGCGGCGTTAAGCGCCAACAGGTTGGTTTGATCGGCGATGCCCTTGATCACCTGAATGATGCTGAAAATCCCCTCGGACTCCTTGTCCAGGGTGCGGATCACCTGGGCCGACTGCTGCGCCGAACGGGCAATCCCGTCCATGTCGCTGACCACTTGATGAATCACCCGACCGCCGTCCTTGGCCAGTTCCTCGGCCTGATTGGCCATGTTCAGTGCACGCTCGGCATGCCGGGTGATTTCTTCGATGCTCGCCGTCATTTCGCTGGCCGCCGCGGCCATGGTGCTGGCGGCAACGCTTTGCTGCTGGCTGCTGCCCGCGACCTGATGGCAGCCGCTGCTCAACTGCTGGCTCATGCCGCTTACGCCGTGGGCGTTGCTGCGAACCACTTCGATCATGCCGCGCAGGTCACGCTGCATGGTCGCCAGGCTGCGAATCAAGGTGCTGGCTTCGTCCTTGCGGGTGGGCTCGACGATAGGCTCGCTCAGGTTGCCATGGGCGATGCTGTCGGCAATCCGGCTGGCGATCTGCAACGGCCCCATGATGCTCAGGATGACCGAGCGTCCCAGGGCGAGCAGCAGCAACAAGCTGGCAATGAGTACGGCGCCGAGGGTGAAGTTGGCACTGCTGATGGTTTGCCGAGTGCCCGCGCTGGTCTGTTGAGTGTTGGTTTCGATCAGCTCACTGAGGGTGGCCATCTGGTCTTCCAGTTGGCTGAACGCGTTATTGAACGTACCCAGTTGCTGTTGTGCGGAATCCGGATTATCCAGAGCCAGCCCGACAATGCGCTCGGCGGCACTGATGTACGTATCGAGGCTTGGCTTGATCTTGTCCAGCGCGGCCTTGAGGGTGTCGTTGACCGGCAGCTTGAGGTTGTCACCGAGCATCTCGCGAAAATGCGCGGCATGCTCATTGAGTGAACTGCGCACCTCGGCCTTGCTGCTGGGGCTCTTGCCCAACCCTACCAGCATCGCCGACAGTACATCGGCGCGCAGTGCATCGTGCATCATGTCGGCTTCGAGGTGGTTGCGCAGCGCGGTCATACTGACCTCGTTGTCACTCACCGCTTCAGCCATCCGTGTATTGCCCACATAGCTGACCAGACTCAAGATCAGGGCGGTGAGCAAGCCAGTGCCTATCAGCAAAATCAAACGTAATTTTATGGACACTCGATGGTTCCCCTGTCAGCAGGTGCGTGGTCGGCTAATTGCCTACTGTTGGGGTTATCGACTGTTCCAACCGGTTACTTAGACTTATTTCCACGCAAGCCGATTTTTGCGACCTACGGTATGCGCGGGCTCAATGCCCGCGAATGTAGTGCTCAAGTTGCCGTATCAAATCGGCCTGCTCGACGATGGCTTCCTTGACCAGATCGCCGATCGACAGCAGCCCGATCAATTCGCCGCCCTCCAGCACCGGCAGATGGCGCAAATGACTGTCGGTCATGACCTCCATGCAGCGCTCGATGCTCTGCAAACTGTCGGCAGTCACCACCGGTGCGCTCATGATCTCGCGCACCGGCGTGCCGACCGAAGAACGCCCCTGTAGCACCACCTTGCGCGCATAGTCGCGCTCGCTGATGACGCCGACCACCTGCCCTGCTTCGATCACGGGCAGCGCGCCGACGTTCTTCTCGGCCATCATTTTCAGGGCGTCGAGCACCATTTGATCCGGTGCGATGCTGTGCACCTGCTGGTTTTGCACGACTTTCAGTTTGAGCAACTGTGCGGCTGTTTTCATCAACGTTCTCCGATGCGGTTCAGGGCGACGGTCAAGCCGCCGCGACTTCCACGACGCCGGCGTTCAGACGCACCGGCCACACCCGCAGACGCTGTTCGGGGTACTCCAGGCAGCTGCCGTCTTCAAGACGAAAGTGCTGCTTGTAGATCGGCGACGCCACTACCAGATCCCCCTTGAGACTGCCGATCAATCCGCGGCCAATCACGTTCGCGCCGGATTGCGGATCATGGTTGTCGATGGCGTAAAGGGTGCGACCTTCGGCCTGCGGCAGGTAGAACAGCGCGACCTGAGCGCCGTCGAGCCAAACGACGACACCGGAATTGCTGACCAGATCCTGCTGACTGCACACCGCCTGCCAGGCTTGGGCATTGGCCCCGGTGGCAAGGGCATCGACACGCTGGGTAGTGGACTGGCTCATCAGGCATTCTCCTCGGTGACAGGGATAAGGTTGAGTTCGGCGGCCATGATCGGCCGGCGTTGACCGCGTTCCTGAACAAAATGGATGTCCGGGTCCGGGCGCTGATCGTTAACGAAGGTGCGGAAGCGCTTGAGTTTTTCCGGGTCTTTGAGGGCATTGGCCCATTCGCATTCATAGCGATTGACCACCAGTTGCATCTGCGACTCAAGTTCCGCACCAAGTCCCAGGCTGTCGTTGATGATCACGTCCTTGAGGTAATCCAGGCCACCCTCCAGGCTTTCGCGCCACACGGAAGTGCGCTGCAATTTATCGGCGGTGCGGATGTAGAACATCAGAAAGCGGTCGATGTAACGGATCAGGGTTGCATCGTCCAGGTCGGTGGCGAACAGTTCGGCATGGCGTGGGCGCATGCCGCCGTTGCCGGCCACATAGAGGTTCCAGCCGTTCTCGGTGGCGATCACGCCGACATCCTTGCTCTGCGCCTCGGCACATTCACGAGTGCAGCCAGAAACCGCGAACTTGAGCTTGTGCGGCGAGCGCAGGCCTTTGTAGCGATCTTCGAGGGTCAGGGCCATTTTCACGCTGTCCTGCACGCCGTAACGGCACCAGGTGCTGCCCACGCAAGACTTCACGGTACGGGTCGACTTGCCGTAAGCGTGCCCGGTTTCGAAACCGGCCTCGATCAGCTCGGACCAAATGTCCGGCAACTGATGCAACTGCGCGCCGAACAGGTCGATCCGCTGGCCGCCGGTGATCTTGGTGTAGAGGTCGTATTTCTTCGCCACCACGCCGATCGCGATCAGTTTGTCGGCAGTGATCTCACCGCCAGCAATGCGCGGCACCACCGAATAGGTGCCGTTTTTCTGCATGTTGGCCATGAAGGTATCGTTGGTGTCCTGCAACGGCACCAGCGAGGCGTCCATGATTGGCTGGTTCCAGCACGAGGCGAGGATCGAGCCCACCGCCGGTTTGCACACGTCGCAACCGGTGTGTCCACGGCCATGCTTGGCCAGCAGCTCTTCGAAAGTGATCACCCCTTCTACCCGCACCAGCGCATAAAGCTCCTGGCGGGTGTAGGCGAAGTGTTCGCACAGGCTCTTGTCGACGCTCACGCCACGGGCAATCAGTTCATGCTCGAAGACTTGCTTGAGCAGCCCCGCGCAACCGCCGCAACCGGTGCACGCCTTGGTCTGCGACTTGAGCAGGCCCAGGTCGGTGCAGCCGCCATCGATGGCCGAGCAGATCGAGCCCTTGGTGACGTTATGGCACGAGCACACCGTTGCCGACTCGGGCAACGCGCCCGGGCCCAGGGTTGGTGCGCCGGTGGACGATGGCAGAATCAGGCTGGCCGGTTCCGACGGCAAGGCAATGCCGTTCTGCATGTATTGCAGCAAGGTGTCGTAATAGCTGTTGTCGCCGACCAACACCGCTCCGAGCACACGCTTGCTGTCGGCATCCACCACCAGCCGGCGATAGCTGGCCGTCGCTTCATCGATGAACTGATAACTGCGCGCGCCCGGTGTCTGGGCATGGGCATCGCCGATGGAGCCGACGTCAACGCCGAGCAGTTTGAGCTTGGTCGACATGTCGGCGCCCTGGAACGGCTCGGCGACTTGATCGCACAGCAGCGACGCGACGCCACGGGCCATCTGGTAACCGGGGGCGACCAGGCCGAAGAGGCTGCCATTCCAGGCGGCACACTCGCCGATGGCGTAGATGTGCGGATCGCTGGTCAGGCACTGGTCGTCGATCACCACGCCGCCGCGAGGACCAATGTCCAGCGCGCATTGGCGGGCCAATGCATCTTGCGCACGGATGCCGGCGGAGAACACGATCAGGTCGGCTTCAAGAAATTCGTCGTTGGCAAAATTCATCCGGTAGCGGTACTGCTCGCCGGCACTGATCGACTGCGTGCCACGGGACAGGTGCACACCCACACCGAGCCGCTCGATTTGCGCCTTCAGCGCCAGGCCGCCCTGCTCGTCCAGTTGCACCGGCATCAGGCGCGGGGCGAATTCCACCACATGCGCTTCCAGGCCCAGGCTTTTCAGGGCGTTGGCGGCTTCCAGACCGAGCAGGCCACCGCCGACCACCACGCCACGCCGGGCATTGGCCGCCGCAGCACGAATCGCGTCGAGGTCTTCAAGGGTGCGATACACCAGGCGCGAGTCGCCTTCGGCCCCCTCAATGGGTGGCACGAAGGGATAAGAGCCGGTGGCCAGAACCAGTTTGTCGTAAGCGACGCAACCTTGCGCGGTAATCACCTGGCGCCGGACGCGGTCGATTTCCAGCACCGGCACACCCAAATGCAGGGTGACGCCCGGCGTTTGATACAGGGAGGCTTCGCCCAGGGCCAGCGATTCGGCATCGCGACCACCGAAATACTCGGACAGGTGTACTCGATCGTAGGCACGCATCGGCTCTTCACTAAAGACATGCAGCCGGTAGTGGTCGAGGGCGCCGCGCTCGATGAGCTGCTCGACACAATGATGTCCGACCATGCCATTGCCGATCACGATCAGCGTTTGCAGTTTGTTCAATGCGGCAACATTGGAATTCATAGTAAGCACCCAGCCAAAGCCAATCACGGATAAAAAAGCAAAAAAAACGCCTGAAACCTCTCGGTTTCAGGCGTCTTTGCCTGTTCTCGCGGTGTTCGACCTGGCGCCTTCGCCTGATCCACCGATGTTGCCCACGACCTGCTCGGCCGGTCGATCTTCGTTGATCGACGGGGCGGCCCACTGCGTGGACCTTTGATCGATGTAATGCAGCGATTGTGCCAGTTGCGGATCGACGCTTTCGAAACGACGCTTCAGTGAGGGTTTATCGGGGTTTGACGTGTTTTCCTTTCAGGGTGAGCGAACATCGGGATGATTCGGTTTTTGCCTTGGCATAGTGCAGGCCATGCGCGACAAGCTTCATAAAAGTGCGTTTGCGTGTCTGATCTTCAGGTGTTGCGGTGGTATTGGCCTGCCCTCACCTGATAGCCTGAGCACCCTTGCCTGCATGTCTCTGATGGATCATCGGCGCGCGAAGACGCCGCGATGATCACTTCACCCCCATTCAATCAAGACAACGGTGACTCTCTTGATCAGCAGCACCCCCACATTTGCCCGCGATATCGACGGCAAAGCCATCTCTGCCAAGGTCCTCGACGAGGTCCGGGAAGAGGTTCTGGCCCTGGCTGGCCAACAGATCTACCCCGCCCTGGCGGTCGTACTGGTCGGCGACGACCCGGCCAGCCATGTGTATGTGCGCAATAAACTGCTGCGCGCCAAGGAAGTCGGTATCCGCTCCCTGGAATACCGCCTGCCGGAAACCGCCAGCCAGGCCCAGGTACTGGAACTGATTGCGCAACTCAATGCCGATCCCACGGTGAACGGCATCCTGGTGCAACTGCCCTTGCCGGCTTCTATCGATGAGCAGGCAGTGATTCATGCCATCGACCCGATCAAGGACGTGGACGGTTTTCACCGGGAAAACGTCGGCGGACTGGTGCAAGGCTTCGAGGTTCTGACCCCGTGCACGCCCAGCGGCTGCATGCGCCTGTTGCACGAAACCTGCGGTGATGACTTGAGCGGCTTGCACGCGGTGGTCATCGGCCGTTCGAATATTGTCGGCAAACCGATGGCGACTTTACTGTTGCAAGCCAACTGTTCGGTCAGCGTGGTGCACTCGCGCAGCGTCGATGCCCCGGCGTTGTGCCGGCTGGCGGATATCGTGGTCGCGGCAGTCGGGCGGCCGGCATTGATCGACGCCAGTTGGCTCAAGCCAGGTGCGGTGGTGATCGATGTTGGCATCAACCGCATCACCAGCGAGTTCGGCAACCGTCTGGTGGGCGATGTCGACTACGCCAGCGCCCGCACCGTCGCCAGCGCGATCACCCCGGTTCCCGGTGGCGTCGGGCCGATGACCATTGCCTATCTGTTGAAGAACACGTTGATCGCCAGCCGCTTGCAACGCGCGGCACAGGCTCGCGGGCAGCAGCCCGAAGACGACCTGGCGTTAAACTGAGCACAACGCACACGGCCCACTTGAAAGTGGGCCGTGTCGGTAATGCGAAACCTGTGTGCGGGCCTCTGTGGCGAGGGGGCTTGCCCCCGTTGGGTCGCGAAGCGGCCCCAAAAGCTTTGCGACTGCTTCGCAGCCGAACGGGGGCAAGCCCCCTAGCCACAGAAGCCCGCTCCTACATGGGTTGTGAGCATTTGGACCGTGTCGATCAGGTCCGTTATTTCCCCGCGTGCAGCACCTGCGTTTGCGGCATCGCCGAAGAGTGGTGGTTGAGAATCTTCCACTGACCGCCCACCTGCTCATAAACGAAGGTGTAGCGCGCCTGCACCTGGCGGGTCTTGCCATCGGCTTCGGTCAACGTAAAGGTGTAGACGCCACTGTCCATGGCCACGTTGGCGCCCAATGGGCGGATCTCACGGAAGTTGATCAGCCCTACCGGCTTGAGCGCCATGAAGTGATCGAAGTAGTCCTTGATCTGTGCCGGCGTGGTGCGCACCTGATTGGAAACCGTCGGTTGCAGCACCGCGTTCGGCGCATACAGGTCCACCACGCTCTGAACATTGCCACTCTTCAACGCGCTGTTCCAATGGTCAAACAGGGCGGCGATTTCACGATCCTTTGCGTTGGTCGGTTGCTGCGCCACGCTGCTGTAAACGTAAGGCACCGCTTCCAACGCCTGAGCCAACGGGGCGGTCAGGGCGAACAACAGGGCGATGGTCGAGGTCTTGAATTTCATTGCGCTATTCCAATGATGGTCGATGGGCACACTGTGCCGCCCTGAACGCGGCCCGCCATCGGCCAACCGGAGCCATTTGCCTATGCCATTCGGCAGATAGCGCCCTGCCCCGCTAACAAGGTTTAATGACGCCCCTGCCCGAACGGGCGTGCCCGCGCCGGAACCTGCCCATGCAAAATCCTGATCATGACCCCGGTAGCGCCTTGGCCATTCGCACTCAATATCGGCAGTCGCAAAGTCGCGCCGCGCGGCTGCGGCTGCTGGTGGATACCGGCCAGGAGCTGACCCAACTGGCTCCCGAGGCCATGCGCCAGCGGGTGCTGCAACGGGCCTGCGCCTTCCTGGCGATGGATCATGCGTTACTGCTGGAATGGGATGAGAATGCACAGGTCCGGACCACCACCAGTCACGGCAGCCGTGATCGTTTGCACAGCCTCGAGCACCTCGCCGACACCGCGATGTGCGCACCGCAATGGCAGGAACAGCCGAGCGCGGATCTGCCCAATGTGTTGCGGGTGCCTTTACGCGGTGGCGATGGTGCCGCCTTCGGTGCTTTGGTGCTGGCCAACAGCGTCAGCATCAGCGCACCGGACACCGAAGACCTCGAATCCCTGCAATTGCTCGCCACCCTGCTCGCCGCGCACCTGGAAAACCAGCGCTTGCTCGACGCATTGGTGACCCGCGAGCGCACCATGTCCGATCTGGTCCACCGACTGTTCCGGGCACAGGAAGACGAACGCAAACGCATGGCCTACGACCTGCACGACGGCCTGGCACAAACCCTCGCCGGGCTGCATCAGCGCCTGCAAGGTTTTGCCGGCCGCTGCCCACCATTGCCCGACGAACTCGGTGCGGACTTACAGACGATTCTTCAACTGGCCCAGCATTGCGTCGGTGAAGGCCGGCAATTGATCCGTGGCCTGCGTCCGACGGTGCTCGACGACTTTGGCTTGCTGAAAGCGGTCGACAAAGAGGCCGATCGCCTGCGCGAGGCGGGGATCAAAGTGAACTGGAATGCGCGTTGCGAAGCACGTTTGCCCAGCCAGGTGGAGATCGCCCTGTTCAGGATCGCCCAGGAAGGCATCAACAATATTCTCAAACATGCGCAGGCCAGCCACGTCGTGCTGGCGCTGCAACTGCATGACGGACACGCCTCGCTGCGGCTGGACGATAACGGCCAGGGCTTTGCCATGGAACAACCCCTCGACACCTGCGGCGCCCGGCACCTGGGGCTTGCCGCGATGCGGGAACGCGCGAGCCTGCTGGGCGGTGAGTTCTCGTGCATCAGCCATGCCCACGGCGGAACGCAACTGCGCGCCACCGTCCCCTCTGGCCTGAATGGAACCCCTCAATGACTGACGTTATACGACTGGTGGTCGCGGACGACCATGAAGTCACGCGCACCGGCTTCGTCTCGTTGCTCGCCGGCCTGACGCAATTCGAAGTGGTCGGCCAAGCGTGCAATGGCCAGCAAGCACTGGATTTATGTGAACGGCTTTTGCCCGACATCGTCATCCTCGATATCCGCATGCCGGTGCTCAATGGGCTCGGCGCCGCACGCCTGCTTCAAGAGCGTCTGCCGAGCCTGAAAGTGATGATGTTCACCATGGACGACAGCCCCGATCACCTTGAAGCCGCCATGAACGCCGGTGCTGTGGGCTATCTGCTCAAGGATGCCAGTCGCCACGAAGTGATCGACGCCTTGCAACGTGTCGCTGCCGGCGAGCAGGCCCTCAACAGTTCAGTCAGCGCGCAGTTGCTGCGCCGCCTGACCGAGCGCAACGCCAGCGGCGCCGCCCCCGTAACCTTGACCCCACGGGAACGCCAGGTGCTGGGGCTGGTGGCCAGCGGCATGAGCAACCGTGAAATCGGCGAAAAACTCGGCATCACCACCGGCACGGCCAAAGCCCACGTGGAACGGGTCATCGGCAAACTCGGTGCCGCCGACCGCACCCAGGCCGCTGTGCGTGGCATTGCGCTGGGTCTGGTGACCCAGTCATGAAAGCGTCAAACGCCCGCCGCTGGGCCGATCTGCCGTTACGCGGCAAAGCCCTCGTGGTGATTTCCCTGCCGTTGGTGATTCTGTTGCTCTCGCTGGTGCTGATCTACACCACCGAACGACAGACCGCGCGCGCGGAAGAGGACGTGCGCCGCGTGCTGCTGGTGCAAGGCGATATTCAGGCGGTGCACACCCTGCTCGCCGAGGCCGCCGCCAGCGTGCGCGGCTATCTGCTGACCCATCGCGAGGATTTCCTGCCGGGTTACCGGCAAGCCAAGCCCTTGATCGAATCGGCCCTGCAGCGGCTCGACCGCAACGTTCGCGATCAGCGGGTGCGTAAACATCTGGAGGCGATCACGCCGCTGATCGACACCAAGGTCGAAGGTCTGGTTGAACTGCTCGATGATCGCAACGCAACCCCAGAGTCGATCACCACAATCCTGATCAACAACAAACATGTCCTCGACGAATTACGCGAACGTATCAGCGCCATGCGCACGCTTGAGGACACCCTGCTGGCCGAGCGCACCGCAGCGGCGGCCTCCACTCGACAACGCCTGTTGTTCTCCACCTTGCTGGCCGCCGTTTGCGGGCTGTTCGGCGCCATTGTCGCGGTGCTGTTTCTGTCCAAAGGCATCGTCGCACGGGTGCAGCAGGTTCAGCGCAACGCCCAACGGCTGGCACTCGGTCAACCGTTATTGCCGCAACCGCCGGAGAACGATGAGATCGGTCAATTGGGCACGCGCCTGGTCGAGGCCGGGCTGTTACTGGCCGAACGTGAACGAGCCTTGCGCGACAACGAAGAACGCTTGCGGCTGATCATCGATGGGGTGAAGGACTACGGTATTTTCGCCCTCGACACACGCGGCTTCGTCACCAGTTGGAATGCCGGCGCCGAACGGATCAAGGGCTACACCGAACAAGAGATCGTCGGCCAGCATTTCTCGGTGTTTTATCTGCCGCAAGAATGTCCGCAGCATCCCGACATGGCACTGCGCGAGGCCACACGCAATGGTCATTACATGGAAGAGGCCTGGCGTTGCCGCAAGGATGGCAGCCGCTTCTGGGCCAGTGTGGTGATTACTGCGCAGTACGACAGCAGTGGCGCCCTGCGCGGGTTCTCCAAGATCACCCGCGACATCACCGATCGCCGTGTTGCCGAGATCGCGCTAAGTACTGCGCGGGAAGAAGCAGAACGCGCCAGCCGCGCCAAAAGCGAGTTTCTGTCGCGCATGAGCCACGAACTGCGTACTCCGCTCAACTCGATTCTCGGCTTCGCGCAACTGCTGGATATGGATTCGCCCAAAGGGCAGCGGGCGCAGATCGGTCACATCCTGCGGGCCGGGCAACACCTGCTGACCCTGATCAACGAAGTGCTGGACATCGCCAAGATCGAGGCCGGGCGCCTGCCACTCAACGTTGAAGCCGTGCCTTTGGCGGTGGTGCTGCAAGAAGCCCTGACGCTGGTGTCGCCCATGGCCTGCGACGCCGGCATTCGACTGGTGGAACTGCCGATGCTGGCCGCCGACAGCGGGATCGTCGCCGATCGGCAACGGCTGGTTCAGGTGCTGCTGAACCTGTTGTCCAACGCGATCAAATACAACCGGCCCCAGGGTCAGGTGCACATTGAAGTCAGGGTTCATCAACAACGAATTGCGGTATCGGTCTGCGATACCGGCAAGGGCATTGCAGCTGATCGGCAGGACCAACTGTTCAAGCCGTTCGAGCGCCTGGAGACCGACCCGAACGTGGAAGGCACGGGCCTCGGCCTGGCGTTGAGCAAAAGCCTGCTGGAAATGATGAACGGCAGCCTGACCGTCAAAAGCCAGCCCGGCAACGGCTCCAGTTTCACCCTGGAACTGCCCTTCGAGCGATTGCCGTCAACCACTGAGCCACCCGCGGCATTGATCAGCCCGCCAACCGCAACGCCCGCCCTCGCCGCCCCCGATTACCAGGGCAAAGTGCTGTGCATCGAAGACAATCTGTCGAGCCTGGCCCTGATCGAAACCCTGCTGCAACGACGGCCACACATCCAGTTGCTCTCAAGCATGCAGGGGCAAATGGGCCTGGACCTGGCCCGGCAACATGCACCGCAGCTGATTTTGCTGGATGTGGCGCTGCCGGATCTTGATGGTTTCAACGTTCTGCAACGCTTGCGTCTGTCCTCCAGCACCCGCGCCACACCCGTGCTGATGATCACCGCCGATGCCAGCGACCTCACGCAACAGGCCTTGCTGGAAGCAGGAGCGACCGCGGTGCTGACCAAGCCAATTCACATTCCTTCATTCCTTGCCCACCTTGACCAGCACCTACCGGAGCCCGTGTGAACACCGACCTGCGCATTCTGATCATCGACGACCAACGACCCAACCTCGATTTGATGGAGCAGTTGCTGGTCCGCGAAGGACTGACCAATGTACTGAGCAGCACCCAGCCGCTGCGAACCCTGGACCTGTTCAACAGCTTCGAGCCAGACCTGGTCATTCTCGACCTGCACATGCCGGAGTTCGACGGCTTTGCCGTGCTCGAACAGCTCAACCGGCGCATTCCAGCCGGCGAATATCTGCCGATCCTCGTGCTCACCGCCGACGCCACCCGCGATACCCGCCTACGCGCGCTGGCCCTGGGCGCCAAGGACTTCATCAGCAAGCCATTGGACGCCCTGGAAACCATGCTGCGGGTCTGGAACCTGCTAGAGACCCGCGCACTGTATAAAGCCCTGCGCACGCTGGTCCCTGCAGATCAAATCGAGTTGCTGCGTCAGTTAAGGCCGCAGCCAGTTAGCTGATTGCAGGGGCGGAATCACTGACGATTTGCCGCTGAAAGCCAGGTTGCGTGGCTGGCTCGGCGTCCTCACGGCTGCCGGCTGCAGAAAGCCCAGCAAGGCTCGCTGCGTGTCATGCCAGGCCGTGGGGTGTTCCATGTCGAGGAAATGCCCGGTGTTCTCGATGGTCTGAAACTGCGCCTTGCGGGTATGCGCCGCAAACAGACGGGCGTCTTCCACCGAGGTGTACTCGTCCCATTCACCATTGATAAACAGCAGCGGGACTTCGATGGCATCGGCACAAGACACGTAGCAGTGGGTGTCCTGGGTCAGCACCTCATTGACGTGGAAATGCATCTGCCGATATTCATGCTCATCCAGGCTGCTGACATGACGCTCATTGAAACGCTTGAACAGCGACGGCAGGTGCTTGCCGATCGTTCCGTTGATCAAACGCCCGACATTGCGTCGATCGCAGGCCTGAAGAAAGTGCCGCCCGCTCTCCAGATACTCACGCATCGGCGTGTTGATCCGCGCGGCGAATGAACTGATCACCGCCTTTTCGATCCGGCGGGGCCGCTGGGCCAGCGCTACCAAGGTCGCCGCGCCACCCCAGGAAAAGGACAGCACATGCTGGGCGCGAAAGTGCTCGATCAACTCCAGCAGTATTTCGGCCTCGTCTTCCTTGCGGATCGGTTGGTCATGCCGGTTGTGTTGTTTCGATTGACCGGCGTAGGGCTGATCGTAGAGAACCACATTGAAGCGTGGTCGCAGGTAACGCACCGTTTGCGCAAAGGATGCGGTCGTTGCCAGTGAGCCATTAACCAGAATGATGGTCTTGTCAGCAGCGGCGTTGAGATAGTGCTCGGTATAAACCTTGTACTTCTTACCAATCTCGACGATGGCAGTTTTCGGCATCATTTCATTCTATTCCTTGAACAAATTGGACCAGGCACACAGCGTGGTCGACTGTCCGGCTTCCTCCGGGCAAGCCTGACAGCACAAACCAGCGACAACGGTACAAGGGCGCTGAGATGAACGCCATGACCAATGAGTCACAACCCGACCAGCGGTTTCCAGTTAAGCAGGAATTTTCCCGTGTGCAAGCTCACAAGCTTGAAAGGGGCTGCCCAGACGCTTCGCCGGTATCAGCCTATGCTTGTTGATTGCCCCACCCTTTTCATCTGCCCATCAAGGAGTTGAAAAATGTCGCTAACGCTTTACTACCATCCGCTGTCGTCGTACTGCCACAAAGTGCTCATCGCGCTCTACGAAAACGGCATCGAGTTCGACAGAAGAATCATCGATCTCACGGACGCCGCCGACCGCGCAGAGCTTCAGGCATTGTGGCCCATCGGAAAATTCCCGGTACTTCGCGATCATGCTCGTCAACGTAATCTGCCGGAGTCCAGCGTCATCATCGAGTACCTGGATCGCCTGTATCCAGGTGAACAGCGCCTGGTTCCGGACGATTGGGAGACCGCGTTGGAGGTGCGCTTATGGGACCGGTTTTTCGACAATTATCTACAAACGCCGGTCCAACAGATTGTCAGTGATCGGATACACGCGACCAACGGTGATTTGACCAGGGAACGGGCCACACTTGCGACGGCGTACGGCATGCTCGAGCGCCGTATGGCGTCCAGAATCTGGGTGGCCAGCCCGGATTTCAGCCTGGCCGATTGTGCCGCCGCCCCGGCGTTGTTCTATGCCTGCACACTGGTGCCGTTCCCCGACGACTACCAGCATTTGAGCGCCTATTTCGACCGGTTGATCCAGCGACCGTCATTCCTGCGGGTGATCGACGAAGCCAGGCCCTGGTTTTCGTTTTATCCGTTTGCGGATCGCCTTGCACAACGGTTTCGTGAGGCGCCGGATAATGCATGACCAGTCATTGGCCGCAATGCGATCTGTAGACAACCCGGCGTTTGCGATGTTGCTGGAGGGGATTCGCAAGGCTGTGCGGGAGGGATGGGGGTCGTAGGAACTGCCCCTGCGACCGGCGGTTTACCGTTGCGCCAACTCATGCCGGATGCATTGCTCATAATACGTTTGCTTGATGCCGGCAGGCTTGAGACGCGAAGGGCTGTTATAGGTTTGCTCCGTGATGCCCATGGCCGTCATGCGCATCCACGGCCGGGGAAACTTGCGCGATTGCAGCTTCTTGCGTGCTCCGTAAAGCGTAAGCCCGGAAAGTTTCGAGGCTTGCGCGCCCTCGGCTATTTCCGAGCCCCAGCTGCATACATAGCGAGAGTTCTTGCTCAGTTCCTTTGCCTGGGCTCCAAACGAAATAGCCACCAGGACAAACGTTGCAGTCATCCATACCAAAGTCCGCATATCGCCAATGCCTAACCTGCTGAAAAGAAAGCAAGTTTGACAACGAACCGAAGATCGGGGGGCCAGCAGTTTGCCTCATTTCATCATTGATTCTCTCTGCCAGGCCCGATGTAAAAGATCGATGACCTCTTCATCCGACGTCTGAGTGAAGTCCGTGTACCAATAGCCGATCGATACCAGCCAATCGGGGGTGAGCGGGCAAATCAGCTCGTCCACTTCATCACGCAGCGCCTCTGCCGTTTCCATGGGGGCCACCGGTACGGCAACGACGATGCGCGATGGTGCTTGCAGGCGCACGGCCTGTATCGCGGCCATCATCGTGGCCCCTGTCGCCAGGCCGTCATCGATCAGAATCACCACTTGATCCTTGAGCGCCAAAGGCCCACGGGATTCCCGGAATAGCTGCTCGCGGCGCAACATTTCCTGCGTTTCCTTCGCCACCACAGCGTCGAGCGTACGCTGGTCGATGCCGTTAGCCCGCAGCGCATCGTCATTGACGATTTGAATGCCACCGCTGGCGATAGCGCCCATGGCGAATTCCTGGTGGGACGGCACGCCCAGCTTGCGGACCAGCATCAGGTCCAGGCGAACCTCCAGGGCCGTGGCCACTTCATAGGCGACCGGCACGCCGCCACGGGGTAAGGCCAGGACAATGACATCGGCTCTTTTAGCGTATTTAAGCAACGGTTCCACCAGGCTTCGGCCGGCATCAACCCGGTCATTCAAGATGGTTTGCAATGAAGGACTGTGATTCATCTGAAAACCTCCCTGGGGCGGGAACCCCGAAACGGGCAAGTCAATTTCGCCAAGGATGCTTGCGACTACACCGCCAGAATGCTGCAAGGCACCTGATACAGAATATGTTCGGTCGTGCTGCCGAGCAGTTTCTCCAGGCTGCCGTACTGTGTTCTGCCCATCACGATCACATCTATCTGGTGTTCGTGGGCGAACTCACTCAGCGCCGACACCGGATGCCCCGTGATGAAATGCCGGCATTCAGCGGGCACGCCGAACCGGGCGGCCAACTTGAGGAATGAGGTTTCCAGGTCCTTGCGCAATTCCCGGGTAAGCTCCGATAGCGTCAGGCCACCACCCAGATCCGCCAGAAAAGCGGCCGGAATGTCACATGCGTACAGCAGATGCAACTCGGCATTGCATTGCAGCGCAAGGGCAGACGCCTGCAGGATAATCCGGTCATTGAGTTCGCTGTTCGAAGGCTCGGTATCGACAACATCAACCGCGGCCACCACCTTCTGCGGCAAGGCATGGCTTTGGGCGCCCACCAGATAGACCGGCACCGGACAATGGCGCAACAAACGCCAGTCCAGCGGCGTAAAGAACGCGCGCTTGAGCACGGGCTCATGCTGGACTTGCTTGATCAACAGATCGGGGTGCATTTCCGTGACGTGATCAAGGATGTCCTGGCGCATGTTGTCGGCCCAGGCGACCTCGGTTGTCACCTCGATCCCCCTGCCCTGCATTTTTTCCGCCTGATCCTTGAGCCAGTCGCGGTGTTCTTGCAGGTAGCTCGCCCGTGCCACTTTCCGGTCGCCCTCTTCGAGCAACGACAGAATGTCCAACGAGGGGATCAGCGCAGCAATATGCAAACTCGCCCCACTGGCCTTGGCCACGGCAGCGGCATGGTTGAGCGCGGGAGACTGGCGCAGGAGCGGGTTGATGATCAGTAATAACCGTTGATACTGGCTCATGATCTGACTCCGGACAGCGATGGCGTTTTCGCCAGGTCAGCAACCCGGCTTCAGCCCAGACTCCCTCCTTAAAGTCTCTTGGGCCTTGATTTATATCAATCCCCTGTGGGCGTCATTGAAGGTGCCCACTTGGGAAAGAATAGTTCACAACGGTGTTGTGGAAATGCCCACCGGATGGTCGATGGCTCGGGTTTGTTTGTGACTCAAGAATCGGTCACCCAGTCCCAAGAACAAACAACTCCAACATGGCCTCGACAGCATGCACCCGCAAAGACTGACCCTGCACAATGAGTTGCACGCGCGCCCTTCGCTGTATTTCGACGAACCCGCCCACGTGTTTCATCTGGCGTTTCTGGCTAATGACGGGCAATGCGACACCCTGCTGAGTCGCTGCTGCCCCGGCCCCGTCGACCCGGATGCAGCCCAGGGCATCACCAGGCTTGAGGGGCATGCCTTGAAGTGGGAGCGACACGCGGAGTTCCTGACGCTGACACTGGTGGTGCCCTCTTCCAGTCAGGAGCCTGACTGGAGCCAGCCCCCCAAGACTTTGATGGACCGCGTCGAACCCTTCATGCAGCACGTGATCAACGCCGTGCAGATTGTGGTGCGCAACGACGCGTCATTTTCCGGCGATCTGTCGGTTTATGGATTCAAAGACCCTTGCGGCTCATGCATAGGCGGTGGCGATGCGACGGTCTGGAGCGATTTTCGCCTGAGCGAGGACGGCACTAACCGTTTCCTGTTCGTCAACAAGCGCCTGAATGCCTATCGCCAAGGCCGGATGATCCGCCGCCTGCTGGAAATCGAAACCTACCGCATGATGGCGTCGCTTTCCCTTACCACCGCGAAAACCTTGAGCGCTCAGCTCAACGTCTTCGATAAGACATTGGTCAACCTGTCGGAACGTAACGCCGGCCCCGATACCGGCAATGCGAAAGCGTTGTTGACTGATATCGCCAGTCTGTCGGCGCAAGTGGTCAGCAGCACCGCGAAAACCCGACACCGCTTCAGCGCCACCCAAGCGTATGCCCAGCTGGTTTTCGAGCGTTTGGGCGAACTCAGGGAAACTCACGTGGGCGATTGCCAGCGACTGGGGATCTTCATCGAAAGACGCTTCAAACCTACCGTCAGGTACTGTGACGTCACCGAACAGCGCCTGGAGCAGTTGGCCAAAAGCGTGGCCAACCTCGGGGATCTGCTGCAGGCGCGGGTGCAGGTTGAAATGGAAGAACAGAACTCGGAAATCCTGAGCAGCCTGAACGCTCGCGCCGATACCCAAATCAAAATCCAGCGTGCGGTCGAAGGCTTGTCGATTATCGCCATCACCTATTATTTGCTGAGCCTGTTCAAGCTGTTCTACTCAGGCCTGCACACCCTGGGCGCGGACATTTCCGCGCGGGACGCCATGCTGGCCATGACCCCGCTCGCACTGTGCATCCTGCTGTTTATTTTGATCAGGATCAGAAAGGCCAAAGAACACTGATCAATCGGTTGGCGGCGTTCAAGGCTTGCGCAACAGGTAGGTATCCATGATCCACCCGTTGGCCAACCGCGCCGCCTTACGCACCCGCTCAATTTCATCGGCCACGTCTTTGAGCTTGCCGCTGATCAGGATTTCATCCGGCGTCCCCAAATAGGCCCCCCAGTAAATGTCTGTCTCCTGATCAGCCACGTGATGGTAGGCATCTTGCGCATCCAGCATCACCACCAGGCTGTCGGCATCGCTTACTTGGCCGGCCGCCAGCCGTCGACCGGTGGTGATTTCAACTGAGCGACCGATGCTGTTCAGCGGCACTTTATGTTGCGCCGCCAACGCCTGCACGCTGGTGATGCCGGGGATCACCTCGAATTCGAACAGACAACGACCGGACGCCAGAATCGCCTGCAGGATCCGAATGGTGCTGTCGTACAACGCCGGATCGCCCCACACCAGAAAACCGGCGCACTGGTCGTCGGTCATTTCCTCATCGATCAGCCGCTCGAACGTCTGCTGCTTGGCACGGTTCAGGTCTTCGACGCTGGCGTTGTAGACCACATCCCCGCGCTCACGCTCCGGGCTGTGGGCTTCAACGAAGCGGTAGTCGTGATCGGTGATGTAGCGCTCGCAGATCTCGCGACGCAGGTCGATCAGTTTGTCTTTGCTCTGGCCCTTGTCCATGAGGAAAAACACGTCGACCCGGTTCAGCGCCTTCACCGCCTGCATCGTGATGTAGTCGGGGTTGCCAGCGCCGACACCGATGACCAGAAGTTTTTTCATCACAGCGCTCCTTCAGGGTCCATGCCCGTCAAACGAAACCGCCAGCGACCGTTGAACCGCAATTCGATGGCCGACAACGGTTCGACGTCGATCTGGTTGAACGCCGCGCCCTGCAACACCTGCATCAGCGCGGCGCGAATGACAAACGGATGGGTGATGGCAACGACATGCTCCGGTGTTGCCTCAAGGGTCTTCAGCCACGCGGCCACCCGCTCACCGAGCTGCGCCACCGATTCTCCACCGTGGGGCGCCGACGTCGGGTCACTGAGCCAGGTCTGAAGCGTCTCGGGTTCGGATGTTTGTAAGTCGTCGATCGACGTGCCTTGCCAGCGTCCGAAATCGCAATCCCCCAGTGCCGTGACAATCTCCACGTTGTCGCCAAACAGCTCAGCGGTTTGCCGGGTCCGCAGTTCAGGGCCGCAGAGTAAACGGGGGGCTCGCTTGAACTGACGACTGCGCGAGCCCTTCGCCGATTGCCAATCCATTTCCACGGGTTCATTCGTAGGAAAACGCGCCAGTTTCTGTGCGACGGTTCGAGCGTGGCAAATCAGGGTCAAGCGGGTCGCCTGCACGGAGGTTCTCTCTGTCAGTGGAATGAAAGACGGCACGATGCCGTGCATTGTGCCGCAAGAAACGCAATCTGAATGCCTTCCTTGTAGCAGCTGCCGAGCCTGCGAGGCTGCGTTCGGCCGCGTAGCGGTCGTAAACCCTGAGAGCACAGTGTGCCTGACGGACCGCAGTGCCCGATTTTACGACTGCTACGCAGCCGAACGCAGCCTCGCAGGCTCGGCAGCTGCTACGGCATCGGGCTCGCAGCCCATTTTATTCCTGGACAGGGTCGATATCTCACACCTCTATGGGCGATGTCCTACAAAACCTGTCGACATCCACGCAGCCCCGCACGCACGGGGGTTTCGCCCCATTTTAGTGCTTTTAAAATCCGCACAAAAATTCACTAGACATGTAGCGCACGTTACATAAATACTAATTTAGCGATTTATGAAATGAAACCGACATACCCATCCAGCAGGAGCCCGGATGCCCCCTCTCAGAGACCTGATCACCGAGCCCGGCCTGGACTTCACGCCGTCGGAACGCAAAGTCATACGTGCATTGCTGGACCAGTACCCGCGTAACGGACTGGGCCCGATGTCACGCTTGGCCGAACATGCCGGTGTCAGCGATCCGACCATCGTGCGGCTGGTAAAAAAACTGGGTTTCAGCGGTTACGCCGATTTTCAGGAAGCCTTGCTCAGTGACATGGATCACCGCCTGCGCTCCCCCAGCACCCTGTTGCAGCCCCGCGCCCAACTCAAAAAAGATGACCCCTGGAGCCATTATCTGGCAGACAGTCATCGGGCACTGGTAGAAACCCAGGCGCTGACCCAGCCTGAAGATGTGCGGATTCTGGTGGAGTGGCTGCTCGACACCCGCCACCAGGTCCACTGCTTTGGCGGTCGCTTCAGCAGTTTCCTCGCCAACTATTTGCTCAATCACCTGCGCCTGTTGCGGCCCGGCTGTTTCGCCCTGGAAGACAACGCCCAGTTACCGGACCGGTTGTTTGACGTGCAGCGTCAGGACGTATTGCTGGTGTTCGACTATCGCCGCTATCAGTCCCAGGCCCTGCGGGTCGCCAATGCCGCTAAGAGCCGACATGCGCGTGTCGTGCTGTTCACCGACATCTACGCATCACCGCTGCGGGAAATAGCCGACCTGATCATCAGCGCACCGGTGGAATCGGCGTCGGCCTTCGACTCGATAGTGCCGGCGCTGGCCCAGGTCGAGGCACTGATTGCCTGCCTGACCCTGCGCAGCCCCGATCTGGCCGATCGCCTGGAAGGCATCGATGCCCTGCGAGCCGACTTCGACACTCACCTGCTGGAGGATAAATAAGGATGTTCATGCTCCCCCACCATTCGCCCCGGGACTTGCCGTTTACCGCCGATCACACCGCGCTGTTGCTGGTGGACATGCAACGTGCCTGGCTTGAGCCGCAATTCGACCCGCACCTCAACGAGCCGGATGCCGACTACTTCCTGACCCGCGCCCGCACGCAGGTGGTGCCCAATCAACGCAGGCTGCTCAATGCCTTTCGCAGCGCCCGGCAAAACGTGTTGCACACACTCATCGAAAGCCTCACCGCCGATGGCCGCGACCGTTCGCTGGATCACAAACTCTCGGAGATGCACCTGCCCAAGGGCAGCCCGCAAGCGCAAATCATCGAAGAGCTGACGCCGACCGAAAACGAAATCGTGCTGCCCAAGACCTCTTCCGGGGTGTTCAACTCCACCAGCATCGACTACGTGCTGCGCAACCTTGAAACCCGCCACCTGATCATCGCCGGCATCGTCACCGACCAATGCGTCGACATGGCCGTGCGCGACGCCGCCGACCGTGGCTACCTGGTAACGCTGGTCGAAGATGCCTGCGCCACCTACACCGAACAACGGCATCACGCCTGCCTGAACGCCATCAAGGGCTACTGCTGGATCACCGACACCCAGACTGTGCTTGGCCGGTTGCAGGAGATCCAGCCATGAGCGAACGCCTGTCACCACTGCCCATGACCACCATTGTCACCACCGACCTCATCGGCGTGACACGCGGCCGTTCCTTCCCCACCGACGAACTCGATGCCTATCAAGTGGCCGGTTGCGGCTGGGTGCCGGCCAACAGCGCCCTGACCCCGCAAGACATCATCGCCTCCAGCAACCCTTGGGGTGCTTATGGGGATTTACGGCTGGTTCCCGACTTGAGCAGCCGCGTGACTGTCAACAACGGCCCGGATGCCGACGCCCCGGCGCTCGACTTCATTCACGGCGACATTCGCGAAACCGATGGCCGTCCGTGGGGTGCTTGCCCTCGTACGCTGTTGCGCAACGAGGTGGAGCGCTATCGCGATGAGTTGGGGTTGCAGATCAATGCCGCGTTCGAACATGAATTCAACCTCGACAGCGGCGCGGCGGAACACCTGGCGTTCTCTCTGGAAGCCCAGCGCCAGGGCGCCGGGTTCGGCGGCTGGCTGCTCAGTGCACTGCGAGCCGGCGGCGTCGAACCGGAAATGTTCCTGCCGGAGTACGGCAAGCACCAATACGAAATCACCTGCCGCCCGGCCCTTGGTGTCGCTGCCGCCGACCGCGCGGTGAACGTGCGCGAGATCACCCGTGAGATCGCCCGGCAAATGGGCCTTGGCCTGAGTTTCGCCCCCAAGACGGCCGAGCATGCCGTGTGCAACGGCGTGCATTTGCACGTGAGCCTGCAAGACATGGCCGGCCAACCGGTGATGTATGACGCCGACACCGCCAACGGCCTGTCGACCCTCGGCCAGCATTGGGCTGCCGGCGTTCTGCATTACTTGCCAGCGCTCTGTGCGTTCACCGCGCCAACGCCGATTTCCTATGAACGCTTGCAGCCCCATCACTGGAGCGCTTCCTACGCCTGCCTCGGCCAACGCAACCGCGAAGCGGCGCTACGGATTTGCCCGACCGTCAGCCTGGGCGGCAAATCCGTGGCGATGCAGTACAACCTGGAATTTCGCGCCATGGACGCCACCGCTTCACCGCACCTGGCCATGGCTGCATTGCTGATCGCCGGGCGCCTGGGTATCGAGCAGCGCCTGGCGTTGAACGCCATCACCGATGAAATCCCTGACTCCCTGAACGAAGAGCAACGCCAGGCCCGCGGCATCGTCGCCCTGCCCGCGTCGCTGTCCCGGGCACTGGATTGCCTGCGCAACAGCGAGGCGCTGATCGAAGCCCTGCCGAGCGCGTTACTGGATACCTACTTCGCCCTGAAAACCGAGGAACTGACGCTGACGGAACAGCTCTCGCCCGCCGACCTCTGTGAGCACTATGCGCGCCTGTACTGAATCCGCAGAACTGGGCCTCTACACCCGGCCTGCCTACACCCTGAGCCGGGAAGCTTCCGAGCACCCGCTGATTCTGGTGTGTGAACACGCCAGTCGTTTTATCCCGGACGGGTTAAACGACCTGGGCCTGAGCGAGGAGGCCGCCCGCGAACACATCGCCTGGGACATCGGCGCCCTGGCGCTGGCCGAGGGTTTGGCCGAAGCGCTGGGCGCGACCCTGTTGGCGGCCAACTATTCGCGGCTGTTGATCGACCTCAACCGCCCGCGCCACGCGCCGGACAGCATTCCGTTGCAGAGCGAGATTTATCAGGTGCCGGGCAATCGCGATCTGGACGAGGCCACCCGTGAATACCGCCGGCACTGCCTGTTCAAGCCGTTTCATGCGCGCCTGCAAACCTTGATCGACGCCCGTGTGGAGCAAAATAAACCGGTTCGAGTGGTGGGGATTCACAGTTTCACGCCGATATATTACGGCCAGCCACGATCGCTGGAAGTCGGCGTGTTGTACGGCCAGGCCACGGAATACGCCCAGCGAATGATCGACGGCCTGAGCCGGCACCCATTGAAAGTCGCCGGTAATCAGCCATACAAAGTCAATCCGCTGGGTGACATGACCGTACCGGTTCACGGCGACGCACGCGGGCTGGACTCGGTGCTGATCGAGGTGCGCAACGACCTGCTGCGCACCCCCGAGGACGTCAGTCGCTGGACCGACTATCTGGCGCCGTTGCTATAGCAACAGCTTCAAACTCGCAGCGTGTAGCTGCTTATATCAAGGAGAACGGCTTCATGGACATTGAAGAATTCGGCTACAGGCAAGAGTTGAAACGTAGCCTGTCACTGACCGACCTGGTGGTGTACGGGATGATCTTCATGATCCCCATCGCTCCGTTCGGCGTGTATGGTTACGTCAACGCCGAAGCACCCGGCATGGTGCCGCTGGCCTACATCATCGGCATGGTAGCGATGCTGTTCACCGCCCTCAGTTACGGCAGCATGGCCCGGGCCTTTCCGGTGGCAGGCTCGGTGTATTCCTACGCACAACGCGGGCTCAACCAACATGTCGGGTTTATCGCCGGCTGGCTGATGCTGCTCGATTACTTGCTGATTCCACCGCTGCTCTATGTGTATGCGGCGATGGCACTGAATCACTTGTACCCGGACATCCCGAAAGTCGGCTTCATCCTGGCCTTTCTGGTCAGCGCCACTTTCGTCAACCTGCGGGGCATCACCTTCACCGCACGCATGAACATCATCTTCCTGCTGGCGCAACTGGTGGTGCTGGGGATCTTCCTGTTCTACGCCTGGACTGCCTTGCACAGTGGCGGCGGTAACGGTCAGCTGACCCTGGCGCCGCTGTACAACCCCGAAACCTTCAACTTCGCCCTGCTGATGCAAGCGGTGTCGATTGCGGTGCTGTCGTTCCTCGGTTTCGATGCCATTTCCACCCTCGCCGAAGAGATCAAGGGTGATCCGGGCCGCAGCGTCGGCAAGGCTGCGCTGATCACTCTGCTGGTGATGGGCGTGATCTTCGTCGTGCAGACCTGGATCGCCACCGACCTGGCCGCCGGCCTGGGCTTCAAGTCCGCCGACACCGCGTTCTATGAAATCGCCGAAATCGCTGCCGGTAGCTGGCTGGCCACCCTGACCGCCGTGGCCACCGCGCTGGCCTGGGGTGTGGCGGTCGCCATCACCTCCCAAGCGGCGGTTTCGCGACTGCTGTTCGGCATGGCCCGGGACGGCAAACTGCCAAAAGTGCTGGCCAAAGTGCACCCGAAACACAACACACCGTACTTGAGCATTTATCTGGTGGCGGTGTTGTCGCTGGTGATCTGCTACCTGTTCATCAACTCGGTGGACACCCTCACCTCCCTGGTGAACTTCGGCGCCCTGAGCGGCTTCATGCTGCTGCACCTGACCGTGATCAACTACTACTGGCGCCGGCAGCAATCCGGCCAGGTGATCCGTCACCTGATCTGCCCGGTCATCGGCTTCATCATCGTCGCGGCCATCATGTACAACATGGGCGTCGATGCACAGAAACTCGGCCTGATCTGGATTGCCCTGGGCCTGGTCTATCTGTTCTTCCTCAACAAACTGGGTACCAGCACGGCACTGCCCGACCCAAGCAATGGCTGACAAGAAAAAGAGCAGCGTCTGACACGATTTCAGGCGTGCGCCGATTTAACGCGTGGAAACCGACAGTGATAGTCAGGTTCGGTGCAAGCCGCCGAACCTTTTGATACAGGAGTATGTCCATGCTGGTCTTACGTCCAGTCGAGTTAACCGACCTGCCCCAGTTGCAGCAGCTGGCGCGCGACAGTCTGGTGGGGGTCACGTCCTTGCCGGACGACACCGAACGCCTGAGGGAGAAAATTCTCGATTCCTGTGCTTCGTTCGAAAAAGACGTCCAGGGCCAAGGCCCGGAGAACTATTTCTTCGTGCTGGAAAACCTGACGACTCGCCGTCTGGTCGGCTGCTCCGAAGTGCTCGCCACCGCCGGGTTCGGCGAGCCGTTCTACAGTTTGCGCAACCGCCATTTCACCAGCGCCTCACGGGAGCTGAACATCGAACATGGGGTGCCGGCGTTGTCATTGTGCCAAGACCTCAGCGGTCACTCTTTGCTGCGCGGTTTCCATATCGACTCGGCACTGGAGCGCACGCCATTTTCCGAGTTGCTGTCCCGGGCGCGGCTGCTGTTCATCGCCGCCCACCCGGAACGTTTTGCCGAAGCGGTGATCACCGAGATCGTCGGTTACAGCGACGAACAGGGGCAATCGCCGTTCTGGGATGCGCTGGGCAAGCATTTCTTCGATTTGCCTTATGTCGAGGCCGAGCGGCTTTGCGGCCTGCAGAGCCGGACATTCCTCGCCGAATTGATGCCGCAATACCCGATCTACGTGCCGATGCTGTCGCAGGCTGCGCAAGATTGCATCGGCCGGATCCACCCCGATGGCCAGGAGGCCTTCGACATTCTGGAGCGCGAAGGCTTCGAGACCAACAGCTACATCGACCTGTTCGACGGCGGCCCGACGCTGTACGCCCGCACCTCAAGCATTCGTTCCATCGCCCAGAGCCAGGCCGGCACAGTGCAAACGGGCTCGCCCATCGACGCCCGCGGCAGTTACCTGGTGAGCAACGATTCTTTGAAGGGCTACCGCGCCATCGTCGCCGAGCTGGACTACAGCGCCGGGCAACCTATCGCCTTGAGCGCCGAGATGTGCGCGGCCTTGAACGTGACCGACGCCAGTGCGATCCGGCTGATCGCCCTGTGAGCGGCAACCGGCCCCAAGCCCAACGACAGCGCCCGAGCAGGCGCGAAGAAGGAGCTGCATCATGATTTTGCGCCCGGTTCAAATGACCGACCTGCCCGCTTTGCTGGAATTGGTACAACGGGCCGGCCCCGGGTTCACCACCCTGCCGGCCAACGAGGAGCGCCTGACCCACCGGGTGCGCTGGGCCCAGCGGACTTTCGCCGGACAGGTCGAGCGCGCGGATGCCGACTACCTGTTTGTGCTCGAAGACGATGATCAGCAAGTGGTCGGCGTCAGTGCCTTGGTCGGGGCCGTCGGTCTGCGGGAGCCCTGGTACAACTATCGGGTCGGGCTCACGGTCAGTTCATCGCCGGACCTGGGTATTCAGCGCCAGATCCCCACGTTGTTCCTCAACAACGAAATGACCGGGCAATCGGAAATCTGCTCGCTGTTTCTGCGACACGATCAACGCTATGGCAGTAACGGTCGATTGCTGTCGCTGGGGCGTCTGCTGTTTGTTGCCGAATTCCCCCAGCTATTCGGCGACAAGCTCATCGCCGAACTGCGCGGCAGTGCCGACGAACATGGCTGCTCACCGTTCTGGGACAGCCTGGGCCGGCACTTTTTCAAGATGGATTTCAGCCATGCCGATCACTTGTCGGGGCTGGGCAGCAAAGCGTTCATCGCCGAACTGATGCCGCGCCAGCCGCTCTACACCTGCCTGCTTACCGAACAGGCCCAGGCGGTGATCGGCAAGCCCCACCCCAACACCGAACCGGCGCTGAAGATCCTCACCGCCGAGGGGTTTGCCCATAAGGGTTACATCGACATCTTCGACGCAGGCCCGGTGATCGAAGCCCCGGTGTCGAGAATCCGCGCGGTGCGCGACAGCCAATCATTGATGCTGGCCATCGGCACGCCCGACGACCAGGCCCCGGTATGGCTGATCCACAACCGTCGCCTGGAAAGCTGCCGCATCACCACCGCCCGGGCGCGGCTGGTGGGCAATAGCCTGGTGGTCGACCGCCTCACCGCCAAACGCCTGCAATTGCAGCCCGGCAGCTCGATACGTGCGGTGCCGCTGCGCAACCAACAGCAGCAAGCGGTAGCGGCGTGAGCTGTAGCCGCTGGCGAAGCCTGCGTTCGGCTCGGGCCGCGTTCGGACGTAGCAGTCGTAAAACCTGCCATTTCGGTCTTTCAGACTGATCGTCGATTAAACATGACTTCCGATCAAACGTGCCTATCGGATGGCGAGCGCTTCGCACTCGAACGCAGCCTTCGGCAGCTTCTACGCAGGATCGTATGAAGGTCAGGATTGATATCAATCCTGATTAACGGCCCCCGATCGCTGTTGACCAGGCGATTCGTTTCGTTGGTCAGAAATCGCTACCTCCCCCCCCCGGCCTGTCGCGAACAACCTGACATTGCCAAAAAATTGCACCACCCACCGAAACATTCAACCTCGACAAACACATCAAACAACAACTAACAATACCAACTTACAACTACAAAATTGCCTTTACCAAAAGACATCCCCATACTCAAAAAACGCCAACAAACCCCACAACAAAAAAAACTTATGATTAGAACTTTAATTTCCAAGAAGCTGACACCAACCGAAATAACCACTCTCATTAAAACTTCAAACATGACAGCAGAAATCAAAGACCTGATCAGCAACTTTAATATTCAACCAACACTCACCAAAACTATTGCGCGACGTGCAGCGATCATGAACATCACCAACCCGCACACAGGAAACATTACACTGCACTGCACCGACATCGGCAATATCAGCATCAAGGTACCGCACGTCCAATCAGTACCGTCACCGCTGTACTCGGTTCCTGGACAATCCATTTTGTTTGCGATTAACAAACAGTCTTTCATCGTCCACCGATATACCGTTGAAAATGATCGACTAACAGTGAAGGACGCCGTCATCGTTGATGAAAGCAACCCACTGCCCATCGATGGTGCACAGACGCTGTACGATTGCGACCCAACGGGCCAAGGGCACAATGCATTTATCGGCAGCATCAACCTGCCGGACAGAAGTGCAGACATCAGTGTGTTTGACCGTACCTCATTGCGCAAAATCGCCTGGTTCCCGCATGACGATAGCGCCGCACGTTATCTGGTGAGTCTTGAGCTACTGGAAGCCGCCGAGGATCCCGGGGCCGGGAAAGTGGCAGAAGAATTGATTTATCACTACCACCCCGCTATTGCGTGGAAGGCGTTTCAGGTGCTTTACCAAGCCGATCAGGAGGCCGCACTAAATTACATACCGCTATTAAGAAACCTGCAAAACCGTCGCCTTGACCATTTACTCGATCAGTTCAAGGAATCGGCATGAAACTGAAGACATTTATTGAGCGTATGTCGGCTTACGATCTGCAGCGAGACAAACCAGAAATCATTAGCGATCTACGTCGACTGGCGACAAACCGCACGTTGCTGAGCGAACACCTTTACACCACCATTCAGCGTGACGGTTTCAGTACCCGCAACAGTCTTTACAGCGCTTATGCATTTGTACTGCACTACAATGAATTATTTACTGTCCGCTTGGGGTTCTGGTCGCCAGTTACGTCACAAGACGAAAACGAAACATTCATCTACAACCTGAACCACACCCACGATTTTGAACTTTATGCGGTGGGCTATAGCGGTGACGGCTATACAACCGTCACACGAAGAATACTTGATGACGCACCGCTACGAGTTGGGACAAGACCCGCACTGGGTGAAAAGCGATTACTTAAACTTTCGCCCGGCGAAGTCCTGCACATGCTTCCACTGCAAGAGATACACAAGCAACTTCCACCCCAAACAATGTCTGCATCGCTGAGTTTGCTTATCCACCCTCAGCGTTCGGTTAAAAACCAAGAAGCCTGGTGCTTCGACGAAAACCACGTGCCGACTTACCCCGGCATTGCTACGCAGGAAACAGCACTCTTTGAAAATGCGCTGTCACTCCTTAACGATGGGTAGTCATTCACTGCCCCAAAACACCAAAGGAAAAACATATGAACAAGCCAATGAACAACTGGAACGAAACCCCACTGCTGCGCGCAGCTACCAACGTGATCAACACTCCGGTCAAGACCACGATGGAAGCGCCATGTGCCTCTTTCATGCCTCGATATAACGTGGGCAATATCCACGAAATCAAGCAAATCTGGAGCGTGCCAGCCAAAGACTGAAGACACTCGTAGTAACGCACTACCTGGCTGCAGACCGACAAGGTCTGCAGCTTTTTTTTAATCCAGAAATGGCATTGACGAAAATACCGCTTCCCTCCGGCAAATTCGTCATCATCCTTTACCCGCCCGCGTGATAGCCTTTTGTTCCTTCGGCGTTGACACTTTTGCTCAAGCCCTTCCATTCCTTTATATGGTGGAACTCGTATGTCCAGGCTTTCTCATCAAGATTTGCGCCGTAATTTCCGCCAACTGCTCGCTTCCGACACCTGCTACCACACGGCCTCGGTCTTCGATCCGATGTCGGCACGCATCGCCGCCGACCTGGGTTTTGAGGTGGGAATCCTGGGTGGTTCGGTGGCGTCGTTGCAGGTATTGGGTGCCCCGGACTTTGCGTTGATCAGCCTCAGCGAGTTCGCCGAACAGGCCACCCGCATCGGCCGAGTGGCGCAATTGCCGGTCATTGCCGACGCCGACCACGGCTACGGCAACGCGCTCAATGTCATGCGCACCATCGTCGAACTCGAACGCGCCGGCGTGGCCGCCCTGACCATCGAAGACACCCTGCTGCCGGCACAATTCGGTCGCAAGTCCACTGACCTGATCACGGTCGCCGAAGGTGTCGGCAAGATCCGCGCGGCGCTGGAAGCCCGGGTCGACTCGGAAATGGCGATCATCGCCCGCACCAACGCAGGGATCCTGCCGGTCCAGGAAATCATCAGCCGCACCCAGCATTACCAACAGGCCGGGGCCGACGGGATTTGCATGGTGGGCGTGCAGGATTTCGATCATCTGGAACAGATCGCCGAACACCTGAGCGTACCGCTGATGCTGGTCACCTACGGCAACCCGTTGCTGCGCGACGACAAACGCCTGGCCGAATTGGGTGTGCGAGTCACCATCGACGGCCATGGCGCCTACTTCGCAGCGATCAAAGCCACTTATGACAGCCTGCGTGAACAACGCCAGATTTTCACCCAGGCCTCCGACCTGAACGCCACCGAACTGACGCATACCTATACGCAGCCGGAGGACTACATTCGTTGGGCGAAAGAGTTCATGAGCGTCAAAGAATGACGGCACAAGCGCCCTCACCACAGCGCTCGCGCGTCTGTCGTGAGGGTGCAGTCAAACCATGTGCACTGCTTTCGATTCGACCTCCGGCGCCACCTCAAACCGATCCGCCAGAAACGGTGTGATATCCAGCGGCAACGGCTCGTTGTTCACCAGTTTGTCCAGCAACACGCCGGTAATCGCCGAGGTCAGGATGCCGGTGCGGAAATGTCCGCAGGCATTCAGGTAACCCTGCACGCCTTTCATCGGCCCGAGAATCGGCAGTTCGTCCGGCGAACCAGGACGTAACCCGGCCCAGCAACGTTTCAGGTTGATGTCGGCGAGCGCCGGAATGCAGCGCACTGCGCCTTGCACCAGACCGCGGATTTCCGGGTAGGTGGTGGTCACGTCGAAACCTTTGTCTTCGGTGGTGCTCCCGATCAGGATTTCGCCGTTGTCTTTCTGCGCCACGTAACAGTCGCTGGTGGTCAGGCAACCGCGCAGGATCTTCGGCATACGCTCGGTCAGCAGGATCTGGCCCTTCACCGGTTTCACCGGAATGCGAATGCCGGTGGCCTGCTCGCTGAGGTCGGCGGCCCAGGCACCAGCAGCGTTGATCAGCGTATCGCAACGGAACACGCCGGCCTCGGAGGTCTGCACGCCAGTGACCTGCGAGCCGTGGTGCAGCACCCCGGTGACGTTGGTGTTGAAATACAGGTCCACACCGTTTTGCCGCGCGCCTTCGGTGTAGGCGTCGGCCAGGCGGAACGGGCTGACCTGATGGTCGCAGAGAAACTCCAGCGCCCCCCTCGCCTCATGGCTGACACTTGGCTCGACTTCGCGCAGTGCCGCTTGATCAAGCCAGCGCACCTGATCCGCCAGGTGCGGAATGCACGCCACGATGTGCTCGGCGTAGAGCCGGTCTTCATCGTCGTAGATCACGAATTTCAAGCCGGTCTTCTCGAACTTGAAATCCATCCCGTGATTGTCCTGCAGCTCCCGGTGCAAATCCGGGTACATCGCGTTGGACTGCAAGGCGAAATCGAAGAACGACTGCGGCAGGATATGCGGCGTGCTGGAGTCCACCGCCACCGCCGCGCCCTGGGCTTCGCGCTTGCGATTGGCCGACATCATGCGGAAGAAAATCACCCCGCAGCCCAGGCCTACCGACTCACCGATCGCCCACAAGCCACCGGCCGAAGCGCGGGTCGCGTTACCGGGCCGCTTGGCGTCGATCAGCGCGACTTTCAGGTGTTTGCGCTTGGATAACTGATAGGCGCAGGACGCCCCGATCACACCGCCGCCGGCGATGATTACATCGTAGAACTTACTCATGGCTTGCAGCCTCCGTGCCGACAGACTGGAATGCTGAAAAAGGAATCGGGTCGACGGGAAAGCGCGGTCGCAACCAACCCACATCTTGCCGCCCGGTGGCTTCGCGCAAACGGTCGGTGCAATAGCCGACACACATCCGCCCCTGACAGTCGCCCATGCTCACGCGGGTACGCATTTTCAGGCTGGCCAGGTCTTGCACACCCTGCTCCAGCGCCCGATCGATGTCGGCGCGCGTCGCGTGCTCACAGCGGCAAATCACCGTGTCGGCGACCGGCAATGCGGTCTGCCCGGCACCGCGTGCGGTGTAACGGTCGACGGCGGCGCGAAAGCGCACGATGGACTTGAGTTTCGACAGGTAGCGGTCACGTCTGACCCGCGCCAACTCCGCGTCCAGCACATCCCGTTGCAGCAGGATCGACACTGCTGCGATTCGTCCCGCGAGCATGGCCGCCTCGCCACCGCGAATTCCGCCCATGTCACCGGCCAGATGCACATGGGGTTCGCTGCTTTGCTGCCAGACATTGGCGCTGGCCCGCAGGTAGCCGTCATCGTTGAAGCCGTGGTCCAGGCCCATTTGCTGGCTGAGTTGGGTGCGAGGAATGAAGCCATAGCCGACCGCCAGGGTCTGCGCGGCAATCCGTTCGGCGCGGCTCAGGTCTGGCTCCCAGGTGCTGGAGTACGGCGCAACGGTCACTGATTTCAACTCTTCCTCGCCTTGAGCCTCGACCACGCCCCAACCATAGTGCATGGGAATGCCGTGCAGTTTCAGGTATGCGAGCATGCTCAAACCGTCGAGGAACAACTGCGGTTTATTCAATAGTGCGAGGCTTTCCCGGGCGATCTTGCCGAACGCACACGCCTCGTAGACCCCTGCGACGCTCACCCCCGAAGCGTGCAGCTGGCAGGCCACCAGCGGCAACAGCGGACCGGTGCCGGCGATCACCACCGGCCCCTGGGGTTGAACGACGCCGCTCTTGATTTGCAGTTGCAAACCACCCAGCAGAATCACCCCAGGCAAGGTCCAGCCGGGGAACGGTACGCTGCGCTCATGGCAACCGGCAGCCAACAGCAGCTGCGGGTATTGGACCTCCTGCAAATGCTCATTGACGTCCAGCACCACCAGCGCCCGGGTACCTTCGGCGCCGACCACGCGGTGGTTCAAGCGCACGTCGATCAGGCCCGACTGCTCGTGGAATTCTCCATGCAGTTTGGCCAGCACTTCCGAATAGCGTGGCCCCAGGTAATCCAGTTGCACGTTATCGCGCAAGGGGCCGCGATAGACCACCCCGCCAAGACGCGAAGCCTCTTCGAGCAAGGTACAACGCACACCATGGCGCGCCAGTTCAATGGCCGCGGCCATACCCGCCGGCCCGCCGCCGACGATCACCGGTTGCAGGCTCATAAAACCTCCTGCCCGGCGATACGGTTGACCCGGGTTTCGATGCTCATGCCCTCACGCACGATTGTCTGGCAGGCGCGCCGTTTGTGCCGGCCATCGATTTTCACCAGGCAGCATTGGCACACGCCCATGCCGCAATAGGCACCGCTGATTTGATCGTGATCGTTTCGGGCCACCTGGCGAATGCCCAGTGATTGAATGACCGTCAGGACAGTTTCGCCGATGGCGGCGCTGACGGTCTGGCCATTGATGCGCACAGTCATATCCGCCCGCACCAGCGGCTGGATATCGAAGGTTCGGTTTATGCGTTGCATTGCGATTGTTCATCCGTGAAAGGTTCAGGTGAGATTCTTCAGCTCCATGCTGCACTACACCTTGCGGGCCACCTGACTAATAACAACGAGAAGGTCTGCACTGGTACTTCGACAGCGCATCAGCTGCGCGTCAAAGCAATGTAGTCGATACCGCGGGATGGGGCTTGATCTTTGATGCTAGGAGATATCGCTGAAGGAAATATTGATCCAGGCCAGTGAAAACACCTGCGTCCTATCCCACATCGTCGCTAAGCATTGCGCTAAGCGTTTTTTGGCTGCAAACGAATTACTTGCGCTTGTAACTCTTGTTACCACTGGGCGTCAGGCAATACACCCCGCCTCTGGGCCCGGTGCAGAACGTACCGGTGCCGCAGGCGCAGCCGTCGGTTTCCTGTAACAGCGTCTGCGGTCGCGCCTGGCCTTGAGTGCCAAACATCGCCGAACAGCTTTTCTTCGAACCGCTGATGGAGCCGTCATTGCACAGGAACAGATCACCGTCGCAACGATCGATACCGCCCTTCTTCCCCGAACACGGCGTATTGGCAGCCCAGGCGGATGAACCGAACAGGCACAACAACAGCACAAATATTGGCATCCAGCCACGAACCATTAAAGTGCGCACGGTGCAGCTTCCCTTTAGAGTCATGGCTGGATGATATCAATGTTGCGACCAGCCTCACGAGACCACATGAAAGTTAATTTAATCAGCCGCATGTAATTCTTGGCAAAATGCCTCAACTTCGTATTGAACCGATTATCAGGCAAGCCCTATGACCCGTATTTTGACCATCGAAGACGACGCCGTGACCGCCCGGGAAATCGTCGCCGAACTGAGCAGTCACGGCCTTGAGGTGGATTGGGTCGACAATGGCCGCGAAGGCCTGGAGCGCGCCGTCAGTGGCGACTACGACCTGATCACCCTCGATCGCATGCTGCCGGAGCTCGATGGCCTGGCGATTGTCACCACCTTGCGCACCATGGGCGTGGCCACGCCGATCCTGATGATCAGCGCCCTCTCCGACGTCGATGAACGCGTGCGTGGCTTGCGCGCCGGCGGCGATGATTACCTGACCAAACCGTTCGCCACCGATGAAATGGCCGCCCGGGTCGAAGTCTTGCTGCGCCGGCAGAACACCGTGACCGCCCAGGCCACCACGTTGCGCGTGGCCGATCTTGAGCTGAACCTGATCAGCCACGAGGCCAGCCGCGACAGCCAGTTGCTGACGCTGTTGCCCACCGAGTACAAGTTGCTGGAATTTCTGATGCGCAACACCGGGCAGATTCTGTCGCGGATGATGATTTTCGAAGAAGTCTGGGGTTATCACTTCGACCCCGGCACCAACCTGATCGACGTGCACATCGGCCGTCTGCGCAAGAAAATCGACCCGCCAGGCAAAGTCCCACTGATTCGGACCGTGCGAGGCTCGGGTTATGTCATTGCTGAACCCCTCTAAAGGCTGGCGTTCCTCCAGCAGCCGCTTGCTGGCCCTTTACAGTTCGCTGTTCGTGGCCTGGAGCGCGATTCTCATGGGGGTCATGTATTACGAGGTGTCCAGCTACCTCGACACCCTCGCCAAACACTCGCTGATGCAACGTCAGCATCTGTTTTCACGCTTCCAGGGCGAGCAACTGGTGGATGCCCTCGCCGCCAGCATGACCTTCGACATTCGCGGCATCGATGCCTATGGCCTGTTCGATGACCAGCAGCGCTACCTCAGCGGCGCCTTGCGCCAGATCCCCGACGAACTGCCGCTGGACGGCAAGATTCACATGCTCGGCGATTGCGCAGAATCCGACGACCCGACCCTGCCCGCCGACAGCTGCGACGCCGTCGCGACCCGAACCCTGGACGGCCGCTGGCTGGTGCTGGTGCGGGACAACGGTTCGTTGTTTGCCGTGACCCGAATCATCCTGCACGCGCTGTTGTGGGGCGTGTCGCTGACGATTTTGCCAGGCATCGCCGGCTGGCATTTATTGAGACGGCGCCCGCTGCGGCGGATCCGGGCGATCCAGGCCAGCGCCGAAGCCATCGTCGCCGGCGACCTGACCCGGCGCCTGCCATTGTCCAATCGCCGTGACGAACTGGACATGCTCGCCGCCATCGTCAACGCCATGCTCGAACGCATCGAGCGCTTGATGAATGAGGTCAAGGGCGTGTGCGACAACATCGCCCATGACCTGCGCACGCCGCTCACTCGTCTGCGGGCGCAACTGTACCGGATTCAGCAGCAGGCCGATGAAGGATCGACGCTGGCCGTGCAACTGGACTCCGTGCTCGGCGAGGCGGACACCTTGATGGCGCGTTTCCGTGGTTTGCTGCGGATTTCCGAACTGGAGGATCGTCAGCGCCGTTCGGGGTTCGTGCAACTGGACCCGGTGCCGTTGCTGCAGGAGTTGCATGACTTTTATCTGCCGCTGGCGGAAGAAGGCGAACTGACCTTTGAACTGCAAATGCCCGAATCCTTGCCCGGGCTCAACGGCGACCGTGCTCTGCTGTTTGAAGCCGTGGCGAATTTGCTGAGCAACTCGATCAAATTCACCCCGCCGGGCGGCCAGGTGATTTTGCGTGGGGTGAATGACGCAGGGCACACGCGCATTGAAGTGCTCGACTCCGGCCCCGGGATTGCGCCGGCCGAGCGCGAGGCGGTGTTTCAGCGTTTCTATCGCGCCGAAGGCGGCAACCCGCAAAACGGTTTCGGGCTGGGGTTGTCGATCGTCGCGGCGATCATCAGCCTGCACGGATTTACGCTGGAAGTGGGCGACAGCGAACTGGGTGGCGCGCAGTTGATGATCGACTGCCGGCAGAGCCTGATTCCCCAGGCTTGAGCCAATCTCCATAACAAAGAAGATCAATGTGGGAGCAGCCCTGTGGCGAGGGGGCTTGCCCCCGTTTGAGTGCGTAGCGCTCACGAGATCTTTGGTACATCAGAGATTCTGGGGCTGCTTCGCAACCCAACGGGGGCAAGCCCCCTCGCCACAGGGCCACTTCCCATAGCGGATTTATGCTGTTATTGGGCCTGGGCTCGACTCAATACCCCGGAACCTCGCGCAAAAACTCTGACAGGTCGGTGATCGGCGGTATGGCCGGAATGTCGAAGTACATCTGGATCACCCAGCCCCGGTGATAGCTGGCGTGGTTGACCACATGCAACAGCATGGCGCCGGCACTCATGACCCCGCTTTCCCCGGACATGGAGGTGAATTCGATGGGCTTATCCAGCGACTCCTCGGTCTGGGCCGAGCTCCAGCCACAGAACCATTGATCAATCTCCTGTTGCGCCATTCGCAACTCGGCGAGCTCGGTATGGAGCAGGCCGTGGGAGGTTTTGAAGTCGTGCCCCCGGCCCTCCAGATGAGCTTGCCAGATGCAATCCACTACGTAGGTGTGGTTCAAGGCGCCGATCATGTTATTGAACACCGACACCCGTTTGCGATTGAGTTCTTCAGGTGGCAGCGCCATGAGGCTGTCGAAGAGTCGCTGATCGGCCCAGCGCTTGTAATCGGCGAGCATGCGGGCAGTGCGTACGTTGATCATCAGAGATCTCCCATAGCGATGGGCGCATTGCCAAGAATAGCCCTCACGGCGGGCAGGATCGTAAACGCTGATTATCGGTCATGCCGCAACCTTGTAGCAGCTGGCGAAGCCTGCGTTCGGCTGCGTAGCAGTCGTGAATCCTGCGCACGTGGTTTATCTGACCCACCCGTAGCGTGTGGTTTAGCGACTGCTGCGCAGCCGAACGCAGGCTGCGCCAGCTGCTACAGAGCTTTATCGCGAACTACATTAAGGTCAGGTGCTGCACCACCCGTTCGGCCAATGCCAGGCAACTGGTCAGCCCCGGCGATTCGATGCCGAACAGATTGACCAGGCCCGGTACGCCGTGGACGTCCGGGCCGCTGATGACGAAATCGGCGGCCGGCTCGGTCGGCCCGCTGATTTTCGGGCGGATGCCGCTGTAGGCCGGTTGCAGACTGCCATCGGGCAACGCCGGCCAGTAGCGCCGGATTGCCTGATAGAAGCCTTCGCCGCGATGGGGGTCGACGCGATAATCGACTTGCTCGACCCATTCGACATCCGGCCCGAAACGCGCCTGACCGCCCAGGTCCAGGGTCATGTGCACGCCCAGCCCGGCGCTTTCCGGTGCTGGATAAACCAGATGCCGGAACGGCGCCTGGCCACTGAAACTGAAGTAGCTGCCCTTGCACAACCAGGCCTTGGGCACGTGCCGCGCCGGCAAGCCTTCGATCCGGCTCGCCACCTCTGGCGCAGACAGTCCGGCGCAGTTGATCAGTTCACGACAGCTCAAGGTCATCGGCTGAGTCCCCCCCATGTGCAGCTCGAAACCCTGTTCGGTACAACGGGCCGATGCAAACGGCGTATGAAAGGCCACCGAGGTGCCCCAGGCTTCGGCATCGGCCTGAAGCGCCAGCATCAAGGCATGGGAATCGACAATCCCGGTGGACGGTGACCAAAGCGCTGCAACGCAAAACAACGCCGGCTCAAGCGCTCGTGCCTGACCGGCATCCAGTAATTGCAGGTCATCGACACCGTTGCGCCGGCCTTGCTCCAGCAACGCCTGCAAGGCATGGCGCTGACGGTCATCGGTGGCCACGATCAGCTTGCCGAGGCGCCGGTAATCGACACCGCGCTCATCGCAGAAGGTATACAGGCGTTGCTTGCCCTCCACGCACAATTGCGCCTTGAGACTGCCGCTCGGGTAATAGATCCCGGCGTGGATCACTTCCGAATTGCGCGAGCTGATGCCCACGCCAATCCCCTCGCCCGCCTCGACCAGGATCACTTCTCGCCCGGTCCGGGCCAGGGCTCTGGCCACCGCCATCCCGACCACGCCAGCCCCGACTACCACGCATTCGATATCGACGCCCACCTGCCCTCCACTCATTCAAGCCAGCCCTGGATGCGATAATCGATCAGGCTGGAGAATATCGCCAGCATGACCGCATACGGTCTGCTACGTGGCGTTCATACTCTATGTTTAATTTCCCATTTAACGATCATTCAAAATGACAATTAACTGTCATTGACCTGAACACTTTCCAACTTCCCCCCTTCAACACAACCTTAACCGGCTATCGGCGATTGACTTTGCCAACCTGCCTGAGTAAATTGCGCCGGCCGATAACAACGGCTTTTTTCAACTCACAAAAGAATTCAATGGACACAGTATCTAGTCGCTGTCGGATGACTGCTCACACGCAGGATCTGGCACATAACCCAGACAATGACGGGCCTCGACTTTTCGGTCGGGTGAGCTGCGCTAGAGCTTGAGGCTCCACCGTAACTTGCCTCACCGGAATCAGTCCGGCCCAGAGGCATGTTATGAACTTCAAAAACACTGTAATGCCGGGCGTACGCGCCTTTGCATCGACCATGCGGGTCAAGCTCTGCCGTGAGCGTCTGCTGACGACTCGGCTCTGCGCCCCGTTCTCCGCCCCTTCTACCCACGCCAAGGTGCGCCCTCGTGCCAACTGGCGTGTCTGCCCGACGACCGGCCGGCTTCAGCAACGCTGGAGCTTCGACGACAGTCAGGACCCACAAAGTCGGCGCATCGCGCGCCTCTTCCAGCAGGCGAGCCTGATGCTCGGCCTGTCTATCGGGGCATGCATTTTCAATTGATCTGAAGGCACTTTAAAGTCCTTCCAGAACGGTTTCCTTAAACGGGAATTCGACAACTTTTTATTGCCCGTCAAAAGCTGAATTATTTGAATTAGTTGTGGACCATCAAGTAACACCGCAATCACGGGTGTTAATTCAGATACCACGAACCGCGCTCCGGGCCTTCAATAAATGCAACACGAAACAAGGGAGAGTCCTCATGTCGGGAACTACTCTACTGATCAATCTCGCCGGCTCCATCGCCCTGTTGCTATGGGGCACTCATATGATTTCTTCGGCGCTGTTGCGCGGCTTCGGCACGCCGCTGCGTCAGTGGCTGGGCCACAACCTGAACAACCGCTGGATGGCGTTGCTGTCAGGAATCGGCATCACCGGGGTCTTGCAAAGCAGCACCGCCGTGAGCCTGATGGCGACCTCATTCACTGCCGCCGGGACGCTGGGACTGGCGCCGGCCCTGGCGGTGATGCTCGGCGCCAACATCGGCTCAACCCTGGTGGTGCAGTTGCTCAGCGTCGATGTGTCGATGCTCACGCCCAGCGTTTTGCTGGCGGGCCTGATCGTCTTTCGGCTGCGCGATGACTCGCGCTACGAAAGCGTCGGTTGTGCACTGATCGGCCTGGGGCTGATGCTGCTGGCCTTGCACATGCTCGGCTCCACATTGGCGGAAGTCGAAGGCACGCCGATTTTCCAGTTGATCATGCAGAGCCTCGAGGGCGATCTGGTCATTGCGCTGCTGGTGGCGCTGATCCTCACCTGGCTGTGCCACTCCAGCGTGGCCGTGGTGTTGCTGATCGTCTCGCTGGCCGCCACTGGCATGCTCTCGGCCAGCACCATCGTCGCGCTGGTGCTGGGGGTGAACATTGGCGGTGCGCTGCCCTCGGTCATCAACGCCGGATCGAGCGTCGGCCGACGCCTGCCGCTGGGCAACCTGCTGGTGCGCGCGGTGGGTGCTCTGGCGGTCTTGCCGTTTGCCGGGTTGCTCGCTCAGGCGCCGCTCGCGCCCTCGACCCTGGTGGTGTGCCTGCACACCGGTTTCAATCTACTGCTGGCGTTGGTGTTCATCGGTCTGACCGACATACTCGCCAATGCCCTCACCCGACTGCTGCCGGCACCTGAGCGGGATGTCGATCCCGGCATGCCGTGCTATCTGGACGAGGCCGGCCTGGAAGTGGCCAACATCGGCCTGTCGAATGCCGCTCGCGAAGCGTTGCGCATGACCGACATGTTCTCGGCCATGCTCGGCCGGATGCTGCAGCTGTTCCACACATCGCTACCGGCCTGCGCCGATGAAGTGCAGCGGATCGATCAATCCCTGGACCTGCTCAGCGCGGCGATTCGCGCTTATCTGGCCGACATCGGCAAGGAAGGCATCAGTGACAGCGATGCCGATCGTTCCCAGGAAATCCTCACGTTCGTGATCAACCTCGAACATGCCGCCGACATTCTTTCCAGCAGCCTCACGCAATTGGCCGTGCGCCGCTTGCGCCGGGGTGAACAGTTCTCGGCCTTCGAACTGGGCAACATCGCCCCGCTGCACGACGCCGTTCTGGAAAGCCTGAGCCTGGCAATCACCGTGTTCCTGCGCGAAGACATCGCCACCGCCCATCAACTGATCCAGCGCAAGGAGACCGTCAGAAGACTCGAAGCCTGCGCCAGCCGCGAGCACTTTCGCCAGTTGCAGGAAGACAAAAGTACCTGGGCGCAATCCGGTGATATTTTCCAGCGGGTACTGCGTGATTACCGGCGCCTGCATCACCACATCGCCGCCCTGGCGTATCCGCTGCTCGAACGCGCCGGTGAGCGCTCGGTCGAGAGCATCGACGCTCCCGTTACGGATCGCATGACGATAGATCTGGCTGGTATTGAGTGAGGCATATATCGATCGGCAGGGAACTCCTGACCACCGCCAGGCATCCTAAATTATGTGTTACTTCCTTCACGCTTCACGCTTTCGGAGGACGCCGTCATGCGCCGTCTGTTTTTAGTATCTTCACTCGTGCTTTGCTTGCCCTTTGGCTCAGCCATGGCCCGTGTGGATGCGGGCGATGTCGCCACCTCAGCCGGGATCTCCGCATCGCTGTACTCAACGTTCAAGGATCACAAAATGGTCGTCCCTGCCCGGGATGACGCCTCCAGTTTTGTCGCCAGCGGCGGTACGATCCGTGGCGTCTACCTGGAGTCGGTACTGAAGGAGATTCGTCAAAATCATCCCGACTTAAAGGCCAGCGATGAAGACCTGGCCAGAGCGATCCTCGTTCAGGAAGGTGTGCCAGCGGGTCAATAAAGTCTCAAATGCAAGCGGTAGGGCTAATGACGGCCCTACCTTGCTTCAGCGCTGTTCTTCTCGACTCCTGCGGACAAACGTGCCCAGCTGGCGACCAGTTGCGCGCTGATGCTGACGCCGCCGCACACGACAATCACCACATCATGGGCCTCGGCAATTGCCGGATGGTCGAGGTAGGCAATCGCCAATGAAACGCCACACGCCGGTTCGACCAACTGGCGCAGGTCGTTGGCGTAACGAACCACGCCCATGATCGCCTCATCATCGCTGAGCACCACGCATTCATGCGGGAAATCAAGGATGTGCTGCACCGGCCAGGCGGCCACTTGCGCGGCGCCGAGTGACGTGGCAACGGTGTCGATGCGCGGCAGTCTGACCGGGTGCCCGGCAGCGATGGCGGCAGCGAACGACGCCGCCCCTTGGGTTTCGCATGCAACGATCCGACAATCCATGCGCTGATGACGGATCAGGCCGGTGAGCAGGCCCGCCAGCAATCCGCCCCCCCCCACGGATGTCACCAACGCATCGACTTGAGGGCAGTCCTCGAGGATTTCATCGATCATCGTGCTGTGCCCCTCCCACAACACCGGGTGATCGAAAGCCGGTACATATTCGGTGTCTGCGCCCTGCGCGAGTTCTTTCGCCCGTTGATTGGCCTCGTCCCAGACCTTGCCATGGACAATCACCTCGGCACCGGTTTTCCTGATCCTGGCGCGGGTGGTTTCCGGGGTCGTGTTCGGCACCACGATGCAGGCCTTCAGCCCAAGGTTGGCAGCGGCCACCGCCGTGGCCAGACCGGCATTGCCACCGGAAGGACAGACGACTTTGCGCTTGCCCTGCTCTGCCGCCTGGCTGCACAACAGGCCCATGCCGCGCAGTTTGAACGAGCCGCTGGGTTGCAGGTTTTCCAGCTTGAGCCAGATTCGCCGGGTCGGAGTCGACAGACCCGGGTGCAGAATCAGGGGCGTTCTGATGTGAAGCATCGTGTGCTCCTTGTGACAGCACCGGCGCGTTGAGATCTTTCAACGGGCCGGAAGTGAACGGACAGGCTCATCCTTATCCAAGCTTAGTTCACCCTGCTCGACGACTACCGCTCTCATAACGGGCTGCCCTCTACACTGGTGATATGCCCTTTTTGCGAGATCAGTTATGAAAATCTCAGCCAAACTCGCGTTTTTCGCCCTCGTCAGCACCCTTGCCTACCTCGCTCTCGCGGTGTTCGGGCTGGGCGGGTTGGCGGCGTTTTCCTCGCATCCACCGCTGGTGGTCATTGCGCTTGCGACCCTGGTGATGGCGATCGCGTCGTTGTTCAGTGAGGGCAATTTGAGCACTGGCGAACGTGAAGACCGGGCCAATCGCTGGGTGCTGCCGGTTTTCGGGGTGCTCGGGTTGTTGAGCGGGTATCTGCCGGCCTACACCGACCGGATCGACTTCTGGACCTTCGGTGGCGAGGGCGTGCGTTGGCTGGGAGCGCTGCTGTTCATTGGCGGCGGCGCGTTGCGGATGTGGCCGGTGTTTGTACTGGGCAAGCGCTTCAGCGGATTAGTGGCGATTCAGCCAGGACACCGCCTGGTCACCGACGGAATTTATCGGAATGTGCGCAACCCCAGTTACCTGGGGCTGCTGATCAATGGCGTGGGCTGGGCGCTGGCCTTTCGTTCCGGCGTCGGGTTGCTGCTGGTGGCACTGATGTTGATACCGCTGATCGCCCGCATTCGCTCTGAAGAAGCGCTGTTACGCACGCAGTTCGGCAGCGAATACGACGCTTATTGCGCCCGTAGCTGGCGATTGATTCCGGGGATCTACTGAACTGACCGCATCAGGGCCGTGTCGATTATAAAAAGTGTAAGCGGATCAGGTTATTGCCATCCACATGGCTCGTGACCGAGTCATAACTGGCCAGTGTGGCGTGCCGGGTCTGAAGGGGATGAACGTGGGTCGCGGTGATGACCATGATGTTGGCACCCGCCGCTTCACCTGCGCGAATTCCGACGTCGGCGTCTTCGAAGATCAGGCACTCGGCTGGATCAACCTGCAGTCGACGAGCCGCCAGCCGATAGCCCGCAGGGTCGGGCTTGCCGGCGCTGACGTCTTCGGCGGTCACCATCACGCCAGGCTCGGGAATGCCGGCAGCGGCCATTCGGCGCAACGCCAGGGCCCGCGGCGCAGAGGTAACGATGGCCCATTGGTGGGCGGGCAGCGACTTGAGGAAATTCGCCGCGCCGGACACCTCGACAATCCCCTCCACATCATCGATTTCCGCCTCGGTGATCCACGCCGCTTCAGCTTCGGCATCTACCCCTGGCAACGCCAGGCGATTGATGGTGTCGATGGCGCGAACCCCATGGATGGTCGGCAGGAAGGTTTCGACATCGACGCCGTGGCGCACGGCCCAGGTTGTCCAGATCCGCTCGGCGGCGGCGATGGAGTTGAGGATGGTGCCGTCCATATCGAACAGCAAGCCACGGTATGACCCGTTGAGCAGGGATGTTTTGACAGACAAAGGGCGACTTCCTTTTGCAAGAGCCAGGCAAATGTTGTCAGCTAATGTACACCAGCTCCTACACGGTTCGGGTCGACTGCAAGGCGCGTTGCACACAATCGAGCAACTGCCCCACCGCCCAGGGTTTCTTGATGAACGAAACCGGATGCTTGACCCCGGAGCTTTTCGGAGTTTCGAAGCCGGACATGATCATGATCGGTTTGTCTGGCCAACGGTCGCCAAACTGATTGGCCAGGTCCGCGCCATTGAGTTTTCCCGGCATGGTGATGTCCGTCAGCAACAGCCCCACCTCCGGCGCGTGCTGCTCCAGAAACTGCGAAGCCGCATCCGCGCTGATCTGTGGTTCAACCGCAAAGCCTTCCTCCTGAAGAATTTCGCAAAGAAACTCGAGGATCAACGGGTCGTCCTCAACCACAAGAATCAATCCGTCAGACAAATGCGCGCCCGCCGTCGATACTGGACTCATCACTGTGCCACTCCCTGATTGCGCAAATAGTTTCGCAGGCTCAAATCCGCCACCTACAGGTATGAACAGCGGACTTCACGGAAAATTCATTTTTGATACACCTATCCAGGACATTCTCCGTCCAGGCCGGTAAACCCGACCGTTTGTCCGCGCATAATTGTGGTTAAAATGCCGCCCCCTTCTACATTGCCGACCTTGTCCGATGAATCCAGACGCCCTCTCCATCCTCCACGACCATTTGCTGACAGCACTTGCGGCCGCCCCCGCAGAAACCCGTCGGCTGTTTCACGGCCGTGGGCGCTGCTGGCCGGGGTTGGAGCAATTGACCGTCGACTGGCTCCAGGGCGTGGTGCTGGTCTGCGTGTTCAAGGAGCCGCAAGCGTCGCAACTGGATGATTTGAAGCAGCGACTGATGGCGATCACGCAGTCACCTGCGTGGAAAGCCTCAGGCGCGCATACCTTGCTGCTGCAACATCGCTATTTGCAGGAAAGCACCACCGAATGGCTGCTCGGGGAGCCGATCGAGGAGATGACGATCACCGAGGGCGGCCTGCAGTATCGCGTGGACCTGGGCCGCAAACAGAACACCGGCCTGTTTCTCGACATGCGCTACGGCCGCGATTGGGTGCGGGCCAATGCTGACGGCAAGCGGGTGCTGAACCTGTTTGCCTATACCTGCGGGTTTTCAGTGGCCGCCATCGCGGGAGGCGCTACGCATGTGGTCAACCTGGACATGTCCCGCGCGGCCCTGAGCCGTGGTCGCGACAATCACCGGCTCAACGGCCATGACTTGAGCAAGGTGAGCTTTCTCGGCCACGACCTGTTCAAGTCCTGGGGCAAAGTGATCAATAGCGGCCCTTATGATCTGGTGATCATCGACCCACCGTCCTTTCAGAAGGGCAGTTTTCTGCTGACCAAGGATTATCAGCGCGTACTGCGCCGTCTGCCGGAGTTGCTCAGCCCTCAGGGTACGGTGCTGGCCTGCATGAATGATCCGGCCTTTGGCGCGGACTTCCTCATCGACGGCGTCACTCGCGAAGCACCGAGCCTGCGGTTTGAGCAACGGTTGGAGAATCCGCCGGAGTTTCCCGATGCCGATGTCGAGTGTGGGTTGAAGGCGTTGGTGTTCAGGCAGGGGTAGCTGAAAATCAAAATGGTGATTCAACACCAGGCAGGCCGGCCAGACTCAGTAGACTAATGGTACTTGAGCCCGAACCCGCGGCTTCCTACGATGATGATACGCAGCGGTTGGAGGTTTAAACCGTTGCGTAAGTGGTGGGTGAACTGAACCCCAATAAGCCCACCCCTTGTTTCATGCGCATCTTGAGCCTCTCGGCTCTACTTCCTCCCCATCAAAGAGCTTTGAGGCTCTTTTTTTGTCTGTCAAAAAGCCTCGGCGCCGACCGCTCGGCAACGTTGAACATCCTGGCCCACATCGCAGCGCCCAGAGGCAGCGAAAAGCTCACGACCGATCGTGCGAGCAGCCTGCAGATGAACCGTCGGTTCCTGGATTTCCGATTCGAGCAGCAACTCGGACGTCACCACGCAAGCACCGCAATAATCGAAGATCCCATGGTCGATCTGCGTCTTCATGGCGTCGGCATAACCGTGGCGCGCATAGGTTCCTGCGTCGGCACCGCCAACACCCACCAGATGAACCCGCAGATGGCGAAGCTTCTTCTCCAACCTGGCATCCGCCGCGAAATCGAACGCCCAGCCATTGGCGAACACACGGTCGATCCAGCCTTTGAGCAGCGCCGGCATCGACCACCAATAAACCGGATAAACCAGCACCAGTGCATCGGCGCGATCGATTCGCGCCTGCTCGGCGGCCACATCGGCGGGCGGCGGTGCTTCACGGTGATGGACGGCGAGATCGGCCGCGCCGAATCTCGGATCGAACCCTTGCGCCCAGAGGTCCGCAATTTCGAAAGAGTGGTCGGCATCCGCCTCGGATACTCCTTCAGCGACGTGTCTCGCGAGGCTATGGGTAAGCGATTGGGGGTCATGGTGAGCCACAACGATGAGCGCGTGCATGGCAAAATCTCCTGCTACGGAATGAGTGATTGAGGGTGAAAGGCGAGCCTTATATACTCTTGGTAAGTTACGCTCAGTAAGCTACTTTTGGTATATAGCCATGTCAAGCACCGAAACACCCGAGCAAGATTCCAGTCCGCAACCGCGCCGGCGGATGTCGCGGGAGGAGCGCCTGCGCCAGTTGCTGGATGTCGCCTGGCAACTCGTTCGAGAGGAAGGTACGGACGCGTTGACGCTTGGCCGGCTCGCCGAACAGGCGGGGGTCACAAAACCGGTGGTTTACGATCACTTCACCACCCGCCCCGGGTTGCTGGCGGTGCTCTATCAGGAGTTCGACGCACGTCAGACCGCGCTCATGGATACCGCGCTTGAAGCCAGTGAACCGACACTGGCCAGTAAGGCAATGGTCATCGCCTCGTCTTATGTCGACTGCGTTCTGCTTCAGGGCCGCGAGATACCGGGTGTGATCGCGGCGCTGACGAGCTCGCCCGAGCTGGAAAAGATCAAGCGCGAGTACGAAGCGATCTTCATGGGCAAGTGCCGCAACGCCCTGCTCCCCTTCGCCGGAACCGGTGATATCGCGCCAGCGAGTCTTCGGGCGATGCTCGGTGCCGCCGAGGCGCTGTCCCATGCTGCCGCGACCGGAGAAATCACCGCGGAGCAGGCACAGGACGAACTCTTCGAAACGATCGTGGCGATGGTCGAAAGGAGCGCACGCTTCAGGAGGGTCTAGAAACCTAACACGCATCGTAGGGCTGGTAAGCGCCCGCCAGGACAGCAGCGTAATGCCACCTATACTCAAGCCACCTTCCCCGCGCTACCCACAATAAAAAGCAGAGGTGGAAAATGGTCTGGCAGCAAATCTACGACCCCTTCGGTAATCCGGTGCTATCAACGCTCATGGCGGCGACGCCGGTGGTGGTGATGCTGGTTTCCCTGGCGTTTTTCCACATCAAGGCACATCTGGCGGCGTTGTTGGCCCTGGGTTCGGCCTTGCTGATCGCGATTTTCGCCTTCGGCATGCCCGCGAACATGGCGGGCTCGGCCGCACTGTTCGGCGCCGCCAACGGTCTGTTGCCGATTGGCTGGATCGTGCTCAACATTATTTTCCTGCATCGGCTGACCACCGAGAACGGCTCGTTCAAAGTGCTGCAAGACTCCCTGGCGCGCATCACCGACGATCGACGTCTGCAGTTGCTGCTGATTGCCTTCTGCTTCGGTGCCTTCTTCGAAGGGGCCGCCGGTTTCGGCACTCCCGTGGCGGTAACCGGGGCCATTTTGATCGGGTTGGGTTTCTCGCCCCTGGCCGCGTCTGGCCTGGCGTTGATCGCCAATACCGCGCCCGTGGCGTTCGGTGCACTGGGCACGCCCGTCATCACCTTGGCCAAAGTGACCGGGCTGGATGAAATGGAGCTGTCGATGATGGTCGGTCGCCAGTTGCCGTTCTTCTCGGTGATCGTGCCGTTCTGGCTGATCTGGGCCTTCGCCGGTTGGCGCAAGATGCTGGAAATCTGGCCGGCGATTCTGGTTGCCGGCGTCAGCTTCGCCATACCGCAATTCCTCGTCTCCAACTACCACGGGCCAATGCTGGTGGACGTCATCGCGGCACTGATTTCCATGGCCTGCCTGACTGGTTTCCTCAGGGTCTGGAAACCGGCCACGGTGCATACCTCGGCCGCCCTGTCAGGGCGAGTCGACCATTCCAAAATAGCCGAAGAGCATGACGAAAAACCCGTCGCCAGCGCGACCTTTGCCAGCGATGCAAAACCCGCCGTAATGCGCGCATGGATGCCGTGGATCATCCTCACGGTGTTCGTTTTCGCCTGGGGCACCCAAAGCTTCAAAAACCTGTTCGATACCCGCCCGGCCATGGATCCGCAAACCCACTCGGCCAGACTTGATCCTCAGGGCAAGCCAATGCGCGAGGCCAACCCGATCTTTGCCCCGAGCGTGACCTTCACCACGATTCATCAACAGATCGAGAAGGTCCCGCCCGTGGTGCCCGCGCCGAAAACCGAGGACGCGATCTACAAGTTCACCTGGTTCACCAGCACCGGTAGCGGCATCTTGCTCGCGGCGATCCTTGGCGGGCTGCTGATGGGTTATTCCATCCCGCAACTGCTGCACCATTACCTGCGAACGCTGTGGGTAGTGCGCTATTCGCTCACCACCATTGTGGCGATGCTCGCCCTGGGCTTCCTGACCCGCTACTCGGGCCTCGACGCCACCATGGGCCTGGCCTTCGCTGCAACGGGCATTTTCTATCCGATGTTCGGCACCCTGCTCGGCTGGCTCGGCGTGGCCCTGACCGGCTCGGACACGGCCTCCAACGTGCTGTTCGGCGGCTTGCAACGGGTGACCTCCGAGCAACTGGGCCTGAGCCCAGTGCTGATGGCCGCCGCGAACAGTTCTGGCGGGGTCATGGGCAAGATGGTCGACGCCCAGTCGATCGTGGTCGCGTCCACCGCCACCCGCTGGTACGGCCATGAAGGGGAAATCCTGCGCTACGTGTTTTTCCACTCCGTGGTGCTGGCGATTCTGGTCGGCGGGCTGGTGACGTTGCAGGCGTATGTGGCGCCGTTTAGCCATATGGTGGTGGGCGGGCACTGATCCAGGGGGGCGGGCCTGATCGCGAACATTAATTCCAGCCGCCCCCCATTACCTTGTACAACGTCACCCGGTTGCTCTGCTCGGCCAGACGCAGGGTGATCAGGTCCTGTTGGGCGCTGTACAACGAACGCTGGGCGTCCAGCGCTTCGAGGTAGCTTTGCGAGCCGCCGCGATAGAGCGCGTCGGCCAGTTCAAAGCTTTTGCGGCTGGCGTCGGTCAAGGCTTGCTGGGCTGTCAGGCGTTGGTCCAGGGTGCTGCGCACCGCCAGGGCATCGGCCACTTCCTTGAAGGCTGTCTGCAAGGTTTGCTGGTAGGTCTGCACCTGAATTTCACGCTCGACCTTGGCCGCATCCAGTGTCGCGCGATTGCTGCCGGCATCGAAGATCGGCAGGCTGACGCTCGGGGCGAAGGTCCAGGCGCCGCTGCCGGACTTGAACAGACCGGACAAGGCCGAACTCGCAGAACCGGCGTTGGCGGTCAGGCTGATGCTCGGGAAGAACGCCGCACGGGCCGCGCCGATATCGATGTTGGCCGACTTGAGGGTGTGCTCGGCGGCCAGCACATCCGGGCGCCGTTGCAAAAGACTGGACGGTAACTCATCCGGCACCTGAACCAGCAGCGCGACCGATTGCAGACTCGCACCGGGAAGCAGCTCATCGGGAACATCACTGCCGACCAGTAAGCGCAGGGCATTGCGGTCCTGGAGAATCTGACTGGCGTAGACCGCCACATCGCCTCGGGCCGACTCCACAGTGGTTTGCGCCTGAGCCAGGGCCAAACCGGAAGAGCCGCCCAAGGCATGGCTGCGTTGGGTCAGTTCGTAGGTTGCCTGTTGGCTGCGCAGGGTTTCCTGGGCCAGTTGCAAACGCTCGTTGTCCGCCGCCAGCGTCAGCCAGGCCGTGGCCACTTCAGCCACCAGGCTGATCTGGGTGCTACGCCGGGTTTCGGTCAGTGCCAGATAGTCTTCCAGCGCTTCGTCCTGAAGGTTCTGTACCCGCCCGAACACATCCAGTTCATAACTGCTCAGCCCCAGTTGCGCACTGTACTCATGACTGGTGCTCGCCGTGCCGCTGCTGGACGTGCGGCTATGTGTGCCGCTGACTCCGGCATCGATGGTGGGAAACGCCGCCGCCCGTTGAATGCGATATTGAGCCTGGGCCTTTTCGATGTTCAGGCTGGCCAGACGCAAATCACGGTTGTTGGTCAGCGCCAGGGTCTGCAAACGCGCCAGGCGACTGTCGGTAAAGAACTGCTGCCAGTGAATGTCCGCCGCTGCATCGCCCGAGGGCACACGGGTGGTCGGCAGCCATTGCTCGGCAACTGGCGCCTCGGGGCGCTGATACTCCGGCGCCAGATTGATACAGCCACTGAGCAACGCCAGAGCAGCCAACAAGGGCCAATGAAACTTGATCATGCATCACCTTTCTGCGCGGTTGGGTTGGCGGTTGTTGTGGTGGATACGCGACCGAAACGACGACGGATCAGCACGAAAAACAGCGGCACAAAGAAGATCCCCAGCACGGTGGCGCTGAACATCCCCCCCAGCACGCCAGTGCCGATGGCCTGGCGCCCGGCAGAACCGGCGCCGGAGCTCAATGCCAGTGGCAACACGCCGAACATGAAGGCTAAAGACGTCATCAGGATCGGTCGCAGGCGTTGACGCACGGCAGTCAGCGTCGCGTCCCTCAGGCTATTGCCCTGCTCTTGCAGGTGCTTGGCAAACTCAACGATCAGGATCGCGTTCTTCGCCGCCAGCCCCACCGTGGTCAACAACCCGACCTGGAAGTACACGTCGTTGCTCAAACCACTGAAACGAGTCGCCAGCACCGCGCCGACCACCCCCAGCGGCACCACCAGCATTACCGAAAATGGCACCGACCAACTCTCGTACAACGCCGCGAGGCAGAGGAACACAAACAGCACCGAGATCCCGTACAGCAGCGGTGCCTGGGAGCCGGACAAGCGCAGTTGATATGACTGCCCGGTCCACTCGTAGCCGATGCCTTCGGGCAGTTGTTTGATGATCGCTTCCACCGCATCCATCGCAACCCCGGAGCTCACCCCCGGTGCCGGATCACCGACCACCTCCAGCGAGGCATTGCCGTTGTAGCGTTCCAGCAACGGCGAGCCATAGCTCCACGCGCTGCTGGCGAACGAGGAAAACGGCACCATCTCACCTTTGCTGTTGCGCACGAACCAGTGCTCCAGGTCGGCCGCCTGCATCCGCGCCGACGCCTCGCCCTGCACGTAGACCTTCTTCACCCGGCCCTGGTTGAGGAAGTCGTTGACGTAAGTGCCGCCCAACGCGGTGGACAAGGTAGCGTTGATATCGCTGGTGCTCAGACTCAAGGCCCCGGCCTTGCGATCGTCTATGCTGACCTTGAGCTGCGGTGTATCGTCCAGGCCATTGCTGCGTACTCCCAGCAGCCGCGGGTCTTTCTTCGCCAACTCGATGAACTGCTCCCGCGCGGCGACCAGGGCGTCATGCCCCAGTCCGCCAAGGTCTTTGAGTTGCAGGTCGAAACCCGAACTTTGCCCCAGGCCACGTACAGCCGGCGGCTGCATGACAAACACGTTGGCATCGCTAATGCTCGCCAACGCCAGGGTTGCACGTTGGGCAATAGAAGCCGCGTCCTGCCCTTTCCCCGATCGCTCGCTCCAATCCTTGAGTTTGATGAAAGCCCGGCCGGTATTCTGGCTGTTGCCACCCATGCCCAAACCGCTGATGCTGATCAGCGCCTCGACTTCCGATTGTTCGAGCATGTAGCTCTCGAACTGCTTCATTACTGCCTGAGTTCGACTATCAGTGGCGCCCACCGGCAGCTGGATCTGCGCCATGAGGATGCCTTGGTCTTCATCCGGCAAGAACGAAGTCGGCAGGCTGGCGTAACCAGCGCCCATCGCGAACAAAATCACCCCGTACACCAGCAAGCTCCGACGCCCACGCTGCAAAATGCCACCGACCCATTGTTGATAACGCAAGGCACTGCGCTCGAAGCTGTGGTTGAACCAGCCGAAGAAGCCGCTTTGCGCACCATGGCCCTGGGCATCGGACGGCTTGAGCAAGGTCGCACACAAGGCCGGTGTCAGGGTCATCGCCACCAACACCGACAGGAGCATGGCCGAGACGATGGTCACCGAAAACTGCCGATAGATAATCCCTGTGGAACCACCGAAAAATGCCATGGGAATAAACACGGCGCTGAGCACCAGAGCGATGCCGATCAGCGCGCTGGTGATTTCCGCCATGGACTGGCGAGTCGCCGCCAGCGCCGGAAGTCCCTTCTCACTCATCACCCGCTCGACGTTTTCCACCACCACGATGGCATCGTCCACCAGCAGTCCGATAGCCAGGACCATGGCGAACATGGTCAGGGTATTGATTGAATAGCCGAACAGCGCCAGCACGCCGAAGGTGCCCAGCAATACCACCGGCACGGTGATCGCCGGGATCAATGTGGCCCGCAGATTCTGCAGGAACAGGAACATGATCAGCACCACCAGTACGATCGCTTCGCCCAAAGACTTGACCACTTCTTCGATGGACAGGCTGACAAAGGGGGTCGTGTCGTATGCGATCACGTTCTTGAGCTGCATTTCTGCAGGGTAGAAAGGCTCCAGTTCCTTAAGTTTGGCCTTCACCGCTTCGCCCACGCTCAGGGCATTGGCCCCGGCGGCGAGCTGCACGCCCATGGCGGCAGCGGGTTTGCCGTTGAGGGCAGAACTCACGTCGTAGCTTTCACTGCCCAATTCGACCCGCGCCACATCGCCCAACAGCACCACGGCTCCATTGCTGGTGGACTTGACCACCACGTTGCGAAACTCTTCGGCGGTTTGCAGCTTGCTGCGGGCACTGATAGTGGCGTTCAACTGTTGCCCGGCCACCGCCGGCAAGGCACCGAGCTGGCCGGCGGACACTTCGGTGTTCTGTGCTTCCAGGGCGCTGCTGATGTCCGAGGGCATCAACGCATACTTTTCCAACAGGGCCGGGTCCAGCCAGATGCGCATGGCATAACCCGAACCGAGGGTCTGCACGTCGCCGACGCCATCGATGCGACTGATCTGGTCGAGCAAGGTGCTGGAAATGTAGTCGCCGATCTGGGTGCCGGTAACGCTTTCGTTATCGGAGGCCAGGGCGGCAATCATCAGAAAGTCCGAACCGCCCTTGGTCACGGTCAAGCCTTCGCTCTGCACCGATTGCGGCAGTCGGGATTCGGCCTGTTGCAGTTTGTTCTGCACCTGCATCTGCGCCACATCCGGGTTAGTGCCGGCGGCAAAGGTCAGGCTGATGCTGGCGCTGCCCGCCGAACTGCTGGAGGCCGACATGTAGGTCAGGTTATCCAGCCCTTTCATCTGCTGTTCGATGACCTGGGTCACCGAGTTTTCCACGGTCTCGGCCGAGGCGCCGGTGTAGGTGGCGGAGATCCGTACCGTTGGCGGCGCGATGTCCGGGTACTGTTCCAGCGGCAGTTGGCTGATCGACAAGGCGCCGGCGAGCATGATGACAATGGCGATGACCCAGGCAAAAATCGGTCGATCGATAAAGAACCGCGCCATGCTCAACCCTCCTGCGCAATGGCAGTCGGCGCCGACTGCCGCGTGCGGCTGCGAGTGCCCGGGTTTTGCGCCAGCACCGGGGCGCCGACCCGGACTTTCTGCCCACCTTCGACAATCACCTGATCACCCGCCGTCAGGCCAGAGGTGACCCACCACTGGTTACCCACGGCGCGATCGATGGTCAGCACGCGCTGCTCGACCTTGCCATTGACCACCAGCAACACCGACGTCACGCCACTGGCGCTGCGGGTCACGGCTTGCTGGGGGATCAGAATGGCTTGATCGTCCCGGGCCTGTTCCAGCACCGCCCGCACATACATCCCGGGCAGCAACAGCCGGTCCGGGTTGGCGATTTCCGCCCGCAGGGTCACGGTGCCGGTGCCCTCATTGACGCTGACCCCGCTGAATTTCAATCGGCCCTCATGGGCGTAGGTGCTGCCGTCGTCGAGTTTGAGACTGATCCGCGCTTCGCCCTCGCCGTTGCTTTGCAGCACACCGCTGGCGAGGTCGCGCTTGAGGCGCAATAGCTCGGTGGTCGATTGCGTGATATCCACGTAGATCGGGTCCAGTTGCTGCACCGTGGTCAGTGCGCTGTCCTGATTGGCCACCACCAACGCGCCGGGGGTGACCGTCGAAGTTTCGATGCGCCCGCTGACGGGCGAGCTGATGCGGGTATAGGCCAGGTTGATGCGCGCGGTATCCACGCCGGCCTGGGCCACTTGCAGTTCAGCCTCGGCGGTCAGCAGACTGGCCTGGGCATCCTCGTTGTCCTGCTGGCTGATGGCATCGATCTTCGCCAACTGGGCATCACGCTTGGCCGTGGCCTGAGCCGACTTCAATGTGGCGCGAGCCTTGGCCAGAGTCGCCTGCGCTTCAGCCAAGGCGGCCTTGTACGAGGCCGCATCCAACTGATACAGCGCCTGTCCGGCCTTGACCTCGGCGCCTTCGACAAACAGCCGCTGCTGGACGATACCGCCGACCTGCGGGCGAATCTCGGCGACCATAAACGCCTGAGTACGCCCGGCCAGCTCCGTGGTCAGCGCCTGGCTTTGGGGTTGCACCGTGATCACTGACACCTTGGCCGGTTCGACCACGGGCGCGGATGCGCCGGGGGAGCAACCGCTCAGCACCAACAGAATGATCAAGGACAGTAAACCCGCGGCGGTTACCAGGGATTTGGCGAGAATTTTGGTCGACATAAATGCCTCTGCAAGACGGGGTGGCTGAAGCCAGACGCCATACTGCGAGGCAAATGTGCAGGAAAATTGAAGATTGCCCGCCGCCCTTGAATCTTCGCCGCGCCAGGGCCTAAATGGGCGGGCCATTCACTGACCCGCCCGAGCCCATGAAACTGAGTATCTCCACCAAGCTGTTTATCGCGGTACTGGCCAGTGTGCTGTTTGTCATCCTGAGCATGGGGCTGGCCAACGGCTGGAGCTTCGGCAAAGGCTTTCTCGATTACCTCAACGAACAAGCGCTGTTGCGCATGACCCCGGTACTGCCGCGCCTGGCCAGCGCCTATGAGCGCGAAGGCAGTTGGGAATTTCTGCGCAACCAGCCGGATCGCTGGTTCGAACTCATGCGGCCGGAGCCCGGCGTAGATTTCACCGACCCGCATCGACCGAACCTGCCCACGTCCGACCTGACCGGCGCGGTGTTTCGCATCGCCCTGTTGGACCAACAAAAGCAGCTGGTCATGGGTTACTCGGCGATTGCCGACGACGCCCTGATGCGCCCGATCCAGGTCGCCGGTAAAACCGTCGGCTGGCTGGCGGTGACGCCGTTCCAGAACGTGACCGAAGCCGGCGGCGAACGTTTTCGTCTGTACCTGTTGCGTACCAGCCTGGCAATGGGTGTGCTCTCGTTGCTGCTGGCGATACTGATCGCCTGGTGGATCGCTCGCACCCTGCTTGACCCGGTCAAGCGGGTAGCCGCCGCCACGCATCGATTGGCCGCAGGCGAGTACAGCAACCGGGTGGCGGTGTCCTCCAATGACGAAGTCGGTCAGTTGGCCCGCGACTTCAATCAACTTGCGTATACGCTGGAGCGCAACGAAAAAATGCGCCGGGAGTTCATGGCCGATGTGTCCCATGAACTGCGTACCCCGCTGTCGGTGTTGCGAGGTGAACTGGAAGCGATCGAAGACGGTGTGCGCACGCTCGATCAGTCCTCGATGAAGTCGCTGCAAGGCGAAGTCGGCATGCTCAGTAAACTGGTGGATGACCTGTATGAACTGTCCCTGGCCGATGTGGGCGCGCTGACCTACCGCAAAAGCGAATGCGATCTCAACGACCTGCTGCACAGTTGCGTGGCGATGTTCCAGGAACGCTGCAACGCCCGGCACTTGCGCTTGGAGCTGGAACTACCGACAGCGCCGCCAAGGGTGGAAGCCGACCCCAAGCGCTTGCAGCAACTGTTCGGCAATCTGCTGGAAAACGCCGTACGTTATACCGATGAAGGCGGTGTACTGCGCATTCGCGCATCCAGCGATGGCGACGACGTACGCATCGATTTCCTTGATTCCGGCCCCGGGGTCGACGCAGATCAGTTACCGCGGCTGTTCGAGCGTTTCTACCGAGGCGAAACTTCACGCAACCGCGCCAGCGGTGGCGCCGGTTTGGGGCTGGCGATCTGTCACAGCATCGCCCTTGCTCATGGCGGCAGCCTCAGTGCCGATCATTCCCCGTTGGGTGGCCTTTGGCTGACCCTGCGCCTGCCACGGAATGCCTGAACCATGGTCAACGACAACCCGATCCTGATCGTCGAAGACGAGCCCAAACTGGCCGCATTGATGCGTGACTACCTGATCGCCGCTGGGTATGCGACCCAATGCCTGGACAACGGGCTGGAGGTGGTGCCAGCGGTCCGTGCCCGCGAGCCGCGGCTGATCCTGCTCGACCTGATGCTGCCTGGGTGCGACGGTCTGCAAGTGTGCAAGGAACTGCGCAGTTTCAGTGCCGTACCGATCATCATGATCACCGCTCGCGTCGAGGAAGTGGATCGCCTGCTCGGGCTGGACCTGGGCGCCGACGACTACATCTGCAAACCCTTCAGCCCGCGTGAAGTGGTGGCCAGGGTCAAAGCCATCCTGCGACGCAGCCCTCAGCTTTTGACGTCCGCACCACCGCGTCTACAGATTGACGAAGAACAGTACCTGGCCTCCCTCGACGGCATAACGCTGGACCTGACACCACTGGAATTGCGCCTGCTAAGCACCCTCGCCCGCTCGCCGGGACGGGTGTTTTCCCGGGATCAGTTGCTCGACCGGATCTACTCCGATCACCGGGTGGTCACCGACCGCACGGTCGACAGCCATATCCGCAATCTGCGGCGCAAGCTCGAACAGGCCTGCCCGGGGGAGCATCCGATTGAATCGTTGTATGGGGTGGGTTATCGGTTTCATCTCGCCGACGCCTGAAGCGTCGCCGAGATGAAGGAAGACTACCGCCCCGTTCCACGGGCAGAACGGGGCGGCACATCAAGACAGTGCGATCAGAACGTCACGCTGGCGCTGAGGCGTGCCGTGCGCGGCTCGCCGACATTGACCGCCAGTTGGCTGCCGGTGGAGGACGGGTAGTACTGTTTGTCGAACAGGTTGTCGACGTTGAACTGCAGCGAAGTCTTGTACCCGAACATCGGCGCCTCCCAGCGCACGAAGGCATCGGCGACGGTGTAGCTGCTCAGCCAGAAATCGTTGGCATTGTTGGCCGCACGCTCGCCGACATAACGCGCACCGCCGCCCGCATGCCAGGCCCCGAACTCCGTAGGCACATTCAGGTGATGGGTAAGGTACAGGCTTGCGGTGTGCTTCGGCGCATCGGCGAGGCGGTGACCTTCGTCATCCGGATCGTCGAGGATTTCCGTGTGAGTGTAAGCGTAGGTGCCGATCAGGTCCCAGCGCTCGGCGACACGCCCGGTGATGTCCAGTTCCAGGCCCTGTGAACCGACCTTGCCCGCGGCTTCCGAAAGGCTCGTACCATTGACGGTCTGGGTGGTCACGACGTTTTTCTTCTCAATGTCGAACAACGCCAGATTGATGTTCAGCCCCGGCAGCGGATCGTACTTGGCGCCGACCTCATAACTGCGGCCCTCCTCCGGATCGAAGGTATGGCCGGCATCGTCGACTTGGGTATTGGGCTTGAACGAACGGCTGTAGTTGCCGTACAGCGACAAGCTATCGGTGGCCTTGTAGACCAGCCCCAGGAACGGCACGAAGGCATCGCCGTTATCGTCGCGGTTGACCTGGTAGCTGCTACCGCGGCCCTGATCGCTGTACTGATCGAAATGCTGCTGGCGACCGCCGAGAACCAGGATCCAGCGGTCATCGAGGTGCCAGTTATCCTTGAAGTACACAGAGCTGGAGTTCAGCTGGTTGCTCAGGTCACTTTGGCTGGCACTGACAAGGCTCGGCTCGGCCAGACGACCATAAACCGGCGAGGTGATGTCGAAACCTGACCGCGCGGTATTGCGGTAGGTTTTGCCACGGAATTGGTCGGACGCTTCGGTATCCGCGCCGATCAGCAAGTCATGGCGCTGGCCGAACAGTTCCTGCTGGCCGATGAAATCCCAGCTGGCGTAGCGGGTCTCGTCATCGTAGTGAGCGCCGTTGGCAGCACGTCGCAGGTTGTTGCCGGTCAACGAACTCGGCTGGGCAATCGAGAGGCTATAGCGGTCGTTGTTCCAGCCGTAGGTAACGCGGGTTTTCCAGTCGTCACTCAGTTGATACTCGAAACGCGCGGTAGCCAATTCACGGATACCGACGCTTTTGGCCCATTTTTCGTCGAGGCGCTTGTCGTAGTCGATGTCCGCCGGATGACCATTGGTGAACACCGTGCCACGGTCGAAGGGTTTGGAGTAATCGTTGTATTCGTAGCTGAGGGTCAGGCTGGCACGGTCGCCCGTCCAGGTCAGCGAGGGTGCAACCAGGGTGCTTTCATTCACGCCGTAATTGCGCCAGTAATCCTCGTGGCCGCGTTCGGCAATCAGGCGATAGGCCAGGCCGGTATCGCCCAGCGGCCCGGTGGTGTCCACGGCCATGGTGCCGCCGCCTTCGCTGTAGGCCGAGCCGCTCAGGGTCGTGCTCTGGGCGTATTCAGGCTTCTTGCTGATCACGTTGATCAACCCGCCGGGTTCCAGCGCGCCGTACAGCATCGACGCAGGCCCTTTGAGCACTTCGATGCGATCTGTCGTGGCGCTGAAGTTTTTCCCCAGGTTGGAACGCACGCCATCGCGCAGAATCGAGCCGTCATCGTTGGTGCCGAAACCGCGCTTGACCAGCGAGTCCCGGGAACCGCCCAGGGTGTTGCCCTGGCTGACGCCGCTGACGAACTTCATCGCGTCGTTCAGCGAGCGCACCTGATAGTCGGCCAGGGTTTGCCGGGTTACTACATTGACCGATTGCGCCTCCTCCTTGATCGGCACATCGCTTTTGCTCGCGGTGCTGGCTTGAGAGGTGGTGTAGCTGGTGTCTTGACTGACGCGACTCGCCTGAATATCAGTGGTCGGCAGTTCGATCAATTCCTGTGCCCACAAAGGACCGGCGAACATCACGCAGGACAGTGTCGGCAGCGCGTGTTTGATGAAAACCTTGCGGCGGGCAAAGAGGTGGGGATGGCTCAAGACGTTGCACTCAATGAGTTAGTAGTAATGATTCTCATTGTATGGTGCGATGTATTTCCAGTAAACACCTTCGCGGCTATTAACTAACGAGTTATTGCTCTGCCGCATAGATGATGGTTTGCGCGCTGTCTGCTGTCGCGGGCGGCCGGGTGAAGTATGTGTCACCGTCATCCGTGAGGATCTCGTATTGCACCTTGCCGGCGACACGGCTCGATACAGCGGCATGCTTGATGATTTTCAGCACCCGCTGAAATTTCACACTTTGGGTGCCGTTCTGGGCTGGCCCGGTGAGCACATTGACCGTTTGAAACCAGCCATCATTTTTTTTGTTCGATACCAGGGTGCTGGTCAGCGCCTCGAAACGCTCCAGCCGGGTGAAGCCCCAGAGCGTCTGTTCCTCGACCGTTTTGCCCTGCGCGGTAGAACCCGTAAACACAAACAGATTGATGGCCGGATTGTCTTCACAAAAGAAGTCATAGGGCACCAGCCCGTCGACCATTTTCTTGCCGGAAACGAAGCCCTTTTTATGAACCAGAAACATGCCCACCTCCACACTGAAACATCAGCAAACGCTGCGTAAGTTTGAGCGGGAAGTCTACTTAGGCGAGGCGTACAGAGCCGTCAAGCCAATGTAATATCGTGTAAAGATCACGCCTGACGGGGCAAGCTGATTTCCACGGTCAGCCCAGCGGACGGCTCGTTGCGCGCCACAATCGTGCCGCCGTGCATTTCCACGGCCCTTGAAGCGATCGCCAGGCCCAGGCCGAAACCGGCACTGGCCTCGCTCAAGCCACGCTCGAACGGGTGAAAAATGCTCAGCAGCCGCTCGTTTTCAACACCCGCCCCCTGATCGGTGATCCGCACCGTCAGGCAGTCTGCTTCGAGATTGACCTCAGCCGACACAACAACCGCCGTCATCGGTTTGGTATGGCGCACGGCGTTGCGAATGACGTTCTCGAAACACCGATACAGCAACTCGCCGCTGACCCGACTGACGAAGACCGGACACGCCTGCAGGCTGACCCGGCAACCTTTCATTCCCGCCTCGAATTGAGCATCCTCGACGATCACCGCCAGCAACTCGATGATGTCGAGTGGCTCGCGGTCGATACTCTCGGGCCGGCCTTGTATGCGCGCCAAAGTCAACAACGCCTCGATCAGCGCATCCATCCGTACCGACTCGCGCTGGATGCGCTCCACCATTTCCTGGCGGGCCGGTTCTTGCTGCAGCAACCCGATGGCCGCTTGCATGCGCGTCAACGGTGAACGCAGTTCGTGAGAGATGTCATGCAGCAGGTGTTGCTGGGCCTCCACCAGCAGCTTCAGCTGGTTGGCCATTCGATCGCAGTCTGCGGCCAGATCGACGATTTCATCGCGGCGTCTCCCCATCATTGGCTTGACCCGGGTTTCGAAGCGCCCCTTGGCCACATCGCTCATCGCCCGCCTGAGGTAGGCCAGCGGCCACGCCAGGTAGTACGCCATGTAGCCGCTGAACAGTGCACTCATCACCGTGCCGATGATCAGCGGGATCGAACGCCCCGGCCCTTGCTCACCTTCTTTGCCAAGGGGCTGTGAGGATCTGAGCGAGAGGGTCAGACCGTCCTTGCTGATGACCGTTCGTTCAAAGGCCGGCCGCAGAACCGGCGACCCGGCCAGCAGTTGACCGGCACTGTCATAGACTCCAATGGTTTCGTCACCGGGGTGCCGCCACACTGCCAGCAATTGTGCTCCCGACTCGACCCCGAATTGCCGCAGCAGCTGTTCCTCGCTGGCCAGGATGGCCTCCAAATGAGGATCGCCAGGCCCGTGATTACCCAGCACCAGAATGCCCACCCCGACCAGAAACGTCAGGCTGGTGGCGAGCCAAAACGCCAGGAACAGTTTCCAGAACAGCCGGCTGGGTTTCATCATTCGGCGATCAACAGGTAACCGAGGCCACGCACGCTCTGAATCCAGGCCTTGGCGTCAGGGCGCGGACCGAGCTTCTGGCGAATGCTGCTGATGTGCACGTCGATGCGCCGGTCGTAGCGGGTCAAGGGACAGCCCAAGGCATTGAGCGACAGGTCCTGTTTGCTCACCACCTGCCCGGCACAACGGGCCAGTTCTTCGAGCAGGCTGAACTCGGTACTGGTCACCCCCAGCTCGCGCCCCTGCCACTGGGCCTGGCGCTTGCCGGGCCACAAGACCAGCGGGCCGGTCCTGATCACTTCTGAGACAGGTTGTTCCGCCGGCTGCACCCGACGCATGATTGCCCGCAAACGCGCCACCAGTTCCCCCGGTGAACTGGGTTTGGGCACGTAGTCATCGGCCCCCAGTTCCAGGCCGGTGATCTTGTCGATGTTGTCGCCACGGGCCGTGAGCAATACCACCGGCACCTGACTCACGGCCCGAATGCGCCTGAGCACCTCGATGCCCGAAAGGCGCGGCAGCATAACGTCCAGCACCACAATGCTGTAGCGCCCGGACAGCGCTTGAATCTCGCCCTCCTCGCCCGTGTGCACGGCAGTCGCCTCGAAGCCTTCACGCTCCAGGTATTGGCTGAGCATTCCTGTCAGTTCCTGGTCATCGTCGACGAGCAATACGCAGATCATTGGCGGGCTCTTGAGTGGGGGCCGCGCATTATCGCCCTTGTGCTGCACAGCGTCATCGCCCCGGGCAAACCTTTACCTAACTTGACACTTGGTTAACCGCATCAAACGCACCGAGCTTTTATGCTTCACCTTCACCAGCCTGCTCGCTTCGCGGTAACTCGTCTTGCTGTGGGATATCCGCGCCCGCCTACGCTGCTTGTCGATGTGTTCTGGATAAGATCTTGATGAATTTTTCGCGCCTGCTCTGCTCGGCTGCACTACTGCTCAACGCCTCACTTGCGCACGCCCAAGGCTTCAAAATTTCCGATATTCGCATTAATGGCCTGCAGCGGGTTTCCGCCGGCAGCGTGTTCGGTGCCTTGCCGTTGAACGTCGGTGATGAAGCGGACGATCGTCGCCTGGTGGAATCCACCCGTGCATTGTTCAAGACCGGTTTCTTTCAGGATATCCAGCTGGGGCACGACGGCGATGTTCTCATCATCACGGTGGTCGAGCGCCCCTCGGTCGCCAGTATCGAGATCGAAGGCAACAAAGCGATTTCCACAGAAGACCTGATGAAGGGGCTCAAACAATCCGGACTGGCCGAAGGTGAGATCTTCCAGCGCGCCACCCTCGAAGGTGTGCGTAACGAGTTGCTGCGCCAGTACGTCGCTCAAGGCCGCTACTCGGCCTCGGTCGATGCCGAGGTGATCGCGCAACCGCGCAACCGCGTGGGCCTGAAGATAAAAATAGATGAAGGCTCTGTAGCGGCGATCCAGCACATCAACGTGGTGGGCAATACCGTATTTACCGAAAGTGAATTGACCGATCAATTCACCCTCAAGACCAGCAACTGGCTGTCGTTCTTCAAGAACGACGACAAATACGCCCGGGAAAAACTCTCCGGTGACCTGGAACGCCTGCGCTCCTATTACCTGGATCGCGGCTATATCAACATGGACATCACCTCGACCCAAGTGTCGATCACCCCGGACAAGAAACACGTCTACATCACCGTCAACATCAACGAAGGCGCGAAGTACACCGTTCGTAACGTCAAGCTCAGCGGTGACCTGAAAGTGCCTGAAGACCAGATCCGTTCCCTGTTGCTGGTTCAGCAAGGCCAGGTGTTCTCGCGCAAGCTGATGACCACCAGCTCGGACTTGATCACCCGTCGCCTGGGTAACGAGGGGTACACCTTTACCAACGTCAACGCGGTCCCCAGCCCGAATAATGACGACCATACCGTCGATATCACCTTCGTGGTCGACCCGGGCAAGCGGGCCTACATCAACCGCATCAACTTCCGTGGCAACACCAAGACCGACGACAAAGTGCTGCGCCGTGAAATGCGTCAGATGGAAGGCGGCTGGGCCTCGACCTACCTGATCGACCAGTCCAAGACCCGTCTTGAGCGTCTGGGCTTCTTCAAGGAAGTCAACGTCGAGACGCCGGCGGTGGCGGGTGTCGACGACCAGGTTGACGTGAACTACAGCGTCGAAGAGCAAGCCTCCGGTTCGATTACCGCCAGCGTCGGTTTCGCCCAGAGCTCTGGCCTGATCCTCGGAGGTTCGATCACTCAGAACAACTTCCTGGGCACCGGCAACTACGCCAGCCTGGGCCTGACTCGCTCGGACTACCAAAGCAAGTACAACTTCGGTTTTACCAACCCCTACTTCACACCGGACGGGGTGAGCCTGGGCTACAACCTGTTCTACAACGCCACCGACTACAACGATTATTACAGTGACGGCGTTTCGTACTACTCCATCAACAGTTATGGTGCCGGCACTTCACTTGGCTACCCGATCAATGAAACCTCACGGCTGAGTTTCGGCCTGACCGTGCAACACGACAGCATCGAGCCAGGCACCTACAGCGCCGATGAGATCTACGATTTCATTGCACGCGAGGGCAAGGAGTTCAACAACTTCAAGGCCAACCTCGGCTGGTCGGAATCGACCTTGAACAAGGGCGTGCTGGCCACCCGCGGGCATTCGCAGAACCTCAACCTGACGATGACAGTGCCCGGCAGTGATCTGAGTTTCTACAAGATCGATTACACCGGGCAGACCTTCCTGCCGATCAGCAATGCCACTTCGCTGCGTTTCCACACCAAGCTCGGTTATGGCAACAGCTACGGCTCAACCGACGGCCTGCCCTTCTATGAAAACTACACGGCCGGTGGCGAAGGTTCGGTGCGCGGTTTTGAGAGTGGCACCCTCGGCCCGCGTAACACCCCGGCCACAGGCACCTATGCCAGTGCCGGCCAGGCGTACTACTCGGATCGGGACACCGACGCATTGGGCGGCAATATCCTCATCACCGGCGGGGTCGAATACCTGTTCCCGATGCCCTTCATCAAAGACAACAAATCTCTGCGTACCTCGGTGTTCTGGGACGTCGGCAGCGTCTACTCCAACAAGTGCTACCTGAGTACCACCCAGGGTTGCGACGGTGTCGACCTTGGCGAGTTGGCCAGTTCCGTGGGGGTCGGTGTCACGTGGTACAGCCCGATGGGGCCCCTGAGCTTCAACCTGGCGTTCCCGGTCAAAAAGCCTGAGAACGCTGATACCCAGGTGTTCCAGTTCTCTATGGGGCAGACTTTTTGAACCGATGAGTCCGCAAGCATTCCACTTCGTTGGTGCACTGACACGAAGTGCAGAATGTGGGGGCAAGCCCGCCCCCACAGGTTTCGCGCTCCCCCCCTGCATTATGGCGCTCTCAGTCAACTCTGGCCGTTGTGCTCAAGCATCACGAACGTTCGGGAATTAAAGTCGAAGTGCCAGGGGAGCTACCCCGGCTCACAATTCCAAGAATAGAGCCACTTCGATGAGCCTGAAAAAATCCCTGCCAGTATGCCTGGCACTCAGCTTCGCCTCGCTTGCCGTACCAGCAGCAGAGGGCCCTCCACCACCATCGGTGAGTGAACCCAGCGGTATCAATCTGGGCGGCACCAGTTTCTACGACGGTTTCGCGGGGCCGCCCGGTCTGTCCCACCTGACCTATCTGAAATTCAGCACCGCACGCAGCATCAGGGACAATGCAGGCAAGGATAATGGCGCCTTCGATAATCCGAAGATCAACGTCATCTCGCTGATCAACCAACTGAGCTATTACTCACCCGATACCATCGGCGGTGGTGCACACCTGGGCTGGAGCTTATTGGTGCCCATCATCTCCCTGGACGGTGACTTTGGCGACAACGGTGCCAAGCTCCAGGATAACGGCACAGGGCTTGGTGATGTCACGGTAGGGCCGCAGATCCAGTTCGACCCGATCGTCGACGCCCACGGCAGGCCCGTGTTTGTGCAGCGTCTGGCTTTCGACACCATCCTTCCAACCGGCAAATACGATAAACATAAAGACCTGAACCCAGGCTCCAACTACTTCTCTCTGAACCCCTACTGGGCCGCGACCTGGATGCCGGCGCCTCGTTGGGAAGTGAGCTGGAGGCTGCACTACCTGTACAACTTCAAGAACAACGATCCGGCGAGCAGTTCGACGCAACTTTTCGAGGGCCAGCCTGTGCGCGACACCCAGGCAGGACAATCGGCGTGGGCCAACTTCACGGCCTCGTATGAAGTGGTCCCCAACGTATCCGTCGGGATCAACGGGTACTACTTCAGGCAAATATCAGATGACGAGGTTAACGGAGGTCGGCTGAGCAACTCTCGGGAAAAGGTGCTGGGCATTGGCCCGGGCCTGTTCTGGAAAATCAGCGATGGCCAGGGCTTCTGGCTAAACACCTATAAAGAGACCGGCGTCGAGAACCGCGCGCAAACGGATTACGCCGTCCAGATCCGATACGCCCACACATTCTGACCGATGTGCGCCCACTCGTGCATGAGCGGGCCCTTTTACCCGAGGTGATGTTTCATGAACGCGCTCGACTCCATTGACAGTAAAAAATCACTGGCCGCTATCTGCCTGATGATGGTCATTTCCTTAGGGACGTTGCAAATCCAGCCTATTCTGGGCGGAGCCTTTATCGACCAACTCGGTTTGCCACTGAATGCCATCGGCGCCATTTTTGCGGCAGAACTGATTGCGATGGCCGTCGCCTGCGGCGTTTGCGCCATGTTGATGGCCAGCGTCGACCGGCGCCGCTTTGCCCTGATTGCCTTGCTGATGCTGGTACTCGGCAATCTGGCCAGTGCTCAACTGCATAGTCAGGGTTTGCTACTGATCTGCCGAATGATATGCGGCGCAAGCGGTGGCGCGGTCATGGCCGTTGTCTATGCCACCGCAGCCCTGCGCACATCCAAGGATTCGACGTTCGCGGTGATAAACATCGGCAACCTGCTCTGGGGGATGCTGCTTGTGAGTTCCATGCCGGTGATTCTGAAATCATTCGGCGTGGCCGGGGCGTTTTATCTCTTGGCCATCGCCAGTGCCCTGGCGATGGTTGGTAGCTGGAGAGTGCCGAGGAGCTACCCCGAGGCACATCGGGCAGCGAGCGGCTCGATCCCGCCTTTCGGGCTCACATCGATCTTACTGCTGATGCTTTTTACGCTGCTGTTTTTTGGCCATTCCGCACTGTGGGTTTACCAAGAGCGCATCGGTAAAAGCATTGGCCTGGAACCGCAACAGATCGGTGGAATACTGGGGGGCAGCATCCTTGCCGGTGCCCTTGGAGCGGCACTGGCCGGACTTATCGGCAGACGCCTTGGGTTGCTGTTTCCGCAACTACTGAGCTTCGGCACGGCGCTGATTGCGACTCTGGTCATGGTCTATGGCAATACCCCTGTCGCATTTGCGGTCACTGCCTGCCTGATCCATGCAGTATGGTTTTTCAGTCTGCCTTACTTACTGTCCATGGCGGCCGAGCTGGACCCTTCCGGCCGACTGGCCGGGCTGGGTAACGCCGCGATTTTCGTTGGTCAGGGGCTCGGCCCGTTTGGCGCGGCACTCGTGGTAGGCGAAGGGCAATTCCGCGCCGTCGGATGGCTGGCGGCCTCGGCCTACCTGACAGCCCTGGTTATCTCGTGTCTGCTCGTTGCACGTTTTCGTCGTGACGCGAAGCCTTGCACCACAGCACTGTCGCCTCAGTCGACCTGACCTGATATCAAACAGGAACCCCGTCAATGAACAATCGATACCCATCTTCAGAGGTTATGCCGATGACCACCCCGTTTCCCCAAACCCCTGAATTTTCCGGCGCGCTCTATGCACCCAGTCGGATAGAAGCCGAGGTGTTCGACCTGGAGATTGAAGGCACCCTTCCCGCTTCGATCCGTGGCGCTTTTTATCAGGTTGCGCCAGACCCGCAATACCCGCCGATGCTGGGCTCGGATATTTTCTTCAATGGCGACGGAATGGTCAGCGCGTTCTACTTTGCCGATGGCAAGGTGTCGATGCGACGTCGCTACGTAATAACCGACCGGTTGATGGCTCAGCGCCGCGAAGGTCGCTCGCTCAATGGAATCTATCGCAACGTCTACACCAATGATCCACTGGCGGCGAAGAACAACACCACCGCCAATACCAGCGTTGTCGCTCATAACGGTGTGCTGCTTGCACTCAAAGAAGATGCCATGCCCTGGGCAATGGATCTTGAAACACTGGAAACCCTCGGCGAGTGGCATTTTGACGGGCAGATCGAATCAGCGACGTTCACCGCCCACCCCAAGCTCGACCCGGTAACAGGAAACCTCTTGGCCTTCAGCTACGAAGCCAAAGGTGACGGCACACCTGACCTGGCCTATTTCGAACTGTCGCCCGACGGAAAGCTGTTGCACCAAATCTGGTTCCAGGCGCCGTACGCGGCCATGGTTCATGATTTCGCGGTGACTGAACACTACGTGGTGTTCCCGCTGATTCCGTTGACGACCGACCTCGAGCGTATGAAGAAAGGTGGCCAGCATTTCCAATGGCAACCCGATCTGCCTCAGCTCTTCGCCGTCGTACCACGCAATGGGCGCGCGGAGGACGTTCGATGGTTCAAGGGCCCCAAGGACGGTTTCCAGGGCCATACGCTCAACGCGTTCGATGAGGGCGACAAGGTTTACGTAGACATGCCGGTCACCGGCGGGAATATCTTTTACTTCTTTCCCCAGGCCGACGGTCATGTCCCGCCACCCGAAACACTGGCGGCCTGCCTGATGCGCTGGACCTTCGACCTGACCAGCACGCAGGAGGACATTCAACCGCAGCCATTGACGGATTACCCCTGCGAATTCCCAAGGTGCGATGACCGCTACATCGGTCGAAAATATGAGCACGGCTTTGTGCTCGCGTTCGATCCAGAGCGCCCGTACAACCCCGCGAATGGGCCGATTCCGTTTCAATTCTTCAATCTGCTAGCCCATGTGAACCTGAAAACAGGCACCACCGATGCCTGGTTTCCCGGTGACAGCGGATGCTTCCAGGAGCCCATTTTCATTCCGCGCTCCCCTGATGCGCAGGAGGCGGATGGCTACGTCGTTTCCGTTCTCAATCACATCGCGGACGGTCGCAGCGAGCTTGTAGTTCTGGATTCTCGTGACATGGAGAATGGCCCCATTGCACGAATCAAAGTGCCGTTCCGGATGCGCATGTCGCTACATGGTTGCTGGGTGCCGAGCAAACAATGACCCCATGGGCGACCCACTGAAATGACAGGAAGCCTGTGATTCACCAGGCCGGGATACGGCTCCTGCCCTGACCTTCCAAACACGTCACTGTCTCGTATTGCCTGTTCCGGAGGGTCGGCAAAATGCTGCCAAAAATACATAAAAAAGCATAATTCCTGCATTTTGGGATTTTTAATAAATCCCGCTTTACAGGATTAATCTCCACAACTAGATTGAACCTCAACCGCCGCGGCTTACCTGCCGCCATAGCTACATGAGCAGTGCCGAGCTTCTTTGCTCCCTGCGCATGCGCTGATCCTCTATCAAGGAGCACTCAATGAAACTCGCGAGCTTTATTGTTCAAGGCCGTAGCACCTACGGCGTCGTCGATGGCGAGCATGTCATCGATCTGGAGTCGGTCAAGCAAACCTTCGGCACCGATCTCAAGCAGGCTATCGCCAACAATCGCCTGGCCGAACTGAGCCACGAGGTCCTGGCGAGCCAGCCTCGTATCCCATTGGCTGAAGTAACTTTTCTACCCGTCATCCCGAACCCGGGCAAAGTGCTGTGCATTGGCATCAACTACGCCACACACGTACGTGAAACCGGTCGTGAGATGCCGACCTACCCGATGATTTTCACTCGTTTCGCTGACAGCCAGACTGCCCACCTGCAACCCATCGTTCGCCCGAAGGCCTCGCACAAGCTTGATTTTGAAGGCGAGCTTGCGGTGGTGATCGGCAAACCGGCGCGTCACGTCAAGCAAGCCGACGCGCTGGACTATGTCGCCGGTTACGCCTGCTACAACGACGGCAGTGTCCGCGACTGGCAGAAACACACCATTCAATTCGTGCCAGGCAAGAACTTCCCGAACACCGGCGGCTTTGGCCCTTGGCTGGTCACCCGCGACGAGATCGGCGATCCACAGGACCTGGAACTGACTACCCGCCTCAATGGCGAAGTCATGCAGCACACCAGCACCAGCGACATGATTTTCGATGTCCGCGCACTGATCGAATATTGCTCCACCTTCACCGAACTGGCCCCCGGCGATGTGATTGTCAGCGGCACCACCGGCGGCGTCGGCGCGTTCCGTGAACCGCCGGTATGGATGAAACCGGGCGATGAAGTCGAGATCGAAATTTCGCGAATCGGCATCCTGCGCAACAGCATCGTCGACGAGCAGTAAGCCATGGCCACACTACGCGAATCGGAACAATTGCCGGTGCAGGATATCGACAGTAAAGGTTCTAGCCTGGAGCGCATGCTGCGGGTACTCGATCTGTTTACCGAAGAGAGTCCGATCTGGGCTGTCGATGACATGGGCGGTGCATTGGGGTTTACCCGTTCAACCATCTACCGCTATGTGCGCGAACTGGCCGAGGCCAACTTGTTGTTCCAGGTCGGGGCCGGACGTTACGCCCTGGGCGCGAGAATCATTACCTGGGACCGTCAGTTGCGACTGAGCGACCCTTTGGTGCGCGCCGCACAATCATTGGAGCCAAGCCTCCCACGCTGGAGCGAGCAGCAGATCTGGCTGATCTGCCGCCTGTTCAAGGACCAGGTGGTCTGCATTCATCAATACGGCGATTTGTTCAGCGAGGTCAGTTACTCACGCGGCTCACCGAGGCCGTTGTTCCTGGGCGCGACCTCCAAGGCCATCCTCGCCAACATGACCTCGCGTCAACACAGCCAACTCTTCCTGGAAAACCCCGATGAGGTGCGCGCCAGCAATCTTGGTCAGACCTGGGAACAGTTCCGCCGCTCGCTGCAGCGTCTTCGTCATCAGGGCTATGTGGCCAGCGCCGGCGAAGTCGACGCTGGCGTCTATGGCCTCGCCGCTCCGATCTTCGATGGCGATGGCAAAGTCGTCGGCAGCATCAGCTGCGTGCGCCCGATTCAGGAACGTGACAGCACTCAGGAAGAACAGCAAGGACAGCAGGTCCTCGCCCTGGCGCAAAACCTGTCGCAACTCATGGCTGCACTCGCCAACCGCCCCAAGCCATTGGACTGAGCCATCCGGAAGGGAACAACAACAATGACACCCCTCAAAAAAATCAGTACGCACGTCTTGATCATCGGCGCCGGGCCCACCGGGCTGACCCTGGCCAACTTGCTTGGCCAAGCCGATGTGGACACCTTGATCATTGATCGCAAGCCAGACACCGTGACCGAGCCGCGGGCTGTTTCGATCGATGACGAATCCTTGCGCACCATGCAGGCCGTCGGATTGGATCAAGCCGTGTTGCGAGATGTAGTGCCGGGCTATGGCGTGCACTATTTCACTCGGCCCGGTGGCCGCTGCTTCGGCAAAGTCGAGCCCACCGGCAAGTTGTATGGGTTCCCCAAGCGCAATGCATTTCGCCAGCCACTGTTTGAACGCACCCTGAAAACGGGCCTTGAACGCTTTGCCAACCTGAAGGCCCGGTTCAGTCATGACCTGCTGGAATTCAGTCAGGATAAGCATGGCGTGCGCGCACTGATCCGTGACGCAGACGGCGAAACTGTCGAAGTCCATGCGGCCTATCTGGTCGCCTGCGACGGTGGTCGTAGCCCGGTGCGCAAGCAACTGGGAATCGAGATGGTTGGCTCGAGCTTCTCCTCGCGCTGGCTGGTGGTCGACACTGATCAGGATGACGATCCGTTCTGGCAAACACGTGTGTACTGCGATGCACGCCGTCCCGTCGTTGAAGTACCCGGCCCCCACCGCACACGCCGCTTCGAATTTCTACTCAAGCCGGACGAAACCGATGAGCAGGTACTCGGCGATGCTCGCCTGCAAGCGTTGCTTCATCCCTTCAAGGGCAACACCCCGGCATCCATCGTGCGCAAGACCGTTTATACCTTCCACGCCCGGGTTGCCGAACGGTGGCAAGTGAATCGCGTGTTTCTCGCCGGCGATGCCGCGCATCTGACCCCTCCCTATGCCGGACAGGGCATGAACAGCGGTGTTCGCGATGCCCATAACCTGGCCTGGAAACTGATCGGCGTTCTGAAGGGCAAAATGGCTGAAGCAGCTCTACTGTCTTACGAAAGCGAGCGTCGCGATCACGCCTGGGCACTGATCAGACTGGCCTTGAACCTCGGCGTGGTCATGGCGCCGACAACTGTCTTGCGCGCTCGTTTGATCAGCGGTGCATTTGCTTTGATCGGCCTGTTGCCACCGTTGCGGGACTATTTCCTGCAAATGCGCTTCAAGCCTAAACCCCGATTCACCAAAGGGCTGGTACTGACCGAAGGCAAAGCCGGGAAACTGTCCTGCGGACACATGTTCCCTCAACCGATGCTCACCGACGCTCAAGGCCAGGAATTTCTACTCGATGACTCGATCGGTGCCGGCTTCGCCTTGATTCAGTACGGCGACCACAGCCGCCAACGCATAGACGAACTCCAGCATGGCTTGTGGTTCCACCTCGAAGCCAAGCGCATTCTGATCCTTCCCGAGCCTGTCGAATACATGCCTTCGATGCCTGGCTGCACGGTGCTTCATGACCGCCAGGGTTTGCTCAAAGAAATACTGGGCGATTCAAACACGTTCTTGCTGCTGCGCCCGGATCGCTATATCGCCGCCATTTTCGATAAGGCGGGCGAAACAAAGGCTGCCGAGTCACTGCAGTCGCTGTTCGGCATCGCGCAGGCGCGAAACCAGACAGCCGAGTCGAGTATCGCGCCGGTCTTTCCCTGAACCCTTAAAGCTACGGAGGTGTTTATGCAAACCCTACAGACCTGCACCCCTGCGCGCCTGTGCTACCTGCATCTGGCGAGCAAAGAGCCGCAACGACAAATCGATTTCTACCGGCGCATGCTGGACATGGGCTGCCTGGCACAGCCCGATGGCAGCTGGATACTCAGTGGCCCGCAACGCGCCATGCTCGTGTCACCCGCCGATCACAGCGGCCTGCTCGCGGCAGCCTATGACCTGGGCGATCAGGCTCGGCTGGGAGAACTGCGCGCTCGCCTGATCGAGAACGGCTGTGCTGTCGAAGACATCGACTCACCGCTGCTCGAACCATGCGCCTTTCTGATTCGTGACCCTCAGGGTCGGCAAACGATATTTGGCGTATCCCGCACGGATTCCAGCGCCGACCGGCCAGGCATGCCGGGCCGCCTGCAACACGTGGTATTCCAGACCACTGAACTGGAAGCCATGATCGATTTCTATGTCAATACAGTCGGGTACACGGTGTCGGACAACGTCGTCGACGAGCAGACCGGCCAGCTCATGGTGTGCTTCCTACGCTCGGACGACGAGCATCATTCCCTGGCATTTTTCCGCGGTTCGAAAAACGAATGGGATCACCACTGTTACGAAACCAATGAATGGAATGACATCCGCGACTGGGGTGATCGCTTCGCCAAGGAACGCATCACCATTTTCTTCGGCCCCGGCCGGCATGGGCCGGGCAACAATCTGTTCTTTATGGTCGTCGATGCCGATCGCAACCGCCTGGAGTTTTCCGCCGAACTCGAAATGACCGATGCCGCCCGCCAACCCGGTGTCTGGCCGCAGGAGGAGTACACACTCAATTCCTGGGGGCGCGCCTGGATCAGAAGCTGAGCACATTTCTTCAGACAAGGTTTTGCATCATCCATGTCCTTAATCGACGCGGCCACCTGCCTCCAAAGGTAAGACTATGACGACTCAACATTTGCCCCTCTACGCCATCAACGGCGACCAATACATCAATGGCACCTGGCGCGCAGGTCGTTCCTCGCGGCGCCTGGATGACCGCAACCCCTTCAATGGCGAGCAACTGCTGGAAATGCCACTGGCCTCGATTGCCGATCTCAACGATGCCTATCAGGCTGCACATCGTGCGCAAACGGCGTGGGCAAAGCTGCATCCGACGCAGCGCAGCGCGCAACTGGAGAAACTCGCTCACGTCATCCTGAACCGCCGCGATGAAATCATCGACTGGCTGATACGTGAGTCCGGCAGCACGCGCATCAAGGCGAGCATGGAATGGCAGTTCACCCTGAACCTGGTGCGTGAGTGCGCAACGTTGCCGATGCAGGTTGAAGGACGAATCCTGACAAGCTACAAGCCCGGTGAACAGAGCTTTGTCTTTCGTGAACCGCTGGGTGTAGTCGGGGTGATCAGCCCATGGAATTTTCCGTTGTACCTGAGCATGCGTTCGGTGGTCCCGGCACTCGCACTTGGCAACACAGTAGTGCTTAAACCCGCCAGCGACACGGCGGTAACAGGCGGCCTGCTGATTGCTCATTTGTTCGAAGACGCAGGCTTCCCGGAGGGTTCGCTCAATGTCGTGGTCGGTGCAGGTTCGGAGATTGGCGATGCCTTCGTCGAACACCCGGTGCCAAGCCTGATTTCCTTCACCGGCTCAACCGATGTCGGTCGCAATGTCGGCCGGATTGCGACTGGCGGCAAACACATCAAGCGCGTTGCGCTGGAGTTGGGCGGCAATGCTCCACTGGTGGTCCTGGATGATGCGGATATTGATATAGCCGCGCACGCAGCAGTGGTCGGGCGTTTCCTGCATCAGGGCCAGATCTGCATGAGCGTCAACCGGGTGATCGTCGACCGCTCGCTGTATGCGGACTTCACCGCGCTGGTGGTGGAGCGAGTGCGCAAGCTCAAGACCGGCGACCCGGCCCACGCAGACACCGTGATTGGGCCGGTGGTCAATCAGAACCAGCTCGATGGCCTGTTGCGTAAAATCGATGCCGCCGAGAACGCGGGCCTCAAGCGGTTGTGTGGCGGCCCAGCGTCCGGGTTGGTGTTGCCTGCGCATGTCTTCGGTGAGGTCGGGGCCGATCAGGAACTGGCACGTGATGAAACCTTCGGGCCGTTGCTGCCGCTGCTGATCGCAGAAAACGAAGCGCATGCGTTGGAGTTGGCCAACGCCAGCGAGTATGGCCTGTCCAGCGCGGTATTCACCCGGGACATGGCCCGAGGCTTGAACTTCGCCCGTGGCATCGTGGCCGGGATGACCCATATCAACGACATCACCGTCGACGACCAGCCCAATGCGCCCTTCGGCGGCGAAAAGAACTCCGGTCTCGGGCGTTTCAATGGTCACTACGCCCTGGATGAATTCACCCGCGCCCATTGGGTCACCTGGCAACCGGGGAGCCACCACTACCCTTTCTGATTCTTGATCGATACTGACCGGACTAAAATTGGGCAAGTGTTGACCCATTTGCCCAATCTACAAAAACAATAAGAAAAGAGGCGAAAAAATGAGTCATTTAGCCTGTGTGTCCACCGATCAGGTTGTTCGCTCCGACCGGCTGATGAAGTGGAAAGAGTTCATGAGCGATCACTTGGGTCGCACGCCAGACTACATCAAGCGTCTGGAATCGACATTCATCGACCCGTTGCATAACAGCAACTTTCAAGGTCGGCTGGAATATGGCGATCTGGGTCAGCTCGGCTTCTGCCGCATGACCGCCAGTGCCCATCGCTACTCACGCCATCTGAGCAAAGCGGTCGACTCACCCGACACACCGCGCATGTTGATCCTGCAGATTGCCGGCGTCAGTCATTTCGAACAAGGTCGGCACAGCAGCGCGTTAGCCCCTGACGAGATGCTGTTGGTCGACAGCGGCCAGCCCTTCAGCGTCACCAGCACTCAAGGTTGCGAACATTTCATCCTGCTCTTCAAGGGGCTGGCCGGACAGCCACCGCAAGCGGGCGATGTTCACCTGAACGGGCGCAATGGATTGGGCCGCATGTTGATGCATCTGATCAGTGATGCCTACAGCCAGTACCCACTGCTCAACAACCATTCGGCCGAATTGATCGGCAACAGTATCGTGGGGCTTCTGGATAACGCCCTGAAGAACAAACAGGAAGAAAAGCAACTCGAACACGACTTCCGTTTCTTCAAGCAAAACCGCCTCAAAGCCTATATCGAACGTCACCTGGCCGACCGCGACCTGACCATCGAGCGCATCGCCAGCGTCGAGCAATGCTCGGTGCGCAGTTTGCACCGCGCCTTTCAGGAGGAGCTCGGCTGCAGCATCAGCGAATATATCTGGCAACGGCGCCTGTCGCGCTGCGCCGAAGATCTGCGCAGCCGGGAACATGCCCATCGCTCACTCACCGACATCGCCTTTGCCTGGGGCTATGGCAGCAGCGCTCATTTCAGCAGACAGTTCAAATCGGCATTCGGCATATCGCCCAAGCTGTTCCGCGATACCCAGGCCCGATCCTGACGCCGGCAAGTCAAGCCATTCATGAGCCATCCGGCCCTTGACCTTGTGCCACCTGCTGCTCGCCCATTGTGATGCGGGTGCACAACAGGTACTGGCCCCGCAAAACACATTCACTTGGGAGGTAGATGTGTCCCGCCACAAAGTCTGCGTAAAATACGGTGTCGATACCGAATCCAATACAAAAACAGACTCATCCTCCCTGTGATCAATACCACCGGTGAATTGTGGCTCCCTCCTACTTTCAATGCCTGAATGATCAACCATGAGCGGGAGTTCACGGATCTCAACTGCCCGTACAAAGACGCTTTGCAGGTTGTGCCTGTCGATCTCGCTGCTGATTGCCTGTCACGCGAGTGGCGCGCCCTTGCCGCTCGAACTGTATATCCCGGACGCTCCACCCCTGACGTTCGTCGATGGCTCCAAAGGCCACGGCATGGTCGGCGAGGCCGTGATGACCGCCATTGCCAACGCCGGCTATGTCGCGCATGTCCATGTGCTTCCCTGGGCCAGATCGCAGAAACATGTCAGCGAGACTCAGGACATCCTGATCGCCCCTTTGTCACGCACGCAGGAACGTGAAGATCGCTTCACCTGGATCGCGCCGATCATGCCCATGGAGCGTGCTTTTTTCAGCCTTGACCGGCCGGTGAGCAGCTTCGAGCAGGCGAAGCAAACCTACCGGGGGATCGGCGTCGGCCTGGGCAGTGCGCAGGAGGAAATCCTCCGTGAACAAGGCTTCAGCGACGAACAGATCCACCCCCTGACCATTGGCGACAACCCCGCGCAGATGCTCTTGAAAGGTCGCATCGATGCCTGGTTCAACGGTGTCCCGGAGAGTCGATACATCTGGCCGAAAGTGTCTGAGCGTACACTGCACATGAGCCCCGTCATGAGCAGTGTGCAGCTCTATCTCGCTTGCTCAAAGCAGTGCTCCGCTCAACTGGTGCAAGACTTGCGCGCGGCAGTTGAAACGCTTCGCGATGACGGCACCCTGGCGCGCATACAAAAGCGCTATTTGTCGCCATAGGAGTTCTGAGGGCACGCGGCTAAACCCATTCAAGGCAGGCATCCCTCCTCCTCTGGCACCTGCAACCCCATGAACCGCCGCACTCGATGAGCCTCGGGCTGCTCGCGGATCGCCTGTGGCGAGGCATCCAGCTGAATGTGGCCGTTTTCCATGAAGATCACCCGATCGGAAATCGACAGGGCAAAGTCCATCTCGTGGGTGACGATCAGCAGGGTCATGCCTTCGCGGGCCAGGTGGCTGATGACCGTGAGTACTTCGCCGACCAGCTCCGGATCCAGCGCCGAGGTCGGTTCGTCGAACAGCAGGATATCCGGGTCCATGGCCATGGCCCGGGCAATCGCCACGCGTTGTTGCTGGCCGCCGGACAGTTGATGCGGATATTTGTGGACGTGTGCCAACAGGCCGACCTTGTCGAGTAACTGGCAGGCGCGTTGTTCGCTCAACACACGACCGACACCGTGATAACGGGGAGCGAGGCTGATGTTGTCCAGCAGTGTGCGGTGCGGGAACAGGTTGAAGCTCTGGAACACCATGCCGATGCGCCGTACACCCTGACGAAGCCGACGGCCATCCGGTTTGTCCTCGGCATTGATGAAGCCCTCCCCGAACAGCAGGATTTCGCCCTGATCGATGCGCTCCAGGCCATTGACCGTGCGAATCAGCGAAGTCTTGCCGGAGCCGGACGGGCCGATGATCGAAATCACCTGGCCACTTTGTACCTTCAGGTCGATGCCCTTGAGCACATGATGATCGCCGTAGCGTTTGTGCACACCCTGCAGTTGCAGGGCCGGGGCGGCGCCTTTGGATGGCGGCTTGAGCTTGCTCGATAGAACAGGCGCCAGACTGTCACGCAGCACTTGTGTCGAGGCGCTGTCGAGGGTTTGCGGTGTCCGCAGGTTGAGGTCCAGGTAGCGTTCCAGACGCTGCAGGGCAAAGCCGAACAGCGTGACGATCAGCACGTAGTACACACCCACCGCCGCCAGGGTTTCCATCACCAGGAAGTTCTGCGCATACAGGCGCTGGCCGACGGTCAACAGTTCGGTCAATGAAATCACCGAGATCAACGAGGTCAGTTTGACCACCGTGATGTATTCGTTGATCAAGGTCGGCAGTGAGATACGAAAGGCCTGGGGAATCACAATCAGCCGTTGCAGGCCGAGCAGGCCGATACCCAGGGCGCGACCGGCTTCCTTCTGACCCTTGGCGACCGAGATCAGCCCGCCACGATGAATTTCAGCCATGTAGGCGGCCTCGGTGACCACCAGCGCCAACAGGCCGGAATAGAACGGTACCGACAGCACCGGCCCGGCACCGGGCAGCAGCTGCGGCAGGTTGTAGATGAAGACCACCAACACCAGCAGCGGAATGCTGCGAAAGAACCAGATGTAGAGTGACGCCGGCAGGCGCAGCCAGGGCGAGCCGGACAGCTTGGCTGACGCCAGGATGAAGCCCAGCAACATCCCCAGGAACCAGGCCAGGGCGCTCAGTTCGATGACGGTCAGGCTCGCCGCCCAGAAGTCAGTCTTGGAGAACAGCGAAATAAAGTAAGACCAGTCGAATTGCATAGACACCTCGTGCTCGCCGCGCCCTCGACCGAGGGCGCGGCTTCAGCCATTACTCGGAGACCGGTTCCAGGTCGTACTTTTTGAGAATGGCGGCGTATTCACCGTTGGCTTTGCTGTCGGCCAGGGCCTTGACCAGCGCCTGATAAGTCGCCTCGGCATCTTTTTTCACGTAGATGCCCAAGGTCTGTGGGTAAACCAGCTTCTGCGAACTGACCACGACCCGTCCGTTGGTGCGTTGGGCGATCATGTGTGCGGCACCGGCGATTTCCACCTGGGCCTGGATGTTTTTCGACAGCAGTGCCTGCGTCACTTCGGGGGCCGAAGGGTATTCGTTGACGGTGATCGCACCTTTGTTGTTGGGAACGCAGTAGTCGCTGGACAACTGGTTGAACTTGGCGACCCAGGTAGTGCCCTGCTCCAGGCCGATCTTCAGGCCGCACAAGTCCTCGGGAACCTGCGGGCTCAACTCGCTGCCCTTGGGCACCATGATCGCCGCGCCGGTATTGGCGTAGGCGATGGTGCGGGCCTGGAGCTGGCGCTCGGGGGTGATGTACATGCCGGAAATGATCGCGTCGTAATGCCCGGCGTTGAGGCCGTTGATCAGATTGGGGAACTTGGTGTCGACGAAGTTGGCCTTGACGCTCATCGCCTTGGCCAGGGAGTGGGCCAACTCAGGATCGGAACCGACCACATTCTTGTCAGCGTCGTAGGACTCGAACGGTGGGTAGGTGATTTCCATACCGACCTTCAACACACCGGGGGTCGCGGTGCTGGCGAAGCCGGTGCTGGCGCAGAACAGGCCGGCGGCGAGCAGGCTCAGTTTGGTCAGGGCGTTGTGGCTTTTCATGGTGGGAAGCTCCGTGGGTTGTTTTTTTAGGAATGAGAGGTGGTGTTCTTCAGATGGCCGAAACTCGATGGTTTTCGGGCCCGGGACGGCAACTCAAGCTCGCCGCTCTCCACGCGTTTGCGCAGGTACTGGTAGGTCTGCAAGGCCTGGCTCCACATGTGCTCGCCAATCGCCAGCGCCTCGTACTCCCGGTCATCCCTGGCGAAGGCCGGCAGCGGCTTGATCAGCGTGTGATAGTCGCAGGCGTAGAACAGCGGGAAGCTGTAGCGCTCCTGAGCAACCTTGCGCACCCGGTGGGCAGTGGCGACAAAGGCACCTGCGGTCATGACTTCCAGCATGTCGCCGATGTTCACCACGAACGCGTCGGGTAGTGGCGGCGCGTCGATCCACTGCCCCTGATCATTGAGCACCTCCAGCCCCGGTTGATCGGCGTGCAGGATGGTGAAGCACTCGTAGTCGGTATGCGCGCCGATGCCCGGAGCGTCGACGACATCGGCGTCGAAGGGGTAATGGATCAGCCGCAACTTGGAGGGCGGACGAGTCACCAGCGCATCGAAGTAGCCCTCCTCCAGCCCCAGGGCCAAGGCAAAGCCATCGAACAGCCGGCGGCCTAGCGCGAACACCGCCTGATAGTAGTTTTGGACCGCGCTCTGGAAGCCCGGCACGTCGGGCCAGTGGTTCGGCCCCAGCAGCGGTGTACGGTTGAGGAACAGCGGGTCATCCGCTGGCACTTCGAAGCCGATATCGAACGCTTCTTTGTGATCCGGCTTGCCCTTGGAATACACCTCCTCGCCTTCGGGCACGAAGCCCTTGTGGCTTTCCGAGGCGCCGATGTAGTGGCGCATCTTGGCTTCCAGCGGTTGCGCAAAATAATCCTTGGCCGCCTGACGTAAACCCTCGATCAGCGCCGGATCGATGCCGTGCCCGGTGATGTACAGAAAGCCTACATCACTGGCGGCGCGGCCCAATTGCTCGGCCACGGCCAGGCGATGCTCCAGCTCGATGCTGAAGAGTCCGGCGATGTTCACCACCGGAATGCTGCTGAAGTTGGCTTGGGTTGGCGAGGTGTTACGCATGGCGGGCTCCTTCACGGGTGAAACGGTCGAAGTGTTCGCGCTCGGTGCGGGCCATCCACTGGTTCAAGGTCCAGAGGTCGGCCACCGGCATGTTGGTGAAGGGCAAGTGATGCAGATAACCGTCGGCACCGAACTCCGGGGTCAAGGTGCTGACCGGGTAGCCACGTTCGCGCTGAGCGGTCCAGACGGCCTCCCAGTGGCGCTGGTGGAACGCCAGTTCACGGGCATATTCCGGGGCGGCGGGATGGGGGACTTGCGGGCCTTGGTCGTAGCCGACCCGAGCCTGGATGTGATGCACGCGCTCGACGAAGGCCGAAAGATCGTCGGCCGGATCGTCCAGCAGTCGCTCACAGCACACCACCCAGTGGCTGATGTCACTGGTGAAACGCAGGTCCGGCAGTTGGCGGATCAGCTCCAGGGTCACCCAAGGGCTGTAAAGGGAACGGGCGCGATGGGTCTCGAAACTGCAGAACACGCCATGCCTGGCGGCCAGTTCCATGGCCTGGCCGAAAAACTCGACCTGCAATGCCTGCGGCCAGCGGTCGTTGCCGGCCAGCAGATTGACGAAACGTGGGGTCAGCTCCGAAGCCCAGCCCAGTTTGCGATCTATGTCGGCCAAGTGTTGAGTGGGCGTGGCGTTCTGGTCGGGCAATACATCGTAGGCACTGAACAGTGTGCAGATGTAGGGAACTTGATTACTGCGCAGGAAAGCGCCGAACTCGCCACGCTCATCAGCCTGCAGTGGCAGGCGCGCTTCGAGGCCATCGAAGCCGGCGGCGAGCAGTTCATCCAGGGCCTGTGCCTTGCTGGCGGTATAGCCCCATAACGTGCGGAAAATTTCTAGCTTCATGCATTCCTCTCGGCTGCGTCAGGCCACCCGCTGTCTGGGCTGGCGTTACTGGGCAGTCGAAAGAAGTTGCTGCAGGCCGCTGCTCTGATGGCTGCGGTCCCGTGTGACGAATCCTAAGGCTACGGCGACAAGCGATTGAATAGGCTGCAGCAAATAGTTAGTTCAGAAATTCATGAACTAACGATGCCGGATTTTCTCGCGTTGTGTAAGCCGCAATGCGATCCGTAGCAGCTGTCGAGCTTGCGTTCGCTGTAGCAGCTGTCGAGCTCGCGAGGCTGCGTTCGGCTGCGCAGCAGTCGTAAAACCAGAACTCGCGGTGTGTCAGGTAGACCGCATCAGCCGGATTCACGACTGCTTCGCAGCCGAACGCAGCCTCGCAGGCTCGACAGCTGCTACCAAGCGCGCGCCCGGTGCGGATGGGCACGAACCAGAACAGAGCACGGCGGCTCTGCCATTCCCGCGACTGGTGCGTTGCTCGCCTGTGCGGCCTTCACAGCCCTGTAGCCATCAGATGCAATTCTCCTTCCACCGCGGGGTGACAGGCTGATCCGTTGTCGAGCACAAAGGCTGGCAAACAACTTGCTTAGGCTCTGCTCAAGCTTGAGCCATCAACACCGATGGTTTGGCAAATATCTCGGACAACGGCGTCCGCTTCCCTGCACATTGCGGCAGGAGAGCGTGCGCCGTTTTTGCTTTCATCCCGGCATCAGAAGGAAATCCTCATGTCCGCTCAAGGAATGCACCCACCGGGTCATGCCATCGTTCATCTGCGCAGCGATGGCGGCAAGTCGCACCCGGCCGGCACATCATTCGCCAAAGCCTTGTTCGAACCTGGCAGGGCCCTGCTCGAACGCAGCAGGTTCGGTTTCTGGTTACCGCTCGGTTTGGCCCTCGGCGCCTGCGGTCTCGCACTGGCCGAACAGGCCGCAAGCGCATTGGCCCTGATACCTGGCGTGCTGTACCTGGGATGCGCCTGGCAGCTGCGCGAGCGTCATCAACGCCAGCTACAGATATTCTGGGACACGGAACTCGCACAACTGCTGCGCAGTTCCCGGGATGCCGACCCCGCGACGCTGCTGGTGACCGCCAGCTTGCAACTGCGCAACAACGAACGCTTGCGCAGCGAAGTGCAGTTCGCCAGCCGTGCCCTGGAGCAGATGGCCCAACAGGCCCGCGACCAAGGAGCGGAACAGAGCCAACGTATCGCGATGATCGCCGCCGCCAGCGAACAGATCGATCAGACCCTGCACAGCATCGATGCCCTGGCCCAAGGCGCGCTGGCAGCCTTTGCCAACGCCCATGCCCAGAGCGAAACCGGGTGCCTGGAAGCGCGCTCAGTGGGTGACAGCATGCGCGCCATTCAGCACCGCTTGGGCAACACCGCACATGCCGTGGACGCGTTGCTGCAACGTACGACCGCCGTGGAAAGCACGGTCAACAGCATTCAGGCATTGGCCAAACAGACCCAGTTGCTGGCGCTCAATGCCTCCATCGAGGCGGCCCGTGCCGGCGAGCACGGGCGCGGTTTCGCCGTGGTCGCCGATGAGGTCCGCAGCCTGGCCCAGGCCACCGACCGGGCGACCCATGAAATCACTACCGCCGCGACAGCGATCGCCATGGCCGTGCGCCAGGTGGATGGCGAGGTCAAGGAACACCGCGATCTGCTGGCAGCCGGAAGTGAACAGAGCGAGCAGCTCGCCGCCAACCTCGACGACCTGGCGCAACATAGCCAGAGCAATCTGCAACAACTCGGCGCCATGCAACAGGCGCTCAGCGAGCATCAACAGGCCAATCATGACCTCAGCGAGCAACTGCAACAGGTCAATGGCGCGGTGCAGGAACAGAGCACGCAAACTAATGCGCTGCACGACCTGACCCGTTATCTCAACCAGCTCACCGTCGGAAGCCGCCCATGAATCCAGCATTCGACGATGGGCCATCCCGCCAAGTCCGTCTGCCACAGGGTGATACGGGACTAAGGCAGGCGCTGTTGCTCGGTCTCGACCTGCTGCAAGGACTACAGCAGCATCGCGGTCTCGGCGGACAAGTCACCCGCGAGGCGCAACAACGTTGCCAGGCATTGGGGCACGCGCTCGGCCAACGCTGGAGGGAGTGGCCGTATCCCGCACAGTGCCAGGCCTGGAGTGCGTTACGCCGCGACCCGGCGGATTTCGATGGCCATTGCCGATTGCTGCAGGACCTGCTCGGCGCCATCCAGCACCTCGAACTGCAACGCTGTGCGCTCAGTCTGGCGCGCCCGAGCATCGCCGCGCGCTGCTGGGAACTTGAAGAGCTGGGACGACTGCGCGGGCTGTCGGTACGCGCCGCCGCCCATCGAAGTTGCCCATTGGAAATGCTGATTCAATTGCAGTACCTGCACGAACGCTTGCTCAAGCACGCTCCCCATTCGTTGCACACTGCGCTCGAACAACTGCAACGCTGCCTGATAGGTACAACCACCGTGTCGATCACTCCGGCGCAGTGCTACGCCCTCCTCACCCCATTGCTCGACGAACGCCTGGACGCCATTCGCCGGGATCTGGATTGAGGCTGCCGCCACCAGAACAGAGATCCGCAACAGCTCGTTCCTTTAACGTAGATTCGCTACTATGTTTGCACCGCTTTCCTTGTCGGCGGATTTCTTCACTCTGGAGCCCGAATGCCTAGTCAAAAGGACATCGCCGCCGAAAGCGGCGCACCGATGATTCCTGAACAGCGCCGTGAATTGATGCTGCGCCAATTGCGCAAGCATCAGGTGCTGAGCGTTCATCAGTTGATGGAAATGTTCGACTGCTCGCACATGACCATCCGCCGCGATATCGCGCTGCTTGAACAGGAAGGCCGTGCTTACTCGGTCACTGGCGGCGTGCGAATCGCCAGCCAGCTCCACAGCGAGCCCAGTCATCAGTTCAAGGCGGTGGTCGAGTTGCCGCAAAAGCAGGCGATGGCCAAGCTGGCCGCGCGGCTGCTGCATGCTGATATGACGGTTTATCTGGATGCGGGGACCAGCACGCTGGAAATCGTTCCGTACATCAAGGCGCTGTCGGGAATGACCGTGGTGACCAACGATTTCGGGATTGTCCAGGCGCTGATCGATGCGCCCCATGTCACGGTGATTCACACCGGCGGGCAACTGGATCATTCGAATCAATCGTGCGTGGGCGGTCTGGCGGTGGCCACCTTGCGTCAGATCGTCACCGATATCGCTTTCATTTCCACCAGTTCCTGGGATTTGCGTCGCGGCCTCACCACGCCGTCGGCGCTGAAGGTGGAGGTCAAGCAAGTCGCGATGCAATCGGCCTCGCAAGTGGTGCTGGTGGCCAGCAGTTCGAAGTACGGCACGTTCAGCATGTACCGGATCGCCGGGCTCGAGCAGTTCGACATCATCCTCAGCGACGACGCACTGACCCCTGCCGCGGCCGATAGCATCCGCAAGCAGGGTGTCGAGCTGCTGTTGCCTTCCGATAACAACCTGTAAGGCGTTAGCGCGCCTTCCAGTCCCGCAGCCACTGCAAGCCGGCCGACGTGTTGCCACGGGGCCGGTATTCGCACCCTACCCAGCCGTCATAACCCAACTGGTCGATCAACTCGAACAGATAGGGATAGTTGACTTCGCCCAAGTCTGGCTCGTGTCGATCCGGTACGCCGGCGATCTGGATATGACCGATGCCGGCGAAATCCCGACGCAGTTTAGTGGCCAGGTCACCTTCGACGATCTGGCAGTGGTAGCAGTCGAACTGAACCTTCAGGTTACCGGCGCCCACTTCCTTGCAGATGGCCTGGGCCTGATCCTGGCGGTTGAGGAAAAAGCCCGGCATGTCGCGCGTGTTGATCGGTTCCAGCAGCACGGTGACACCGACCTTGGCGGCCTGCGCGGTGGCATAGGCCAGGTTCTCCAGGTACACGCCGTGATGCCGTGGTCGATCACTTTCCGACGGCAACAACCCGGCCATCACATGGATGCGTGAGTTGCCCAGGACGGCGGCGTATTCCAGTGCGCGATCGAAACCGCTGCGAAATTCACTCTCCCGGCCCGGCAACGATACCGTGCCCCGCTCGCCTGCCGCCCAATCGCCGGGCGGTGCGTTGAACAGCGCCTGCACCAGGCCGTTATCGCTCAAGCGCTGTTTGAGTTCCTGGGCGCTGTAGTCGTAGGGGAACAGGTATTCCACCGCTTCAAAACCATCGGCGGCCGCGGCGGCGAAACGATCCAGAAACTCATGTTCCGGGTAGAGCATGCTGAGGTTGGCAGCAAAACGAGGCATGGTAGCTCCTTGGACAGAAGGTTAGACAAACGGCCAGATCAGCAAGGTAATACCGAAACCCAGCGTGCCGAGCAAGGTGGTCAGCACGGTCCAGGTACGCAGGCCGTCGGCCACGTTCAACCCGGACAGCTTGGTGAAGATCCAGTAACCGGCGTCGTTGATATGGGACATGGCCAACCCGCCACCGCCCATGGCCAGGCACAGCAGCGCCATGTGATTCGCCGTGAGGTTGAGGGTCGCGATCAGCGGGCTGATGATGCCGGCAGTGGTCACCAGCGCCACCGTGGTCGAACCCTGAACCGCACGCAGCAGCATGGTCAGCAGAAAGCCCAGCGCGAGCACCGGCAGACCGGTGGTGCGCAACAAATCGGAGACCACCGCGCCGATGCCGGTATCCACCAGCACCTTGCCGAACACACCGCCGGCACCGGCAATCAGAATCACCATGGCCACACCTGGCAAGGCCGAACCGATCACGTCAGACACCTGGGTACGGCTCCAGCCCCGACGCGAACCCAGCAACCAGGCACACAGCAAGGTGTCGATCAGCAGCGCCACCAATGGCGCACCGAGCACAGTCATGATGCCGCGCAGGACCGAGTCGGCAGGCAGCAACGAGTTGGACAGCGTTCCCAGCAGAATCAGAATGATCGGCAGTGCGATTAGGCTGACGATCATGCCAAAACCCGGCGCGGGTGCTGGCGGCAACTTGGAAACGATAGCGCTGGTGGCCTCCTCCAGGCCCATGTGCGACGCGGCCACGGCTGCTCGTTCAGCGCTCTTGCCGTTGCCATTGGCCCAGGCGACCAAGTCTTCGTTGGTGACATGCGGGCCATAGACTTCGGCGCGGATATCGTCGGTCATCGGGTACACCCGACGGGTCATGCGCCCGGCCACGCGGTAACCGACATAGCAGAGGAACGCGGTGATCGGCAGACCGAACATCAGCACGCGACCGAGGTCGGCACCCAACTGACTGGCAGCGGCCACCGCGCCGGGGTGTGGCGGCAGGAAGGCGTGTACGGTCAGCAACGCCGCACACATCGGCAGCGCAAACACCAACAGCGGCTTGCGTGCACTGCGAGCAACGCCATAGGCCAGCGGCATCAGGATGATCACGCCGACCTCGAAGAACACCGGCACCCCGACCATGAACCCGGCAATCGTCAGCGCCAGCGGCGTGCGTCGATTGCCGAAACGGCTGATCAGCGTCTTGGCCAGCGCCTCGGCACCGCCGGAGAGCTCGATGATCCGCCCGATCATCGCGCCCAGGGCAATGATGATCGCGATGTGGCCCAGGGTCTTGCCCATGCCGCCTTCGATGGTGGCGACCAGGTCGGCCGGTTTCACCCCGGCCACCAGCGCCACCAGAATGCTCACCAGCATCAACGCCACGAACGGCTGGAACTTGTACTTGAGCACCAAAAACAACAACAGAGCGATCCCTAGCCCCGCGGTAACCATCAGGATTAACGGGCTCATTTCACAAGCCCTCCGCGCCGGGTGAACACAAGGGTGCTGCAACCGGGTCTGAAAATGCCGCAGTGAAGATGAGTCATGCCTGGATGTCCTCTTGTTATTGTATTTTTCAGGCAAGCCGGGGTCGTGGGAGTCGCTGCACGTCTCCCGAACAGGGCCTGCTTTATCGGTCTATCGTGTTAAAAAACTTCAGCGCACTACCAGTGCACACCGAAGGCCGCTCGCAGCTCGTCCAGTGCTGCCTGATCGAGCGGTTCGGGCTTGGGATTGCTCATCAGCCACAGCCGCGCGGTTTCCTCGAGTTCTTCCAGGGCGTAACTGGCCCTGGACACCGAACTCTCCCAGACCACCGGCCCCAGCCGTTCGAGCATCACGCCACGAACGCTATTGGCCAGTTGTGCGACCTGTTCGGCAACCTTTGGCGAGCCAGGACGCTGGTAGCCGATCAACGGGATATGCCCGACTTTCATCACCTGATACGGCGTCAGTGGCGGCAAGATGTCGTTCGGCTGCCAGACACCCGCCAGGGTCAACGCCACCAGATGAGTGGAATGGGTATGCACCACGCCACCGACACTCGGGTTGCGGTCGTAGACCTGGCGATGCAGCGCCAATGTCTTCGACGGCTTGTCACCGGAGACCCATTCGCCAGACAGATTGACCTTGGCGATGGTCGCCGGGTCGAGGCGGCCGAGGCACACGTCAGTCGGCGTGATCAACCAACCGTCGTCCAGCCGCGCGCTGATATTGCCGGCGCTGCCGACGGTGTAACCGCGCTCGTAAAGGCTGCGGCCAACGTCGCAGATTTCTTCGCGCAAAGCGTTTTCATTACTCATTGCGCACCTCCGGTCTGGGCCAGTTGCTTCAGCGCTTTGCTGAAGAAATCCCGACCACCGAAGTTACCCGATTTGAGCGCCAGAGCCAGAGGCTCATCGGTGCTGCTGACCGTTGCCGGCACACCCGGATCGATTTGCGCGCCGATCTGCAGCAGTTGCACTCCCAGCGCCTGAACCACCGCGCCCGAGGTTTCACCGCCGGCGATCACGAAGCGCCGTACGCCGCTCTGACGCAAGCCTTGGGCAATTTCGCCAAAGGCGTTTTCCACCAGACTGCCGGCCTGTTCGACGCCGAGCTGCTGTTGCACTGCCTTGACCTCGTCCGGTGCGCTGGTGGCGTAGATCAATACGGTTTGTTCATTGCCCTTGGCGAAGGCTAGAGCCTGGGCGACTACTGGTTCGCCAGCCGCCAGGGCCAACGGATCGATCCGCAGCGCGGGTCGACCAGCTTCGAGCCAGGCTGCGACTTGGCCATTGGTGGCGATAGAAGCGCTACCGGCCAACACCACTTCACCACCGGCCACCGCCGGGAGTTTCGAGGCATCGAGGTCGCGCAATTTACCGGCGCGACGGAAGTTTTCCGGCAAGCCCAGGGCCAGCCCCGAGCCGCCAGTCAACAACGGCAAGTCGGCACAGGCGGTGCCGAGGGTGTACAGATCCTGGTCAGACAAGGCATCGGCAATCGCCATGCCGATACCTTGAGCCCGCAGTTCGGCGATGCGCCCGCGCACCTTTTCGGCCCCTTGGGCAATGGTGTCGTAGCGCAACAAGCCGACGTTCAGATGGGTCTGCGACTGCAGTACCCGCACCAGGTTGGCATCGGTCATCGGCGTCAGCGGGTGATGCTGCATGCCCGACTCGCTGAGCAGTTGATCCTGCACGAACAAGTGGCCGCGAAAGATCGTCCGGCCATTTTCCGGGAACGCCGGGCACGCCAGAGTGAAGTCGCCGCCCAGCGCCGCGAGCAGCGCTTCGCTGACCTGGCCGATATTGCCGGCCCCGGTGGAATCGAACGTCGAGCAGTACTTGAAGAAAATCTGCTCGCAGCCTTGCTCACGCAACCAGGCCAGCGCGGCAAGGGATTGCTCGACCGCTTCGGCGACTGGAATGGTGCGTGACTTGAGGGCGATGACGATCGCATCGGCATCGAGCCCGGCCGCCACTTCGCTGCTCGGAATGCCAATGCTTTGAACGGTGCGCATACCGCCGCGCACCAGCATGTTGGCCAGGTCCGTGGCACCGGTGAAATCGTCGGCGATGCAGCCCAGCAATGGGCGTGCAGGGGTAGTGTTCATTGGGTGTTCCTCAAACCGGCTCGGTCTTGGCAGTCGGCAACTCGATGCCGGGGAAAATCTTGATTACTGCCGAGTCGTCCTCACGCCCGAAGCCGGCACTGGAAGCCTGCATGAACATCTGGTGGGCGGTGGCCGACAGCGGCAGCGGGAATTTGCTGGCCCGTGCGGTATCCAGCACCAGGCCCAGGTCCTTGACGAAAATATCCACCGCGGACAACGGCGTGTAGTCAGCCTTGAGAATGTGCGGCACGCGGTTTTCGAACATCCAGGAGTTGCCGGCGCTGTGGGTGATCACTTCGTAAAGCGCGTCGGCATCGACCCCTTCACGCAGGCCCAGCGCCATGGCTTCGGCGGAAGCGGCGATGTGCACCCCGGCGAGCAGCTGGTTGATGATCTTGACCTTCGAACCCAGGCCATGGCTGTCGCCCAGGCGATAAACCTTGCCGGCCATGCCTGCCAGGACGGCTTCGGCCTTGGCGTAAGCATCGGCCGGGCCAGACGTCATCATGGTCATTTCACCGGCAGCCGCCTTGGCTGCGCCACCGGATATCGGGGCATCCAGATACAGCAAGCCCTGGGCGGTCAGGCGCTGGCCCAGGTCGACGGCGTAGGTCGGGGCCACGGTGGCGCAACCGATCACCAGGCTGCCAGGGCGCAACGCAGCGACGGCACCACCCTCGCCAAACAATACGGTTTCGGTCTGCTCGGCGTTCACCACCACGGTAATGATCACGTCGCACGCCGCGGCCATCTGCGCGGGCGAAGAACACGCCACGCCGCCCTCCCCGGCAAACTGTTCAGTCACCTGCGCACGCACATCACAGGCATGCACATTGAAACCACTGCGCAACAGAGAGCGGGCAATGCCCAACCCCATCGCGCCCAGACCGACAACACCGACATTCTTGTTATTCATGGGGTACTCCTGAGGGAAGCAACGGCCTGTTCCACGCCGACAAAGCGCAGGCGGCGGGCCGCGATGTAGAGGTGGGCACCGGAGGCATGGCCGGCGGATCGCCCAACACAATGGCAGCTACGAGCTGCTTGACACGGGTTGAGCAGATAATCCACCAATGAACAGATTATGTGAAGTATTTTTTTAAAATAACATTTTTTAACATCGACTCAGATGCATCGATAGCCGCGACGCGCTTTTTTGTAGCAGCTGCCGAGCCTGCGAGGTTGCGTTCGGCGGCGCAGCCGTCGTGAATCCGGCTGATGCGGTTTGCCTGATGCACCGCGAGTTCTGGTTTTACGACTGCTGCGCAGCCGAACGCAACCTCGCAGGCTCGACAGCTGCTACGGGTCGCGTTCACGCAAGTGAAAAAAGTCAGATTGCCATCAGGCCGCCTTGCAAAAACACCATGACCGTCTAAGTTCAAAACTAGCTCTACAGGCGTAACCAAACCGTACATAAACCAGCCCCTCAGGCGAGAGAATCTATTGATCTAAAACCAACCAGACGCTGCTTTTAATTACTGACACGGAATCAGTCATAACAATAAAGAGGGATGCTTGATGAAGCGCAGCCATGGGTATCGTGCGTTCTCGCAACGGGGGCCTGCCGGTCATTTCTGGATTTCATTGCTTTGCTTCTCAGGCTTGGTGATCGCCAGCTTTCTGTTGTTCGAACAACAGATCCAGGACTTCCTGACCCATCTCAACTTGTACCAGCCTTCCACTCCCACCCAAAAACTCAACCTGGCCCTGCTGCTGATCGCCCTGCTCGCGCTGGACGTGGTGCTGCCGGTGCCTTCGAGCATGGTCGCGCTGCTGGCCGTGGCCATGCTCGGCGCTGTTGGCGGCTACCTGGTGATTTTCGTGGGGCTGTGCCTGGGGGCCGGGCTGGGGTATGCGCTGGGGGCGGGCTATTTTCGGCTGCTGTCCGGCCGCCTGGGCCTGCATCAGCGCCAGCCGGGGCAACTGGCATACAAGCTGGGCACGCTGTCGTTGATCTGCCTGCGCGGCGTGCCGGTATTGGCCGAAACCTCGGTGGTGGCCGCCGGGATGCAACGTTATCCGCTGCCCGCGTTCGTGTTAGTGACCACCCTGGCCAATGCCGGTCTGGCACTGGCCTACAGCGCCATCGGCATCTACCTCGTCGAGCAGAACGCGCTGCTGGTGACCCTGCTCGCCAGCATGGTGTTACCCGGGCTGTTTATCGCCGGGTACAGCCTGTTCAAAACCTTGCGCAAGCAAAACGCCGAGCATTCCCTGCACGGGCGTTTCGAGGTCCGTTACGACTACCCGGTGGTGTTCACCGATCACCTGTTCGAGCCGTCCAATCCTTGTCTGCACCGCCAGCTCACCGCACGACTCACCCCACAGCACCGGGGCCCGGTGACGGTGCTGGTGTTCGCCGATGAACAACTGCTGCAAAGCGCCCCGAAATTGCTGGAACAGATCGACGCCTACTTTGCCGCCCATGCGGCGGACCTGCATTTGCAGGCCGCGCCGATTGCGGTGCCGGCCGGAGAACTGAGCAAGAATTCACAGGTGTTGCAACAGCTCTACAGCGACATGCTGCAGCATGGGCTGGACCGGCATTGCTATGTGCTGGCCCTGGGCGGCGGTGCGGTGCTGGATGCGGTGGGCTACGCCTGCGCCACCTTCCACCGTGGCATTCGCCTGATCCGCATCCCGAGCACCGTGCTGGCGCAGAACGACGCCGGCATCGGGGTGAAAAACGGCATCAATGCCTTCGGCCAGAAGAACCTGCTGGGCGCCTTCTACCCTGCCACCGCAGTGATCAACGACTTCCAGCTGCTGACCAGCCTGACCCGCCGCGACCAGATCGCCGGGCTGGCCGAGGCGGTAAAAGTGGCGCTGATCAAAGACCAGGCCTTCTTCCAATGGATGGAGCAACAGGCCGACGCCCTCGCCCACTTCGATCACTCGGCCAGCCGCTATGCCATTCGCCGCTGCGCCGAACTGCACCTGGCGCACATCACCGGTGCCGGCGACCCCTTCGAGCGCGGTAACGGACGGCCACTGGATTATGGGCATTGGGCCGCGCACAAACTGGAAAACCTCAGCCAGCACCGACTGCGCCATGGTGAAGCCGTGGCGGTGGGCATGGCCCTGGATGGACTCTATGCCAATGCCCTGGGGCTGTTGAGCGATGCCGACACCGAGCGGGTGCTGAACCTGCTACTCAAGCTCGGCTTCAGCCTGAGCCCGCCGGAACTGACCTTGAAAGATGCACAGGGACGCTCGCTGGTTCTGCTGGGTCTGGAGGAATTCCGCCAGCACCTGGGCGGGCAACTCTCCATCCCCATGCTCAGCCGGATCGGCGAGTCGGTGGACCTGCATGAGATCGATGCCGCGCGGATGGAACAGGCGCTGCAAAGGCTGTCGACCCGCATCGATTCGGCGCTCACCCTCAGCGAGGGCTGCGCGCAATGAGCCAGACACCGCTGAACCTGAAAACCTGGATGACCCTCGGCCGGGTGTCCAACCTGCCCACCGTATGGACCAACACCTTGGCCGCCGCCCTGCTGGCCAGCAGCGCTGGTGCCCTGGCGCCGCCGTCGTCGCTGGTGTGGATCCTGCTGTTGGCCGCGCTGTCGTTGCTGTATCTGGCCGGCATGTTATTGAACGACCTGCTGGACGCCGACTGGGACCAACAGCACCACAATCCCCGCCCGATCACGTTGGGTCTGGTCAGCCGCCAGCAAGTGGGGCTGGCTACTGCGCTGTTACTGATACTGGCTGCGGCCTCGGTATTGGGCCTGAGCCGGTTGATCGATCAACCGCACTGGTTGCTGGGTAGCGCCACCCTGCTGGTGGGCTGCATCCTCGGCTACAACGTGCTGCACAAGAAATACGCCCACAGCGTCTGGCTGATGGGCGCCTGCCGCTCCGCCCTCTACCTGACGGCGGCGGCCAGCCTGGCGGTGCCGCCGGAGCCGATCTGGCTGTGCGCCATGTTGCTTGGCGTCTACATCAGCGGCCTGACCTACCTGGCTCGTCAGGAGCACAACAACCAGTTGCTCAGCCGCCTGCCGCTACTGCTGATGTTGAGCCCGCTGGCGCTGGCGATCTATTCCGACAACGCCTGGTTCTGGCCGGTACTACTGCTCTGGCTTGGCTGGCTGGGCTGGCATTACTGGCACCACTTGGCCAACCCGCAGCAACGGCAAGTCCGTGCCTTTATCGGCGCAGGTCTGGCGGCTCTGCCACTGTTTGATGCCCTGGTGCTGGCTGTGGCCAACCAGCCGCTGGGCAGCCTGTTATGCGTTCTGGTGTTTTTCCTGCTTCCACACTTCCAGCGCTGGATCAAACCGACATGAACATGGACGTCACTGCATCGCCATCGGCGGCCCTCGAAATGCGCCACGACTGCCTCGCCGAACAACACCAGGCCCTCACCCAACAACTCGATGACACCGAGCTGCAGTGGTGGCGCCAGGCCCAGGAGCGGCTTGCCCAACGCCCGGACGCCAATACCGCGGCGCTGTTGAGCAGCCAGTGCAAGCGCAACCTCAAGGAACAACCGCTGCCCCACAGTCCCGGCTGGAGCAACGTCCAGCTGGCGCGGGCATTGTTGCTGGCTCAGGTCCTGGAGCAACAGCCCCTCGCCGGGCAACTGCCCTTGCTTCGCCAACTGTTTCTGTGGGGCGACGATCAAGAAAAAATCGCCACCCTGAAGGCCCTCGACTGGCTCGACAGCCGTGGGCTCTGTGTGGAGCTGGCGCTGCAGGCCGGGCGTACCAGTAACAGCCAGGTGTTCGCCGCCCTCGCGCTCGACACCCTCTACCCATCGCGCCATTACAGCGAACGGGCCTTCCATCAATTGGTGCTGAAGGCGCTGGGCATGGGGCTCGACGTACGCCGCCTGATCGGCCTGACGCAACGACACAACTTCACCCTCAACCAGCTGGCCCTCGACCTGCTGGACGAACAGCTTGCTGCCGAACGAACGGTGTCCGCCGGGCTGCCCCGAGTGATTGCTTTCGACCTGCTCAGCCCGGCGCAACGCCAGCGCCTGGCTGGCCTGAATCAGCAGCAACGCTTACCACCGGAATGGCATGAGCACCTGGCCGGCACCTCACAGAACTGACACTCAACGACTCCTTTTCCTTGACGAGGATTTACCATGCTCAAGTACTTCGACCCGCATATTCATATGGTCAGCCGCACCACCGATGACTACCAGAACATGGCCGCCGCCGGCATCACCGGGGTGATCGAACCGGCCTTCTGGCAGGGCCAGGCGAGGACCAGTGTCGGCAGCTTCATCGACTACTTCGACACGCTGTTGGGCTGGGAGCGCTTTCGCGCCAGCATGTTCGGCATTCATCATTTCTGCACCATCGGCCTCAATCCCAAGGAGGCCAATGACCTGTCAGTGGCCAATGAAGTGCTGGAGATTCTGCCGCGCTACCTGGTGAAAGACGGCGTCGTGGCCGTCGGCGAAATCGGTTACGACGACATCACCCCGGAAGAAGATCGCTTCCTCGCCGCTCAACTGGAGCTGGCCAGACAATTCAATTTGCCGGTGCTGGTGCATACCCCGCACCGCGACAAGATCGGTGGCACCAAACGCACCCTGGCAGTGATTCGCGAAGTCGGGATTGCCGAACACCTGGTGATCATCGACCACCTCAACGAACTGACCTTGCCTTTGGTGTTGGACAGCGACTGCTGGCGCGGCCATTCGATCTACCCCAACACCAAGATGTCGGAACAGCGCATGGTCGCCCTGCTGAAGGAATACGGCACCGAGAAAATGGTGGTCAACAGCGCCGCCGACTGGGGCATCAGCGACCCGCTCAAGGTGCCGAAAACGGGCGAAGCGATGCTGGCTGCCGGCTTCAGCGAAAGCCAGGTCGAACAGGTGCTGTTCCACAACCCCGTGGACTTTTTTGCCCAAAGCGGCCAACTGGACAAGTCCCTGGTCAGCACCCCGCTGCCCATCGACCAGCGTCGGCAGTGGCAGGACAACTCTGCCCTGCGTGGCCAGGAACCGGTGATCAAATGAGTGCCGGCACGGGTTGGGCTGCCGCGCAGGTCGGTTATTGCAGCAATGTGCACCCGACCCGTGACCTGGCGGGGCTACGGTCATCCATCGAATGGCATTTCCGGGGTGTGCGCACCCTGCGCGGCCTGAACGAGCAAGACAGTGGGCTGTGGATCAGCGCCCTCGCCGCGGCCGAACTACAGCAGGCGTCAGCTCGCGCGGACTTCCTCAGCCTGCTGCAACGCAGCGGGCTGCGGCTGACTTCACTTAACGGCTTTCCCTATGGCCAATTTCATCAAGGCGCGGTGAAAGCCGACGTCTATTTGCCCAACTGGACTGATCCGAAACGGCTGGCGTACAGCCTGAATCTGGCCCGAATCCTGGCACACGCCCTGCCGTCGGATTGCCCCCAAGGCGTGATTTCCACCGTACCGCTGGGCTATGCCGCCGACTGGAACCCGCGGCGACAGCAGCGTGCCGAACATCTGCTGCGCCAACTCACGGCTTCACTGGCCAGGCTGCATCGGGAGACGGGCAAGAAGATCGTGTTCTGCCTGGAGATGGAGCCGGACTGTGTGCTGGAAAACACCGACCAGGCCATCGCCTTCTTCCACCGCTACCAAGCCAGCGATCCGCACCATGACTATCTGGCGCTGTGTTTTGATGTCTGCCACCAGGCCGTGGTTTTCGAACACTGCTATCAGTCGCTGGAAAAGCTGCGCCAGGCCCGAGTGCCTGTCGGCAAGATCCAGCTGTCGAACGCGCTGATTTGTCACCTGCCCGCTGAAGACCACAACCGGCGCGAACACGTGCTCAAGACCTTGAGCGACTTCGCCGAAACCACCTACCTGCATCAAGTCAAAGCCCGAGATGCGCAGGCGCGGTTATCGGGCTGGGCCGACCTGCCCGCCGCCCTCGACGATTGCGCCAATAACCTGGGGCAGTACCCCGAACTGCGGATTCATTTCCACATCCCGCTGTTCAGCGAACACTTGCTGCTGCCTGAGCTCAGCGGCAGCCAGATCGCGCTGTCGCAGACTTTCGACTTTCTCGCAGACCATAGGGATTTTCGTCCCGTGCTGGAAGTGGAAACCTACAGCTGGGGCGTGCTGCCCGCGCAATTGCGGCCCAACACCGAGCACGCCCAACTGCAGGGCATCGCCGCGGAACTGCACTGGGTCGAAGAACAACTGCGCCAGCGAAAACTGCTGCAACCCCAAGTGCGGGAGGCGTACGCCGATGCCCTCTGATCACCCGCGTCAACCGCTGCTGCTGATCAACGTGGTCGGGCTGACCCCGGCGCTGCTGGGGCCGGCAACGCCGCACATCAATGCCCTGCTGAAAACCGCAAAAATGGCCAGTATGCAACCGGTGTTTCCGGCCGTCACGTCAACGGTGCAGGCGTCGATTCTCACCGGCCTGTCGCCGTCGGAACACGGCATCGTCGGCAATGGCTGGTATTTTCGCGACCAGGCCGAAGTGCGATTCTGGCTGCAACCCAACGCACTGATCCAGGGCGAAAAGGTCTGGCAGGCGCTCAAGCGTGAGCTCCCCGGGTTCCGCTGCAGCCAGCTGTTCTGGTGGTACAACATGTATGCGGACGTGGACGCCGCCATCACCCCACGCCCGCACTACCCGGCCGATGGCCGCAAGCTGTTCGGCCTGTATTCGTCGCCGGCCTCGTTGCATGAGCGTATCGAGCAGCAGATCGGCGAATTCCCGTTTCCGGGTTTCTGGGGCCCGGCGGCCGGCATCGCGTCGAGCCGCTGGATCGTCGACTGCGCCATCGCCGAATTCCAGCTCGATCGACCGGACCTGCAGTTGGTCTACCTGCCACATCTCGACTACTGCCTGCAGCGACTGGGGCCCGATCATCCGTCGATTACCGACGAGGTGCGGGCTATCGACAGTGAAGTGGGTCGCCTGCTGGCCTTTGCCCAGGAGCAAGGTGCGGCGGTGATGCTGTTGTCCGAATATGGGATCGAAGCGGTACAGCAATCCGTATCGATTAACCGGCTGTTGCGCTCGGAAGGCTTGTTGCAGGTGCGCCAGTCGCTGACCTGGGAGTTGCTCGACCCCGGCGCCAGCGCGGCCTTTGCCGTGGCCGATCATCAGATCGCGCACATCTACGTGAAACAGGCGCAAGACATTCCTCGCGTCAAAGCGCTGCTGCAGCGCCAGCCCGGCATCGAGCAGGTGCTGGATAAAGCCGAACAACGGGCCTGGCAACTGGATCATCCGCGCAGCGGCGAGCTGGTGACCGTGGCCGCGCCGGGTTACTGGTTCGATTACTACTACTGGTTCGACGATCGCAAGGCACCTGACTTTGCCCGCACCGTGGACATCCATCGCAAGCCCGGCTACGACCCGCTGGAACTGTTCATCGACCCGGCCATTCGCTTCCCAAAATTGAAAGTGGCGCGCCGCCTGCTGCAGAAGAAGCTCGGCTTTCGCTACTACATGGACCTGATTCCGCTGGACACCCGCCTGGTCCGCGGCAGCCATGGCCGCCTGCCCGACAGCGAGAACACCGGCCCGCTGCTCATCACCAATTGCGATCTGCCGTTGCCGCAGCGCCTTGCGGCCACGGCAGTGAAGCAACTGCTCCTGGAACACTTCCTGGGGCATTCACACACCGACCCGGCCAATGCCAAGGAGCTTCCATGCGGCGAGCCATTTCTATAACAGTTCTGAGTGCCTTGGCCGGTTTGGCTCAGGCACAGGACACCAACAACTTCAACTGCAGCAACTTCCTGCAATTTGGAATCAGTGCCGACCAGACCCGTACGGCGTTCAACAAGCACCCCGAGACCATGGCCTGGAACTGGTTCGTCTGCCTGAACCAGCCCGACGCCCAGGGTTACAACCGCGTGTGGGAGTCGTTCAAGCCTTCCGACCAGGTCTACCTGGCCAATGGCGTCAACCCTGGCTCGTATGACAGCCGCATGAAGCCGCCGGACGAGGTGCTCAAGCAAGCCAAGGCCCTGGGGCTGGACGCGAACCGTCTGCTGCACAACCTCAATGCCACGCAGCAGGTCGACGGGATGAGCCTGGAAATGGGCGGTACCGTCGTGCCTGAGGCACAGCGAGGCCAAGTCGTGCGCTTTCAACTGCTGATGTCCCAGGACACTTATAACTACATCGTCAAGAACAATGTCTACAACGTAGATGGCCAGGAGGCCCTGACGAGCAACCTGAACTTTCCCGCCACGGCCTGGGAATTGAAAGCCGCCTGGCTGTGGATCGGCGCGGACATGGACTACAAGAAGAAGCTGGAGAACGACGGCTACTACACCGCCCAGGCCTATTACCAGCAGGGCACCGACTACAGGGTCGGCTATGCGGCGTTGAGTGGCTTGCATGTGGTCAACAAACTGGACTCCAGCTGGGTCTGGACCACCTTCGAGAACGTCAACAACAGAAAGTACACCGTGACCAAGGGCCACCCGCCCCGGCCGATGACAAACAGCACCGGACCGACATCGGATGCCATACCGGTCAATACGCAGTTCCAGGCCAACAACCCGACGCTGTCGAAATACGAGTTGATCGGCGTGGAATATCAACCCAAGACCCAGGTGCTGGCGAACTCGCAGCTGGAATCGGCGTTCCAGGACACCTCATCCTGCCTGGCCTGCCACGGCACCGCCGCCTACTCGAAGACCGACGGTTACTTCAATTTCGCCATCCCGACCCAGGGCGGTCTCACCTACCCCACTACACCGCTGCCGGACAAAGACTTCAACGGCTACAAAAAACTGGATTTTGTCTGGTCGCTGAAACGCGCCCAGTGGAAACGCTAAGGAGAGCACGACATGAGCGTATTGAATTTTCCCCGCTTCTACCTCAACGGCCAGATGTTCTGGAACCCGCCAACAGCCAACAACAACGACATGTTCCCGCTGTATGACGCGGTGAACACGGACATCAACTGGTCGTTCATGACGCACTTCGGCATCGACCGGAACAATGCTCCCGACACCCTGATGCCATGGGCCATCTCGACGCAGTACATGGCTGGCATGCCGACCTATGTACAGCAGGTGCCAAACAATATCAATCCGAAGCATGACCCGTACATGCCCGCCGAATGGGATCTGTTTGGCGACAACGGTTGCGGCCTGGTGAACTACGGGAAAACCAAGTCGACCGTTATCGGCGGCGAAGTGCAGCCCAATAGCTACATCGATAAGGATGCACTGATCGGCGCGCAATACCACTTGCTCGGCAGCCCCCTGGGCAGCAATACCCCGACCGCGGCGCGCTTCGTGGATATCAGCCCATGGCAGAACACCTTCACGGCGCTGTACTTCGACAAACTGGTGTTAGGGGACGCGAACTGCGGCCTGACCCTCAACCGCAAGTACCGGATGATGGACCGTTTCCTGAACTTCAGTTGGGGAGCCCTGGGTGGCCTGGTGAACGTCAGCACCACCTGGCAGACCTGCTTCCCCAAGGAGAATCTGGAATGGGCGCTCGGCAACTCGTCCCTGCTGGCCAACCTGAAGCAGCAGATGGAGCAGCAAGGGGCACAGGGCCTGATGTTCCGCTTTTGCGTCTACCTGACCTGCTATGACAAGAACGGGATATTCAACGATTACCCACAGCGCCTCGACACCCGTTCCAACAACCCGAACGTCATGGCGAAAGTGCGTGACCTCTACAGAAAGGGCTTGGACAACGTCAACGAGATTTTCTTCAATCCTGCCTACAGCCGCACCTCGGCGGTCCTGGGGCTGTGGTTCGCCGGTGAATACCCCACCGCGCCCGCCGGAAGGCGACTGGTGGCCAATAAGGCGGTGTCGATGAGCCAGCTGTATTCCCAGGAGACACAACAAGTCAAGTTGGGGGTGATTTCGGCACAGATCAACGACTACACCCTGTCACTTGACCTGGGCAATACCTTTCCGAGCTATCCCGTGGATGCCACGGCTGATATCCCCGTCCCGGAAAAATTCAATGCCGGTACCTACCATTTGGGTGCCGAGAAGGATGGAACATTCAAGCCGGCGGTCATCTTGAACTTCGCGGACTATCGGCAGTCGGCCTTCAACCAGCGCTCGGGTATCCTCGATGTTCCCCTCGATGACTATACCAAGGGTGTATTGGAATCCGGTCCCCTGATTCTACGTCGGTTGGGCCTGTACAGCGCTCCCCAGACCGTCGCCGCCACCCAGCAGACATGGACCGCCGAGGTGATCGAAAGCGGCAGCTTCATCGACGTCGGCGACTACAAGAAGCTGACCATCATGGTGCAGAACAATGGCCAGCCGGCCGCCAACACGACACTGTGGGTGGCCGAGTACAACAACCCCTACATGGTGACCAGCAGCGACTACTACCTGGCATTCAGCAACGCCGCCGACTTCACGCTGTTCTACGACAACCCGGCGGACCGCAGCAAGAACACGGCCGGTCTGCCGCAGTTCACCGACGCACCCTCGGTCGGCCTCTACCGCAGCACTGGCAGCGGCCGCCGACTGACGGACCTGCAGGACGTGCCTGAACCTTCTGGAACCCCAGTCGGTTATCAAGAGTTCCTCACTGTTTCCGGTAAACCGGTCGCGGTGAACCTGCGCCCCTGCCTGACCCTGGACAAGCCCATCGGTCGCACCGGTACGCTGAACGACGAGAAGGGCAACTCCGTCAATTACACCTATGCCGTCATCACCACCAACGCCCAAGGTATCGCTCAGATAGGCTGCAAGGCAGTCGCGCCAGGCTTCCCCACCCTGCGCTTCTTCGTGAAGGAAGGCGATAAGGATCCGACCATCCCCTTCAGCTTCCCGCTCTCCGAGGCCTACGTCGACTTCCTTGCCCCGCTGCGGGTCCTGCCGCTGGACATGAAGTTGCAACAGGACTTCATCGACACCTGGAACGGCATGTGCACCTCCACGCAAGCTCCGGAAGAAATATGGAACACGTTCATCTTTCCAAAGGTGCTGCAGTCGTTCTATTACCTCTACCCCATCATGAACAAGTACATGCCCCTTGATTCACGCACGCGGGTGGAGGGCGCCGTCGACCAGTTACTCATATTGATCAACAAGGACAACCAGGACGAAAGCACCCTGGCCATGCCGATCACCCGAGACCTGTCGCAAAGCCGCCGCGCCGTGCTGCAGCTGTGGGCCAAACGCCTGGTGAAACTCAACTTCCCACCCAGGAAACTCTCCATGAGCGACTACAACGACCTTTGACGTTTCACGCCGGATTACCGGGTGGCGAGTCCGCCACCCGGCACTTCACAGGAGGTGTCCCATGAAAATCATCTTGGACCGGTTGTTGCTGCTGATCCTGCTGCTCAGCCCGCCTGTTTTCGCCCAGGACAGCGAGGCCATCTACTTCAGCATGGGGGTGCACAACAACCTGGGGTGTAACGAAAAGAACGGCAACTGCATCGCCAAGCGTTCCGTGGGCGAGCCTTCCGATCCGTTTTTCCCGGCCTACTGGATCAGCGACTGGACCATGTACCGGGTGATGCACAACTACGAGAAAAACCCGCCGCCCTACAGCAATCCACCCACCACCCTGACCCCGGCGGACTACACCGTCTCTCGCGGCACCAGTTACTACGACACCGCCTACATCCCGCCGGATGGCGACGGCTTCGGCGCGATGATGGAACACTACGAGAAATACTGCCTGCCGATCTTCCCGATCAAGAACAACAACTACACCTGCTCCTTCGTGTCGCTGGGCAACAAGGCCTACTTCCTGACCTATCCCCAGGACCGTCCCAAGGACATGCCGGCCTGCTGCATGTTCTCGCCGATGAACCACCCACCACGGCAGGATTTCATCAAGCACCTGCCCTACAGTGCCGCGCGCAGCCAGAACCTCAATGGCAGCGTGCAAGCCTATGCCCTGGATGTCGACTCGCCACAAGGCCCGATCCTGTTCGGCTACGCCTTCTACAAGAACGTCACGGGACAACCGCCCTACCGGCATCCGCAATCGTTCTATTTCTCCGGTGATGCCAGCGTCGCCAACGCCCCCATCGTCAGCCAGAACTACACCAACTTCCGCATCGCCAAACCGGACCCGGCCCAGACCTGGGCGCAAGTGGCCGCCATGTGCCCGGCGAATCCGCCGCCCTGCCAATTGTTCGAGCCACCGGCGTCACAGAGCAACGGCCAAAAGGCGCAGTGGAACAAGCTCATGCAACGCAAACCCTGAATAACGACGAAGGATCGCCATGAAAACCACATTCCGTTTCTGCGTGATGTTAGTGGGCCTGGCCAGTCTGCCGGCCTTGATCCTGGAGCAGGCCCTGGCCCGGGAACAGGCCATGCCGTCGACGCAGGCCAGTAACCTGAGTTGCCAACCCCCCAGCACCGCGCCGGCCGCCAATGCCAGTCAGGACCAGTTCGATCAATACAGCTGGCAAATGTTCATCGCCTTGAACTGGCCCGCACAGGACGGGCAGCGCGGTGATCCCGACTGCGCCAAACAGCCTGGGGACCCCGGCTACACCGTTTGGCAAACCTACAAGACCGTGGAGGAAATCTTCCTGCCGAAGGGGGCAGATCCTGGCCCGTGGAACACCCCGCAGACCGCCAAAAGCCTGGGCATCATCAACATCGCCGCGCTGAAGAACAGCACCCAGGTGAATGCCGTGGATCAGGCTGTCGGCGGCTGGCTGATCGACCAGGCCGGTAACCCGACCTACTACGACATTTCGGCCAACGAGACGTCCTACGACTACATCGTCAACAACAGCTTCTATAACGCCGATGTCGTTTCCAAAGCCAACAACATCAACTTCCCCAACGGGGTCATCGAGGTCAAGTCGAGCTGGCGCATCCTCACGACCAGTGACAACGCCAGCCGCTACCTGACCATGCTGGCGCGCGTGCCCACGTTCAACGACCAGGGCCAACGCACCGGTGTCACCGAGGCCTACCTGGGCCTGGTGGGCCTGCACATCATCACCAAGGTCAACGGCTATCCGCAGTGGATCTGGTCGACCTTCGAGCAGATCGATAACGTTCCGCCCAAGGAGTTGGTGCATGGCCAATGGGTCGATCAGCCAACAGCCGGCATGACCTACTCCTACTTCAACCCCGCGGCCCCGGCCATCACCCTCAACCAGTCACCCTGCGACTGGCAGACTCAGGGTACAAAACTGGTCTGCGTGCCCAAGCCCGGCACCACGTTCCAGACCCCGAACCCGCTGAACCGGGTCACCCCGATTGCCGAGATCACCAACGCCGTCAACACCAATTACCGCACCGACCCGGGCCTGCAAAGAAGCGTGCTGAAGTACTACCAACTCATCACCACCCAGCGCCCGCTGATGCCGGACAACCCCAGCAATCCACTGGGCCAGCCGACCCCGTCGCTCTCGGCCAACGTCACCATGGAGAGCTACATCCAGCCCAACAGCAGCTGCATGAATTGCCACTCCATGGCGACACCGGTCAAAAGTCCCTACAAGGCCGATTTCTCCTACATGTTCAAATTCGCCAACGCGCCTGTCGGCAAAACCACCAAGGACGAGGAATAGATCATGAGCATTCTCAATGGACCACGCCTGAATTTCTGGGGCGGCATCCGCACGGACGTCAGCCTGCCGAACAACGCCCCCACCATTCCTTACGACGGCAATGAGGAATGGCCGCTCTTCGACCTGACCACCTCGACCCTGGCACCGAGCGCCGAGTCTTACACCGACGATCAGCTGAACAATATGATCAACGCGCCCGACGGCGACTACTACACCGCCGGCGGCTGGAATCACTATGGGCAGCATGTCGTCGACATGCAGAACGCCTTGATCAGTTCCCAGGGTAATCCGGGCAGCATCAGCACCACCGGCGACATGGTGGGCCAGCCGGTTTATCTGCTCGGCTCGGTGGACCCGGTGACCGGACAAGGCCCCGTCTCCGGCCCGATGATGGTGGATCTGGACCCGACCTCCTCAACCACCACCCAGATATTCGTCGGTGGTCTGCAAATTGGTGGTAACAGCGACATCCAGTTGCTGATCCGCAGTAATACCGTGTGCAGCAGTTTCGACGTGGCGGGACGTGTGCTGTTGCCCGCGAAAATGGATGCGCCGGGATCTTTCCACGCCAGCGGTACGTTTCAACTGACCTTCCCTTTGAGCAGCATCGTCAGCTGGAACCAGAACAGCAGTGGCCTGCGCTCGATCATCCAGGCGCCGGGTGCGACCGGCATTGTCCTGCGTTTCGTCATGTTCGAAATGTGCCCCACGATGACCACCGAACAATTGGACGCCGATTATGCCGCCGGCCGATACACCCCCAACCCGAGCATTGGCAGGGTCATCGGTACACTGGCCCCGGCCTTCGCCGACGAGCCGCTGAACTGCCAGCCGGGCCGGCAACTGGTCAACCAGAGTACGGGGAATGCCGGCTATGCCGACCTGGGCGGCAACGGTTACCTGAGCATCGACATGGTGAACGTCATTCCGAAGCAAACCTTCAGGGCCGTCAGGGACGATATCACCAGCCCTATCGGACCGAACGCGAACTACGGCCCCGTCACCATCACCGCAGGCACCACTGAACTGGCCACCCTGGACCCGACCAACCGCTTTCTATTCGACTACTACGTGTATGGCGGCATCGTCGACCTGCCCCTGACCGCCAACCAGCTACAGGCAGTGCAGACCGCCGCCCTGGCGATCAACGCGCCCGGCAAGGTCGCCGGTACCACGTTGCAAGCCACCGAATCGACCTATCGGGTGTATGCCGATCAGCGCAACGTCTACCTGGAGGACTACCCCAATGGCCTGTCAATCACCTTGCAGGTCAGGTACTTGGGCGGTCCGGTCCCCAAAGCCACCGAAATCGACCTGCAGGCTGCTGCTCCTGCTGTTTACGATGAACCGCAATACTGGGATTTCCTCGATTTTCCTGCATCGCTGACCGTTAACCCTGGCCAGCTCGCGATCAGTTTCCCGGTCACCGTCAAAGCGGGTTCTGCCGCCCAGGCGGGCTTTGTCGCCTTGACCTGCACGGCCAATGGCCTTCCAAGCAGTGGCTACTTCACCAGCTTCCGCAAATACGCACAGACCGACTTCGGCATCCCCGCGGGCACCCACATCACCTGGGAGCTGATGTACCCGAACGTCCTGCGCTTTCACTACCTGGCCTTCCCCGCCATGTCGCGCTACATCCCGCTCAATCAGCCCGACGCGGTCATGGGCGCCAAGAACCCCATCCTCGCCCGAACTTCGGATGCGTACAAAGGCACCACGCTGTTCATGCCTGTGGTGCGCTCGATGTCGCCCTGCCAGCGGGCGCTGCTCCGGGCTTATCTCACCGGTGAACCGTGGCAACCGCCGCAGTAGCCGCGTCCATCCGTTATTCATGGAGAGAAGCCCTATGCCCGTTCCCATTAATATCCCGGCGCGGCCCAGCGAAACCCTGTGCCCGAGCACCATCATCGCCGAAGGCCTGCTGAACCCTAGGGGCATTTGCGTGCAGGCCGATGGCAGCCTGCTGCTGACCGAAGCCGGCTCGGGTCTGCCGGAGCAGACCTTCAGCGGCCGTATCAGTCGACTGCGACCGGATCCGCACAAACCCGGCGCCTACCTGCCCGGCGAACTACTGGCCCAAGGTTTTCGCGCCATGAACATGCAGGCCCGCATGCTGCGCGATGAAATCATGGGGCTGTCGGACATCGCCTGCGGTGACGGGCGCTGTCTGGTCAGCCAGACCAATTACGTCGAGGGTTCCAAACTGCTGGATCTGCAATTCACACCGCCCGAACCGGTGTTTCACAGTCGCGGCAATCTGAATGCGCTGTGCTACCACCCGACCCGCCGCAGTTGGCTGGCGGTCAAACCCGATACCAATCAGTTGGTGGAATTCGCCAGCGGACAGGACGAACGCGTGCTGGTCCAGTTGCCCGAACTGGACCAGGGCCAGGAAGCCGTCCCGGTGACCCTGGTGTACGAACCGGCGACCGACGCAGTGCTGATCAGTCTATTTTCCGGAGAGTTGCAGGGCGACCCGACGCGCAAGGGTATCGACTTCGCCGAGAAGGCCGGCCAGGTGATTCGGGTCTGGCCTGATAGCGGGCAGATCGAGCTGCTTATTCGCGGCCTGCAACTGCCCACCGGACTGGCGCTGTGTCCGAAGGGCAACGTGTTGGTGCTGGAACTCTGCGATCGCCTGCTGCAACCCTTGCCACCCGACTGGAACGGCGAACCGCTGCATGGCGGCTTTACCCGTTTTACCGGGCGACTGCTGAGCTGCAATCTGCAAACCGCCCAGGTCGCCGTGCTCGCCCGCGACCTGGATACCCCTTCCAACTTGTGTCTGCTGGAGGATGCGGTACTGGTGAGCGAAGGCATGGGTTTGACCGGCCGGCCACTGCCCATGCCAGACAACACCGTCGTCCCGTTGAGCGGCAGGCTGCGGCGGGTGCAGCTCTGAAAAGGTGGGCCACACGTTGCCTGAACATTACCTGCCCCGAATTCGGCAGGAATGTTCAGGCTCGGTTCGCGTCAATCGCTTTCTGAGGCGTCTCGGATTCGAGCGGGTGACACGATGATTTTCACGTTGTGCTCCTTGTTGTTAACCAATTGCTCAAAGCCCTGCCCGACGATCTGTTCCAGCTGAATACGCCCGGTTATCAGCGGCGTGATGTCCAGCCGACCGTCGGCGATAAAGGCGATCACGTCTGCGAACTCCCCGTTATAGGCGAGTGCACCCAGCACCTGTTTTTCGGTGGCGACCAGCTCGAAGAAATTGAACTCGCTGGGTTCCTCGAAGATGCCCACCAATACACACGTGCCGGCCTTGCGGACCAGGTCAATGGCGAGCTTGGCCGTGTGTTTGTTGCCGATGCATTCGAAACTGACATCTGCCCCCAGCCCGCCGGTCAGCCGCCGTACCTCGGCCAACGCGTCACACTCATTAGGGTCCAGCACCTGGCTCGCCCCCACCTCCAGGGCCTTGGCCTTGCGCGCCCCCGACATTTCCAGAGCAATGACCTGGGCCGCGCCAGCCGCCTTGGCGCACATGATGGTGCACAGGCCGATGGTTCCCGCGCCAACCACCACCACATTTTTCCCCAGCAAACTCCCGGCCTTTTTCACCGCGTGCATGCCCACTGCCAGCGGTTCGATCAACGCCCCGGCTTCGGCGGGAAAGTTGGCCGGCAACTTGTAAAGCAGGTTGGCCGGTACGTTGACCAACTCGGCGAACGCGCCATTGTTCATCAGCCCGGTGAACGCCAGGTTCTCGCAAATGTTGTACAGCCCATGGGTGCAGTAATAACAAGTGCCACAGTGCTGACAGGCATCGGCGGCCACCGGTTCGCCCACACTGAACCCCTGGACCCCGGCGCCGATTTCGACGATCTCGCCACAGAACTCATGACCGAGAATGCACTGTCCCTTGATGCCGGTCAGCGGGTGCGGCGCATCCACCGGAATGAACACTGGCCCGGCCACGTATTCATGCAAGTCGGAGCCGCAAATACCGCACCACTGCACGCGAATCTGCACCCAGCCCGCCGGTGGCGAGACGGGCAACGGCACATCTTCGACGCGGATATCGTGACGACCATGCCAGACAGCGGCACGCATGCTGCGGGTCGGATCAATTGGAAGGCTCATGTTGGAATCTCCTTGAAATCGTTGGCCTTGGCGCCCGGCAAATGGCCGGCCGCCAAGGGAGGCATCAGTGTTGTTGGACAAAGTCCAGAATCAGCCGATTGACCTGCTCGGCCGCTTCCATCTGCACCATGTGCGCCTGACCCGGCAGGATTTCGACCTGAGCAGCCAGGCCAGCGCTGTGGGTCGCAGGAATGATCGCGTCGTCACTGCCCCAGATCAGCAACACCGGTTGCCGGTTTTCTTGCACCACGCCGCGCAGATCGAGTTGTTGCCGCCCTTCTTTGAACAGCCCCGCAACCAGCAGGCGCAGGGCCGCATCCACCCCTTCCAGGCGCTTGTACTTGAGCATGTCTTCAAGCATCTGCCGATTGACCAGTTCGGGGTCGGAGAACAGTTGCACCAATTGTGGTTTGAGGGCATTGCGGCTGGCTGCCTCGACAAAACCTTGCAGGTAATCGCCGTTGATTTCCGCACCCAGGCCGGCGCTGCCGATCAAGCTCAGGGAACGCACCCGCTGGGGAGCCAGGCGCGCCGTGTTCAGCGACACCGCCCCGCCCATGGAATGCCCCACCAGATGCGCCACGGGAACATCCAGATGATCGAGCAGAGCCAACAGCACCCCGCTCAACTCATCCAGATCTCCGTGTTCCAACTGTTTGCCCGACTCGCCATGGCCCGGCAGATCCAGAGCTATCACCCGGCGCCCGGCGGCCAATGCTTCATGATTGAACATCCAGTTATTCAGGTCACCGCCAAACCCGTGCACCAGCACCAACGGCACCCCGCCTTCGCCGCGCTCGAAGTAACGGATCAGTCGCCCGTCCAGTTCGACCTTCTGCGGCTTCGGCCCACTGTCTTCCTCGGCACCGTCACCTGGCACGAACGCGGCCTGGAACTGCTCGATCACCGCATCGATCTCGGCCTCGCTGGCTTCGCCGTCGACCACGATGCCGAGCAATGCACCGACCGCGAGGGTTTCATCCTGGCGCGCGATCTGACGGCGCAGCACACCGGAAAACGGCGCTTCGACACTGCTGGAAATTTTGTCGGTTTCTACGTCGAGCACTTCATCGCCCTTGGCGATCGCCTGGCCCTCCTCCTTGAGCCAGACATCGACCCGGCCTTCGGTCATGGACAAGCCCCACTTGGGCATGGTCAGGGTATGGATCTGGCTCATGAACGCTTGCTCCACTCGATCAGCTTGAGCACGGCGTTTTCGATCTTCGCCGCGTCGGGGATATAGAGGTCTTCCAGAGAGTCGGAGAACGGCACCGGCGTGTGCGGCGCGGTGACCATCTCGATGGGCGCCTTGAGCGAGGCGAACGCTTTTTGCGCCACCAGGGCCGAGATGTCGGTGGCCATGGAACAGCGCGGGTTGGCCTCGTCGATCACCACCAGGCGCCCGGTCTTTTCCACGCTTTCCAGAATGCTGTCTTCGTCCAGCGGGCTGGTGGTGCGCAGGTCGATGACCTCGCAGTCAATGCCTCGCCCTGCCAGGCTACGGGCTGCATCCATCGCCGTATTGACCGTGCGCCCATAGGAAACCAGAGTCACGTCCTTGCCGTCGCGCAGGAAGTTGGCCTCGCCGAACGGGATGGTATAGAGCTCTTCCGGCACCTCGCCCTGCATGCTGTAGAGCAGTTTGTGTTCGCAGAAGATGACCGGATCGTTGTCGCGGATGGCCTGGATCAACAGGCCCTTGGCGTCATAAGGGGATGACGGGCAGACAACTTTCAGGCCGGGGATGTGGGTCCACAGCGACGTGAGCATTTGCGAGTGTTGGGCGGCGGCCCGCAGGCCCGCGCCGACCATGGTGCGAATCACCAACGGGGTGGAAGCCTTGCCCCCGAACATGTAGCGAAACTTGGCCGCCTGATTGAGGATCTGGTCCAGGCAGCAACCGGCGAAGTCGACGAACATCAACTCGCACACCGGGCGCACGCCGCAGGTTGCTGCGCCTACCGCGGCACCGACATAACCCAACTCCGACAGCGGCGTGTCCAGCACGCGGCCGGGGAATTGGTGGTAGAGGCCCTTGGTCACGCCCAATACCCCGCCCCAGGCGTCATTTTCACCAGGAGCACCGGCACCGCCGGCGACGTCTTCCCCCATGATGAACACGCTGGGGTCGCGGCGCATTTCCTGAGCCAGGGCTTCGTTGATTGCCTGCTGATAACTGATTTTTCTCGCCATGATAAAGGTCTCGATTCTTGTTATAGGGGCGTTCAGGGATAGGAAACGTAGACGTCGGTGAGCAGGTCGGCGGCGCTTGGCTTGGGGTCGGACTTGGCCTTGCGCACGGCATTTTCGATCAGCAGGTCCACTTCGCCATCGATCTGGTCCAACTGGCTGGCATCGATCAATCCGGTCCGGGTGGTGCGCTCGCGAAACTGCATCAAGCAGTCGTTGTGTTCGCGGAAATACTTGACCTCGTCCGGTGCCCGATAGGTCTGGGCGTCGCCCTCGAAGTGACCGTAGTAGCGGGTCAACTTGACTTCGATCAGCGACGGTCCTTCACCGGCTCGGGCGCGCGCCACCGCGGCACCGGCGGCTTCGTGAACGGCGAAAAAATCGAAGCCGTCGACGGTGACCCCAGGCATGCCGAAACCGGCTGCGCGGTCGGCGATGTGATCGCAGGCCACTGACCAGTTGGACGCCGTGGCCTCGGCGTAACCGTTGTTCTCGGCAATGAACAGGCACGGCAGGTTCCACACCGAGGCCATGTTCATCGCTTCGAACACGGCCCCTTCGTTGGAACCGCCGTCGCCGAAAAACGCTACGGCGACGCCGTCAGTCCCCTTGAGTCTGGCGGCCAAGGCCGCTCCTACCACCAGCGGTGCACCGGCACCGACGATGCCATTGGCGCCGAGCATGCCCTTCTCGAAATCTGCGATGTGCATGGAGCCGCCCTTGCCCTGACAGACTCCGGTTTTCTTACCGTAGATTTCGGCCATCATGCCGTGCACATCAACGCCCTTGGCGATGCAATGACCGTGGCCACGGTGGTTGGAGGCGATGCAGTCGTCATCCCTCAGGTGAGCCATGACACCGGCGGCCGAGGCCTCTTCACCGGCATAAAGATGGACGAAACCGGGAATCTCGCCGGTGGCGAACTCCACGTGCAGGCGCTCTTCAAAGACGCGGATGGTGCGCATCACCCGATAGGCATGCAGCAATTGATCAGCAGTCAGCTGTGTCGACATTTTTATTCTCCAGGGTGTCTTGAGGCTCAAGTTTCAAAGTGCAAGGTTCAACGGGTGTTGCGGGTGTTCACGACCGATGGCCAGCAGCCGCTCTTGCGCGGCATAGGCCAGCGCCGCATTGACATCGATGCTCAGCGGACCGCCGGAGTCGAGGGTCACGGTGGGCAAGTCATCGGCGTTGAATTCGATTTCCCGTTCGCCATCCAGGGCCAGGGTGCCGCTGCTCAGGCACAGACGATGGGCAACACCGGGTTCAAGGCTGGCGGCCGCGAGCACGCCGCAGCCTTGCAACAGGCCAGGCGCCAGGGGCACCAGCAAGGCTTCGGACGATTGCGGATCAAGGCGCATCCAGGCACCGTTGGGGGCTTGGCGCGAGACCGGAAACCACAAGCCGCAGAGGGCCGAGATGCCAATGGACTGAGCTTCCGCGAAGGTTACAAACACCTCCGCCAGATCGATCCCACGGCTGATTGCACGGGCACCGATGAAGGGCAGTGAGGACACCGCCACGTCCACCAGCGCCACTTCGCACAGGTCGCGGCTCGGAATCCGCACCAGCAGGCGTTTATTGCGGCGCAAAGCGATTTCAGGGGCGATCCGCCCGCTGGCGAATAGCCCGCCGGCCAGCCCGGCGCTGGTGGCTTCACGCAGTTCTGGAAAGGCATTGTTGGTCCCCGTCGACAGGGTCAGCAATGGAATGTCGCCGACTTCGGCAGCCACCGCTTTGTGGGTGCCGTCACCGCCGAGCACGGCGATCAGCGACACGCCGCGTTCAGCCATCCAGCGCGCGGCCTGGCGAGTGTCCGCCACGCTCTGGCGCAAGGTAAGTTCCAGGAACTCCAGGGTTGGCCAGTGGCTGTCACGCGCCTGGCGGCCATGACTGTTCTTCTTCACCGCCGCCGCGATGCCGGTCATGTCGGTGGGCATCAGTACGCGCTCGACACCGGTGGCGCCAAAAGCCGCCAGCAGCCGTTGGATCACCGAGACCTTGTCGGTGCTGGAAAACAACCCGGCATTCGCCGTCAGGCGCCTTACGTCCCGGCCGGACGCCGGATTGGCAATGATGCCGACGGTCAGGGGCAAGCGACTCATGTCGCCACCACGGGTACGGCAGAGTAAAAGCCTCGGCAGGAGGACATAGGGCACCTCTTGTTATTATCGGGTTGCCAGTCGTGCTGGTTGCCGGGGTTAGAGCAAGGCCGGTGCCAGAATCGCAAAAGATCGCCGAAAAGCCCGTTCCAGAGCGATTTTGACTACATTTCCAAGTGATGGGATCCCGCTCGATTGAGACGTCCCATGTCAGCCTGCACGGGTTAGAGGTCAGACCTTGAGACGTCGCGTCTCAGCTTCGCAGTGGGGTGAACCGATGCTTGTCGACCGTCCGTGAACGGCGCTTAATAGCCCGCACAACTAAAAGAAGATCGAACCGGAGGCCCTAATGCTTTCCGCACACTCGAAGGCGCATGTGGATTGCGTCAGCCGTGTTTTGAAGAACGCAGCACACCTGCCGCAACTGCCGGTGCCGGACTTGATCCTGGATTCCTGGCGCCGCTCCATGGAGCAACACCACTTGGACCCTGGCTCATTACAAGGGCCGCGGATCCTGTCCCAGAACGTGCTGCAAGAGTGTCGAGAACGCTCCGAACTGTTCCTGCGCATCGCCAGCGAAGAAGTCGCCCGACTCCATGGTCGTGTGCGCGATGCCGACTACTGCGTGTTGCTCACCGACGCCCAGGGCCAGACCATCGACTATCGCGTGGAAACCTCCATCCGTAATGATTGCCGCAAAGCAGGCCTGTACCTGGGCACCTGCTGGTCAGAAGGTGAGGAAGGCACCTGCGGGGTGGCTGCGGTGCTGACCGCACGAACACCGGTTACGGTGCACAAGCGGGATCACTTCCGCGCGGCTTTTATCGGACTCACCTGCTCCGCCGCTCCGGTCTTCGACCCTCGGGGGGAACTGCTCGGGGTGCTCGATGTGTCTGCGGTGCGTTCGCCGGACGACCGTCGTTCGCAGCATCTGATCCGGCAGATGGTGGTGCAGAGCGCACGGGAAATAGAACAGGCGTTTTTCATGAACAGTGCCCAGGGTTACTGGGTGCTGCGGGCCCACAACAGCCCAGGCTACGTCGACAGCCAGCCCGATTACCTGCTCGCCTGGGACGACGACGGCCAACTGCAGGCACTCAACCCCGCGGCGCGGCAGTGGCTGTCGCAAAGTTTTGGTCACCTGCCGGACCACATCGGCCAAGTGTTCGATCAGCAGTTATTGCATCGCGCCAAAGACGAATCACTCTGCCTGTTTCACTGCCGGGGTGGCCGCCATGTCTTGCATGGGCGACTCAGCGCGCCACGGCAAGTGAAACGCAGCCCGGCTCGTCGGGTATTGTCACCCGCCGAACTCGACCCGCGACTGGAAGAAAGTTTGCGCCTTGCGGTTCGGGTCAAAGACCGTAATCTGCCGGTGCTGATTCACGGTGAAACCGGTTCCGGCAAAGAAGTCTTCGCCCGCCAGCTGCACCAGGCCAGTCTGCGCCGTGATCGACCTTTTATTGCGGTGAACTGTGCAGCGATTCCCGAAAACCTGATCGAAAGCGAGCTGTTTGGTTATGCAGCCGGCGCCTTCACCGGGGCTTCGAATAAAGGCATGCAAGGTCTGCTGGAACAGGCCGATGGCGGCACCCTGTTTCTCGATGAAATCGGCGATATGCCCCTGCCCCTGCAAACCCGGCTACTGCGGGTTTTAGCCGAGGGCGAAGTGGCGCCCCTGGGAGCGTCAAGAAGCAAGGCGATAGACATTCAGGTGGTCTGCGCGAGCCACCGCGATCTGGAAGCCCTGGTGACCAGCGGCGAGTTTCGCGAGGACTTGTACTTCCGCCTCAGTGGTGCGCGATTCCAATTGCCGCCGTTGCGCGAACGCAGTGATCGACTGGCATTGATCAACCGGATACTCGAAGAAGAATCGTCGGCCTGCGCGATGGCGATGCAACTGGGAAGCGCCGCACTGGAATGCCTGCTCGGCTATCGCTGGCCGGGAAATGTGCGCGAACTGCGGCACGTATTGCGTTACGCCTGCGCCGTGTGCGAGACCGACTTGATTCTATTAAGTGACTTGCCTGAGCATCTGCCCGGCCGTCGACTCAACGATCCGGCTTCAGCTGACACCATGGAACGCTGCGCCAGTCCGGAACGCGAGGCACTCATCGATGCCCTCGTGCGTCATCGCTGGAAACCCACCCCCGCGGCCAAGGCTTTGGGCATCTCCCGGGCAACGCTGTATCGACGGGTGCATCAACATGGCATCGACATGCCTGGCAGGGGCTGACCACAATTTCATCCGGCGGCCCCGCTCAATGAGCGTTGGCCACCGGACAGCACAATGGACTTGCATCGATCACAGTATTGGTGAACGGCATCGAATAAATGTGGGAGCAAGCCCCGGCTATTAAAACCAGGTCTCCATCTGTATCCCGTATTGCCACACACCCCCAGCGTTGAAGTCGGTCTTGCCAAAGTTGTCTGTGGAGCTGTATCGGTCCAGGTCCGAAGACCAGTTCATGAAGCTGGCGAACACTCGCAACTCGGGGCGTGTGAGCAGGTCTCCAACGTCGGGTTTGAAGGTCGGGGCGATGGTGAATTTCCAGAAGTTGCCGTCCACCGCATTACGTTGCAGGTAACCCTTGGGGTCGAGGTTCATGGTTTGCCAGCTCATTTCGTAGGCCATCTCGAAATTGCTGTTGATTTCATTGGCCAACCGCATGTTCAGGGTCATCCAGCGGTAGTCGTCACCCTTGACGTAGCGATCCTTGCTTTGTTCGGCCAGCAGACTTGGACCGATGCGCCAGTGGGGTGCAATCGGTGTCTCGCCGTACAGCGCCAGGCGCAGCGCACGGGCGTCGTCGATCAGTTCGCCGTCCGAGCCAATGTTCTTGACCTCGGCCCCCAACCCTTGCCCGTAGAGCAGCGCCGTCTTGAAGAAGCCTTCCCTGCCGAAAAAGTTTTTCTGATGATTCGCGATCATGCTGTGCAAGCCGGAGTCCGCAGGCTTCAGGCCCGCTTCATTGGTGCGAGTGCTAAAGTCGTTTTTCTTTGAGCCAATGCCATTGAACATCCACTGCCACTGACCATTATCGAAGAACTGGTTGGAGGTGAGGATGTAGCTTTCCACATCGGCATTGACACCGCCCTCACTGAAATCCCCGTAGTTACGCCCGATCAACGAGTAATTCGAGCGCCAGTTCTTGTTCATCTGCACGTCGTAGATACCACCCCCGGTGCCGGCCAGAAAGACGACGTCCGAGTCCAGCCAATGGATATCGAAGTTGTCCCTGTCGAATCGCTTGCCTGCCCACAGGGTGGCGTTCTCGAACGTCGAATTGCCCTTGAATGCGGCGAGATGATCGAGTTCCGTAAATACCTGGCGCACATTCAGGTTACTTTCGGCGGCCGTCCAGTCATTGGAGCTTTCCACTCCATCGGCGATGGAAACCGTGAATTTGGAATGGGTGCCGTTCTGCGCATAGGCTTCTTTCGACAGGTCTATACGCATGTAAGTATCGTCTTCATTACCCAGTCGCCCGACTGCACCACCGACTGAACCGGCAGGCGTTGTATAAGGACCGCCCCGCCCGCCCCCCAGGCCATCGTTGATCAGCAATCCGGAGCGGGCGTAGCCCTTGAAGCTGAACCCGTCGGTGAGGTGTCCGGTACTGCCCTCCTTCTCCAGGCTTTGCTGACGGGCTTCGAGTTTTGCCAACCGCGTATCCAAAGTGGGCGCCGCAGTGGCGGTCGCAGTGGACGCAACAGGCTGCAAGGCGGGAGTGGACTGTTTGAGCTGCTGCAATTCCCTGGCGAGCGCCTGGGTTTGTTGTTCGGCGGCGGCTGCACGTTTTTCCGCAGCGCTGGCGCGGGCTTCAAACGCGGCCATGCGTTCTTCCAGAGTCGCGGCCTGAGCAGTGGCCGCCGAGGTGCCGAGTACGCCTGCGAGTAGCCAGCTTGATGCTTTCTGCATGGGGGATTTCCTGTTTTGTTTTTATTTTTTGTCCTGCGACCGGCCTTTTTTTTGTGAATTGTTAATTGTCAAAATCCACGAAAAAAAGGATGCCTCATCGCAAATACGCTGCTACATTTGGCGATGTTAACGTTAACTTTTCTAAAAACAAAAATAAAGAGGGCTTTATGAAACAGCTCAAATCACTCTTTCCAGCAGCACTGCTTGCCCTTTGCGCCGGGCTTCCATCCCTCTCCAGCGCAGCCAATCTGACGATTTCCTGCGGTGCGGTGGGCGCGGAATTACAACTGTGCAAAGAGGCCGTCGAGGCGTGGTCTCAACAGACCGGCAATCACGTCGAGGTGGTGTCCACGCCTAACTCGGCAACCGAGCGGTTGTCGTTCTATCAACAGATCCTCAGTGCGCAGTCCAGCGACATCGACATCATTCAGATCGACATGGTGTGGCCGGGGATGCTGGCCAAACATCTGCTGGATCTGCGCGAGGTGCTGCCCGCCGATGCAACCCAAGGCTACTTCCAGGCACAGGTGGACAACGCCACGGTGAACGGACGGCTGGTGACGATGCCGTGGTTCACCGACTCGGGCCTGCTGTATTACCGCAAGGACTTGCTCGAGAAATACAACAAGCAAGTCCCCCAGACTTGGGAGGAAATGACCGCTACCGCCAAGGATGTACAACAGGCCGAGCGCAATGCCGGCAACGCCAACGCCTGGGGGTACATCTTTCAAGGGCGTGCCTACGAAGGCCTGACATGTAATGCGCTGGAATGGATCAGCAGCCAACCGGACGGAGGGCTGGTCAATCCACGAGGCGACATCGTGGTCAACAGCCAGGCCTCAAGAACGGCGTTGACCCTGGCAAAAAGCTGGGTAGGCGACATCTCCCCGCGTGGCGTGCTCAATTACACCGAGGAAGAAGGACGCGGCGTATTCCAGTCGGGCAATGCGCTGTTCATGCGTAATTGGCCTTATGTCTGGGCCCTGGTGCAAAGCCAGGACAGTGCGGTAAAAGACAAGGTCGGGGTCGCTCCCCTACCCCGCGGCGGCAGCACCGGCACCCATGCCTCCACCCTCGGCGGTTGGGGTTTGGCGGTATCGCGTTACAGCGCCAACCCGAAGCTTGCCGCCGAACTGGTGAGCTACCTGAGCAGTGCCCAACAGCAAAAACATCGTGCGCTGATTGGCGCCTATAACCCGGTGATCGAGTCGCTCTACCAGGATCCCGAGCTACTCGCGGCCATGCCTTATTACAGTCAGCTGCACAGCATTCTCAATGATGGGGTCATGCGCCCCGCTTCAATCACCGCCGCTCGTTATCCACGGGTTTCCAATGCGTTCTTCGATCAAGTGCATGGCGTGCTGGCCGGCGAGTTGCCGGTCGATCAGGCGCTGACCGAACTGGAAGGCGAACTCACGCGCATCAAACACCGGAACTGGTAAGCCACAAGGAAGAAAATCACCATGTCTGTCTCTATTGCCCATGCTCCCTGTGACGAGCTCCTGCTCACCAGGGAAACGCCGGTACAGCGTCGCCGAGTGCGCGCTGCCTGGCTATTTCTGACGCCGATGTTGCTGTGTCTGGCCCTGGTGGCGGCCTGGCCGTTGCTGCGGACATTCTGGTTCAGCCTGACCGACGCCAACCTGGCGGACACCGCTGGCGGCACCTTCGTTGGCCTGAGCAATTATCTGTTCCACAACGGTTCCAGCTGGTCGGGCATCCTGGTAGATCCGCAATGGTGGAACGCGGTGCGCAACACCCTGCATTTCACCGTGGTGTCGGTGGGGCTGGAAGTCGTGCTGGGGCTGCTGGTGGCGTTGCTGCTGAACATCAAGTTCACCGGCCGTTCCCTGGTGCGAGCGTTGATTCTGATTCCGTGGGCGATTCCGACCATTGTCTCGGCGAAGATCTGGTCGTGGATGCTCAATGACCAGTTCGGCATCATCAATCACCTGATGCTCAGCCTCGGCCTGATTACCGCGCCTCTGGCCTGGACTGCAGATGCGGATCTGTCGATGTGGGCGGTGATTATCGTCGACGTCTGGAAGACCGTGCCGTTTGTCACCCTGCTGATGCTCGCCGCCTTGCAGATGTTGCCGAGTGACTGCTACGAAGCCGCCAGGGTCGATGGTATTCATCCACTGAAGGTGTTCTGGCGGGTCACGCTGCCACTGCTGATGCCCGCATTGCTGGTGGCGGCGATCTTCCGCATCCTCGACTCCCTGCGGGTGTTCGACGTGATTTATGTGCTGACCTCGAACTCGTCGAGCACCATGAGCATGTCGGTCTATGCCCGCCAACACCTGGTGGAGTTCCAGGACGTCGGTTACGGCAGCGCCGCCTCGACCCTGCTGTTTCTGGTGGTTGCAGTGATCGCCATGCTTTATCTCTACCTCGGACGCCGCCAACTGGAGGTCCGGTCATGAGCCCTCGCCTACTGAAAAAAGCGCTGTTGCGCTTCGGTTTCTGGTGCCTGATCGGGGTGTTGCTGCTGTATGCGGTGTTCCCTTTCTACTACGCCATCGTCACGTCGCTGAAGCCGTCCAGCGCCTTGTTCGAGGTGAGTTACTGGATCAAAAAACCCGACTTCTCCAATTACGCGGCGGTGCTCAACCAAGCCTCATTCCTGCGGGCTATCGGTAATTCGCTGGTGGTTGCGCTTAGCGTGGTGACACTCGCGCTGTTTCTCAGCCTGACCGCCGCTTATGCCTTGGGCCGGGTGAAGTTCCGTGGGCGTGGCACGGTGTTGATGATGGTCCTTGGGGTGTCGATGTTTCCCCAGGTCGCGGTGCTGTCGGGGCTGTTCGAGGTGATCCGTGCCTTGGGCCTGTACAACACGTCCTGGGCGTTGATTCTCAGCTACACGATTTTCACCCTGCCCTTCACCGTTTGGGTGCTGACCACGTTCATGGGTCAACTGCCCCATGAACTGGAAGAAGCGGCAATCATGGATGGCGCCTCGCCCTGGGTCACGCTGACCCGGGTGCTGTTGCCGCTGCTCTGGCCCGCCCTGGTCACCACTGGCTTGCTGGCTTTCATCGCGGCGTGGAACGAGTTCCTGTTTGCCCTGACCTTCACCCTCACCGACACCCAACGCACGGTGCCAGTGGCCATCGCCCTGATTTCCGGCGGCAGCCCCCATGAGTTGCCTTGGGGGTTGTTGATGGCGGCATCGGTGCTGGTCACCGTCCCACTGGTGATTCTGGTGCTGATCTTCCAGCGCCGAATCGTTTCCGGCCTCACTACCGGCGCGTTAAAGGGTTGATGCCCGACAACTACAAGGAACAGCATCGTGATCAAGTTGAAACTGGATAACGTGAACAAACAATTGGGCGGTGCGCGGATTCTGCGCGACGTCAATCTGGAGATCGCGGCGGGTGAGTTCGTGGTGTTCGTCGGCCCTTCGGGCTGCGGAAAGTCGACCCTGCTGCGCCTTATCGCCGGACTGGATTCGATCTGCGCCGGCGACCTGCTGATCGACGGGCGTCGGGTCAACGACCTGGAGCCGCGCGAGCGTGGCGTCGGCATGGTGTTTCAGTCTTATGCGCTCTACCCGCACATGAGCGTCTACGACAACATCAGTTTTGGTCTCAAATTGGCCAAGACCGAAAAGACCAGCCTGCGCGAGCGCGTGCTGAAAACCGCGCAAATCCTGCAATTGGACAAGCTGCTGCAACGCAAGCCAAAGGAATTGTCTGGCGGGCAGCGTCAGCGTGTAGCCATGGGCAGAGCCATGGCACGGGAACCGGACATTTTGCTGTTCGATGAGCCGCTCTCCAACCTGGATGCGTCCTTGCGGGTGCAGATGCGCAACGAAATCGCCCGGCTGCATGCCCGGCTGGGCTCGACCATGATCTACGTCACCCACGATCAGGTTGAAGCGATGACCCTGGCCGACAAAATTGTCGTGCTCAATGGCGGTCGCGTCGAACAGGTCGGCTCACCGCGCGAACTCTATGAGCGCCCGGCCAGTCGCTTTGTCGCCGGCTTTCTCGGTTCACCCAGAATGAACTTTCTGCCGGCGCGCTTGCAGGCGTCGGGCGAAACCAGCCTGATCGACAGCCCCGTGTTGGGGATGACGTCCCTGCCCTTCGACAGCTCGAACCTGGCGACGGACGCTCCGCTGAGCCTGGGCATTCGCCCGGAACACGTGTCGCTCAAGGCAGCGGAAGGAGCCGCCGGCATCGTGGTGACCGCGGTCGAATACCTGGGCAGTGAAACTTATGTGCACCTCGAGACAGGTCAGGACGAGCCACTGATCTGTCGTTGTGAGGTCCACGCCGGATGGCAGGCGGGCGACCGGGTCGAGCTGCTGCTGGACATCGACAACCTGCACCTGTTCGACGCTGACGGCACGGCCTTGAAGCGTCATCCACATGCCATTGAAACCGTCCCTCTGCGCCCGGCACGAGCAGGCGCCCTATGACTTTGTCTTTGAATACCATGAGCGATCCAATGCCTGACTCCCTTGACCTTGCGCAGCGAGCGCTGAGTGACGGCCTGTCTCGGGTCATCCACGATTACCGCCCCGGTTATCACCTTGCCCCCCCGACAGGCTGGATGAACGACCCTAACGGGGTGGTGTACTTCCGTGGCGAGTATCACGTTTTCTATCAACACCACCCCTTTGACGCGAAGTGGGGCCCGATGTATTGGGGGCATGCCAAGAGTGCCGACCTGGTCCATTGGCAGCATCTGCCGATTGCCCTGGCGCCCGGCGATGAATTCGACCGCGACGGTTGTTTTTCCGGTAGCGCGGTGGTGTGTGGAGACACCCTGGCGCTGATCTACACCGGGCACACCTGGCTGAAGGATGTGGGTGATGAAAGCTCGATTCGTCAAGTCCAGTGCCTGGCCACCAGTGTCGACGGCATTCGCTTCGTCAAGCATGGCGCTGTCATCGAGACCGCGCCACAAGACTCGATCATGCACTTTCGTGACCCCAAGGTCTGGCGGGAAGATGACTATTGGTTCCTGATTGCCGGCGCACGGCTGGGCGATAAGCCGCTGCTGCCACTGTACCGTTCCACGGATCTGCACACCTGGGAGTTCCTCGATTATGTAGCCAGCGGCAGCGAGGGCGATGGCTATATGTGGGAGTGCCCGGATCTGTTTCGCCTGAACGGGCGCGACGTGCTGCTGTACTCCCCTCAGGGCATGCAACCCCACGGTTACGAACGGCTCAACAAGTACCAGACCGGTTATCGAGTGGGCCAACTCGACAGCCAATGGCACTTCACCGGCGGGCCTTTTATCGAGCTGGATAACGGCCACGATTTCTATGCCGCGCAAACGCTGGTGGCCGCCGATGGTCGGCGCCTGGTGTGGGCGTGGCTCGACATGTGGGAAAGCCCAATGCCGAGCCAGGCCCATCACTGGTGCGGCATGCTCGGTTTGCCGCGCGAACTTGAGCTGCATGACGATCGCCTTTGCGTGTATCCGGCACGGGAGCTCACCGCGCTGCGCGAGGCGCCATTGCCGGGTACGTCCTGGTGGGATGGTTCGGGGGCCCGGCGGGTACCGGAAGTGAATGGCGACCTGCTGGAAATCCATGTGCATCTGGATCTGCTCGGTTGCACCGACGGGCACTTGGGAATCGCCTTGCGCTGCAGTGACGATGATGATGAAGAAACCTTGCTCTACTACGATGCGGCGCTGCAGCGCCTGGTGCTGGACCGCAGCCGCTCGGGTGCGCAAGTCAGCGGCCAGCGCAGCGTGTCGATAGACCCGACACAAGAGCGACTGGAACTGCGCGTGTTTCTCGATCGCTCGTCCATCGAGGTGTTCGACGAAAACGGGCGTTTCAGCCTCAGTAGTCGCCTCTATCCGCGGCCCGACAGTCTGGGCGTGAAGCTTCTGGCAAGCGGCAGTGGCGGACGTGTCTGCATTCCCAGGGCATGGCCCCTGGCCTCGGGATGGCTGTGAGCGGCGTCATTCGAGTCGCGAGAAACCCGGGCCCTGTGTCATGATTCTGCGTCAACCTGACCGGCCTCGCCTCGCATGACTTCAGTGAAAGACGTTGCACAACTGGCCGGCGTGTCCCTGATGACGGTTTCTCGAGCGCTCAACAACCCGGAAAAACTGAGCCCCGAAACCCTTCAGCGGGTGCGTCGCGCCATTGATGAACTGCAATTCGTACCGAGCCTGTCGGCGCGCAAGATGCGCGGCGACAACCTCCAGTCGCGCACCATCGGTGTGTTCGCGCTGGACACCGCGACCACACCGTTCGCGGTGGAGCTGCTGCTGTCCATCGAACAGACCGCGCAGCAGGCCGGCTGGAATGTCTTCATCCTTAACCTGTTGAGCAACCCACCCACCGACCAGAACATCGACCTGATGTTGTCGCACCGCCCCGACGGGCTGATCTTCAGCGCCATGGGCTTTCGCCACGTCAGCATTCCCGAGCGCTTGAAGAGCAAACCGCTGGTACTCGCCAATTGTCTGGCCGATGACAGTCGCCTGGTCAGTTACGTACCGGACGACGAAACGGGGCAGTATCGCGCCGTGCATCACGCGTTGAGCCAAGGCTATCGGCGCCCACTGTGCATCAATCTGCCAAAACAGAGCCTGGCCTGGGGGCTGCGGCAAGAAGGCCTGCTGCGCGCCTGTCAGGCATTCGGGCTGGCGCCTGACGCGCTTCTGCAATACGACCTTTCCGAGCATGACGCCTACGGTGAAACCGCCGCCATCCTCGACCGGCACATTGTTGAGGGTCGTCCGCAATTCGACATTCTGATCTGTGGCAACGACCGCATCGCGTTTTGTGCCTATCAGCTGTTGCTGAGCCGAGGCCTGAAAATTCCCGGCGATGTCGCCGTGCTCGGCTACGACAACATGATCGGTATCGCCGAACTGTTCATCCCGCCGCTGACCACGGTGCAACTGCCGTACTATGAGATCGGTCGCCGGGCTGCCCGGCATCTGATCGAAGCCCTTGAGGTAGAGGGAGCCCAGCCGGTTGATTGTCCATTGGTGGTCAGGGCGTCGCTATGAGTGCGAGCGCCGCAGACCAGCCGGTGCACGAGACGCCTCAGGATTCGGCATCGACACCCGCGAGCATTGCCTCTCCCAATACGATTTTTCCGCTGTCCTTGAGTGCCTGAGCGGCACCACGGATGTCTCTCGCTTCCTTGTTCTGACCCAGCTTGAACTTACCAACCAGGCGGGTGATCTCGATCTCTATCCCTACGATCGCCTTAAGCATCGAGGCAATGTAGTCCTTCGGGGCGTCCGTCATTTTCCATGGCTCGGGCTGGGATGACTCATGGGTTCGGGTCAGGAGCGCCACCAACCCACGGACATAGCGCTCATCATCGCGAATGGTGATCCTCCCATGGGCGTGCACCACCTTGTAGTTCCAGGTCGGAACCTGTTTATGGGTCTCGTGCTTGCTCGGATACCAGGTGGGCGAGATGTAAGCCTCGGCACCGCGAAAAACCACCAGCACTTCGTCCCCGTCTTTCACGTCTTGCCAGACTGGGTTGGCGCGCGCGACGTGCGCCTGGAGAACACCGAACTGCCCCTGCGCAGCCTTCAACTCGAAAGGAATGTGGTTGGCATCCAGTCCGCTTTCACCGTTGGTAAACAGAATGCCCAGCGGGTGCTGCACGATCAGTTCATGAAGGGCTTCGGCGCGAGGCTCATCAAAATGGGCAGGTACGTACATATCAACTCCTTCAATCGTTCAGGGGTGAGGTGGCCTTCATGTGAATTGTGTTGATGAACTGGCCCATGGTATAGAGCCAATATCCAACAGAATCACTAGGCCAGAATTGATGGCACGTAAAGCCAACGTTGTTGAAATTCCATCGCTGGGCACGCTGGATCGAACCGCCGGTCAATTGGGACGACAACTTGCTCAAGCGCTTAGGTCCGCGATCCGCAGGGGCGACCTCAAGCCTGGTGAGCTGCTGCCATCGACGCGCATTCTCGGCAAATCGCTGATGATTGCCCGAGGCACCGTCATCGAAGCCTTTGAGCAGTTGATCGCCGAGGGCTTCCTGGAATCCCAAGGCAGAGCAGGCACGCGGGTGGCCCGTTCTTTGGCAGATGCGTCGCCAGCCACCCGGCAGGAACAAGGTAGGCCAACTGAAACCAGGTCGTGGACGCCCTCTTCCCGAATCGAACGGTTCGCTCAGGTGGCCCAGCAATTTAGAGCGGCTGCGCAGATTCCGTTCTCGGTCTCGGTGCCGATTGGCAAAGCGGCGCCTGACGATATCTGGCGTCGCCTTGGCAATCGCATCAGGGCGCGAGGGGCTGGAGCGCCCTCGGGATACGGCGATCCACAAGGCGCGCTTGAGTTACGGGAAGCGGTAGCGGATTACGTACGCAAGTCACGCTCTGTGCGCTGTGAGGCGAGCCAGGTGATCATTACTTCCGGCACGCAACAGGGCCTGTATCTCGCCTGTCAGGTGCTGCTCGACGTGGGGGATTTCGCGTGGGTGGAGGATCCGGCCTACCGGGGTATCACCGGAATTCTGGAAAGCGCAGGCCATACAAATCAAATGATCCGCGTCCCGGTTGATGCCGAGGGGCTGAATGTTGAAAACGGCATAGCGCAATGCCCCCAGGCACGGGCAGCCTTCGTGACCTCGTCACATCAATATCCACTCGGCATGCCAATGAGCATGGCCAGGCGCGATGCCTTGCTGGCATGGGCCAGGGCGTCCGATGCCTGGATCGTCGAGGACGATTACGATAGTGAACTGCGTTACGCCGGCCACCCTTTTCCATCCTTGCAGGGGCTGGACCCCGACCGGGTTATCTACCTGGGGACGTTCAGCAAAATACTGTTCCCCTCGTTGCGACTCGGCTACGCAATCGTTCCGCCTTACCTGGTGCAAGCCTTCTGCGGTGCGCGGGTCCTGATGGATCGGCATCCCGCCAACGCCGATCAGCACGTGCTCGCAGCATTCATCGCAGAAGGACATCTGGATCGGCACATCCGGCGAATTCGCGGCGTATACGCAGACATCCACAGGCAAATCATCGAGGCGGTTGCCAGGCTGATTCCTCGCGAACTTGCATGGCTGGAACCGAGCGATCAGGGCATGCATCTGGTGCTTTGGCTGGCGGAAGGTATCGACGATCGGTGGGTCGCCGCCAAAGCTTCCGAAGCTCAGGTATCGGTACGTGCCGTGTCGCCGATGTATGCCGGTGGCAATGGCCGTTCGGGATTGATTCTGGGCTTGGGTGGTTTCAGTGCCGAAGACATTGATTCCGCCACCCGGCGCCTTGCGCAGGTCATCACGTTGGCTGCGAAGCCGTCGGCCGCAGGATCATGCCAATTGCCATAAAACATTTCTAAAACAATTAGCTGGACAACCTTAATAACTTATTGGACAGAAGGTTATATTTTTGACTAGTGACATTTGACAGGTCACCTTGAGTGATCAATACCTAACAGGGTCGACACCTGACAAAGGCGACGATCTAGTGGATGAATATCCATTGTCGACTGCATTGTAAGTAAGGCTTACGAACGAAAGCACTTATTCTTATAGGGCCGAAGATTCGGACCGTGCGGTAGCTTTGGCCATCGCAAAGTACCGGCGTCATTTCGTGCCCGAAGGCGATATCATGCACAGCGTTAAGTAAGGTTTACACATTCCACTTTAAAGCCCTGTGCAACCCCCTTACCGTTTCTTGTGCGTTACATGCTTCATCATTGATACACCGTTTTAAAAGCTTAACACTTTCGCGACTTCCACAACCTCATTGCGTTCACTGGAAGGATAACGGCATTGCTGATACGCAACAGGCATGCTTAAACCAACGTTACGGAGCTTGCCAGTATGCTGACGACTACCCAAGCCTCTAACTGGTATCTTTTGCAGTGCAAGCCACGTCAGGACGAACGGGCAAAAATCAATTTATTGCGGCAAAACTATGTCATATTTTGCCCGCAAATCGTTAGCCAACGCTGGATACATGGTAGCCCCCATCAGTCCCTTGAGCCTCTCTTCCCGGGGTACCTTTTCATTCAGCTAGGCCGTGACGACAATTGGGCGCCTTTGCGCTCTACCCGTGGCGTCAGCCGAATCGTCGATTTTAATCACGGTCCGGCAATGGTCCCTGACGATGTCATCGAGCACTTGCAAGAGCGGTGCTATAAACCACCGGAAATTCTTGCACCTCACTCGTTCAAACCCGGCGAAAAACTGCAAATAACCCGAGGGCCGCTGTCGACACTCGAAGGTATTTTCCTGAGCATGTTAGGTGACGAGCGAGTTATGATCCTGCTTCACTTTCTAAATAGAGAGCAGCCGGTTCGTATTCCACTGACTGATATTGAGCGAGCACGCCTCCATCTTTAAGCCCTTATTCAACCTGTTTCAACAACGAACTTAAACACACTCACCAACTTTAAATTCAAACAAAGTTTTATGCCTTTTTTATTTCATGGATTATTTCCAGGCGCGTGATCACTCACACTTACGGACTCCATTCGCATGAAGAAATCACTGACATCGGCCGATATTACATCGCGCACATTCGGCCCTGTTTTTCCGGTCTATAGTCATTGGATTCATCCCCAAGGAGCAATGAGATGACCCTTAAGACCCATGGCCCCTTCGCACTGATAGTGATCTCTCTATATCCCGGAGCGGCCTGGAGTCTCGACCCCCAGGCCATTAACATCTACGGATTCGACTTCACACCCACGTTGTTATTTTCAGAGAGCTACGATGACAACTTCCGGGAGCTGGATCGGGGACGTCAGTCTTCCATGGTGACCAAGGTGGCGCCCTCTTTCGAACTCAAGGCCGAAGATCGAAACAGTGCCACGCGACTTATCTGGCAGCCTACCCGCTACATTTATCATGATCATCCGGACGCCTCGAATACGGCACAACGTGTGCGGCTCGACAGCATCATGGAGTTCACCGACCGCCATCGCCTGAAACTTGAAGGGGAAGCGCGTAAATACGAGCGCACGACATCGACCGCTGTCGATGGCATCAATGACAAGATTCGCACTAATCGCGTCAATGGTCTCTATACCTACGGCGCCAGGAGCGCTGCCAATCAGATCGATTTGGGCGCAAGTTACGCTCAACTTCGTTACGACAACTCCGATGGCATCAATAAAGACAAAGAGCGCAATACCACCGGCCTGACCACCACCTGGTACCACCGTATAGGCAGTAATACCCGCGGCTTGCTGGAGTACGACCATACCGTCTTCGACTACCTGCTCTCCGACAGCCGTCTCAACAGCACGTCCAATGCGGTCCTGGCCGGTGCCGAGTGGGACTTCACTGCACGCACCACCGGCAAAGTACGCCTTGGTTATGAGCGCAAGAACTTTGATGACAGCAGTGTCAAAGACCTCAGTAACCCGACCTGGCAGGTGGACCTGCGATGGAAGCCACGAACCTACTCGACCTTTTCGTTCGTTGCTCGCCAGGCGCTGGCCGAGGGCGACGACGGTGCTGACGCCGTCAAGACCAGCTCTGCCCTGTTTGGCTGGCGTCATGGCTGGACCGAACGGATCACAACCGTAGCCGAAGCAGGGCTGGCCCGCTATGAGTACGAGGGGCAGAACCGCACCGACAACCTTCGCGACTACAACTTCGCCGTGGAATACCAGATGCGCCGCTGGCTGGATATCGAATTGGGCTATCGCCACCGCAACGACAATTCCGACGCCGACAACCATAGTTTTGAACGCAACATCTTCCTGCTCAGCTTCAACGTAAGTCTCTAAGAGGTCCCCCCATGAACTCGCGAATGCTTGGCTTGTTGTTCGTGCCGTGGCTGTTGCCCGTGACTTTTGCAGCGGACACCGGCGCCCAGTACAAACTGGCAGCCGGCGATGTATTGCGCATCACCGTATTCGGAGAACGGGATTTAAGCTTCGACAAAATCCGCCTCAATGACGCCGGTACATTTTCCTATCCGTTCCTGGGTGAGATCTCCGCCAAGGGGCTCACCCCCAATCAGGTGGAAAAGATCATCGTCGACGGGCTCAAGCAAGGTTACCTGGTCGACCCCAAGGTCAGCCTCAACCTGATCGTCTACCGCTCGTTCTACATCAATGGCGAAGTACAAAAGCCCGGCAGCTATCCATACGAGCCCGGGCTGACACTGGAAAAAGCCATTGCACTGGGCGGTGGCCTGACCGAACGGGCCTCGATCAAGCGAGTGACCATCGTGCGCGGCGATGGCTCACCACCATTGACCGATACGGTCACGCGCAGCACCGCCATCGCTCCCGGTGACACCATCTCCATTGCACAAGGCTTTTTCTAAATCATGGATAACAGCCCAAGCATCTACGTTGAACGTCCGCTCCAGGCGCATCTGCCTCAGCACCAGCAGCATGGCGAGGAGAAGGACACCATTGACCTGCTCAAATTCTGGAGGGTGATCTGGCGTGCTCATTGGAAAATCGCTTGGTTGGTGCTGCTTGCCTGTGCGCTTGCGATGACCATTCTGTCTTTCATTCCCGCGCAGTACATCGGCAGCGCCACCCTGCTGATCAAAGAAAAAACGCCACCACTGCTGACCTTCCAGCAAGTCACGGACTCAAGCTCCGGTACCGTCGATTACTTGCAGACGCAATTGGCGCTTCTGCAATCACGGGACTTGGCCGAACGCGCCGTCAAAAAGCTCAACCTCACCACTAACCCGGTAACCGATCCCCGCCAGCAACCGCAGTCATGGTTTACGCCACGCGAATGGTTGGCAAACCTTGATCTTGGCCAGTGGTTGCCGGCACTGGACTTTTTGATACCCCAACAGGTAACGCCCACTGAAACCGACATTTTCAATGAGGTCACACAGAACCTCATGAAGCGCACCGACGTCAAATTCGTCGGCAAGAGCCAACTGCTCAACATAGAGGTGTTACTGCCCGACCCTGACCTGGCGGCCGCAACCGCCAATGCGATTGCCCAAGGCTTCATTGATAGCCAGTTCGACAATAGCCTGAAGTCCTCGCAGACCAACGCCAGTTGGATGAATTCACGCCTGGTCGAATTGCGCAATAACCTGCGCATTGCCGAAGACAAGCTTCAGGCTTATCGGGAAGAACAAGGACTGGTCGATGTCGGCGGTGTCGCCACCATCAGCGCCAATGAACTGGAAATGACCGGCAACCGCATGATCGATGCCCGCCGTAACCTGGCGGAAGCCGAGAGCCGGTACCGTCAGGTCCAGGCCCTGAGCAATGGCGATCTGAGCAGACTCTCCAGTGTGCCCGCCGTCTTGAGCAACGCTTTGGTGCAGAAATTCCAGGCACAACAGGCCAAGGCTCAAGCCAAGGTCGAAGAATTGTCCGGGCGTTACGGTCCAAAACATCCGACCCTGATCGCCGCCCTCGCCGAGTTGCGTACGGCCACCGACAGTTTGCGTCTACAGGTTCGACAGGTGGTTGCCAGCATCGAACAGGATTACCAGCTAGCCAAGGCCAGTGAAAGCTCACTGCATAAATCATTCAACAGCAACAAGACGCAGATACAGGATATCTCGCGCAAGGAGTTCCAGCTGCGTGAGTTACAGCGAGAAGTCGACAGCAGTCGCGCGTTGTATGAGACCTTCATCACTCGCTTGAAGGAAACTGCGGCCACCTCAGACATGGATTCCACCAAAGCGCGTATCGTCGACCCAGCGATTGTGCCTTTGGAACCGAGCAAACCCCGTAAAACACTGATCATGGTGATTGTCGCCATCGCGGCCGCGCTGATCGGCATGGCGCTGGCATTAATATCCGAAGCCCGGAACAAAACCTTCAAGACCGACGAAGCGGTCGAAAGCACGCTTAATATCCCCCTGCTCAGTGTGGTGCCGCTGGTCACGAAGAGAAGCCGTCGGCAACTGGCGCGATTGTTTGACGACAACGAGCATCCGCGTTTTTGCGAGACCATTCGCAACTTGCGCACCTGGCTGATGTTGCACGGTGGAGAAAAGCCGTCACAGGTAGTGCTCGTTGCCTCGACCATGGCCGATGAAGGTAAAAGCACCATTGCCAACAACCTGGCTTACTCGCTTGCATTGCTGGAGCGGGTCCTGTTGATCGATGCCGACATGCGCCGATCCAGCCTTTCGCTCAATTTCGATTTTCCGGCAGACAGCCCGGGGCTGGCCAATGTCCTGGCGGGTACGGCCCGACTCGAAGATTGTATCCGGACTGTCGGCAATCTAGACATGTTGCCAGCCGGCAAGCTTGCGCCCCCGCCGCTTGATCTACTTAGCTCGCCGTGCCTGGCGCCCCTGCTCGAAGCGCTGAAGTCGCGTTACCAGCGCATCATCATCGACTCCCCGCCGGCGCAAATGGTCAGCGACGCGCTATTGCTGGCCAAGCATTCGGACGCGGTGATTTACGTGATCAAAGCCGAAAGCACACCGGTCAGCCAGGTGCAGAAATGCCTCGCCATTCTGCAACAGAGCCACGCGCCGGTGTTCGGTGTAGTGCTCAATCAGGTTGACCTGCGCAAGGCGCGCAAGCAGGGCTACAGCCATAGCGATACGTTCCAGAACTACGACTATCTGACCCGGTAAACCCTTGCGCCTGTCTCTTGAGTAGCTTCTTTCCAACAACCACCAAAAACTGCTTCATCCCAGTCGATCGATACCAGCGTGCGGGAACGAGGGCGTGCAGAATTCGACGCCGATGTCCAACCCATGCCTGGAGGTTGAGCCGATGACATCGCTATATACCGCTCAAATGATGCACCGGCGAGGTCTGACTTTCTGGGGCCAATGGGTGTGTGCGCTCAGCCTGGTCAACCTGCTATTGATATTGCTGGTGCATTGGAGGGTCGGCAGCCTGACCAGTGAATACCGCATCCTGATGGTTCTCACTGTGCTCGGCTCGATTCCGATCTACAGCGTCATGCAGGTTTACCACAAGCGTCATGAGTGGTTGTCGGGGCTCGGTCGTTTGCTGGCGGCCTGGCTGATTCTACTGGCCGTTCTGATCAGCATCGCCTTTGTCACCCAGACCAGCGCGATTTTTTCGCGTCAAGTAATCATCGTCTGGACCGTGTTGGGTTACCTGATCCAGGCTGCAAGCTTCCTGCCCTTGCATTACCTGGCTCGATTGCACTCGCGCAAGCTCTGTAACGAACGCCGCGCGGTAATCGTCGGTACTTGCCCGACCGCATGCCGGCTTGCAAGGAAACTGTCCATACCGAACCGCGTACCCGTACTGGGGTTTATCGCAACCGCCGAACATACCGGCCCGGCACCGAGCATTTTGCCGCTGCTGGGCCGCATCGACGAGATTCGCGAGATCATCACCCACCTGCACGTACGCCGGGTCTACATCGTCCTGCCGTTGGCGCAGGCAGCCATCATTGAAGCCCTGTACATCGACCTTCTGGACATGAATGTCGACGTGGTCTGGATTCCTGATTTCGGCAGCATGGTGTTGCTCAATCAATCGATCTCGGAAATAGAGCGAATGCCGGCCATCTACCTCAATGAAAGCCTCATCAGTTCGCACCCCGGCAGCCTGCTCTGCAAAGAGCTGTTCGAACGTAGCCTGGCCGCCGTGGCCATTATTGTGCTCAGCCCCTTGCTGCTGATCGTGGCGGCAGCGGTCAAGCTCTCTTCGCCCGGCCCGGTGTTGTTCAAACAAGATCGTTACGGCTGTAACGCCGAGGTGATCAAGGTCTGGAAGTTCCGCTCGATGCATGTGCATGACGACAGCGAAGTGCGCCAAGCCTCTCGCGAAGATGAACGCATCACCCCGCTCGGGCGCTTTTTGCGCCGTAGCTCGATCGATGAACTGCCGCAGCTGTTCAACGTGCTGTTCGGTGAAATGGCCCTTGTCGGCCCGCGACCGCACGCGGTCACTCACAATATTTACTACACCGGCAAAGTACGCGCCTACATGGCCCGTCATCGACTCAAGCCAGGAATCACAGGGCTGGCCCAGATCACCGGGCATCGCGGTGAAACCCAGACGCTGGAAAAAATGCAGCAGCGCGTCGCCCAGGACCTCAACTACATCAACCAATGGTCGCTGTGGCTGGACATCAAGATTCTCGTCAAGACCCCTTTCACGTTGTTCTCAAAGGACATTTATTAAGGAGTCAGCCATGATAGATTTGGAACTGATCGGGCATTTCGCACCGAACCTGCTGGACGCCAACAAAGCATTTTCCTTCATTAACTTTGCGTCCATCGGCAGTCTGTTCGACCGGAATCCGACGTCCATCGCCTATTTTTGCGATGGAATGTTGATGTCTACCTTCATGTCGCGCTTCACCGGCCGGACGATCGGCCGGGTCAGCTTTGACTTCACGTCCATCGCCGACGCTGTCTTCAGTTGCGCCGAGAGACAAGGCAAGCGCATCTATTTTGTCGGTGCCAGGCAAACCGAACTGGACCTGTTCATCAACAAGATCAAGGGGCGCTACCCGGCGTTGCTTATCGCCGGTCATCACAACGGCTATTTCGATGCACCGCAGGCCGTGTGCATTCAAGCGGACATCTGCCGCAGTGAAGCCAACATCCTGATCGTCGGTCTGGGCGCCGGGCTTCAAGAGCAGTTCGAACAGGATGCCCTGCGTGCCGGTTTCAACGGTGTGGCATTCACCTGTGGCGGTTTCATACGCCAAGAGGCGACGGCCACACACCATTACTACCCTGAGCTGATCGACCGCCTGCATCTGCGCGCGTTCTATCGAATGTACCGCGAACCCCACACCATCAAGCGCTACCTGGTCGATTACCCAACCAATTTTGTTCATCTGTTGGCGATGATCGTCCGGCGCCAAGTGACGATCCATATCACTTATCCCTGAGCGCCAACCATGCATATCCTGTTCATCCTCAAGGACTTCAAGCCCGATGGCGGCCTGGAGCGTGTCCAGCTGCGCCTGGCCCGGCAGTTTCTCAAGGACGGCCAACGAGTCAGTTATTTCGTCATGAACGGCGATACCGCGGACGATGAAGAAGCGGCCACCTTCAATGGTGGCGGCAATGGATTCTTCGGTCTGCTCAAGTCGATCGGAGTGCTGCGTCGCCTTATCCGTCGTGAGCGTGTGACCCACCTTATCGCCGCCAAGGAACAGGCCAACCTCTGCACCTGGTTTGCCACCCTGGGTCGCTCATGCAAGGTCATCTACGCCCGTCATGCGGCACTGGATTGCGGCGAACAGAAAATCGGCCTCACTACCCTGCGCCTGCTCTATGGGTTGTACCTCTGTGGCAACGATCAAGTCGTGGCGGTATCCAAAGGCCTGCATCAGGCCCTCGCCGATCTGGTGCCCTGGGGGCGCCAGCGTATCCGTTATTGCCCCAATGCGGTGGTCACTGAACAACTGCTCAGCGCCGCGCAGACGCCCCTGCTCAGAGGGTTGCCGACCGAGTTCTGGTTGGCAGTGGGCCGGCTGGTGGAACCGAAGGGCTTCCATTTGCTGCTCGATGCCTATGCCATGGCCTTGAGCAGCGCCGCGCTGCCGGATCTGGTGATCATTGGCGATGGTCCGCAACTCGCCGCGCTGACATTGCAGGCAAACCACCTGGGCATCGAGGACCGTGTGCATTTCACTGGTTTCCTGAGCAATCCCTACCCATTGATCAGGCATGCACGACTGCTGATCCTGAGTTCCTTTCATGAAGGCTTGCCGACCGTCCTGATCGAGGCCCTGGCGCTGGGTACGCCCGTGCTGGCCTGCGACTGCGAGACCGGGCCCAGGGAGCTGCTTGATAACGGCCGACTCGGCCAACTGGTCAAGGTCAATGATGTACCGGCACTGGCCGAAGGGATGCTACGCAGCCTGGCCTCGCAAGACCAGGCTGCGCCAAACGCACAAGTAGCCGCTGATGCAGTCCGCCAGTACACCAGTCAATACGCCGCGCAGGCGTATTACCAGGTATGGAATCAATGAAGAAATTGCTGATTATCCTGCAGGACTTGGGCGGGGGTGGTGCCGAAAAAATGATGGCGCGCCTCGCTGGAGCACTGACTGACGCTGGCAATGACGTGACTTTACTGATGCTCACTGGCGCCGGCGTGAACTCGGCGCACCTCGACCCACGGGTAAAACAGGTCGAGTTGCACAGCGCGCGCAGCTCCAGGGCCGTGCCGGCGCTGGCACGCTTTCTTCGCCACAATCGCTTCGACGCGCTACTGGCCGCCCTCACCCACGTCAACGTCGTGGCCATCGCTGCCGCCGCGCTGTCAGGTACGCTGGCGCGCCTGCATGTCAGCGAGCGCAACGCGTTTTCCCAAGACAAATATGTCAACCCCACGCTGACGGTGCGCACAGCGTATCTGTTGGCACCATTGCTGTATCGACTGATCCCCAATCCGGTGATCTGCGTCTCGCGCGGCGTCGCCCAGGATCTGATCGACACCACCATCACCCGCCCCCAGGATGTCACCATCGCCGACAATCCGGTGCTCGACAACGATTTTCGCGACAAGGCACCGGCGCGTCCAAACCACCGCTGGCTGCAGGAAAAGTCCACCCCGGTGATTGTCGCCGTGGGCCGCCTGGCGCGACAAAAAGGCTTTGACGTATTGATCGACGCCTTCGCCCGACTGCCCGATCCCAGTGCCCGATTGATCATTTTCGGCGAAGGCGCGCTCAGGGCCCAATTGCTCGAACAAGCGGTTGCCGTGGGCGTGGCCGACCGGTTCGATTTACCAGGCTATACCAGTGATCCGATGGCAGAAGTGGCGGCGGCCGATTGTTTTGTACTGTCGTCGCGTTTCGAGGGCAGCCCCAACGCACTGGTCGAGGCCATGGCCACTGGCACTCCGGTGGTATCGACTCACTGCCCCTATGGGCCGCAAGAGATTCTCGATAATGGCGCGATCGCTCCGCTGGTGGCCGTCGACGACCCTGACGCACTGGCGCAGGCCATCACGATGCAGCTGACGTTGCCGCGTGATGTAAATCGCCAGGCCCGCATCGATGCCGCCGCCCGTTTCGTGAGCGCTTGCGCGGCGAAAACTTATCTCGATGCACTACTCGGGAACCAGTCGTCATGAACACGCTGGAAGTCAGGTACAGCACGCTGCGCAACGCCTTCACGCTGTTCGGTGTGCTGTTCTACATCCAGGTGATCGGATTTTTTTCCGGGCTGGCGGATACGTCGAATCTGGACGCAGCCGAAAAAGACCTCGAAGGCAACGCGGTCAATCAGATTTGCGGTCTGATCACCCTGCTGGTACCGCTGTTCTTCTTCATCCGCAACAAGGTCTTCCTCAGCAAAAGCTTTTATAGGAACAACGTCTTCCTGCTGGTGTTCATGCTCTGCCTGGCGGTATCGATCAGTTGGTCCCACGACCCGATGTTAAGTTTCAAACGTTTTGTGGCGCTGATCAGCGTGGTCTTCTTTGCGGGTTTCATCGCCTACAACTACAGCCTCGAGAAAATCGCCTTCATGCTCGGCTGTCTCATCGGCGCCGCTGCGTTGTTCGGCTTGATACTGGCGCTTGTCAGGCCCGATGTCGCCTTCATTTACGGCGGTGTTCGCGAGGGTGCATTCAAAGGGATTTTCCCGGATAAAAATGCCGGCGCCCGGATCAACGCGATCGCCATTTTGCTACTGCTGCCGATGATCCGTCAGGGCAATCCCCGGGCCATCATCTGCTCGTTGTTCTCACTGATCGCGATTGCACTGGCCCAATCCGCCACCGCCACAGCACTGATTATTGCCGGCACCGTGAGTTACTGGTACTTCCTCACGCTGATCCGTTTGCACATCAACCGTTCATGGCCCGCATTCCTCGGCACGACGATCGTCTATTTGCTGATCTGTCTCTTTCTCTACGGCAACTACACGCTGCTGCTGGAGCTGACCGGTCGTGATCCATCACTCACCGACCGCACGTTGATCTGGGGCCTGCTCACACCGCTGATCGACGCCGAATTCCTCAAGGGTTACGGCTTCGGCGCCTTCTGGTCCAGCCCCAGCGCCGAGGTCTTTATCAGCCGCTGGGGTTACATCGGTAATGCCCACAACGGCTACATCGAAACCTTGCTGAACGGCGGTATCGTTCAGTTGATAGCGCTGCTCCTCATGCTGGTCGAGGCACTGCTAAAACACTATCGGGCCGTGATGGCGGACCAATCGGCACGGTTTCATGTCAGCGCGATGGTCATCGTCGGATCATTCATGCTCACCAACTATGTAGCGTATGTCGTGCCCAACTACCGCTCGGCGGAGTTTCTGGTGTTCTGCGTCCTGGCCCTGTCCTTTCGGCATCACCACGCGAAATACCCCGTGTTGTCAGCAGCAACCCTGCGTCAGCGTCCGTCCGGCGAGGCATTACCGCGCGATTCAGCCAAGGCGTAACGAAAGGAGAAATAACCATGCCAGACCAAGCCCACCCTTCACCCAATACCGTGTGCGTCATAATCGCGATGTACAACGGCGCCGACAGCATTGAGCAAACACTGGCGTCCGTGGCCGGGCAAACGCGACTGCCCGATCACGTCATCGTCATCGACGATGGTTCCACCGATGATGGACCCCAACGGGTCAGGGACTTCAAGGCGCCGTTTCGCCTGACGCTGTTGCATCAAGCCAACGAAGGCCAGGCCAGCGCCCGCAACCACGGCCTGCAGCACACTGAAGAGACTCTTGTGGCGTTTCTCGATGCCGATGACAGATGGTATCCGCGAAAGCTGGAGCAACAAGTGGCACTGTTTGAAGAACTGGATCGTCAGGGACGGCCGGTGGGGCTGATAGATTGCTACGTGCATAACGACTACAGCGACGGCAGGCGAATACTGGAAGACCGGCAAAAAAACGGTAGGCATTTCGACGATTTCATCCGCGCCAACGTCCTCAATGGCGTTTCCTCCGCGATGGTCAGACGCGACGTGATCATGCAACTCGGCGGCTTCAATGCCAGCCTGCGTTACTCCGAAGACCGCTTCATGTGGACCCGGATCGCCGAACACTGGGAGGTCCATACGGTGCCAGAGGTGCTGCTGCAGCGCATGGTCAACAGCGCCAACATGACCGCGCAACCGACAAGGTACTACCCGTACAAGATCAAGTTCATCGAAGCGTTCCTCGCCCAATTTGGCGCGCAGCTCAGCAAGCAGCAACGGATCGATTTCGCGCTGGGCAGCCTCTCCGACTTTCTCGAACTGTTTTCCCGCAGAGGAGAGCATGCCCAAGTGATCGGTGTGTACCGGCGAATGCTGGAGTATTCCTGGCAAGCGCTGATCTTCAGGAACGGCAAACCGACATTGCGCTTCCTCTATGCATGCGTCCAATCATTGCGCAAGGCACCTGCGTCCACCACCGCTCATTGAGCCGGTATCCGCCATGGCCAATCATCGTCTGGTTAAATTGATCTGGATTTTCACCGAGAAATTCGGCCTGATTTTCCTGTCGATGATTACCTTTGTCGCGTATGCCAGGCTGCTGTCGCCCACAGAGTTGGGGGTGGGCACGGTCATCATTGCCGTCGTCGAGTTGATCGGGATGATTTATTCCTCGGTTCTGGAAGACCCGCTGGTACGACTCGAACGACTGGAAGACAAACACATCGCCACAGCCTTCTGGGCGTCGGTACTCGTCAGCCTGCTGTCCATCGTCGTCATCTCGGGCGCGGTAACGCTGTACACACCCGACCCGGTGCTGCGATGGATGACGGCGGTGGCCTCGGTGAAAATCCTGTTCACCATGATGGCGCGGGTCTATGTGGCGCAAATGCGCCGTAGCGGCAACTTCAGGATGTTGGCGTCGCGCACGTTACTGGGCAAAGTGTGTGGTGGCGTGGGTGGCATCGCTGTCGCGCTTTGGGGGTTGGGGGCCTGGGCGGTCATTGCCCAGGTACTGATCATGGAGTTCGTGTCCATTGTCGTATTGATGCGTGCAGACCCGCGCCGCATTGCCTTTAGCATTGACGGCCCGCTCCTGCGCGAACTGTTGAAGGCCGGCGCACCGGTTGCCATCAACGCGCTGAGTTCGCAAACGCTACAGCGCGGGGTCACCGTCATCCTGGGCATGACGGCCGGTAGCAACGCGGTGGGCATGTTCAACATGGCGATGCGCATCATCGATCTGCCGCGCACGGCGATCTATCACGGCCTGATCAGCTATGCGCTGCCGGTGTTTGCCCGGCGCAGCGCCGATCCCTCGCGGTTGCGCGCGATCATCAGCGATTCGACCGCCGTCAGCGGCTTCCTGCTGACGCCCCTGTTCATCGGCATCGCACTCACGGCGCATGACCTGATCCTGTTGATCTTCGGCGCCAAATGGACCGAGGCCATTCCCCTGCTGCAAGTGCTTGCGTGCACGGCAGCCATCGGCAATACCGCCATGTACGCCACAACCGCACTGGTCGCGGTCAATTGCAGCCACCTGACCATCAAGGCCGAAGTGGCAACCACCGTACTGGCACTGGCGCTGGTCTATAGCTTCGGCAGCCTTTATGGCGGCATGGCCGCCGCCCTCGCCCTGCTAGCCCGGATGGCGATCATCACGCCACTGCAAATCCGTGGGTTGAACCGCGCAATCGGCTATGACTGGCGGCTGTTTTTCGAAACCAACTATCGCAGCGTGGTTGCCTCGTTGGTCATGGCTGCGATCGTCCTGATGGTTTCTTCCCGATTGAGTGTTCAAGGCTACCTGCACCTGTTCTGCAGCATCGTGGTTGGCGCGCTGAGCTATGCCGTGGCGTACAGCGTGATGCATCCGCGCTGGATGCAAGAATTCAAATCGGTTTTCACCACCCGCTGAGAGGACGCACCCGACAACCTTTCTCCTACCCGGACCACATTCTCCTGACTCGCGCAATTTCCTTGTGACAGGAACGCCTCATCATGCACAAAACCACGTTGATTACCGGCGGGGCCGGATACATCGGCTCGCATACCACCCTGACCCTGATTGACGCCGGTCAACAGGTGCTGGTCCTCGATAACTTGTGTAACAGCTGCCGCGAATCGCTCGCGCGCCTGGAGTATCTGACTCGCAAGCGAGTCGACTTCATTGAAGGTGATATCCGCGATAACCACCTGCTCGATGATATCTTCAGCCGCTACGACATCGATGCCGTGGTGCACTTTGCCGGTCTCAAATCCGTGGAGGAAAGCATTCGAAAGCCGCTGGACTATTACGCCAACAATGTCATTGGCACGCTCAATCTTTGCCATGCGATGGCCCGATTCGAGGTCTTCAAACTGGTGTTCAGCTCATCGGCCACGGTGTATGGCATTCCCCGACAGATACCGCTCATTGAAGATCTGGGCACAGGCAAACCGATCAATCCCTATGGTCGTACCAAGCTGCTGATCGAAGAGTTGCTCACCGACTTGTGCCTGTCCGATCCGCAGTGGAGCATTGCGGTGCTGCGCTACTTCAACCCGATTGGTGCTCACGATAGCGGGCTGATCGGGGAGAACCCCAATGGCAAGCCCAACAATCTGCTGCCTTGCCTGACACGAGTCGCGATGAGGCAAATGCCCGAACTCACCGTATACGGCAGCGACTATCCCACTGTCGACGGAACGTGCGTGCGCGATTACGTCCATGTGGTCGACCTTGCCGAAGGCCATCTCAAAGCGTTGCGGGCGTTGCAGAACAGAAACGGTATCCACGTCTGGAACCTGGGAACAGGCATTGGCCACAGCGTGCTGCAAATCATCCGCAGCTTCGAGGACATTACCGGTATTACCATCCCGTTCCGGTTCGCGCCACGCCGTGTCGGCGATATCGCCGAATGCTGGGCCGACCCCACCAAGGCGGGGCGTGATCTGGGCTGGTACGCACAGCGCGACCTGATACAGATGATCATCGACACCTGGCGATGGCAAATGTGTAATCCGCACGGATACCGCTCCCAACCCGGATTGGCCGCATCGATTGTGTTAAAGCAATGGGTATGAGCAGGTACATCCTTTTGGCAGCCCTGGTATCGGTGGTGTGCTACGCGTCGGGGGGTACTCCCCCGCCGCTGGCCAACGGCCTGGTGCTGTGGCTCGACGCTGCCGATGCTTCAAAAATGACCTTCGATGCCCAGAACCACCTCCTGCGGTGGCACGACAAGTCCGGCAAATCCAATGACGTTACCGTAGACGATGCCGCAGGCGCCGCACTTCCGCTGCGTGTGGAGGACGCCATGAATGGCCATTCGGTGGTGCGTTTGAGTGGCTCGTCGGCGTTCCTTGGCAAGACAATTCGTGCCGCAAAAGGCCCCATGACCTTATTGATCGTGTCACGCAGACTGAACGGGCAAAGCGGCGGCGAGACCTGGCAGCGGCTGTTCAGCTCGCGCCCGTGGATCGCTGAAAACGACAACGTGGCACCAAATTTCGCGATCAGCGTGCAACAGTCCTCCGCCTACGCCCCGGCCCTCTTCGTTCTGGAACTCAACGACGTGCCCATAGGCCCGTTTGCGGTGGGGCGCAATGTGGTCGGTAGCACCGAAGACTTGCGTGGCGACATCGCGGAAGTGTTGGTGTACGACCGTCACCTGGCCTCTCTGGAGGAACGGCAGCGCGTGTTTCAGTATCTGGCGCAAAAATGGTCCGTCGCTATCCCCAAGGCGGCCAATTCCTGGACCCGTATTGGCCCCCTGGACACTGTACCGCAGCGGATCAATGCCGAACTGCCGTTGTCCGATCAGGCCAATGTCGGCCAATGGAGGGTGGACAGCCAATTTTCCGACGACTTCAACGGTGCGACCCTTAACACCAGTCGCTGGCACGTCAACAATGCCACGGGCACCGAATCGCTCGGGCGTAAACCGGCGCTGTTTACGCCGAACAATGCCTACCTGAGTGATGGCCATCTGAACATCGTTTTCCGCAAGGAAAACGTGCCGCAAAAGTACGTTCGGCTGGGTTACCAAGGCTATAGCTCGGCGATGGTCCGCACGATCGAGCGCAGTTTTTACGGCTACTACGAAGCCCGCGCCAAACCCATGGAATCGGCGGGTTCCAGCGCCTTCTGGCTAGCGTGGACGGGGATTGCCGACAATGCCACGGAGATCGACATATTCGAGATCGGCGGCAAGACCAAGGGCGCTGCCTTCGACCGTCTATACAACATGAACGCCCATGTCTGGGCCACGCCACAGAGCACCGCCCACCTCAGCGACGGCAGCAGCTGGATCGCCCCGTGGCGCCTGGCCCGCGACTTTCATGTCTACGGTTTTGACTGGCAACCCGACACCTTGCGCTGGTACGTAGACGGCGTCCTGGTGCGAGAGGCCAAGAACACCCACTGGTTCTTCCCGATGCAAATCAACTTTGACAGCGAGGCCATGTGGAATTGGTTCGGCGTTGTCGACGACGCCGATCTGCCCTCCACTTTCAGCGTGGACTACCTCAAGGTGTGGCGGCGCGGTCGATAGCCGGGTCTTGATCCAGCGTCTTTGAATTTGATCCTTCCCCCTTCACGCCAATCGAGAGGGTGCGGCAAATGAACGGTACGATGACTTCCGAGCAAGCGACAGCCTGTCTGAATCTGGCGCTTGAACGAAACAGACAACTGTTCAATGAAGCCTATGACCTGAGCCGCGCCGCCCTTGATCTTCTCGATCAGCCCCACATGGACGCGGAAAAATTCACGCAGTACCAGGAGAAAAGACGCAACGCCGATCGTAAATACCAGGAAGCCATCGAACACTTGCGATTAATCATGGCTGAATATCCTGTCCATCCTTGCTCAGCGGCAGATTCATCACATCAGCCATCGGATTCGGCCAAGGGATGAAGCCGATGGTTATTCGTGTTGCTCAGCGGACAAACGCCATCGGGCAGCACATGGGTGCCGGTCAGGCGTTTCGCCGCTACAATGCGCACCTTGACCGTGACAAGCCAGACTAAAAAAACATGTCCCTACCCAAGCATCACCTGGAATTGCTCAGCCCCGCCCGCGACGTGGCCATCGCCCGCGAGGCCATCCTGCATGGCGCCGACGCGGTGTACATTGGCGGCCCGAGCTTCGGCGCCCGCCACAACGCCTGTAACGAGGTGAGCGATATCGCCCAATTGGTGGAATTCGCCCGTCGCTATCACGCGCGGGTGTTCACCACCATCAACACAATCCTGCATGACAACGAGCTGGAGCCGGCGCGCAAGCTGATCCACCAGTTGTATGACGCCGGTGTCGATGCGCTGATCGTCCAGGACCTGGGCGTGATGGAACTGGACATCCCGCCGATCGAGCTGCACGCCAGCACCCAGACCGACATCCGCACCCTGGCGCGGGCGAAGTTCCTCGATCAGGCCGGTTTCTCGCAGCTGGTACTGGCCCGCGAGCTGAACCTCCAGGAGATCCGCGCGATTGCCGACGAGACCGACGCGGCCATCGAATTTTTCATCCATGGCGCGCTGTGCGTGGCGTTCTCCGGCCAGTGCAACATCTCCCATGCGCAGACCGGTCGCAGTGCCAACCGTGGCGACTGCTCCCAGGCATGCCGCCTGCCCTACACCCTCAAGGATGAAAAAGGCGGTGTGATCGCCTACGAAAAACACCTGCTGTCGATGAAGGACAATAACCAGAGCGCCAACATCCGCGCGCTGGTGGAAGCCGGTGTACGCTCGTTCAAGATCGAGGGACGCTACAAGGACATGGGCTATGTGAAAAACATCACCGCCTACTATCGCCAGCGCCTGGACGACGTCCTCGAAGACCGTCCGGACCTGGCTCGCGCTTCCAGCGGCCGCACCGCGCACTTCTTCCTGCCCGATCCGGACAAGACTTTCCATCGTGGCAGCACCGACTACTTCGTCAGCGAGCGCAAGATCGACATCGGCGCCTTCGACTCGCCGACCTTCACCGGCCTGCCGGTGGGCGTGGTGGAGAAAGTCGGCAAGCGCGACCTGCTGGTGGTCACCCACGAACCGCTGTCCAACGGCGACGGCCTCAATGTGCTGGTCAAGCGCGAGGTGGTGGGCTGGCGTACCAACATCGCCGAACCGAAAGGCGAGTTCGAAGAAGACGGTGAAAAGCGCTACCGCTACCGTGTCGAGCCCAACGAAATGCCGAAGGGGCTGCACCAGTTGCGGCCGAATCACCCGCTGAGCCGCAACCTCGACCACAACTGGCAGCAAGCCCTGCTCAAGACCTCCGCCGAGCGCCGGGTGGGCCTGGCCTGGGTCGCTCGCCTGCGCGAGGATCGCCTGGAACTGACCGCCACCAGCGAGGAAGGTGTCAGCGCCAATGTCGCCCTGGACGGTCCATTCGGCCTGGCCAACAAGCCGGAACAAGCCCTGGAGCAACTGCACGACTTGCTCGGCCAATTGGGCACCACGCAGTACCACGCCACGGATATCAAGCTGGATGCACCGCAGGCGTATTTCATCCCGAACTCGCAGCTCAAGGCCTTGCGCCGCGAAGTCATCGAAGCGTTGACCGCGGCCCGCATCGAAGCCCACCCACGGGGTGGTCGCAAGGCCGAGACCAATCCGCCACCGGTGTACCCGGAGTCCCACCTGTCGTTCCTGGCCAACGTCTACAACCAGAAAGCCCGCGACTTCTATCACCGTCACGGCGTCAAGCTGATCGACGCGGCCTATGAGGCTCACGAGGAGACCGGCGAGGTGCCGGTGATGATCACCAAGCACTGCCTGCGTTTCTCCTTCAACCTCTGCCCCAAGCAGGCCAAAGGCGTCACCGGCGTGCGCACCAAGGTCGCGCCGATGCAGCTGGTGCACGGTGACGAAGTGCTGACACTGAAGTTCGACTGCAAGCCTTGCGAGATGCACGTGATCGGCAAGATGAAGGGGCACATCCTTGGTCTGCCGCAACCGGGCAGCGTGCAGCAGGTTGTCGGGCACATCAGCCCTGAAGACCTGCTCAAGACCATCCCTCGCGCGCCCCACTGAGTGACGGACGAGCGCGCCGCTACGGCGTCGCGCTCGCTGCGTTCGGAGGGATATTTAACCGACACAAAAAAACGCCAGGCCGAATCGGCACTGGCGTTTCTCGTAAACACGACCATCCTGGACTCGCGCAATACCGCCGACTGAGTCATGACTGGATGAGTGTAAGGAAAATGGCAGGGGCGGCTGGATTCGAACCAACGCATGGCAGGATCAAAACCTGCTGCCTTACCGCTTGGCGACGCCCCTGTAGCTGTTGCGATGAGTGCCTGGCACTCTCTTTCTGATTTCGCAGCTTGCGAGCAATATCGAGCTGCTGCGTCCCTACGCTGCAAGCCCCGTAAGGGCCTCTGCAAGAACGCGCGGAAATTTATCAACTTTCGCTGCATCTGGGAAGCCCAAAAACAAACTAATTTGTTTTAAAACAGACATTTACTATTGAACCAGGCTATTCGGGATATCCGGAGGGTGCCATGGCAGCCGTTACCGATACGCTGAAGCTGTTTCTCACCGGCGATGTCATGACCGCCCGAGGCATCGACGCAGTGCTGCCGCATCCTGGCGATCCACGGCTTTACGAAGACTACGTCAAGAAAGCCGACGATTACGTCCGGTTGGCAGAACGACGCAATAGCCCGATTCCCCGCCCGGTCGATTTCAACTATATCTGGGGCGTTGCGCTGGATGAGTTCGAACGTCGCCAGCCACACGCACGCATCATCAACCTGGAAACAGCGGTGTCCCGACGCGGACGACCGGAGCCAAAGGGCATCAATTACCGCATGAGCCCGGAGAACTTCCCGGCCATCAGTGCCGCCGGCATCGACTGCTGCGTGCTGTCCAACAACCATGTGCTGGACTGGGGCGCGCCTGGCCTGGCCGATACGTTGGCCACCCTGGCGAACAACGGCATATGCAGTGCCGGCGCCGGGCACAACCGGCAATCCGCCGAAGCGCCCGCCGTGCTGGCGCAGCCTGACGGGCGGCGCTTGCTGGTGTTTGGCCTCGGCGCTCCCGACAGCGGCATTCCACCGCAGTGGGCCGCCACGGATAGCCGCGCGGGCGTCGCGCGACTGGAAGATCTGTCGATGCAAAGCCTGCGCCCTGTGGCCGAACGAATTCTCAAGTACAAAAATCCGGGGGATCGGGTGGTGGCCTCCATTCACTGGGGCGGCAACTGGGGGTTTGAGATCCCTCGTGAACAGGTCCGGTTCGCCCATGCCTTGATCGACGAGGCCGGAGTTGATGTGGTGCACGGCCACTCCTCGCACCACATCAAGGGTATCGAGGTGTATCGCGAACGCCTGATTCTCTATGGCTGCGGGGATCTGCTGAACGATTACGAAGGCATCGAGGGCCACGCAGAATATCGCGGCGACCTGGGGCTTTTGTACTTTGCCTCGCTGGCCCCGGACGGGCACCTGCAGACGCTGGAGCTGATACCCACTCGCCTGCAGCGCTTTCGCCTCTGTCGCGCCGAAGGGGATGACCGTCAATGGCTGCAAGACACCCTTTCTCGCGAGTGCAAACGCTTGGGCAGCAGCCTCCAGACGGGCGCGCAAAATGCCTTCGAGTTGCATTGGTAGGCTTTTTCATTTCTGCGTCGCTTTTGCATTTCTGTGCGACAGATCGCACTTCAGGTACTCCCGTACTACTCCCTCTTGGTGTTAATTTGGAAAAGTTTCTGACTAATCAATCAGATATTTCCTACCAACCACCTGCAAAGGAATGCCCCCAGCAATGGATTTCTCACTCAAGCACCTGGCCGCGACAACCCTGATGCTGGCCAGCCTTTCGTCGTTCACCACCTCAGCGCACGCCAACATTACCCCGCAACAGAGCGCGACCATCCTCAAGACCTTCAGCGATGCATCAGTAACGGATTTCAGGCAGTTCCTGGAACGCCTGGCCAAGAGCGAGCTTGCCAAAACCGGCAATCTTGGCCCGACAATCAGTGCTTTCCAGGGCAACAAGCCCCTTTCCGCTGAACAGCAGAACGAGATTCATCGCCTGCTTGGCCTCTATGCGCGGGTGAAGTACGGCAACGCGGCCACCGAGACCCTGCGCGAACTGGTGGCCATCCCGACCTTCCGCGTGGACGGTGTGGCCCAGCACGAGAACCCTGAATTCATCAAGATCGCCGACAAGCTCAAGGGCCTTGCCCAGGCCTTCGACCTGAACTTTCGCAATATCGACAACCGCGTCTATGAGATCTCCCTCGAAGGGGCTGGCGACGAAATCGTGGGCATTCACGCACATGCCGATGTGGTGCCCGTGACGCCGGAGAACTGGGTCCTGAAAGACGGCACCCGCCTCGATCCGTTCAAGGTCACCCTGGTCGGCGACCGTATGTATGGCCGAGGCACCGAAGATGACAAGAACGGCATCGTGGTTGCGCTCTACGCCATGAAGATCATCAAGGAAGAGAAGCTGCCGCTGGCTCGCCATTTCAAGCTGCTGGTAGACACCACCGAGGAAACCACCGGCGACGCCATCCCCTACTACTTCGAACACAACCCGACACCCAACTATAACCTGGCGCTGGATGGCGGCTACCCGGTGGTGATTGCCGAGAAAGGCTACGGCACCGTCATGGCGAACTTCGCCCGGCGCAACGCTCAGGGCAAGGGTGCCGAAATCACCTCAATGACGGGCGGCCTGGCAACCAACCAGATTCCGTCGACGTCGGTCGCCACCCTTTTAACTGACAAGCCCGCCGAACTGGCCGCCAGTCTGCAGAAGGCAGGTAGCGATTATGCCAAGCGCAATGGCGGCAACTTCGAGGTGACCGCCAAGGTCGTCGGCAAGGACGTCAAGCTCACGGTCACCGGCGTTTCTGCCCACTCCTCCGAACCCGAGTCAGGCATCAACCCGGTGGCACGGATGCTGGGCTTCATCAACAGCCTCGATGGCAAGGTCGCGCTCAAGCACAACCACATTACCGACGCCGCCCGCTACGCCGTCGACAACTGGGGGCTGGACTACCTGGGCGGCAAATTGGGGGTCGGTTTTTCCGATGCCTTCATGGGGCCGCTGACCACCTCCCTGACCTATGTCGGGATGGATGAAAAAGCCTTCAAGCTTGCGGTCAACCTGCGCGTGCCGAAGGGCAAGTCCCCGGAAGCGCTCAAGGCTGAAATCGCCGAAAAGCTGGGTGCCTGGAGCAAGAAGACTCACATTGCAGTGGCTTTCGACTACAAGATCGCCGAGCCGATGTACCGCAACCCCGAAGGTGAATGGGTCAAGGCGCTGTTGGCCGTGGCCAGCGAAAACCTTGGCATGGAACACAAGTTCGGTACCTCAGCCGGCGCCACTTCGGTCCATGAGCTGCCCAACGGCGTGCAGTTCGGTTTGGCCAGGCCCGAGCTCAAGTACACCGGCCACAACGACAACGAGTTCAAGACCGTCGACCAGTTCCTGCTGGACCTGCAGATCGTGACCGAGATGATGGGTCGCATCGGGCAGTTGCCGACACTCTGATCCCCCTTCCGGACCCGCCATTGCGGCGGGTCCATCGTTTTGATCGTCTTGCCATGAACCGGCGGCTATCGCATAACTGACCTATTCTGAATCAACCGACAAGAAGTCAAACCCCACCTGATGTACCCGGACTCTTTACAGCAATGGAGGCTAGGCGATGAAGGAGCAATCGATTGAGTTCCGCCCTGGAGAGGGACACTTTGAAGAGGGGCACTCTGCGCTCCTCGCCATGACCCACGCCACCCAATCTTCCACGACCAATAGCCGCATCGAACTTTACACCCAGGAGTCGATGGTCAACTGGCTAGGCCCGTTTCAGCTCATGCGCACGGGCATGCAATCGGCCGCCGCCACCACCATGGGTGCCTTCGCAGACCCACGCGATGTGTTGGCCATGCTCAACCCCCGGGACTCTAACCCGCCCATCCAGGTGGCTGCCGACGGTGACGTGTGGATCGACTACCTGGCGGATACCGGCGATGGCTGGGACTCCACCTATTCCATGGCGCTGTGCGTCAGCCAGGATGTCAAGTTGCCGGAGCTCACGCTGCCGCGCGGCGACGTGCTGCTGCTCGGCGGCGATCAGGTCTACCCCACACCGGCCCAATCCGGCTATCGCACCCGCTTCCTTGATCCCTTCCGCGCCGCCTTCCCCGCGCCGGTCCCCAAGGTTCGCCCGAATGAGCAGGACCAGCCCGTGCCGCAGCCGGGTGCACCGTGGATGGTGGCGACGCCCGGCAACCACGATTGGTATGACGGCCTGCGCGGTTTCTCTCAACTGTTTTGCGAGCAGAAGCCCATCGGCGGCTGGGAAACCCGTCAGCGCACCAGTTATTACGTACTGCAGCTGCCCAATGGCTGGTGGATCTGGGGCCTGGACCTGCAATTGGAGTCGATGATCGATCGACAGCAGAAGCAGTACTTCGAAGAGATGCGCGCCAAACTGCAGCCAGGCGACCGCGTGATCCTCTGTACACCCGAGCCGAGCTGGGTGGATGAGGCCGAACGACTCGCACGCGTGGGGCGCAAGACCCTGCCCTCGATCGAGACCCAGACCTTGCGCTTCAGCAGTCTGCGCGAGATCGAACAGCTCTTGGGTGACCACTTGGCGGTGGTCCTGGCCGGAGACTCGCACCACTACGCGCGCTACCAGCCAAAAGCCGGCAGCCAAGCACCGCAACGCATCACCTGTGGAGGCGGTGGCGCCTTCCTGCATGGCACTCATCAACTTCCCGATCCGCCCGAGCCGATCAGCGTCGGCGGAACGCCACAGCACTACGAGCTGGCGGCAACCTACCCGGATAAAAAAACCTCCGAACAGCTGCGTAACCGGGCATGGCGGCTACCCACCCACAACCTCTCGTTCTGCGGCATGTTGGCTATCTTGTACCTGCTGTTCGACTGGATGGTAGAAAGCGCCAGCAAGGTGCCCCACCCGGCGCGCGATAATCGCAGCCTCGTCGAGGTATTGTCTGGCCTCGAAGTATCTATTCCCAACCTGCGCGAGGTATGGCGACAACTGGTCCTGGTCCTGGCACACAGTCCTTCGTCGGTGATGCTCGCCGTGACCATTGTGTTGGGCTGCGCAGTGCTCTCAGCCGCCGGGGTCAAGCGCACCCGAAAGCTTGCCTATGGCGTCGGGGCCGTTCACGGGTTGCTTCATCTGGGACTGGCGATCGGGCTGCTGTGGCTCATGGGCCGTATCAACATCCACTACTTGCAGTTCGAGGTAGAAAACCTGCTCCAGGTCTTGTTGTTCCTGGTGGGGACACTGGTGCTCGGTGGTAGTTTGGGAGGCCTGCTATTCGGTGCCTGGATGGTGATGGCCAACACTTTATGGGGGCTGCATAGCGAGGTGGTTTTTTCCTCGCAACGCATCGCCGACCATAAATGCTTCCTGCGCATGCACTTCAACGGCGACCAACTCACCATTTACCCGCTCAAGCTGGAGAAGGTCTGCCGGCGCTGGTCCGTGGCGTCGGGAGTCGCCAAACTGGCGAAGGTGCAGCGCACCTGGAGGTTGCGGGCAACGCCTGAAAGCACTGGCCCGCGCTTCGTGCCGGCCTCGGGCGAGCTCGAACTGCGGCTGATCGAGCAGCCCATCGTGATTCGGCGGCGAGGAAGCAGCGCATGAACTCCGCCTGCCAGTAATCACTTGGGGGGTTCCCAAATCCGGCCGCCCGAGTTGACTCAAATTCAGCTCGACATACGGGCGGGTAAAGACCGGACAACCTTGAGCCCCGGCGTCATATCCTCATACATAAACGGAATATGTGGTGCCGCTTTTTAGCGTCCTCACTCCGTTCCCCCTCCCATATAGGCCGAAACTCCCACCCCGTTTGGGAGTATCGGCCAATGTTCAATCTCCAGCGCTTAGTCATAGTTGTAGAGGTCAATGGTCAGGCCTCGATGACCGTAATTGCTCAGGAGAACGTCATGACTATTCGCGAGCAAAATTCATCGCTAACGAGCGATCCGACCTCTCTCAACTTAACGTCGATTACGGCCAACGCTCTGAGCGTTACGCCCGGTGCAAACGTTACGCTGGATGAAACGGCCGGGTTGCAGAACCTCACCGCCACGCCAACCCCCGCGGGAGACGCTGACGACAACGACATTCTGCTGGCCTCTCTACCTTCGGCCTTCTCTACCCGTTTGACCGCACTGGGTGCAGGTACCGCAACAGGTGCGGCCTTGAGTGGCTATACCGGTGCCGCGGGCGACACCGGCAGCAATGCGTTCACCCTCACCGACGCGTCCGGCATTACCGACATCAGATTCGTCGACAGCGCTGGCGCACCGCTCGACGGCGTGGACAGTGGACTGGATACCCTCGATGGCACCAGCATCCTTCTCTATACCGATACGAACAACAACAATATCGTTGTGGGCCGAGCCGGTGGCCCAGCCGGCGCGATCGTGTTCGCTGGCTATATCGAAGAAACCGGATCGCCGGTCACGGGCGGCAAGATCTGGACCGTGGAGTACCAACCGCTCAAGCATCCCGATGCGACGAATCCCGATGATTCGCTTAATCTGCAGGATAAGGTGTTCGTCGGAGTCACTCAGGACCTGGGATTCAGCCTGGCCGGTGCGCCCTCGGGTCAGAACCTCTTCCTGATGTTCACGAAAGCGAACCCGACAACTGAAACCGTCAATGGTGTTGTGCGGATCACCGATCCCACCATCATCGCCACCGGTAAGGACCCTGCAGACCAGTCAAGTGGCGCCAACATAAACACCGGCGACACGATCAATACCAGCCAGGGCGGTGGGCCGACCACCATAGGCACCAACAACCAGATGATTGTGGAACAGGAAGGCATCCGCTTTTCGTTCGTCACCGGTGCCCGGCAGGATGTGACCGTTCCCAACCTTAGTCAGACCGAAGCCGATGTTGAGTCCAACATCGACTTTACCGGCGTCTACAATTCGACATCGGCCAATTTCGACGTCGTACAGTTGCAAAGCGGTAAGAGTGCGGTGGTAAAAATCAGCGCATTCAGCACCGCTGCTGAACCTGGCGCGAATTTCGTCAACGGCTATGCGAATGACACGCCGGTTGCCATCACCAATGTTCAAGTCATCAACAATAGCACCGGGCTGGTAATCGAAAACTCCGACGGCTCGGTGAATGATCCGACCATCACCATCAGCTTTACGGGTGGGGTTGCAACACTCACCGGCATTAAAGCCGGCTACCAGATTGAATACACCACAACCTCAGATCACAACCGCGTGCTCATCGAGAACGGGGCGGCCCTAGACGCCAGGGGCGATAACCACGCCGATTTTGATATCGGCGGCTTCTCGCTGCGCCAAGCCTCCACCTCGACCGCCGAAATCGGCTCCAAGATGATCTTCGAAGACGACGGGCCGAGCGTCAGTGCGACCGGCACGGAGCCAACGCTGACAGTCGACGAAACGGTGCTGACCACCGACGCCACCCAGAACTTTGCCGCCAACTTCAGCTCGGCGTTTGGCGCCGATGGTGCGGGTACGTTGACCTATGCGTTGGGCGTGGTCGCGGGCGGCTCCGGGCTGACCGATACCGCCACCGGTGAGGCCGTCAACCTGTCGCTCAACGGCACCGTCGTGGAAGGCCGCACGGCCACCACCAACCTGCTGGTGTTCACGGTCAGCGTCGCCGCCAACGGTGACGTCACCCTCGACCAGCTGCGGGCCGTGGTGCATCCCGACGCGACCAATCCGGATGATTCGACGAGTCTGACCTCGGATAACCTGGTGACCCTGACCGCCACCATCACCGACAAGGACGGCGACAGTGCCCATGCCACCCTGAACATCGGCCAGAACCTGGTGTTCAAGGACGACGGACCGAGCATCAGCACCACCGGCAGCGAGCCAACGCTGACGGTCGACGAAACGGTGTTGACGACCGACGCCACCCAGAACTTCGCCGCCAACTTCACCTCGGCGTTTGGCGCCGACGGTGCCGGTACGCTGACCTATGCACTGGGCGTGGTAGCCGGTGCCTCCGGGCTGACCGATACGGCCACTGGTGAGGCAGTCAACCTGTCGCTCAACGGCACCGTAGTCGAAGGCCGCACGGCCACCACCAACCTGTTGGTGTTCACGGTCAGCGTTGCTGCCAACGGTGACGTCACCCTCGACCAGCAACGGGCCGTAGTGCATCCCGACCCTACCAATCCGGATGATTCGACGAGTCTGACCTCGGATAACCTGGTGACCCTGACCGCCACCATCACCGACAAGGACGGCGACAGTGCCCATGCCAC